>CALURJ010000001.1 GCA_944323145.1 Candidatus Gastranaerophilales bacterium
GGCAATCAGGTTAAAATCATTTCTTGGTATGATAACGAAATGGGTTATTCTACAAGATTGGCTGAAACTACTTTGATGGTTGCTTCTAAATTATAATTCTTAAAATTATAATAAAAAAAAGAGTCTGATATTTTTATCGGACTCTTTTTTTGCTCTGTTTACCGATATAAAGTTTTTTATTTTTCTTGATAATAGTTTTGAAAGTGAGGGCTCATTTATGCAAGTTGTAAAAATAATTACTTATATTCTGATTTTAGCCGGGGCTTTAAACTGGGGATTAGTCGGATTTTTTAATATTGATTTAGTCCGGCTTATATTTGGGGATATGACATTATGGGTCAGAATTGTTTATGGCTTAATTGGTGTAAGTGCAATTCTTTATGTATTTTCTTCTTATCACGATATATTTGAAAATAATTAACTTTTTGTAAATAAGTTTGTTTTTTTATATGCTGTATGATATCCTTATAAAAAAGGGTATCATATGAAAAAATTAATGTTTATTATATTATCATTTGTTCTGCTATTACAGGCTTCTCAAGCTTTTGCAGGTTCATATTTAAGGACTGAAATTCCTTTGGCAGGGGCGACGATGCTTCCAGCAAAAATGCATGCAATGGTTCTTGGCCCAGTTTATGCCGAAGTTGATAAAAGTGTTGATGACTGCCGTAAATTTCATCTTACAGATACTAAAATTACAAAACCAAAAACAAATGTGGAATATGGCCGCAATGGCAGAGAAATTGCCGGTATCTGGTCTGAAGAATGGATTGTTGACGCTTGCGGAACTCCTGTCAGTGTTCCTATTGACTTTACAATCCGTGGCAAAGGTGTGAAGTTTGATATTAAGCCGCTACAATAGACTATAATTTCAGATTTTCAATATATTCTTTGTTGGCATTTAAAGTGTTTTCTGTAGCCACAATTGAGTAGACAGGCTTACCTGCAAATACGTAATTCGCGGTGTTATAAATATCATCGGCTGTAATACTGTCTATCATTTTTAATACTTGGTTATCCCTTGATATTCCGTAAGGAGTGTTAAGAGAGTATAATAATCCGCAGGTTTGAGAAACGCTTGTATTATTTATATTTAAAATTGTATTTTTCAAATTTAATTTTGCATTTTTTAATTCTTCGTCAGTGACTTTTTCAGATTTAATTTTTTGTATGTGTTTGTTAAACCCGTCAATTGATTTTTGAATGTTATCATAACTTATTTCGTTTGTATCTTTATTTTCTGTAGTTGTACCGATTTTCAGATAAAAGAGGCCGGTATTATCTGTGATATCAAAGTTTGAACGGACATGGTATGCAAGTTTTTGTTTTTCCCGCAGGTCATTAAATAGTCTGGATGAAGAGTTTCCTCCGAGTATTGTATTTAAAAGCTCAAGGCATATATCATCTTTTATATTATTGCCTGCTCTGAATTTGAAAGCTTCAATTATTTCGGCCTGATTTTTGTTATCAGTATCTGTGAGAACTTTGGTTTCAGTATTTGGTATATATTTATCCAGTATTTCATTAGGTCTGTAAGCATTGAATTTTTTGTAAGAAGCTATATTTTTGAACAGGATGTCATTAAGTTCCGGCTTTTTGTTAAATGGTGCTGTTACTGCAATTGAAGCTTTTGAATTTGTCATAATAGTATTGTACAAGTTTTTTACGTCATCAAGTGTCAGAGTTTGCAATTCTTTCAAAAGATCACTTTTAGTTTTTCCCTGCGGAAGATTTTTGTATACTTCTGCATCAAGTTTATCAAAGGCTGATTTTTGAGAAATCGAGATATTATCAATAACTCTTGATTTTACTTCGTTAAATGTTTCCTGATTAAATCTCGGGCTGTCAAGAAGTTCTTTTGCCGATTTTAAGGCTTTATCCATATCTTCGGATGCGAATTTAGAATAAACTGTAACGGATTTGTTGTTACTTTCAAAATTTGCATTTATACCGGACTTTTGAAGATTTTTATAGAATTCTTCTTGATTTTTATTTAAGGTCCCTTCATTTAAAAGCTCATTGAGTACAATTACTGCAGCAAATTTGTCTGTATTATATCCTTCTGTTGAAAATTCCATCTTAACGTAACAGTTATCAGTTCTGCCGTTATTTGTTACTATTTTGAAATTATTATTCGGCATAGTGTATTCTTTTACGTTGTTTAAATCAATTGCTTCTTTTCTGCCGGTAAAAGATATACTTTTTGCGTCGTTGTAATTTTTGTTTATACTTTCAGCATTTGCAGATGATGGGTGAACAACTGTCACTGACGCTTTATTTATATCAAGATATTTTTTTGCGGCGTTAACAATATCATCGGCTGTCATTGATTTAATAATTTCCTGATAATTGTTCAGATAATCTGCATTATTTTCCAACATTGCTGTACCTATTGCGTTGTTAGTTCTGAATGAGTGTTCAAAAATAGTTGAAAACTCATTAAGCATACGTTTTTTTATAATCTGCATTTCATCATCTGTAGGCGGATTGTTTGCAACATTGGCGATTTCATTAAATATTACTTTCAGAACTTTTTCGGAGTTTTCATCGGATGTTTCTGCAATAAACATCAATGCTCTTCCGTCTTTTGGATTTGTACTTATTTTTTCTTCTGCTGTATAAAAAGAAGCATTATAAGTTTTTAGTTTTTTATCAATACGGGAAGTCGATGAGCCTGATAAAAGTTCCGTAAGTGCTTCTTCATACACTCTATCTTTAATATTTTGAGCGTCTGCTCCGTTAAATCCGACTGCTATATGCGCAGCTGTTGCTTTATCGGATATAAAATCTTCTCTTACTGTTTTTTGAACGGGAATAAGTTTTTCAAAATTGCGATGTCCGGATGGTTGTTTTTTAGATGTAAAGTATTTGGAGATTAATTTCATTGTTTCTTCAGGCTTTACATCTCCGGTTATAACTGTTACCATGTTCGCGGGGTAATAGTTGTTATTATAGTAATTTACAACATCTTCACGCGTCAGATTTGTTATATTATCTGTTGTCCCGCCAATCATGTCGGTTGAGGTCGTTTTGATATTGTACAAATTTTTAAGCATCTTATTTACTGCAAGATTTTCTGGATCCGAGGTAATCATGTTAATTTCGGAATTTACAATACCTTTTTCTTTTTCAAGTTTATCTGCCGCAAACAGCGGAGTTTCTAACATTGAGGCATGAATTTTTATCTTGTTTTCCAAATCACCTTCATTCAGGAGATTTGAACTTATATAATAGTTTGTTTCCGCAAAGCCTGTTGACGCATTTGTTGAAGCTCCCATTTTATCTACCTGTTTGAAAAAGTCACCCTGTTCAAGTCCTTGGGAGCCGTTAAATAAATTATGCTCAATATAGTGGCTGATTCCCCGCAAGTTATCCGGTTCATTCATTGAACCTGTGTTAACGTATGTCCTTAAAACGGTTTCGCCTTCCTGCGGAACAATAATTACCCTTTGACCGTTTGCAAGTTTGTAGCAATAAGCTTTTGTGTCATAAGGAAAGTTCATTTCTCCGGTTTTGGTATAAGCAATAGGAGTTTTTACCGCAAAATCAGGTTGTATATTTGATAATTGTTCAATTTGCGGATTTGTCTGAACTGCTTCGGTCCCCTTGAAAACCTGCTTATTACTGTATTGATAATTATTTACACTATTAATAGAATTTATTCTAACCACATTAATATAAAAACATGAACAAATAAAAAATTGCCTTTTTATTTATTATCTGAAAATAGTTTGTTCTCTGTCAGGGCCGACACTTACGATTGAAATCGGAACTTCAAGAAGTTCTTCAAGCCTTGTTAGATATTTTTTACAATTTTCAGGTAATTTGTTATATTCTTTAATATCAGAAACATTTACCCCCCAGCCTTTGTGAGTTTCGTAAACAGGTTCTAAATATTTATGGATAAATACATCTGTCGGATAGCTTGTATAAATTTTTCCGTCACGTGTGTCTTTATAGGCCGTACATACTTTAATCTCATCGAAACTGTCGAATACATCTATTTTTGTTAATGCAATTGATGTCAAACCTCCGACTAAAACGGCATATTTCATCGTCACAGCATCAAACCAGCCGCAGCGTCTAGGCCTGCCTGTTGTAACTCCGTATTCGTGTCCTATTTCTCTTATTTTATCGCCTGTTTTATCTTTAAGCTCAGTTACAAAAGGCCCTTCACCTACTCTTGTTACATATGCTTTTGCAACACCTATAACTTCATCAATCATTGTAGGCCCGTAACCTGAGCCGGTTGCAGCACCGCCGCCTATAGGATTTGATGATGTTACAAAAGGATAGGTTCCATAGTCTATATCAAGCATAACACCCTGTGCGCCTTCAAAAAGTATTGCTTTTTTATCCCGTTTTGCATTTTCAAGCTCTTTTTGCCAGTCAAAGCAGACGTAAGGCTTAAAAATTCCCGCATATTTTTCGCATAATGCAAGAATGCAGTCTTTTGTATAAGGTTCAAGTCCGTAAACTTTTTCAAGGGTTTTATTTTTCAAAGGCAGAATAATGTCCAGTTTTTCATTTAAGGCTTCCGGAGAATATAAATCCTGAATTTTAAGTCCTATTCTTGCCATTTTGTCTGTATAAGTCGGACCGATCCCTTTTTTAGTTGTTCCGATTTTTCCTTTTCCTGCAGTATTTTCTGTGTAGCCGTCGACTTCTGTGTGATAAGGCATTGTGATAGACGCGAGCGGATTAATTCTTAACCCTGAAACATCAATTCCTTCTTTGATAAGCCCCTGTATTTCCTGTTCAAAATATTCCGGCAGAATGACGGTTCCTGCACCGATAAAGCAGGTTTTGCCTTTGTATAAAATTCCTGACGGTATCAAATGGAATTTGAATGTTTTGTTATGTGCAACAACAGTGTGTCCTGCATTGCATCCGCCCTGATATCTTATAATTAAATCAGCATCCTGAGCTAATAAATCAGTAATTTTAGCTTTCCCTTCATCGCCCCACTGCGCGCCTACTACAACCTTATTCATATCCCTTAAATCCTTTCTGTGAAAAACAGGTTAATTACTGATTTATTTTAACACAAAAATTTTATTTAATAAAATTTTTACGGTAGGCATTCAAAATATGTTTTGTTGTCATCATACGGGCATTTATTCATAAGCGCATAATAAGAACATCCTATACCGTTAGCTTTCTGGCTAGAGTTTAGATTGCATGGATTACCTGCTCTATCGTCATAGTTCCCTGCTTCAATTTCTTCATCTGTGTAATTTTTTGGTTCTGAATAGGATGTAACCATATCCTTTTGTTTATCCAATTTAAAAAAGAAAATGTCATGTCCCAGTCTGTTCGGTTTTTGGGCTCCGTTAGTATCAATGACTATGTTTAGTGAGGCCTCAATTATAGAGAATCCTATATAACTACCGTCAGGTAAAACATTTGTATAATATAGAGCATTCCCGAGCCCGGAGAGTGATGAAGTTGTTATATCGGCTTTGTTATTATAAGTCCGAATTGTTTCATTCAGTCTTACAATATGAGTGTCAGTATTATTATATATACTTTTTACACCATCTATATTAAGAAGTGTTTTGTGTAAAATTTCATAGCATTCAGGGGCATTATCATAAGGCTTTCCGCTGTTACCCGCGTACGGGTAATATGTGCAGTATTGAGCAAAGTTATCAAGTCCAAAATCCGTTTTTGCTTTTAGAAATACCTGCTGTGTAACTGAAAGAGTTTTTTTAAATTGACTTTCAAGAGCTTTATGTTGAAATTTTGCAACAACACTCGGGATTGTAATTGCCGCAACAACTCCGATAATTCCGAGAGTGATAAGTACTTCTGCAAGTGTAAAAGCAAATAATTCCTTAGAAAACCTTGTTATAGTTAACTTTTCGGGGGGGGGGAAGGCAATTCTCAGCTTCTTACCTTTTTCCATAATAAAACTCCTCTTATATATAACAATCTATTCAATTATTTATCATTTTTCAAATTTTGTCAAGATTAGCCAGTTTTTAAGATATTTGTTAATTCAGGCAAAACTTCAAATACGTCGCCAACAAGACCACAGGCGCATATATCAAATATCGGCGCTTTTTCATCTGTATTAATTGCAATAATTTTGTCACTGTCCTGCATTCCTACAATATGCTGAATAGCCCCTGAAATCCCGCAGGCTATATAGAGTTTTGGTGTAACTGTTTTTCCTGTCTGTCCGATTTGAATATCTGCAGGAGCAAGCCCCATCTCAACAGCACCGCGGCTAGCGGCAACACACGCTCCAATGCTTTCTGCAAAGTTTTTTAGTAATTCAAATCCCGCTTCATTTTTCATCCCCTTGCCGCCGGCAACAATAATTTCTGCACTGTCAAGTTCATTTATTGCGGTATTTACACCTTTTACAAATTCCACAAATTTAACTTTAGTTTCAATATTATCTATATTTGGTTTGATATAAATAAATTTTGTATCTTTTACAATATTTTCAGGAGCCGGCTTAAAAACTTTCGGACGTACAGTTGCCATTTGAGGCATTGTTTTGCATAAAATTGTAGCCATAAGTTTTCCGCCAAAGGTAGGACGTGTTGCAGCAAGCTGTCCCTTTTCGTTTATGTCAAGTCCTGTGCAATCAGCAGTTAAGCCTGTATGCAAAGATGAGGAAACCCTCGGTGCTAAATCACGCCCTTGAGTTGTCGCGCCGATAAGTACAATTTCCGGTTTAACTTCGTTTATAACATCAACGGCAATTTTTGAATACAACTCGGTTGAGTAGTTAGCAAGCCTGTCATCTTCTGCAATATAAACGTAATCAAATCCCGAATTAATAAACGCTTCTTTAAATTCTTCCGCCAATCCTGTTTTACATATAAGCAGAGCAGAAACATCTGCATTATTAAGTTTTTTTGAAAGTTCCTGAGCCTTGTAAGCCAATTCAAAAAGAACCGTGTGGAGATAATTTTCTTTTGTAACTTCTGTATATAACATTATATTACTCATTAGAAATTCCTCCAAATTCGCTTATTTTTTCTGCCAGTTCATTATAGTCCGAGCAAATTTCGCATTCTCCCCTGTTGTGTTCGGGGCGGAATGCTCTGCTTACAAATGTCGGGGAACCTTTAATCCCTGTTTCTTCAGGTGTAAGCCCTATATCTTCCATTGAATAAACAGTAATTTCAGCATTTTTTGCTTTTATATAACCGTTAATTTTTGCTCGTGTTGTCTCTTCAAAACCTTTTAATACACAAATCAGTGCGGGAAGTTCAACTCTCAGGGTTTCAAGACCTTCTTCTATTTCTCTGACCGCGCAGATATGTGTGTTTTCACATTCTTTCAGTTCTTTTACAAAGGTAATTTGAGGAATGCCTAATTGATTTGCAATGCTCGGGCCTGTCTGGGCTGTATCTCCGTCTATTGCAAATTGACCGCATATAATTAAGTCAAAATCAGGAAGTTTCGACTTAATCGCGGAGGTTATGGTTTTGCCTGTTGCGTAAGTATCTGCTCCTGCAAACTTTTTATCCGTAATTAAAATGCCATTATCACATCCTAGTGCAATTGCCTGCCTTAACATTTTTTCAGCCTGTATAGGCCCCATGGTTATGGCAGTAATTTCAACATCCTCAATAATTTTTTTTAGTTTCAGAGCTTCTTCAATTGCATATACGTCAAAGGGGTTGATAATACTTTCTACCCCTTCCCTTTGTATAGTGTTATTTTCTGTCCACTTAATATCTGTAGTATCAGGGACCTGTTTTATGCAGACAATAATTTTCATATAAAACCTTATCTGTGTACTTTAGCGGCTTTTTGTCTTGCTGTTGTTTCAAGCAAAGCATTGTATGCCAACATGTACATTGAGCATTTTCTTACACTTGGAACAAACCAGGCGCAGCTTTCAAGCGTACAAACTTTGTCAATATCTGAACCTGCACTCATCAGCGGGCAATATGGAATATCTTTAGCCATAATTTTCTCCTATTTATTGATTGACTGTTTTAACAAATTACAGTTTTCGTCGCGTTTTCTTTCCTGATCTTTGTAAATTTTTGTCCTGTTTATAACTTCATCAAAGTCTATTTTGTGTGCATCAAAGTCAGGGCCGTCTACGCAGGCAAATTTAGTTTCTCCGCCGACCGTAATTCTGCATGCTCCGCACATTCCGGTGCCGTCAACCATGATAGGATTCATGCTCGCTTCAGTATAAATTCCTTTATCACGTGTTAAATCCGCCACTGCTCTCATCATTGGCATAGGTCCGACGGCTATTGCATAGTCTACTTTTTCCTGACTCATAATTCTTTCAAGTACCTGTGTAACAAAACCTTTTTCGCCAAGGGTTCCGTCATCTGTAGTTATAAAAAGTTCCGTACAGGCATTTTTCATCTTGTCCTGCCAGAAGATTAAATCTTTTGTTCTTGCCCCCATAATCATGTACACTTTGTTGCCGGCTTCTTTAAAAGCCTTTGCAATCAGATAACATGGAGCAGCACCGTAACCGCCTGCAAGGCAAACAACAGTGCCGTATTTTTTTATATGTGTTGGCTGTCCCAGAGGGCCTACAATATCATGTATTTCATCACCTTCATTCAAGGCTGCCAGCTGCTTTGTTGAATATCCAACAGCCATAAATACAAGTGTAAGTTCGCCTTTTTCTTTATTAACATCAGCTATAGTCAGAGGAACTCGTTCACTGTTTTTCGTTGCTCTGAAAATTATAAATTGTCCTGCCTTAGCGTTTCTGACTACATAGGGTGCGTCTACTGTAATTTCAAACTGGTTTGGACATAGTTCTTTTTTTGATAAAATTTTGTATCCCATACTCATCTCTTTCTTATATATCTGAATTATACACTAAAAATTGAAAGAGAACAAGGATTTTTTCCGGCAATTAATTAATAAATAAAAAAGCCCTTTTGGGGCTTTTCTATCGATATATAGACAAAGTAGAATTAGTGGCTAGAAGTGCATATCAAACGATGAAGGCATTCCGTTTACTTTTTCATCTTCCATACGCATTGCAGAACCTATAGTGAAGCTTTCTGCATAAATTTTGTTGATTTTATAATTAATATCACCTGTAAATACTTCTTCATTATCTTCCAGAAATTTAAAAAGCGGTTCTGTCGGTGATTTTACAATATGACCGAGTGTATCTCCTGCTTGTTTAAGGGTTCTTTCCCCTATTTCCGGAACTTTTACATTCATCCCGAACGGTTTATATGGTCTGTTAAATGATGCTCCTGTATCTGCCATCTTTGTATCCTTATTAACTACATTTAATTTATCGGCAGATATTTCAGAAAAATTTAATTATTTATTGTTTATTTTTACAATTGTTAATAATTATTGTTACGGCGTTTCGTTACTTTGACTCCTAGTTTATTTGGTTCAATATTTCTTCCGCTTTCATAGAAAAATGTTTTAACCATTTCTACTGCTTTTTTGATAGGTATATTGCCTTTGTATGCTTCTTCGAAAATTTCTTTGAAATAAGTTTTTTGGTTTTTTATATCAAATTGTTTTATAAATTCAACAAGACTTTTGTTAGAACGCGTGTTATTATCATCTGCGCAGGCAAGTGCATAATTCCCCAAGTCATTAGGTCCGCCGAGTGATTTGGGGTGAATATGTTCTATTGTAACAATAGAAGGTCTTAAAATGTTATATCCGATTGCATCAGAGGCAGATCGTTCGTGTTTTGTAATAAATGCGTTTACACTTGTTTGTGATGTCGGAAGTTTTTCAACTATTGCATCTATTCTTTCGCGTAATTGGCTGTCAGGCATACCTTCCAGTATTTCATTTAAATCGTATTTAAAAGCTTTATTACTGAATTTGATTTTTACCGGTCGTTTTTCAATTGTATTGATTGCAATATCGCACTGATACAAAATATCTTTTCTGTTAAGAATTTCTCCGTATTGTTTTATTTTATTAATTATAATCAATTGAAGATCTTTTTTAGTGAGATTCTTTTTATTTACGTCACGAGTTTCAGTAAGTTTTAATATTTTATCTATAAATTTTGGAGTCAAAGGTTCTTTTTCTTTTTTAAATATCGGATGTGTAAGAGGTTCTGTCAATTGTTCAATTTTTTTTGCCATATATTCATCTTTTATTGTGACTCCTATACGTGACATTTTATATTTAAATTCTTTTCCGCTAAATTCCGGTGGAATATATCCTTTTTCTTCCAATCTTAATTTTGAAATTTTTAGAAGTTCTTTAAATTTAGTTTTATAACCATGCGGCATTTCATCACTTAAAGCGGATAGCTCTTTAAATATTGGCTTTTGTTCTTCAAGTAATTCTTTGTTTGCTGCAGGGTACATTAATTTGATGGCTTCAGATAATCTTATATCAGGCTTATCAAATGCTAAAATAGCAACTCTTTTTAAAAATTCTTTTTCTGTAGGATGAATGTACTCAATGTAATTTAACATTTCTTGCACAAACTTATTTATAGGGCCGGAAAAGATTCCGCTGCTTTTTAATCTATTTACAATTTTATCACTCAATAGAGGTCTTCCGCAGTATATGCAGTGTATTTTCCTTTGATATGCAAGATTGCGAAACCCGGAAGCACTGTTGATGGCTGTAAATGACGGTTGGTTTTTAACAAAAACATCACCTTCTATGTTATTGTTGTTTACAGGAAACCTGTAAACAGAATAATCTTCCGGATTATTCTTGTAATCCCCTAAAGGTTTAATAAAATTATTTAATACAGGCGTAATCCTCATAGAGTAAAAATACACCTGATTAGTATTTTTTGCTAGTTTATTAACAAATATTACGTAATATACAATTTCGAGATATCCAGATCAATAGTTCTTTCGGAAAGCCAGTAAAGGACTTCTCTAAGATTTTCTATGTATTCTTTATTGCATACTCCTTTTTTGCAAAGAGATATCAGTTTGTCTGCCTGAAGCTGAGCATTATGCGGCATATAAGGGTTTTCTTCGACCTGAGTTGTTATTGGATAGTGGTGGCGGGAATTGTTGCAATGTGAACATTCAAGCGCAAAATTAAGAGAATTACTCAGGCCAAGCATACATTTTGGTGTGAGATGTTCAAATGTTCCGACAGAAGGGTGTATAAGATTAAGAGCAATAACATCAGAGCTTTTTCTTGCATTTTTTACAACGAAAGCTGATACTTCATCGCTTGAACGCGGTAATCTGCGGGCAATTTCAATTATTTCATCCTTAAGTTTTTTATTTTCAAGATTTTTGATTATATTTTTTAATTTATGTATGAAAATCCTCCTAGAAAAAGGTTTATGCGGTTCGGGATCAAAAATTATATCGTTGGTCTTAATCATAAGTTTTCTAAGCTGTCTTGCCATTTTTTTAGGAAGTATCCGCCTGTAAAAGCTTACCTTGTTGAATATAGAACTTTGTATTTTTACAAGAGCTAATTCATGTACATCCTTTTTTAACAAAAGAAGTTCTCTAAAATCTTTATCCGGATATTTTACTGCCATTGATTTAAACATGTTGAATACCTGTCTTTCAACAGGGTGCATAATATTTTCAAAAGGTTCAAGCAGTTTTATTACATCGGATGCCTTACCGTTTAATTCTTTTTTATCTATAAGACGCATATAAATATCAGGATGAAGCATTTCTTTTCCGCAGCACAGGCATGGAATCCGGTAATTCAAAAGGTTTTTCAATTCCTTTCTTGTAAGCGGAATTTGGGGCAGTTCGCTTTTAAAAGATGTTATTTTTGTTTTTTTTACTTTCTTCTCCATACGTGCCATCGGGGATTCCTGTTCAATTATATTATTCCCGATTTTGCGTATTTTATATCCCGGGCGGCGGCTGAATATAAAGTGGTTTCAGTTTTCTCCAGTTCCCTTCATCATTTTTTTGCTCCGCAAGATTAGCAAGAATTTCGCCTAACGGGTAAGCTCCTTCCTGATACGAAATTCCGCCTAAAATCGGTTTTAATTTGTCATCTGTAATAACTATGTACTCACCTGATGATATAATATTTTTAACTTCTTCTAACGGCACAGCTCCTTTAATTTCTCCTTCACAATAAAGGTATGCACAATTTTTTCTTGCATCAAGAGCGACAAGAGGATTTTTATCTGCAATTTTAGATAAAATTTCTAAAGATGAAATCCCGACAGCCCTGCAATTAAGCTGCTGCGCCATTACGCGGGCCACTGTTACGCAGGCTCTTATACCGGTAAAGCTTCCCGGGCCTATATTCACCGCTATTAAATCAACGTCCTGCGGTTTAATATTATTTTTGCTCATAATCTCCTGCAAAGTTGAGATTAAAAAAGCCGAATGGTATTTATTGTCTTTATTTTCTACGACGCGTGAAGATAGTATTTGTCCGTCTTTTTTTATAACCGCATACATTTTATCAAGGCAGGTGTCAAAAGCCAGTGTAATCATTTTTCTAATCCTTCTATTATTTCATCTTTTCCGCAGGAGATGAATTCATAAATTCTTGATTCATCATCAGAGTATGTAACATTAATTTTTATATGGTTAAAAGGTGCTTCGTTTTGATTAAATTCCGCCCATTCAACAAATGTAACCTGTTTGCCTTCTGAATATTCTCTCAGTTCGTCATAAATTGTTTTTATCCCTTCATTTTCCAATCTGTACAGGTCAAAGTGGTAGATGGGAATTGAACCCGTATGGTATTCGTTTAAGATTACAAAACTCGGGCTTGTAACTTTTTCTTTAACATCAAGCGCATCCGCAACAAGTTTCACAAAGGCGGTTTTGCCGGCGCCTATTTCTCCGTAAAGGTTTATAAAACACCCGTCTTGAATTAGTGAGGCAAATTTATAAGCCAGTTTTTTTGTGTCATCTAGGTTTTTACATACTCTTTTGTAGCTATTCATTATTATTCCTTTGTAACTGTTTTGTTTCTTCCGCTGTTTTTAGCGTCATACAGCGCCTTATCAGCATTTTTTATAAATTCTTCTTCACTTTCTTCAGGTTTATATTGATGAATACCTAAACTGATTGTAACACTGATATTTTTAACATGTGCATCAGGATTAATTTTTGAAATATCAATTTTAGTTTTTTCTATGGTTTTTCTGAGCCTTTCTCCTACCATTGAAGCTTCTTCAAGGTTTGTGAACGGAAGAAGTATGACAAATTCTTCTCCTCCGTATCTCCCTGCAACGTCATAATCCCTCAGCTGCTGTTTAATAGTTCGGGCAACAGTTTTTAAGACCATATCCCCCGCAGCGTGTCCGTAAGTATCATTTACGTTTTTGAAAAAGTCAATATCTATCATTAGTGTACAAAGTGAACGTTTTTGTCGTTTTGCTCCGGAAACTTCTTGTCTTATTCGCTCTTCAAGCTGTCTTCTGTTATAAAAACCTGTTAAGGCATCAAGAGTTGCGTGTTTCAGAATTTCCGCATAAACGTTTGCTCTGTTTATAGTTGTTGCGGCCTGTTTGGAAAGCTGTTCAAGATATTCGATTTCTTTGTCGCTTAATACACTGTCTGTTCCCTTGGTAACGATGCAGCCAAGCAATTTGTTTTCGCTAATTAAAGGAAAAAGCCCTATTTTTCTGTCCGGAGTCAGAATGTATTCTGAATTGTTGTTAAGACATTTTATCAGTTCAAATATTTTTTCATCCTTGCAGGCAGAAGGCCATACAAGCTTGTTGTCAATGAAAATGTAAACAAGGTGATCAGATACAAATTTGTCAATCATTTCTCCGATAATAGGAACTATATAGCCTGTTTCATACTGAGTTTCTATTATTTTTGCAATATTTTTCATTGAATCCTGAAAATCAATGTTTTTTTGCATTCTTTCACTTAAGATTATATTTTGGATTTTTAATGAAATGCAAAATATTGAAAGTTCAAGAAATTCTAACAGCCTGCTGTGAAGTTTTTCTGTGAATTCAAGCATCCCTATAACCTGCCCGTTGTTGAAAAGGGCATAATAGGAATAATTGCCTTCAGTTATATATTTTTTTTCTCCAAAGCTTTTGAAAATATTATTTAACTCTTTGGATTTTATAAACATCCAGCTTTTGGAAAAATCTCTTAAGGAATCGGTTGTAGAATCGTAAATGTATATTGCGTTGAGAGGAAAAACTTCCTGCAGTACATTTACGATACTTTGAATATTTGAAGCACCGTCAAGAAATTTAAATATTTGTCTAAGATTATCAATCATTTTAGTTTTCTAATTTTTGTAAAATATCGTCTGATATATCAAAGTTTGAATAAACATTTTGAACGTCGTCATGCTCTTCGAGTTTGTCCAAAAGTTTCAAAAGCTGATCCGCTGTTTTTTCATCCGTGATTTCAACAGTGTTTTGGGGAATTCTTGTGAGTTCGGCTGACTCTGCTTTAAAGCCTTCCTTTTCTAACCCTTCAACAACAGACTGAAAACTTTCCGGTGTTGTTAAAACTTTGTATGAATCTTCTTCTTCAATAACGTCAAGGGCATCAAGATTGATTGCCGCTTCAAAAAGCTTTTCAAAATCTGTTGTTGAACTGTCAAAAGTTATTAGTCCTCTTTGTTCAAACATCCAGCCAACACATCCCGTTGCCCCTAGGCTTCCGTTATATTTTGTGAAAAAGCTTCTTATATCGCCTGCGGTTCTGTTTCTGTTATCGGTCATCGCTTCAACAACTATTGCAGCTCCGCCTGCGCCGTAGCCCTCATAGATTAATTCTTCGTAGTTTTCGGAAGCTCCTGCGCCTGCACCTTTTTCAATTGCTCGTTTAATATTGTCGTTGGGCAGTCCTGCTGCTTTTGCTTTTTCAATCGCAGTTCTTAAACGGAAGTTTCCGGCAGGATCCGGGCCGCCTAGTCTTGCAGATACAATTAGTTCTCTTGAATATTTCTGAAACACAACAGCACGCTGTGAATCTACTTTAGCTTTTTTATGTTTAATGGTTGACCATTTTGAGTGTCCTGACATAATTTTATTCCTCTTTCTATTGTTTTAATTTAAGTTTAGCATAAAAAAATATAAGTAACTATTTAATTAATGTGTACTTTACATTCTGCTTTGATAAATTATAATTGAATTAAGGCAAAATATAATAAAAAGGACAGAGAATGAGTAAGTATTTATTGGAAGTAGGATGTGAAGAATTACCTTATAAATTTATCCCCTCGGCTATTAATCAGCTGAAAACGGGTTTTGAAAACTTTTTAAATTCAAACAAAGTTGAATTTGAAGATGTTAAGGTTTATGCTACCCCGAGACGTCTTGCAGTTATTGTTTCAGGTCTGGATAAAGAAAGCAAAGACGAAGTAAAAATTGTAAAGGGGCCTATTAAAAAAGTTGCCTACGATGAACAAGGTAATTTGACAAAAGCGGGGGAAGGTTTTTGCCGTAAAAACGGAATTAATCCCGAAGATTTGTATATAGAAGATGATTATATTCACGCTAAAGTTACAATAAAAGGGAAATCTATTGTTGAGCTTTTGCAGGAAAATGTTCCGTCAATTGTTTTGAAGCTTCAGGGCTCTCATTTTATGCGCTGGGCTGATAACGATGAAAAATTCTCCCGCCCTATAAGATGGATTGTTTCTATACTTGACAGAGATGAAGTTAAAATCAAAATTATTGATAAAGAATCTTCAAATGTAACTCGCGGTCACAGATTTGCCCAGCAAAACGTTTATATTAACAATCCGGACGATTATGTTGAAATTATGCGTAACTGTTGCGTAATTGTTGATCAGGAAGAAAGAAAACAACGAATTATAGAAAAAGCTAAAGAAGAAGCTGATAAATTAGGTGCGGCTCCATATTATACAGATGATTTACTGGAAGAAGTAACATTTATTACGGAATATCCTGTGCCTGCAGTGTGCGAGTTTTCCGAAGAGTACCTGAAACTTCCGGAAGAACTTGTTGTTACTGTTATGGCTGTTCATCAAAGATATTTTGCCCTTTATAAAGACGGTAAACTTATTAACAAATTTATAACAATGACAAATTATATCGGCGATGAGTTTGAAAATATTAAGGCCGGTAATGTTCGTGTTATAAAAGCCCGTCTTGATGATGCTGTTTTCTTCTTTAATGAAGATACTAAAAAGCCTCTGGCAGACTATGTTGAAGATTTAAAAGGAATTACCTTCCAAAAAGGAATGGGGACAATGTATGACAAGGCACAAAGACTTGTTATGCTTTCGAAACTTATTGCAGGTAATGACCCGATGATTGAAAGAACTGCTTTACTTGCAAAAGCTGACCTGACAACAAGCCTTGTATTTGAATTCACAGAACTTCAAGGTTTTATTGGTGCGGATTATGCAAGAGTATCGGGTGAACCTGAATGTGTCTGTGAAGGGATAAAAGAACACTATTTCCCTCTTAATGCCGACGGAGAAACTGCCAAAACAAAAGAAGGACAAATTGTAGGTATAGCAGATAAAATTGATAATATATGTGCTGTGTTTGCAGAAGGGAAAAAACCGACCGGGTCTTCCGATCCTTTAGGTGTGCGCCGTGCTGCTCTCGGTATTATAAGAACTATACTTGCAAATAATTTAAAAATAGATTTGACAAAACTTGTTAACGAAACATTATTACTGCTTCCTGTTGCAGGCAAAGGTGAAAATGTTCTTGATAAAGTTAAAAATTTTGCAGGTTCTTGTACTGACAGACTTTCAGGTAAAGTTACCGATGAAATTTATGAATTCTTTATACAAAGATTAATAATTTTCTTATCGGAAAAATACGGTAAAAATGTTCTTGAAGCCTGCGCATCAAACGTTAATCCGCTTGTAGATTTAACGGATTATGTAAAACGTGTTGAGGTTGTTTCAAAACTCAATTCTCCTGCAATGCTTGAAAGTGCAAACAGAGTTTTGAGAATATTAAAGGAAGATTCTAAAAAGCAGGTAAATAAAAATCTCTTTAGAGAACCGGCTGAGGCTATGCTTTTGGAACAAATTAATACTTTGTCTGATGATATGGATTATGAAGCTTATTTGAAACAGCTTGAAGAAATTAATCCGTCGGTTGAAAAGTTCTTTAATGACGTTCTTGTCATGGACAAAGACGAAAATGTTAAAGAAAACAGACTTGCATTATTAACACTTTTGAAATCTAAATACAACCGTCTTGCGGATTTCAGTAAATTATAAAGAATTGTAAACAATCTTTGTAAAAAAGTAAATTATTTTTTTCAGGATACTTTACAATAATACAAAGAAGGTAATTCAATTTTAAACAATAAATTATGGTAGGAGTCAACAAATGCTAAACCGATTTAAAAATTTAAAGATTGTGAAAACTTTAAAACAGCAGCTTAGTCCGAAATTGCGCTGGTTAAATTTCATGAATCATAATATGGATAAATCATCTCCGGATTATGTAAGGTTGATTAGCGGAGTTGACGAATTGAAATCAAGTTCTGACGAACGTAAGCTGGAAGCAATGGTCAGAGAACAACTCAAAGAAGAATTCCCGAATATCGAGAATATGAAATCTTATGAGCTTCTTGTAGATGCGGTAATACATAATTACAAGAAAAAACAGCTTCAAGCTATGGATGAGATGGAAAATAATTAACTCATCAAAATTAATAAAAGGTAACACCCGTTAGCGGGTGTTATTTTTTTATTCTCTTTTTTATGTTTGATGTGTGTACATTGACATAAAATATGTTATTAGAAGACGCTAAGTCTCTAAGACGTTAGGACGATAAGTCCATTGCGGTGCGCTAAAGCGCACGAAAAAATATAATAATCTGCACTTAATGAAACATCAACAAAGCGGATGCTGTTTGAGCGAGAAAATTAGATTGCGCAACAGGTGCGCAATGACAAGGATATATAGCGAGTTCATCCGCTCAGGTTGAATTTAGTGCAGATTAAACGGTCTGCGTGTTTCTTTTTCTTATCCAATATTCTTTTTCTTTGCATCGCAACAAAGAAAAAGAATATTTGGTGCGGGGGGCGGGGACGCATAGTTCCCGACTTCCGATAACATATTTTATGCAGAAAGGAGAATATATGACAATTACAATTATTGGTGTGGCTTTGGAAAACCGTCTTGAAACATCTCTTGAATTCCAAAAAATCGTGACCGATTTCGGCTGCGGAATTAGAACACGTATCGGGCTGCATGCTTCTAAAGAACAGGTTTGCCTTAACAGAGGAATTGTGCTTCTTGAAGTTTCCGGCGACGCAGAACTTTTAAAATTAGAACTTTCCAAACATTGGCAAATTCAGACAATGGAATTTGAATAATAATTTTTGTAAACTATTTAAATTTTAAATAGCAAAAATTTTTTTCAGGGTGTTTCATGCCTAAGGGAACTAACCAGATGATAACGCCCGTCAATGTTTTACAGACCAATTTAATTTCTCAGGCGCTTCTAAAAAAATCGCCCGACGGTAAAACAGAAGCTAATCAACCTTTAAGAACAAGCATTTTTTATATTAATGATTTTCACGGGAAGTCTATAAATATCGAAAGAACAATAACTGCCTCAAATGCGTTTGACAGTTTTGTCCCTTCTGTCCCAACGGATAAGCTGAAACTTTCTTCAGGTGATATTCAGCTCGGTGAGCCTGCTCCCGCAAATCAGGTTATGGTGGAAGCGCAAAATATTATGGGAATAATGGCTTCTGCAATGGGAAACCATGAATATGACACTCCTTCGCATATTGCAGAACTTATACCTCTTATGGGGTATAAAATGCTTGCATGTAATGTAAATATAAAGCCTGATAATCCGCTTTACGGAAAGGTTGAAAAATCCTATATTCAAGAGATTAACGGCAACAAATACGGTATAATCGGTGCAACTCCCGTAGATTTGTTCTCAAGATTAAAATACAGCAGATTGTTTGAGGAACTTGAAATTGACGGAATAGATGGAACTATCAAAGATATTCAAAATGAAGTCAATAATTTGAAAAGGCAGGGCGTAAATAAAATAATTCTTTTATCACATGTAGGTTTTGGCTATGATCAGCGTATTGCAAGAGAAACTGACGGAATTGATATTATTCTCGGTGGGCATTCTCATAATCTTATAACAGATGTAAAACCGAACATAAATTTATTTAGTTCAAAATCGGGAGAACCTGTTGTGATAACACAGGCAGGACGTGATGGAAATTATTTCGGAGTGCTTAATGTTGAGTGGAATAAAAACGGCGTAATGACAAAGGTGCAAAATAATGTAACAAGTACACGCGGCTTTAAACGTAACCCTGTCGTAAGGCATATTTTTGAACAAATTCTTGGTAAACCTAAAGTTGTGGGAGTTATAAATTCCGCTCCTTTACCGCCTAAAAATGCGTCAATAGAACCAAGCGGTCATGCAAACTTTATGTGCGATTGTATGAGGGAAGAACTCGGAACAGATGTTGCGTTATTCGGTTCTGCTACTATCAGGGGATTTTTCGAGGCGGGTAAATTGGATACAAGGTGGCTTGAAGATATTTCTCCGTTTAAAAACAATTTAGTTGTGACTGATTATTCAGAAAAACAACTTGTTGATGCTTTAAAGGTTTCTGCAAAATCCCTTGTAAATACTAACAATAAACCGGGAATTGTACATGTTTCAGGATTGAAGTATACAATTTCAAAGGACGGGCAGTTAAAAAGCGCAGCTTTTGTCGATAAGTCAGGGAAAGAAACGCCTATTGATATAAACAATCCAAGGACGGATAAATTTTATAAAACGGCATTGACAGATTATTACTGCCAGGGACATGATGGATTTTCTATGTTAAAAAATTATGACAAAGCTGTTAAATATGATTTTGATATTACAAAGTGTGTAGAAGATTATTTTAAAAAGCATCCTCAGCCCGTTGAAATTAAAGATGACGGAAGAATACAAATTGTTGATTAAAAAAGCGCCTGTTTAAATGGCGCTTTTTTCTCTCATTATCGGTAGTAATTTTTCTTTATAAACCTGTACTAAACAATAATACCACACAAGTTGTGCTAAAAAGCCTAAATATCCGCCGACTGCTCCTACAATGATATTATATGCTGGAAACTGTGCATTACCTGAACTTATTAAGTAAAGCACAATTGCGATAGCAAAAGTCGGTATTAATGACAGTATTCCCGCAACCGGTATAAATAATATACCTAATAGCACCAGCATCCCTATAGATGGGGTAATAAACCTGAATGGCAACATTACATTAAATAGACCTTTAGCGTCAAAATATTCACTGAAAGCTATAAATACAAATATTAAAAAAGTTGCCATTAAGAAAAATAATATTAATAATAATATTCCCAAAATAGGTGCAATTATAGCAAAAATACTGGCAATAATAGCAAATACCGTCAAATATATAATCCAAACAATCATTAAAGGAAGAGCTTTCAGAAAAGTCCCTAGAGAAGTTAAATCAATATCAGGGAGCAATTCAGGACTTTGTTCAGAAAAAGCATTATGCATGAAGTTGTATGTGTATCCGCACAGATAAATAGCGACAGCAAGCATACATATAATGCCTAAAATAGATGTTGATAAATCGGACGGTAAAAATTTAGAATGTTCAAATTTTTCAAAATAAAGTGAAAATAAAGTAAAAATAGAAACTAAGGCAAATAATGAAATATGTTTCAATATTGCATTAGGACCGGAAAATAGTTTTTTGTACCCATCAAGAATTAGTGTTACTGCGTTCATTTTTTCTCTTTCCTTCATACGTTTTTATCAATTCATAATCCCAAATTAGAGTTCCGATTGTTAATGTATATACCATTAAAACACCTGTCATATAAGTTGATACTGCTTTGATGGCATATTCTTTTGATGATATTACAAATCCTATTGTGGTCAAATCGCCTTTATATAATATTGCGGCGGACAGCCCGATAACAAAAAATATACAAAATATTGTTGTGAATGTTGTTACATAAGCAAGAATTATAATCCATAGTCTTTTGAAAAAGAGCATAATATAATCTGTTATTTTGAATTTTGTAAAGAGCATTTTCCAGTCTTTATCATCAAAGTTATAAGAAAAACCGGCCTGCATCATTGTTAAAGGTACTGCAAGCAATGCCTCCGCACAAAAAGCATAATTCTGGTATTTTGTAAAGAGTGAAACAAGCGCAAGCGGAACACATACGAGAAATACTGACAGAGGAATTTTATTTTTTAAAATTTTTATTGAACGCATATCAATATCCGGTAATTCACGTTCTTTCATAAAAAGGATTTCATATCCTGTAAGAAACAACGTAAAAATAACGGATACAACGGCAAGCATATATTTCCAGACAATGTCTGCTTCGCCTAATGCTATATAGCCCTGAAATAAGCCTGCAATTCCGCATATTGAAAACAGAGTAATTTGCCTTGGAAAAGCATCTTTACCTGATAAGAGATTTACAAAGCCCTCAAACATTTTCGCCATTGTCTTCTTCCTTTCTCAACAGCGGTTTTATTTTCTCTTTGTAAGTATTTATAAGAGAATAAGGGTATGCAAAATACCATGTTATAATCATAAAGTATCCTGCACAGGTAATTACCGCGAAATCGACAGCATAATATTCCCCTGCAACATGTCCTATTGTGTCAAGCCCAGTTATTGCCGCTGCTGCATAAATCAATATACAAATAAGCAGAGCTGCAAGTGTCACAAGACTAAACAGACACAGTTTAATTAGGGTTTCTTTAAAGGCCGGTTTAATAAATTTGAATATTAATGCTATATTAAAAAGACCTTTTGTATCGAGATTTTCTGCGTAGGCCAGATAAATATAGTATACAAATATTGCTACAAATGCTGTTAATCCGATAACAACAATCGGGAAAATTATGGTATTAATTACGGTCATATAAATAACAACAGACGCAATAAGTACTGTAATTGTATAAATACACCATACAATATCAAGCTTAATCATTCCCCAGTATACTTTTCCTTTAATATCTCTGAAATTTGGTACAATACCGGAGTTAATATTGTTAATTGCATTATGTAAGAATTGAAGACTATGTGCTCCTATAAACAGTCCGAATAATATATCAAAAATATTCTGTTTATAATTGTCAGGTCTTCCTGTTGCAATATCAAGAAGCAATGAACATACAGTCCAAGCAAAAGCAATAATAAAAAGTCCTATATGTATTTTTTTGTTTTCAAAAATTTTTTTATAACTGTTAACTATTCCCGCCATTTTCTCTCTCCATTTTTATTTAGTTTATTATAGCAGTTTTTCAGGCGATTGCAAGAATGTATTTTTTTGTTGTAAAATTTTTTTATGGATACAGAATTAAAACAAAAAATAAATAATTTGAACACACGTTTTACCAAAATTAAGGAGTGTCTTTGACTCTGCCCAATTGAATAAAGATTTGGCTGAACTTGAAGGCAAACTTCAAAATCCTGATATTTGGTCTGATCAAAAGAAGGCTTCAGATATTGGAGCTCAGGTACGCTCAATAAAAGATAATCTTGAGTTTTTAGATAAATGGCAGAATGTTCTGGATGATTCCTATATAGCACTTGATATCGGCGATTCCGAGTTGATAAATGAAAGTGCTGAAAATCTAAAGGAAATGGAGCGTGCACTTGATTCCTTTGAAGTTAAGCAGATGTTGAGCGGAGAATATGACGGTGCTGATGCAATTTTGACGATAAATGCCGGAGCAGGCGGAACGGATGCACAGGACTGGGCAAGCCTGCTTCTTAGAATGTATACAAGATGGGCAGAAAATAAAGGCTGGAAGGTTGAACTTTTAGACAAACTTGACGGAGAGGAAGCCGGTATAAAATCAGCGACCATAAAAATTACGGGTAAGTTCGCGTTTGGTTATGCTAAAGCTGAAAAAGGAGTGCACAGACTTGTTAGAATATCCCCTTTTAATGCGAATGGAAAACGCCAGACAAGTTTCGCTTCAGTTGAAGTTACGCCGATTATTGAGGATATTGAAAAAACTATAACAATTCCGCCTGAAGAACTTGAAATTGACACGATGCGTTCTGGTGGTGCGGGCGGTCAAAATGTAAACAAGGTAGAAACGGCTGTTCGAATTTTGCATAAACCTACAGGAATTGTTGTCAAATGTCAGCAGGAAAGATCACAGCTTCAAAATAAAGAGAATGCAATGCAGATTCTTGCCTCAAAACTTCTTGCGATACGTCAGGCAGAGCATGAGAAAAAACTTGCCCAATTAAAAGGTGAAAGTGCCGATATAAATTTCGGTTCACAGATTAGGTCTTATGTTTTTCATCCTTATAAGATGGTCAAGGATCACAGAACAGGCTTTGAATCGAGTAATGTTGATGCTGTTATGGATGGTGAACTTGACGGGTTTATTGAAGCTTATTTAAGAAATCTTAAATAAAAACGCAATTTTTTGATTAAAAAATACTTTATATATGAGTAGATTGTAGGTTTAAGGTATTTTTTTGTGTCATTAAATCAAGTTTCATTATCTGCTCAAAATCAATATATAAATAAACCCCGCGAAGATGACAATCATGCCGCTGTTGATACTATTTTGGAACCTGTAGAACAAACGGTTGTGAATAGTGTTGCCCCTGCAAGACGTATCGCGGGAATTCCTGACATGTTAAAAAATGGGGATACATTTAGCGCTACAGGTATTGCAGCGTTGACGCTTATAAACCTTCCTGAAGATTGCAGGGATTTAAAAGCCGCTTATAGACATTCTGCTTGTGCATTAACAAGAAAAAATATTCCAAAAGCTTATGATTATAAAAAATATCAACATGATTTTTCTTTTTTTAGAGGAACACTCCTACATGAAGGAATGAAAAAAATAAAATCTAAAAATGGCAAGATAGTAGTAGACCGTTTATATAATGCGGATAAAACTTTGTATAACACTAAATTAGGAAAATGGTTTCAAAAAAAACTCGGGATAACAGACGGTGCCCCTGTTCAATCAAAGGTAAAGGATTTATGGGGCAATATGCTTCCTGTTCGTTCAATAAATGTGAAAAATGATTTTCTGGGATTAAAAGAGCTGACCGGCCGTGCCTTAAAACGTACAACCGTATTGGGACTTGCATTTATGGGACTGTTGGAACTCCCGAAAATTATAAAGTCATTGAAAAAAGGCGATAATGCAAAAGAAAAAACAAAATCTTTTACGGTTCAGTCGGCTAAATCTGCTATGAATGTTTTAAGCGTAAGTGCAGGCATGGG
The DNA here is from genome assembly GCA_944323145.1 of Candidatus Gastranaerophilales bacterium. Taxonomy (GTDB): domain Bacteria; phylum Cyanobacteriota; class Vampirovibrionia; order Gastranaerophilales; family Gastranaerophilaceae; genus Stercorousia. Next base: position 24,107 of record CALURJ010000001.1, read on the forward strand.
ATATATCGGCGCCTTAGGCGCGAAACACTTCGGGGCATTAGGTTCTCTGGTCGGAATGGGGTTAGGGGTAATTGCAGGTGCTGCAGCTTCGTCCGGCATTCAAAAAACAATAAAAAAAATGAATAATCAAAATTAATTCAGCTGTGTTTTATGTAAGTCAGTGCCGCCGGTTTTAATTAGATTGTATTTGTCAGCAATTTTATTAACAGTTTCTGCTTTATGAAATTTTATTATTCCTCTGTGTCTTTCATACGGGTAATAAACCTCAATTCCGTCCAATCCGTAAGAAATGAGCTTTTTTACAAATCTTTCAAGGCTTATTGCCCAGCAGCAGGCCGGATGTGCAAGAACAGCTTTACCGCCTGCATTGTGAATTGCCTTAATAAGTTTTTTTATATCTCTTTTTGCAAAAATCCTTACAATATCAAGCTCGGTTTCTTTTTTTGTTTTGGCGCAGAAAGATAAAAGTTCTTTATTATCAATATCAATATCATATGCTAAAAGATGCATAAAAACATAACCGCACCAGACATCAAATTCAACAGCCGGCAGAAGTATTTTATCTTTTATAATTTTATGCGCTTCAATAGTATTATGATCGCATATAGCTATTTTTTTGTAGCCTTTTTCTTTGGCCTGTTTTACAAGGTCTGTTGGATCTGCTTCGCCATCCGAAAATTTTGTGTGAAGGTGTAAATTTACTTTTTTATTAAGATAATCTTCTTTTGTATACTTTTCCATATTTGTAATAAAATTATTATACAATAAATCAAAAATTACTATAGGAGAGATATGGCAAAAGAAGATAAAAGTGTTTGGCTTGTATTTTTTGAAGGTATAAAAATTTATGCATTGAATATTCATAAATTTTTGTTATATATGGCTTTTCCTGTATTGGGGCAGATTTTGGGATTATTTTTGATTTTTGGATTGACATACTGGTATACCCGGAATTATCAGAATCTTGCTGTAAAATATGCTCCGTTAAATGACTTTTCAACAATGCTTACGGTTGTTGTTTTAACGGTTATTCCCGGCTTACTGATATGGGCAAGGGCCTTTTGGGATTATCTTGTTTCCTACGGAGCCGTTAATTCAATGGCGGAAGGGTACCTAAATACCGGAAAAGTATACGATTTCAGGGCACATAATGAAGTTGTGACAAAAAGAACATTTTTTTATATTTTATTGTGGCTGTTATTCAGTATTTTTACATTGCTTGCAGTTATTCCAGTTTTTTGGGTAATAGGGGCGGTATTTTTTATATATTTTGTTCTTATTTTTCAGGTATTTACATTTGAGGATGGTGTTTCTCCTGTAGGCTGTTTTAAAAGAAGTTTAAGTCTTGTAAAGGGCAAATTTTCAAGAACATTTTTGCTTATGACTTTGTTGGTAATTTTTACATATTACTTGTTGCCGGCAGGACTTTCGGTGATATTTGACTCTTTAAATCTGACAGGAGTTTTATCTAAAGTTTTTGAAGGCTGGGCTTACAGCCTGCCGTTACCTTTTGAAGCTGTTGAGCGTTTTAATATTACGCCTGCCGTTATAGCTGTGGAAATGGTTAAACAGCTCGTATTTTTTATAGTTGTCGGATTTACTTTGCCTGTTAGAAGTATCTGCTGGGCTTTGTGGTATAAAAATCTTTATTTTGAAGATTCTGCAGAGATTATCGAAAAAAAGAGAAAATCTGCCAAAAAAGCTTCTGCAAAAACATTTAAGATTGAAAAAAGAGGTATAGATCCGGAAATTATCAGGCGTGCAAGACTTGAAGACGACGAGTATTAAATTATGTTTATTTGTAAGAACTGTAAATCTGTTGATAAATTTGAATTGATGTTTTCTCCTGAATATAGAGGGGACAAAAATTTTAAGCAGGAATACAATAAAGACGGCGATATAGAAATAACCGTTGACGGATACAAATTTGTACCTGATTTGCAGTTTATGAATGATCATGCAGTATGCAGATACTGCGGTCAAATTTATATGTGGGATTACGAGTAAAAGAGGTTTAGAATGAAAAGAGAAGGACGAAAAAATAACGAAACACGTGAAATAAGATTTATTAAAGATTTTACCAAACATGCATTAGGTTCGGTTCTTGTAGAATTTGGAGATACAAGAGTTTTAACAACCGCATCTGTTGAAGAGGGAAAACCTAAATGGATGGACAAAGAGGATAAACGCGGCTGGCTTACGGCAGAATATTCTCTTTTGCCTTCTGCTCCTAATACGAGATGCCAGAGAGAAAGAACAAAGATTTCCGGCAGAACTCAGGAAATTCAACGTCTTATAGGCAGAAGCCTGCGCGCGTGCATTGATTTGGAAAAAATCCCTGATTTGACAATAACAATTGATGCCGATGTAATTCAAGCTGATGGAGGGACGAGAACAGCAAGTATTTGCGGCGGCTTTTTAGCTCTAAAACTTGCTGTTGAAAAACTTCTCAAAAATGGAACATTAAAAGAAGATCCGATAATTGAATCCGTTGCAGCTATATCAGCGGGTATTGTAGACGGAGATGTCCGATTGGATTTGGATTACGAAGAAGATTCTCATGCGCAGGTTGACAGCAATATAGTCCTTACAAAGAGTGGTAAAATTATAGAATTTCAAACTACTGCGGAAGGTGAACCATATGAAAAAGCGCAGATGCTTGAAATTTTTAATGTGGCAGAGCAAGGAATAAAAAAAATAGTTGATATGTACAATTTAATTTAGTATAATTATTTGTGTAGAAAAAAAAGGAGAGTGTATTATGAAAAAGTTATTAATTGCATCTTTAGTTTTGGCTCTGACAGGAGCAGCTGCAGTTTATGCAGCAGATTCATCTTCAACAACTTACACTGAACGTTTTATTCAAAAACATACCCAGAAAATAGTCGATAAAGAAAAAGAATTGCAGCAGCAGCAACAGGCAAGAGAAGAAGCCAGAGCAAAACAACAGCAGGAAAGACTTGAAAAGCAACAAGCATTTCAAAAAAAATTAGAAGCTGACAAAAAGGCTCGTCAGGAAGCCCGTCAGGAAAGACAACAAAAAATTGAAAAGAAAAAACAATTGTGGAATGAGCTAATCTCTGAGTAATATAATTTGAAAGCGAGGTTATTATGAAAAAAAAGTTAGTTGCCTTACTGGCTGTAGCTGTTTTAAGTATGTCTTCTGTTTATGCTGCAGAAGCTCAAGGTCCTGTATCAAGATGGCTTGATAATCTTACGGGTAAGGTCGCAAGAAAAGAACAATCAGCGTACCAAAAACAGCAGGCCAAACAGCAAAAACTTGCAGAAAAAAAGAAAAAAAGAGAACAAAAACTGGCGCAAAAACGAGCAAAACAAAGACAAAAACAATTAGAAAGACAAAGAAAAGCCCAGGAACATCAAAAGAAAGTTCAAAAGAAAAAATCTTTGTTAAAAGAATTGTTTTCTGAAGATTAATCCAAAAGAGTCCGTTTTATCGGACTCTTTTTTTCTAATTTGTATAAAAATTTCCTCTGTGTTAAAATTCATTTATTAAAATGGAGTTATTATGCAGACTTTAACTAAAACTCTTACAGGTGCACAAATTCTTGTTAAAACTTTAAAGGATCTCGGTGTAGATACTATTTTCGGTTATCCGGGCGGCATTGTTTTAAGTGTTTATGATGAACTGTTTAAACAGAATGATATCAAGCACTATCTTGTCCGCCATGAGCAGGCGGCAGTTCATGCGGCGGAAGGTTATGCAAGAGTGTCGGGCAAATGCGGAGTTGTTATTGTCACCTCCGGTCCGGGAGCAACTAATATTGTAACTGGAGTTGCAGATGCTTACCTTGACGGAACTCCTCTTATTGTTTTAACAGGGCAGGTTATGGCAAATCTTCTTCATCAGGATGCTTTTCAGGAAGTTGATATTGTTGATATTACAAAATCCTGTACAAAGAAAAATTTTCAGGTTACGGATGTCAAAAATCTTGAATCTGTTCTTGTTGAAGCATTTAATACTGCAATTTCTGGCAGACAGGGGCCTGTTGTTGTTGATTTAACAAAGAATATTTTTTCAGAAACAGCAGAATTTAATCCGGATATTGCTATTTTAAACTCGAATAATGATAATTGTAAGATGCCTGATTTGATGAAAGTTTTCAAGGCGTTGGAAAATGCAGAGAAACCGCTAATTATAGCAGGCGGCGGAGTTATTCAGGCAGACGCATCTTCTGAACTTATCGAATTTGCTCATCTTTTAAATATCCCTGTTGTGTCGTCTATGATGGGGCTCGGTGCTTTTCCGGCGAATGATAAAAATTATATAGGGATGATTGGTATTTTCGGACACCCGTCGGCCAATATGGCTGTTCGGGAAAGTGACCTTGTTTTTGCAATCGGGACAAGGTTCAATGATCGTATAAGGTGCTGTTTTTCAGAAAACGAACTTTCTAAAAAATTGATTCATCTTGATATAAGCAAAAAAGAAATTTCAAGAGTAATTCCTTCTTCAATAGAAATTGTAGGAGATGCGAAAGAAATTCTTATCGGAATGATTGAGGGTTATAAAAAGGGAAACTATAATATATTCTTTAATCAGAGCTGGTACAATTGTCTAAATGAATTGAAAAAACAAAATATTCTGCCGGAAAAAAAATCTGAAAAACTTCATTCTTTTGAGGTAATGCTAGAAATCCAAAATTGTTTAAAAGATAAAGCTCCTGTTATATCAACAGAAGTCGGACAGCATCAGGTTTGGGCGGCAAGATATTTGCAATTTAACGAACCGCGTAAATTTCTGACCTCAGGCGGGCTTGGAACAATGGGTTTTGGATTTCCTGCGGCGATTGGTGCATCTGTTGCTCTAAACGGGCAGCCTGTCGTTTGCATTGCAGGCGACGGTTCTTTTCAGATGAATTTACAGGAACTTGCAACATGTGTTGATTATAATATTCCCGTTAAGGTCTTTATTATAAATAACGGTTATCTTGGTATGGTAAGGCAATTTCAGGAAAAAATGTGCGATGAGAGGTATTTTGCAACAAAAATTTCAAGTCCCGATTATATAAAGCTTGCTGAAAGCTACGGTATAAAAGGAATTAGAGTTGAAAAATTTGAAGATATTAAACCTGCAGTTGAAGCTGCTTATAATTCAAAAAGTCCTTTTATTGTTGATTTTGTTGTTGAACCTATGGAAGTTTTATAAATATTGTTGTTATGAATAAGAAACAGAGAAAGTTAATATTATTTGGTATTTATTTAATAATTCTTTTATTTTTTGTAACTAAATATTCTGTTAATTTGGTGGAAAAATCTGCTGTAACTTCTTTTAAAAAACTGTATTCCGCATATTCTCAAGCTTTGAATATGACGGTTTATGAGATGGATGGTGAAACCGGCTGTTTTTTCAGCTCGGATAATACTGTTAAGAGTGATTTTTCAGGATGCGACAGATTTTATAAAACTTTCGCTACAAATTTAAAGGTTAGAAAATATTGTAAAAATAACGCATTAAAGGAAGGATGTGTTCCTGTTTATAAGAAATATGCTGTTACTCCTTCCTGTGCCGGATTTTCGGAAAGTATGTTCAACAAATACAATCAGGTTTTTGTTATGGATGATAATTCAAATATTGTAGTGTTTAATCAGCCGGCAAGAGTTCAAAAACCTATGTTTGCTGTTGACAGCAACGGAAAGCTTTTTCCGAATAAAAGCGGTCGGGATTTGTTCAGTTTTGTCATCACGAGGGGAAAAACAGGAAATTACTATTTTCATACAAATGTAACGTATTGTCTGCCGGTTGAAAAAGACGGAATTCATATCCTTCAGGATGTTTATAAGTAATCCTGATAAAAATAGATATTTTATTAATCCATCTGCGAATATACTCTTTTGATTTCCTGAATATCCTGCCACATAAGCCATTTTGGGCTTCCTTTTTCTCTGGAATCGTTTCTCAAAAGATATGACGGGTGAAAAATAGGCATCATTTTAGACATATATGGACCTTCAAACCATCTGCCTCTAAGTTTTGTAATCCCCTGAGTTGTTTCAAGGAGGGAATGTACGGCAACACGTCCGCAAAGAAGTATGATACGCGGTTTCAAAATTTCAATCTGTGCATCAAGATATTCCCTGCAGGCAGCTTTTTCTTCGGGCAGCGGGTCACGATTGTCTGGCGGCCGGCATTTTAGGGTGTTGCAGATATAAACATCTTTTTGCCTTGATAAGCCGACTGATGCAAATATTTTATCCAGAAGCTGGCCTGCTTTTCCGACAAAAGGCTCTCCTTTTTGATCTTCATAGTACCCGGGAGCTTCGCCGATTAGCATAAGTTTGTGATTTGGCAGACCGCCTGAAAAAACAATATTTGTACGGGTTTTGCCGAGCGGACATTTCTTGCAGGAAAGGCATTTTTCTCTGACTTTTTCAAGTTGTTCAATTTCGGTTGTAGTTGCTTCCTGCATATTAATATTCCGGTTCTAATATTGAAATAACGGCATTGTTAATATCTAAATATTTTTTGATAGTATTTTCTAAATCATCTATTGTTATGGCTTCAACATCTTTCAGGTAATTTTCTATAAGTTTTAAATCTTCGCACACTGTCATATAGTAGCCGATTGTTTCGCCGATTTCTGAAACTGTTTCCGCAGCATAAGCAAATCGTGATTTTGTTTTTTTCTTCGCTTTCTCAAGTTCTTCTTCTGTTATTCTGTTTGTCAAAAGATTTTCAATCTCTTTTTTTACAAGGCTTATTGCAATATCGCGTTTTTCCGGTTTAAAGTTTGCCTGAACAAAGAAATTGTTTCCGTCTTTAAACTGGTAATGCTCGGCATTTGCCATATTAAATATTTGTTCCGGCTGTTTTTCGATTAAATTCTGGTATAATCTTGAACTTGTGCTTTCTCCTAAGATTATGCTTATAATATCAAGTTCAATATTTTCTTTCAGCTGATTAGCTTTCGGCCCCAAGAAGCCTATCATAAGATATGATGTATTTGACTTTCCTTTATTTTCAACGACTATTGTGTGATCTGTCGGAGTATCGATTTCATTAATTTTTTTAGGAGCGTTAGGGCGGTCTTTAAAGTCAAATTCTTTTTCAACTTTTTCTAGGACTTTTTCTTTATCAAAGTCGCCTACAATAATTGTCGTCATATTTTCCGGTGAATAGAATGTTTTATAGTAGTTCATTATTTCATCTCTGGTTACTCCGGAAATTATTTCAGGCGTCCCTATAACATCGCGTTTGTAAGGGTGTTTTTTGTACATGTTGAAATTGCAGGCATTGTAAACTTTTGTCCAGTTTTGATCTTTACGCATTCTAATTTCTTCTATAACGACATGCCGTTCGCGTTTGTCCGTAACTTTCGGATTGTTAAGGTCAAACGGTGCGCCTATTTCTTCTTCAGGAAGTACGGGATCAAGCATCATATCTGCATGAAGTTCTATTGCAAGGTTTAAGTCGCAATCCTGCGGGCCTTTGGGGAGTGTTACATAATAGAATGTATAATCTTTCCAGGTTGCAGCGTTTACGATTGCCCCTTTAGCTTCAAGAGTTTTGTCAAAATATCCGGCTTTGTGTTTGTGAGTACCTTTGAACATCAAGTGCTCAAGAAAATGTGAAATTCCGTTATTTGTGTCATCCTCGTTAATTGAACCTGTTTTAACCCAGGTACTGACATTCACAAGTTCACCTTCTTTATGTGCAATTACAATTTTATGTCCGTTCTCTCTTTCGTAAATCTCTACATCTTCTGTAAGGTACGGATATTTTACTAAACTCTTTTTCATGTATTTTCTCCATTTTAAATTTATTTTATACCAAATATGTAAATTTCCCAATTCTTATTTACAATTTTTTGTTTCAGTTTATAGTTTTTGCTGAAAACTTTAACCATATCATTATACAGTTTTGATAATCGTAGAAACTGGAACGGGTATTTATCGAAATTTTCTGATTGTACTGCCGTTGTTAACTGGCTATCTGTAAATATTGCAATACTTCTGTCTTTTATTAAAACAATATTGCTATTGGTTGAAAAGTTTTTGAGTACATAATTTTCAAAGTCTTCAGAAATATTTTCCTGCATCAAAAAACGTTTGATGTATTTGTTTTTGTTGTTTTTATCAGTATTAATTCCATTGATTTCGTCTTCAGTTAAGTATGTTTTTTGGGCTTCAGGCGCCGTAAGCTTATAAATGCTGTATTTTTCTCCGTCAATGTAAAAATATTTGTCAAGAAGATCAACTCTGATTGGCATTATATAGTTGTATTCATGCGAAATTCCGGCTTTAGCCAAGGTGTCTGCAAGTACTTTATAGCCGTCGGGTCTTTTAATATGGGGCGCACCTGAAATTGATATTATCCCGATTATATTTATTATTACAAACAGGGGAATAATAATTTTATTTTTAATTTGTGCAATTCCCGCGGAAGATACAAGCAGTAAAAGCGGAAGAATTGGAAGTGTGTATCTGACAAGGACATTATACCCTGTAGTAAAGGTAAAAATTATGTGCAGGGCTGTGTAACAGAATACAGTTAGGAATAAATATAGTGAAACTTTTGTTTTATCTGATTTTATACCTTTAATTATTCCGTATATGATAAAAGCTGCGGGGAATATCACAAATATCCATAATTTAATGCTTAAAATATGTGATATTAAATATAAATGATAGTTTAAAATATTATTTTGCAGTCCGTTAAGCAATGGTGTAAACCAGTTTTGTACGGCAAGCAGAATAAATGAATTGTCATAAACTACAGCATCAAAGTTGCCTGAAACATAATTCTTAAAAAATAAACTTGCAATAAGCGGGATAAGAAAACTTAAAGAGTATATTAACATCTCTTTGTAATTACATATTTTCTTTATAACAAGGTAGATTAGGGCTGCTGCAAATAGTAAGACTGCAAGAAGAATTTGTGAAGTGTAAGCAGAGATTAATATAAAATTCAAGCCTGTCAATATCAGGAGATTTTTCGGGGGGGGGGCAATACTGCTTGACTTGTCAAAAATAAATTTAAGCCAGTACAATAAAATCAGGTTTATAATAAAGAAAGTTAAAGAATAAAATTTTGCCTCCTGTGCATAGTAAATAAAAGAAGAGTTTACTGCATAAAGAAGCATATAAATTAATCCTGTTTTATCATGTTTAATATCAAGATTTTTCCCGAGCTGTCTGCCCGTAAAATAAGCCGTAATAATTGCAAGTATGTCAAAAAATACAGACATCAGCCTTATAATTAAATCTGAATTGCCTAAAATATTTATCCATAGATTGTATATAATGTAATAAAGCGGGAACAAAAGGAAGCGGTGGCTGTCTGCATTGTACATCCCGCTTAAACCGTGCTGTGAAGCAATAGAATATATCGTTGCTTCGTCATACCAGAGTCCTCCTGACTTATCAAGATTTATAAGTCTGAAAAGTATTCCTGCAGCTAATATAAGTCCGAACATTATATAATTTTTTGTTTTGTCCATGTTTTTTCCCCTTCATTATTCTATTGTATTCTTTTTTTCATATTTATGCTAATATTTAATATATGAATATAATTAACCGTTTAAAACATAAGGTTGTAGTATCCTGTCAGGCAATGCCTTCGGAACCTTTGTATCTTGAAAAATGTATGGTTGCAATGATGAAATCCGTTGTAAAAGGCGGGGCAGGCGGTTTGCGTGTCGCAGGCGTAAGAGATGTAAAAAATGCAAAACATCTTTTTGATGTTCCGATTATCGGAATTACAAAACCTGATATAATACCCTCGAATTGGCAGGAAATTGTTTATATCACTCCGGTTTTAAAAGATGTAATAGATTTAGTTGAAGCGGGTGCTGATGTTATTGCGTTTGACGGAACAATGAGAGAAAGACCGAACGGCGAAAAACTTGAAGATTTGATTAAATATGTAAAAATAAATAAACGTGTTTCAATGGCTGATGTTTCGACTCTTGAAGAGGGTATGAATGCGGAAAAACTCGGAGCGAATATTCTTTCAACAACTTTATCAGGTTATACCCAATTCTCTCAAAACCGCGGTTCGGGGCCGGATTTTGAACTGCTGAAACAATTGGTTGATAATACAAATTTGCCTGTTGTTCTTGAGGGACGTATCTGGGAGCCTGAAGAAGTTGATAAAGCATTTGAACTTGGCGCTCACTGCGTCGTTATAGGTTCAGCTATAACAAGACCGCAATTAATTACTAAAAGATTTGTGCAGAGGGGGTAAAAGGTTATGGCTTTAAAAAAGGCTCTTGCTATTGATGTTGGCGGAACAAAAATTTATAACACAATTGTTAATGAAAAAGGCGAAATTATTTCGGAAGTTGAAAAACATCATACACCGGATACGTTTAATGAGATAAAAGCGGTTTTCAAAAAAATTATTTCCAAATACGAAAATCAGGTTGATGTTATTGCATTTGCGACCTGCGGTGCCGTTAATAATTCAAATGACGGGATTTTAGGCTCGACGGGAAATATCGCAAAAGAATATCCGTCAATGGATTTTAAAAGTCTGAGTAAAAAGCCTGTTTTTGTCGAAAACGATGCTAATGCTGCTGCATGGGCTGAACACATAATCGGTTCTTCAAAAGGAATGCCTTATTCAATTATGCTTACGCTCGGCACAGGAGTCGGTGGCGGAATTATTCTCGATAATAAACTTTATAAAGGAAAAAATGGTGCTGCAGGAGAAATGCATTTTAAACTGCGCAATGACAAACATCGAAAATGTACCTGCGGAAGTTATGACTGTTTTGAGGCTTATGCATCAGGTACGGGATTAAAAAAGACTGCCGAAGAAATATCCGGAGATACTGATATCACAACTTATGATGTGGTTGGAAGTAAAGACAGGCCTTTAATGAAAAAAATTCTTGAACAGTGGCAGAATGATATTCTGGAAGGCGTGATAGGACTTGCAAATATTTTTGATCCGGATGTTATTGTTCTGTCGGGCTCAATGGCCGAGTTTGTCGATATTGAATATCTTGAAAAACAGGCTAATAAAGAAATAGTAACAACTCCCTTTAAAGTTGTAAAAGCTTCAGCCGGCAACTATTCCGGAATGATAGGTGCAGCCCTTTTAGCTCTGGGGGTAAAATAGCGTGGGCAAGTCCAAAAAACGTATTATCTATAAGGGTAAAAATCTCCAGTTTACAAATCTCACGCGGGAAGAAGCTGTTAAAACAACCGCAGAATTGTTAAAGTCTGATAAAAAGGAAGCATATTCGCTAATTACTCTCTTTGGTCTTACTGCCGAGGAAATTCTTGAGGCAGGAGCAAATTATGAGGACGTAAAGGGTATGGAAAGTCTTTTGGGATGATAAAAACAATTAAATTCTGGCTTGAAAATTCAAGAATATTTTCGCTGCCTATGACTATTCTTTCATGGCTTGTCATATTTGTTTATTCGTTAAAGGCGGACGGTGACATTCTTAATGGTATTATTGCTTTAATCGGGATATCTTTTGCCCACCTTGCAACAAATTTATTTGATGATTATATTGATTATAAAAAATTAACAGAAAACTCTCAAAAGTGTAAGTGTTCTTATATAAAAGAAGGAAAAGCGACACTAGATGATGTTTTAAAAGTCGTTTTTATTTACTGTTTCTTTGCCTGTTTGGCAGGTCTTTTTCTTCTTTTAAGGTGCGGGTGGCCGGTTATCTGCCTTGCTTTAATCGGAGGGATTATAACTTTAGTATACGCAAAGCTTTCTCAGAACGGTTTGAGTGAAGTTGCTGTCGGATTAGCATTCGGCCCGTTGCTTTTTGAGGGCGTTTATTTCGTTATGACAGGGCATTTTTCTTTTCCCGTGTTTATTATGTCAGTTGCGGTTGTAATGTTTACAATCGGACTTCTTTATGTACATACTCTTTTGGATTTTGAGGGAGATATGTATGCGCATAAAAAAACTCTTGTTTGTAGAATCGGAAATAAAAACATTGCATTGAAAGGCGTGTTTGTCGTTTATGGTCTGGGGTATATTTTTACAATAATTCTTGCTTTTATGCTCAAAAATTATTTTATCTTACTGACGTTTTTGCTCGTCCCTCTTGTATTTAATATTTATAATTCTCTGAAAACATTCACCTGCGGTGAAGATACAGCAGAGTTTTATTCAAGGCTTTTGAAAGCACGAAATGTCATGGTCTATTATTCTTTTTTAATTACACTATTTTTACTATTTTAATTTTAAATTAATTGTGTTATTCTTATAATATAAGAAGTAAGGGACATCAATGGATAGCACAAATCAGTTATTAAAACCTGTAACGGCAAAAATTAATGAATCGGGAAATATAGAAATAGGCGGATGCGATCTTGTAAAGCTTGCAGAAAAATACGGGACGCCTCTTTATGTTTTGGATGAAGAAACAATCAGAAGTGTTTGCAGAGATTATAAAAATGCTTTTAAAAACTATCCTAAAGTAAATATGATGTATGCTTCAAAAGCTTTATGCACTATGGCAACATCAAAATTGCTTTTTGACGAAGGCTTTGGCTTTGACGTTGTATCGGCAGGAGAAATTTATACTGTCTATAAAGCTGGAGTTGATATGTCGAGAGTTTTGTTTAACGGAAACAACAAATCTTTCGATGAGTTGACACTTGCTATAGAACTCGGCGTCGGCAGAATTTCTGTTGACAACTTTTTTGAACTTTCTTTGTTAAATGAAATTGCCAAAAGTCATAATAAAATCGTTGATATTCTTTTAAGAATTACTCCGGGGATTGAGTGCCATACTCATGAATATATTCAAACAGGCCATCTTGATTCAAAATTCGGATTTGATTTAACTCAGGTTGATGATGCTGTTGAGCTTATTTTGAATGAGTATAAAAATTTGAAACTCCACGGATTGCACGCCCATATTGGTTCGCAAATTTTTGAAACTTCTGTTTACGGGGATGAAATAGAAATTTTAATTAAAGAAATTGCAAGATTGGATGAAAAGTTCTCTTTGAAATTAGACGAAATTAATATTGGCGGCGGATTGGGAGTAAAATATACGGAAAATGACTGCCCGCCTTCGACTTATACTATTGCCGATATTATTATAAAAAGGCTGGATGATTGTATAAAAAAATATAATATTGAACCGCCTGCTCTGTTTATAGAACCGGGACGAAGTGTAATTTCTACTGCCGGAGTTACTCTATATACTGTAGGAAGTTCTAAACAGGTTCCCAAAGGTAAAAAATACATTGCGGTTGACGGCGGAATGGCTGATAACCCGAGGCCTTCCATGTATCAGGCAAAATATGTTGCGGGAGTTGCAAATAAAAAAGAGGTTTCTTCTTCAAAAACTGTTACTATTGCCGGCCGATTTTGCGAATCAGGTGATATTTTAATTGACGGAATCAATCTTCCTGAGCTTGAAGAAGGCGATATATTGTGTGTTTACAATACAGGTGCTTATAATTATTCTATGGCATCAAATTATAACAGGGTACAAAAACCGGCTATGATACTTGTAAATAATTCACAATCTGATATGCTAGTAAAGAGAGAGACACTTGAAGATTTAATATCTCATGATGAGATACCAGGCAGGTTAAAAAAATAAATGATAAATGATTTGATAGCATACATTTTAAAATATATTGGAACTCTGGAAATGTCATTTAACTGGTCTGATTTTATCCAGATAGTTTTTCTTGCTGCTGTTCTTTTATTTTTATACCGTAAATTTATTAGAAATACATCTTCTGAAAAATTTGTAAAAGGTCTTTTAATTTTAATTTGTGTTTGGTTTTTTAGTGAAGTTCTGTTGAGAATTGATTTGAAAATTATAGGAATGTTTTTAAAGGCTATTGTAACACTCGTTTCTTTAAGCTTGATTGTTATATTCCAGCCGGAATTAAGACGTTTTCTCGGTTTCCTCGGACAGGTTGATTTTATAAGTAAGTTGTTTAATTCAAATAATAACAAGCAAAAAGAGCAAAAGATTGATGTCGTGAAAGAGTTAATTGAAAGTGTAAAATTCCTTTCCAAATCACACACAGGTGCTTTAATCGTTTTTCAAAGCGATTTAAGCAATACTTATACTGATGTCGGTACAATTTTAAATGCGGATTTGTCAACGGAGCTTATACTTACAATTTTTCACCCGAATACCCCCTTACATGACGGTGCGGTAGTAATAAATGATGATAAAATTATTTCTGCGGGAGTTCTTTTACCGCTGACTGAAGATCCTAAATTAAGCTGGAAATACGGAACGCGTCACAGAGCAGCTATTGGAATGTCAGAAGTTAGTGATGCTGCGTGTCTTGTAGTTTCTGAAGAAACAGGCGATGTTTCCGTTGCTATTGACGGCAGTTTGAAAAAGTATGAGGATCTTGTAACATTAAAATCTGATTTGGAAAATATACTGGGTTATAAAGATCAAACTGAAGATAATAAAAATACTATATTTAAGATTAATAACTTTATGACAATAAAGAAAAATCCTAAAAATAAATAAAGAAGGAAAATTATGCCGGATAAAGACCTAACTAAAAAGGAACAGTTCTTTTTATTTTTGAATAAACTTTTTTTTCTTACTCTTGGTCCTTTTATAGCAGCTTTTGCGCTTGAAATATTTTTGGTTCCAAACAACATCATTGACGGTGGAATTGTTGGTGTTTCGATTATTACAAGTTATTTAACAAAGATAAATTTAGGTTTGTTGGTATTTGTTATAAATATTCCGTTTTTCTTTCTTGCATTTAATAAGATTGGTAAAAAATTTGTTGTGCAGACGTTTTATGCAATCGGAATGCTGTCATTATTTTTGAACTTTTTTAATACCCATCATCATCCTGTATCTCATGATCTTTTATTGTCTACTGTTTTCGGCGGGATTATTCTCGGAACAGGAGTCGGTCTTGTTTTGAAACATGAAGGATCGCTTGACGGAACTGAAATTATGTCTTTAGTCTTATCTAAAAAATTTGGTTTTTCGGTCGGCGAATGGATAATGGCATTTAATATTTTTATATACGGTGCATCCGGTCTGGTATTTGGCTGGAATAAGGCTATGTATGCCGTATTAACTTATTTTATTGCATACAGGGTTATAGATGTCGTGCTGGAAGGTTTGAACTCGGCTAAATCAATTGAAATTATTAGTGATAAAGGCTATGAAATCGGACAGGAGCTTTTGGAAAGACTTGATATAGGTGTTACTTATTTGAAGGGAATCGGTGCATATTCTGGCAAGGAAAAGAATATTATATATTGTGTAATTTCAAGATTAGAGCTTGCAAAATTAAAACAAATCATTAAAGAAATTGATCCGCGAGCTTTTATCGCAATTGTGGATGTTCATGAAGCTTACGGCGGAAGACGAAGAGGCGGAAGGAAAAGTTGATAAAATTTAACAATATAGACAATTTATAAAGGATATAGTATTATTATATAGAAGTTGATTAAAATATTGAGAAGGATAAAAAAATGGCAAAAAATATTGATACAGTGCCAATAGAGGTATGTATATTAACAGCTGATCATGATATAAAAGGCGTGGTTCACGTTTCGAAATATACAAATACAAACAGAGAGTTAACAGATTTGCTGAACGATAGAGAACGGCGTTTTCTTGCAGTTACAAATGCTGAAATTTATCCGCGCAACTCAAATCAGTCTCCGAGAAAATATAATTTTCTTGAAATTCATATGGATTATGTCTTGATGGTTCATCCGTCTTCTCAAGCAGTATTTCAGGAATCAGGAAGAACTCAGGAAGATATTTCAAGGTTTAGAGAACTTAGACTTAAATTAAATCAAACAAAACCGTTTTAGTAAATACCTTTATTTAAACATAATATAAAAAGCCGAATTTCGTTTCGGCTTTTTATTGCTTATATCCTTGGTTTTGCGGCATAATTCCATGTTTAACATATTTTGCAAGCAGATTTGAATTATGATAAACTTCATGTTTTGTAAGATTTACATCTGTTTTAAGTTCTTCATGTTCATCATCATTGTCATCATCGTCGTCTTTTTCGGTTTTAGCAGATGTTTCCTCTTTCTGAGTGGATAGCTTATTATCCATTTTATTTTTAACTTTTTGAGCAAGAGGTGTTGCAATAAACGGAACAATAACACGTTTTGCCAAAATTGTAGCTGCTGCGAGTTCTGTTATAAACTTGAAAGTATCAAGGCAGTCTTTTCTAATTTTGTCGTACTCTTTTCTAAGAGTGAGTTTTCTAGAAACTGTTTCTCCGGCGTCTCTTTGTGTTTTTCGTATTTTTGTTGCAATTGATTTGAATACCTGTCCGCCTTTGTCAAATGATTTTTCGAAAATTTTGTTGAATAAAGGCTCATTAAGTTTTCTCATTCCGAAGAATAACCCGAGCTGTGCAACAATCATTAAAATACCATTTGTTAAATCAAGTGCGGCAACAAATTTCCTTTTATCTTCCGGTATTTTTTCATTGTTTAAGCTCTGGTTAACATACATATAACATCCGATACCGTCTTTGCCGACAACTGATGCAATTGTGGAGTATGCAATTGCTTTTTCAGGGTCTTTTTTAAAGAAGTTACAGCATTTTTGTACCGGTTTAAAGTTTGTAATACCACCTATTATTTTAGAACTTACGGAACCGACAGAAGCCATTATTTGTCACCTCCGTTCTTAATTTTCTGGGTATCATCTTTTTTCTTCCCTGAAAGTTTCGGGAAGCAAAGATCCATAAATCTCGGATATACCCAGTTTAGAGCAGTACATGTTATAGGAAGTGTTATACAAAGGCCGATTGCAATTTTTGAAATCTGGTTAAAGCCTTTATACCTTTTTTCTATAACCTTTTTATATCCTTCAGTAATGTCTTTATAGATTTTTTTGAGCAGATTTTCATTATCTGTTTGGAAGGTTGATGTTTCCTGGAATTTTTTATCAAGCCTGAAGTTCCTCTTGTCATATTTACAACATTCGGCAGCTTTTCTTATAGCGGATTGAATTGTTTCTTCCGTTACATTTTCGAGATCTTTAATTTTAGCATTTTCTAATTTTTTAATTATGCTGTCTAATACATTGTTGGTTTCTTTCATTTTTTCTAAGTATAATTCAGAACTGAATTTACCGCCGCAAGTCTTTTTAATTGTATCAATACGTTCTAAAGTTCTCTGGCATCGGCTTGCTCTAAGGTTTTCTGAAGTATTAATAATCTCTTCAAGTATAGTTTTTATATCTTGGTTATCTGTTTTCAAGCTTTCTTTTTTTAGAAAATCAGCGATTTCATTACCTGTTTTGGGAAGGTCTTTAAATAATTTTTGGAAGGTAGCCTCATTTTCAACAAGTATTTCTGCACGTCGTTTGTAGAACTTAAGCCCTTCATCGCTTGTTTTTAATTTTTTTGCATCTTCTATATAGTCATCTATTGATTGATTTATTATTTCGGCGGTAGTCTTATTATCTACAGCGCGTTCGCCGATGTAAATTTTTCCGGTTTCTCTTAATTTTTCTGCAGTTTGACCTATTTGCATATTTAATTTTTCTTCTACGCGTTTGTCAAGTTCTTTTTTAAAGGCTTCTTTATTTTCAAATTTTAGCCCTTCATCTTTCATTTCCTTTTTAACTTGTTTTTCAACATAGGATTTTTTACTTAAGGTGCTTTGATCCAAGCTTATCCATAAATTTTTAGCATATTTGGGATTATTAAACAGTATTTCTAAGCCTTTATCTATCGGCTTTAATATACTTGTTTGTATTAAAACCGCTAAAACAGCTGAAACAGGCTGTCTCATTGCTGTATATTTTTTAGTGTTTTCAACATCTTCTTTTTGTTCTTCTGTTGCATCTTTAGGTGCCTTAACAAACGGGTTATACGCGATAAATATAGGAGCAACTGCACCTGTACCTAAAGCTGTTATTAAAATCCCGCCAAGCTCCCCTTTTAACCATTTAAATTTTTCCATAATTTTAATTGCTG
Source organism: Candidatus Gastranaerophilales bacterium (assembly GCA_944323145.1). GTDB lineage: Bacteria > Cyanobacteriota > Vampirovibrionia > Gastranaerophilales > Gastranaerophilaceae > Stercorousia. The sequence continues at coordinate 42,011 of CALURJ010000001.1, forward strand.
TTTTATTCGGCAATTGTTCCATAATTTCTTTGTTAATATTTCCGGTAAAATATGGGACCGATGCGGCGTGGGAATTATTCAACTGCCGTCTTGATGCAGAATAATTTTGATTAATTTTTTCGATTTTCATTTTTCTACCTACACATCAATATGAAATCTTCTTCTATATATATAGAGGTTTAAACATAATAAAAATTGCTAGTCATGCCTTATATTATTAAGTTTTGTAAACTTGATTAACATCCAGCTTCCCTTCTGCTCTATGCGTGTCAAAGTAAGAGTTTTCGACATTTCAATAAAGGTTTTGTTTTTGAGATATGAGAAAACCATAAATAATAATGGTTGTTTTTGGTACAGTGCATCATTTTTGGTTATATTAACCATAGCATCCGGGTTTATAAATGAAACGCTGTTTAGGATTATTAGGTCAACACTTTGACCCGGTTTCATGTTATTTAAAATTTCCTGATTAAGTTTATTTTCAAAATACGGGTTACTGTAATTTGAGAATATATCTTTATATAGTGTTTTACCATCATATAATACTTCACTGTAACTGTGATTTTCGGATAGAAAATCAGGAAAATTTCCTTTATTTATTGTTATTACCCTATAATCAGAAAAATCAAAATATTTTGTAAATCTATTTTGAGAGTAATATTGTAATAAGATAATATCCCCTTTTTTGATTTCGGAATTTTTTATCAGATCTGCAACCAGTTTATGTCCTTCCGGTCGCCGCATTTTTGGTGCAGAATTCGGAGCTTGTATTATATACCAGAGTGAAAGAAGAGAATAAATTATTATTAAAGTTATTCTAAGTCCCTTTTTATTAATGGAAGCAAGACCAGAGCATGCGAGTATTATTAATACAGGGTATATTTCTATAGAATATTTGGTAATAAATACAAGTTTGCCTGTTACTGAAGCGGCAATAAGAACAAGCGTTGTAAAAAATGCTATCCCAAACAATTGTAAATTTAATTTATCTTTTATCAAAGACTTAAATATACAAAAAATTGCGATTAACGCAGGAACAAACATGTATAATGCGAACTTTGGTATGTAAAACAGATTATCGGGAGCATTGGTGAGATTTGTTAATACTGGAGAAAAGTAATCCGTAAATAAAAAGCCGATTTTTGAAAGTGAAAAATGCCCCCACCATTGAGAAAATGATTGTGTAGTAAAAATTTTTATTACAAGCGGAGATAATATTAATCCACCCGCAGTAATACTAATCCACATTATTTTTATAATCTTTTTAAAACGGCTGTACAAATTAAAACTTAAAAATATTAAATTAAAAAACACAAATACAAAACCGATTGTGTGTGTGAAAAGAATTAAAAAGTTAAATAATGCACATAAAATAAAGTTTTTTTTCAAAGGTTCTTTTATGACCTTAAGTGTATAAAGCAGAGCAAGGGCTGAAAACAGAAATAGTACAGAATACAGTCTGACTTCCTGAGAATAGTAAATTAAGAATGAACTTATTGCGGTGAGCCATGAACATAAATATGCGGTTGTTTTATTCCTTTCCAGTCCGACAAAATACATTACGGGAATCGCAATAACTCCTGCCAGTACAGAAGTAAGTCTTAACAAAATATCATTCTGTCCGAAAATTGACATAAAGAATTTCAGATAGAGATAATAAAACGGCATGTGGCATTGAGATTTTACAGCATCTGTAAAGCCGTCAAATAAAGAAGTTGCAGAAATCATGTAGCTTACATATTCATCATTCCAAAGTCCGTCAGGTTTGTTGATACAGATAAGTCTTAATATAAGACCGATGAATGTTATCCCTAATATCCAAAAGTGTTTTTTCACGATTGTCAAAATCCCTCTTTAATTATATAATAAAAAGAAAAATTTAAAAGAGGATAGTTATGAAGTTGATTATTCAAATTCCCTGTTATAACGAAGAGGAAGCTTTGCCGGTAACTTTAAGTGCGCTGCCTAAAGAAATTGACGGAATCGATGAAATTGAAGTTTTAATAATAGACGACGGCTCAAAAGATAATACAATAAATGTCGCAAAACAATACGGCGTAAAAAATTTTGTTGAAATGGGGCATAATTGCGGCCTTGCAAAGGCGTTTCTTGCGGGCATTAAAAAAGCTCTGGAACTCGGTGCCGATATAATTGTTAACACTGATGCCGATAACCAGTACTGTGCTGATAATATCAAGGATCTTATAAAACCTATTCTTGATAAAGAAGCTGATATTGTTATAGGTTCAAGACCTGTGTCAAAAATCAGACATTTTTCTTTGATGAAAAAGTTGCTTCAAAAACTCGGTTCATGGGTAATGCGTATGATAAGTTCGACATCCGTAGAAGATGCCCCGAGCGGTTTTAGAGCATTTTCCAGAAATGCAGCACTCCAGTTGAATATATTTGATAATTATACATACACTCTCGAAACTATTATTCAAGCAAAAGCTAAAGGGTTACAGCTTGTGTGCGTGCCTGTCGATGTAAATGCCGATTTAAGAGAATCAAAACTTGTAAAAAACATGTTTGATTATATAAAACGTTCAATATTTACCATGATAAGGATGTTTATTATATATCGTCCGTTCAGATTTTTTATGATTCTGTCCGGGGTATTTTTCCTGCCGGGAGTTTTGTTGGCTGTCAGGTTTTTATGGTATTATTTTTCGGACAGCGGCAGCGGACATATTCAGTCCTTGATATTATCTGCAATTCTTATAATAATCAGTGTGCAAATCGGTGTTATAGCTGTTCTTTCTGAACTTTTTTCAATTAACAGAAAAATTCTTGAAGATATTCAAAAACGCCTGAAAGTACAAGACTTGAAAAATTTTTAGGACGTTATAAAATATATAGAGATTAATTAAAAATAAGGTATTTTTATATATGGTAAAATTAGAATTTATTTCGAAATTTAAGGATGTTTTAACTTCTGCACAAACGGTTAAAGTATTGTCTTTTTTTGCGTTTACAGTGATATTGACGGCTATAATTTCATCCCAGAATTTCTTTTTTCAAAACATAATTGAAAACGGAATAAGCAAACGTGATATTATTGCTCAAAAAACATTAATTGTTGAAGATGTAAAACGAACCGAGCAGCACAAAAAAGAGGTTGCGCAAAAGATTGAGCCGATTATGGCTCCTGCGGAAGATGATTTTATAAAAGGAAATCTGCAGACTCTTCAATCTTCTATTATGCAAATCCGCCGTAAAGATGTAGAAGAAACTGTAAAAAAAGAAGAAGTCGGAATTCTATTTGACCTTTCTGATAACTCTAAACGTGATTTTGTTATAAATTATTTGTTGAAAGCTGATGATAACAGTTTGCATGAAGTTTTTGACAAATCATCGTTAATACTGACAAACATATTAAATGCCGGTATTACTGAAAAGGATTATGAAAAAGATAATATTGATAAGATTATATTGAATAACCTTGTATCAAATGTTTCCAAGCGACAGGTATCTGTGATTACAGCCCTTCTAGAACAGGTAATAGTTCCAAACCTCGTGGTAGATGAATTTGCGACAGAGATTGCCAGAAAAAATGCACAGAATTCGGTAAAACCTTATGAAGTTGTATTCCAAAAAGGTGATAAAATCCTTTTTGAGGGTGAACCGGTAACCCGTTTAAAAAGAGATGCTTTGCGTCAGGCCGGCTACAATGTATACCAGTTAAACTGGCAGGGGCTTGCTGCAATTTATATTATTGTTTTTATTGCTACCGCGCTTTTTTTAGGGTTCATGAAATTTTTTGAAAAAGAATATTTGGAACCAAGATATCTTTCAATATCAGCTGTTTTATCAATACTGCTGGCATTGATTGGAGTAATGCTTCCTGTCGGTTTTTCTCCTTATGTTCTTCCTATTCCCGCGTTTTTAATGTTAATGTCTATATTTACAAATCCGCGTGTTGCACTTGTTGCTTCTGTCGTACTCCTTTCGGTTATGGCTGCCGGATATCAATATAATATTCAATTTATTGTGACTTTTTTGATATTAACATTATTCTCTGTTATTTTGATGTCGCAGATAAAATATGCAAAACGTGTTGACCTGATTAAAATCGGATTTAATATTTCAATTGCAGGTATTGTAATTGTACTGAGTATATATATACTTGAAAAATGTCTTATTGATGTTGATAATGTCCTGATATTAAAAGATGTTTCCTTTATATTTTTAAACGGTATATTAAGTTCAATTATAACACTAGGTTCTTTGCCATTGTTTGAAAGTTCTTTTAAAATTATTACTTCTTACGGTCTTGCAGAACTCGGTGACCATAATCAAAAACTGTTAAAACGTTTGCAGATTGATGCGCCGGGGACTTATCATCATAGTTTAATGGTGTCCAATTTATGTGAAGCTGCTGCTGAAGCAATTGGTGCAGATCCTATTTTAGCAAGAGTCGGAGCTTTATACCATGATATAGGAAAATTAAAACGTCCGTTATTTTTTGTGGAAAACCAATCTTACTTTTTGATTGAGAATCCGCATAACAAATTTACTCCGAGAATAAGTAAAATGATAATCACAGCCCATCCGAAAGACGGTATCGAAATTGCTAGAGATAAGGAATATAAACTGCCTCAGGTAATACAAAATTTTATTATACAGCATCACGGTGATGGGCTTGCAAGTTATTTTTATAATCAGGCGGTGAAAGAAGAGGGGGCTGAAAATGTTAAAGAAGAGCAGTTCAGATATGCCGGTCCGAAACCAAATACAAAAGAAACTGCAATATTAATGATTGCAGATGCTGTTGAATCCGCCGTAAGGTCTTTGAAAAATCCTACTCCTGAAGAAATAGAAGCTATGATAAATAAAATTATTGTAGAAAGATTAAACGATGGACAGTTATCTGAAAGTCCGCTTACTTTAAAAGATTTAAAAACTATTGCTTCAACCTTCTCAAGAATACTAAGAGGTATGCAGCATAACAGAATTAAATATCAGGAAAATCTTGCTGAAGAACTGCAGAAACAAAAAATAAATATGCCTGCAAAACTTGATGAAGATTTGGAAAATAAAATTAAACAGCTGGAGGGCGAGAAAAAGCCGGAAGAAACTCCAAAAACTGATGAGGATAAGAATGCCTGATTTCAATATTTTCAGTGAGAATATTTATAATTGTTGGGAAGTTGATGAAAAAGAATTTATAGATAAGGCACGTGATATCTTAAAGTTTTATCTTTCCTTGCCTGATGTTTATGAAAAATGCTGTTTAAACAGTTTTGATTATGATACTGTATCGTTTGATTTTCTATACTGTGACAGTCAAAAAACGCATCAAATAAACAAGGAATACCGAAATAAGGATTATCCGGCTGACATAATTACATTTGCTATTTTTGCAGATAGTGAAGAAAAATTCATTTTTGACGGAGAAATTAATCTCGGGGAAGTCATAATAGCTCTTGATAAAGTTATCGAAGAAGCAGAAAAGAAAAATGTTTCAAAAGAATATGAATTGGCTTTTTTAATCAGTCATGGTATATTGCATTTGTTGGGATTTGACCATCAAACCGAAGAAGATTATAATTTTGTTATAGATTTACAGAATAAAGCGCTGGAAAGTATAGGATATGACAAAGTTTAAACAACAGGGATTTTCAAAAACATTCAAAAATGCCAGAAAGGGTATGCGTCTTGTGTTGAAATCAGAAGTAAATATAAGAGTCCATTTTTGTATTGCAATGGCTGTACTTGCGCTGGGAATAGTTTTGGACTTCAGTATTGAGCGGATGTGTATACTGCTTTTAACAATTGCATTTGTTATTGTTACAGAGATGCTTAATTCTGCTGTAGAATTTTCTCTTGATGCTGTTTTTCATAACAGGTATTCCAAACTTGTTGGTATGGCAAAAGATATTTCAGCGGGTGCAGTTATGTTTGCATCAGTTGTTGCGATAGTAATTGGAGTTTTGCTTTTCGGGTCGGCATTGTTGAATATTATTGCACACTAAGTTTGATTTTATGTTATATTTATAATATGACGGAACTCTTGATTTTATATGTTTTATTAAAAAGAGATTTAACCATGTATGCTGTTCAAAAGCATATTGAGGATATTTTTTCTCCGTATACAAAACCGAGTTTCGGAGCTTTAAACCCGGCCTTAAAGCGTCTTGTGGAAAAAGGTTATCTTTCTGCAAGGAAAATGATGTCTGAGGGCGGGAAGTTGTCTGTTTATTATTCGATAACAAAGCAGGGGCAAAACGAGTTGAACAGGCTGATCCTTGAAGATATGAGCGATAATCCGCTTCAATTTTATTCAAATGCCAGAATAAAAATCGGCTGTGCGGATGTGCTGTCTGTTGAAGAAAAGAAGCGGCTGTTTTTCTCTGTTAAGGCGCGTGCCATGAAATTTAAAACAGAGGCGCAAAATATTTTAAATGATGAATATAAGCATACAAATTTTTATCAAAAAATTGTCCTTGATAATACTGTTTGTGACTTTTCAAATTTTATAACAATAGTTGAAGGATTGGAAAAAGATAATGCCGGCAATAGTTAGTGAAGTTTTAAAAGGCTCGATTGCCGAAGAACTTGAAATACAGCCTAAAGATGAAATTGTTTCTATCGACAATACCGCAATGTCTGATATGATTGATTATAATTTCCTTTGCAAGTCTGAGTTAATTACCCTTGAAATAAAAAAGGCTGACGGAGAAACTGAGATTATAGAAATCGAAAAAGATTTTGATGAAGATTTGGGAATTGTTTTTGAAAGTGCGGTATTTGACAGAGTGAAACCCTGTTTAAACCATTGCATATTTTGTTTTGTTGATCAGCAGCCAAAAGGATTGCGGGACACGCTTTACATAAAAGACGATGATTACAGACTTTCTTATCTTCAAGAAACTTATATTACTTTGACAAATCTTACCGAACAGGACAAAGAGAGAATAAAAAGGATGCAGCTCGGGCCTTTTTATGTTTCTGTTCATACTACAAATCCTGATTTGCGTGTAAAGATGCTAAGAAATCCTAATGCGGGTAAAGCTCTTGAAAATTTGAACTGGTTTCGTAAAAATAAAATACCTTTTCATGCTCAAATAGTTCTTTGCCCCGGCTACAATGACGGAGAGGAACTTGAAAGAACTCTGTCGGATCTTGCTAAATTAAAAACAACGGTTCTTTCAACGGCAATTGTTCCTGTTGGAATTACCCAGTTTAGGACTGAAGGTTTAAAGCGTGTTGATAAAAAATGCGCCGAACAAACGATTGATATTGCTTCAAAATACAAACGGGTCTGCTGTTCAGATGAGTTTTTTCTTCTCGCTGAACGAGAAATTCCGCCGGCAAAATACTACGGGAGTTTTTCTCAGCTTGATGACGGTGTAGGTTCTTTGAGAATACTCATAGATGATTTTAAATCAAGAAAACTCCCCAAAAGGATTAAATCGCCGTTGAAAATTTCTTTTGCTACTGGGTATGCCGCTAAATATGCAATAGATAAAATATCAGAGGGCTTAAATAAAATAGAAAATCTTTCAGTAACTGTCAATCCGGTAAAATCCGAATACTGGGGAGATGATATAACTGTTTCGGGGCTTATTACAACTGATGATTTAATTAGAACCGTAAAAGATTTGGATAATGACCTTGTTATTATACCGTCTGTAATGCTAAGACCTTATTCCGAGGACTTTTTGGACGGAAAAACATTAGATTATGTGAAAGAACAGACACAAAAAGAATTCTTTGTTGTAAAGGATATATATTCAGCAAAAGAGATTGTGGAATATTTAAAAAGCCTCTCATAAGAGAGGCTTTTTGTTAATATCTTTCTAAATATCTGTCTATTTCCCACTGTGAAACATAAGTTCTGAATGAATCCCATTCTTTTTTCTTTGCGGATAGAAATTCATTAAAGATATGTTCTCCGAGTGCGGCTCTGGACACAAGCGATTTGTCAAAATAATCAAGTGCTTCGGCCAAACTTCCCGGAAGCGCATCAATTCTTTGTTTTTTACGCTCTTTTGTTGTTAATTTGTAAATATTGCTTTCGACAGGAGCCGGAGGGTCAATTTTATTTCTAACCCCGTCAAGGCAGGCCTCCAAAATCGCTGCAAATGCTAAATACGGGTTGCAGGCAGGATCAGGAGACCGAAGTTCTACACGCGTTGAACTTCCGCGTTTTGCCGGAACCCTTAAAAGGGCACTTCTGTTAGCCAAAGACCAGGCAAGATAAACCGGTGCTTCATAACCCGGAACAAGACGTTTGAAACTGTTTACTGTCGGATTTAATATTGCCGTAATGCTTTTTACGTGTTTAAGCAGCCCGCCTATAGAATATTTTGCAATATCCGAAAGCTGGTATTCCGCTTTTTCATCATAAAAAGCGTTTTTGTTATCTTTAAACAGAGAAATATTGCAGTGCATACCTGAACCGTTAATTCCATATATAGGTTTAGGCATAAATGTTGCATGCAGATTGTGTTTCGCGGCAATTGCCTTTACCGCAATTTTGAATGTTGCAACATTATCGGCAGCAGTCAAAACATCAGCGTATCTGAAATCAACTTCATGCTGGCCGTCTGCAACTTCGTGGTGAGATGCTTCAATATCAAATCCCATTTCCTGTAAAGTTAAAACAATATCGGATCTTACATCTTCTCCTAAATCTTCAGGCCCTACATCGTAATAACCTGCGCTGTCCTGAGTCGTTGTTGTAACATTTCCGTCTTTGTCTTTGGAAAATAAGAAAAATTCTGCTTCAGGCCCGATATTCATGGAGAAGCCCATTTTTTCCGCTTCTTTCATAATCCTTTTTAAATTACATCTCGGGCAGCCTTCGAAAGGTGTGCCGTCTGCATTATAAATATCGCATATAAGTCTTGCGGAATGCATTCCTTCATTTTCACGCCAAGGAAGAATCTGGAAAGAATTTTTATCAGGATAAAAGAACATATCAGATGTTTCAATACTTCTGAAGCCTTTAATCGATGAACCGTCAAGCATAATTTCGTTATTCAAAACTTTTTCAATATGCTGGGACGGAACAGTCATATTTTTAACCTGTCCGTTCAAATCTACAAACTGCAATTTGATAAATTTGATGTTGTACTCTTTAATGTACCCCTTGATGTCATCTTCGCTGAATTGTCTGTTATCCAGACGGGTGTGGGAAAATTCTTTCATTCAAACCTCTTTCCTTAAAGCTGTAACTAATTTTTATCTTATTATTAGAATACTTTTTTTAAAAAAGGTCAAGTATTTTACGTATAAAGATTAAATAAAGAAAAAAATATACACTATGTAAAAAATATGGATGTTTTTCTAAAAATAGTGTTAAAAATATATAATTTTTGGGAAATATATAATCAGGAAAGAGGGGATTAAGAGTAAATATTTAAAATGAATTAATTTCTCAAATACTTTTAAACTCTGTCATTTCAGATGCTATATGAAGAAATGTAACAAAATGAATAGGATATAGCAATTATATACTAAAAAAATACTTTATTAATATGTAAGTAATAAACAATATCCATTATGAGGAATTAAATAAACACGAGACATAAACTACACACTAACTATTTACACTACCTACTACACACTAACCTTCTACACACACGAGGAATTACGTAAAAAGAATTCCGAACTCTATCTTTCAGATAGGGTTTTTTTTTTAGGACGAGCAGAGGCAGGAGAAATACTATGTATTTCGACAGTCGAACAAGCATAAGCGAAAATCGCATTTTTCGCTTTGATTGGGAGCGGTGCCGTTTAATGCGAGTCCGTTGTGCAACGTACGCGGGTACAACTAGTGCCGCTCGACCCGCTATAATTCCCCTCTCTTGGAAGATGGAGTAAATGAAAATCTTCCTTCCCTTATTAGGGAAGGGTAAGAGGAAGGGTAACAATCACTACCCACCCCATCCCTCCCTGATTAGGGAGGGGGTAAGCAAAACAAAATATCAGTTTGGCGTCATGTCATTGCGCACTTGTTGCTTTTTAATTTATTGGCGGGTATACCATATCAATATATTTTTGATAATCTTCCTGCTCAAAAAATCCAACAGAAAATTCCGCGCAATTATAACCGAGCTGCTGGGCATCCGGCACTTCTATAGGCGGTCCAGCCGGAGTTGAACGGGACGGGTTTTTAGGGTTAGAAATCACACCAATGCTTCTCAAAAGGGTTATAAGTAGCGACTTTTCTTTTACCTCATATTCTGTTAAGCCTTTTGTTATAACACCAAACCCTTGAGCCCCAACGTATCTTTGCATTGGAGCAAAGTTTGTTTTAACTTCAATACCTCTTGTTTTTGGCAGGTGCTTTCTCATATCATAATTCGGGTCAAATTCTCTGCGGATAATTGCGTTCAAATCTTCCGAAAAAGTTTCAGTTACAGGTGATTTCAGGTTAAATTTTACCTGCCATAGTTTGTTTTTAAGCTTGTTGTCCCATTCTATTTTAAAGTTTACAAGTTTGCCTTGAACTGCCACCTGCACATCAAAAAAGCTTGTTTTTATTATGTTGTTTTTGAAAGAATATATTTCTGCTTTTTCGCCCTTATCATCTTCTACTGCGCCGAAATTGTAGGTATCGCCGTCATCCTGAAAACGGACAAATTCCATAGAAATCCCCCCGCCGCAAGCTGCCATCTCCCCTTTAGCAAGGGGGGAGATATATATTTTGCCGTTTTTGACTTCACAATTAATCTCAGGTTTTACGGCAGATGAGTATTTAAGCGTGTAAATATCTGTAAAATCTTCTGTTACGGGGATTTTTTGAGTGTCATAGAGAAGCGAATTTTCTACCCCGAAATGTTTTGAAACAATTTTATATTCAGGAATAAGCTCTTTGCTGTCCATAACAGGTGTTTTAAAGTTATATTTAAGCCTTAATTCTTCGATAATTGTGTTTGCAATTTGGATAATTTTTTCGTAGCGTGTAATATTTTCTCTATGAACTAAATCAGTTGAACACCCGTAAATCCCGTCGTGTGCCTGATTTTTTAAAAGAAGCTTATACGCATATTCTATAATTGCATCATATTGTGAGCCGTATTTTTTCTGTAATTTGTCAGCCTGTTCAAGCAGATATGTGCATTTTACATTATATTGTTTAAGCTTCATTCTCGCAGAAAATGAACCTTGCAGAATAAATGTAAGGCTGTTATCTCTGAGTTCGTCATTCCATTCAAAATTTTTAAAATTATCTTTTACAAGTTCAAAATATTCAAACGGGTTGGACAATTTTATTTCGTAATCCTCAAGCAGACTGTTGACTTTTGATATTTGGTCTGCAATATCAGGTTCAACACCAAGGTGGTCTGCCCCGATTGGCAATAACAAATAATCCTTTGATTTTGCGGCAATTTTATCAAGATTTCCCTTAAGCCATTTTGCTTTTTCTTCAATTGTCATCGGAGAAGAAAAGATATCCATAAAATACCCGCGGATGAGATTTACGGTATTAACTCCGTTAAATGTGAATTCTGACGGGATATCTCCGCATCCTCTCCATACAACACATTTATCAATACCGAATTTTTGCAAAATGTTCGGGATATTTTTGCTATGGCCGAAAGTATCGGCAAAATATCCTATGAAATCCGTACATCCAAAGTCTTTTGATATTTTTAATCCAATTTCGAGATTTTTTTCAAAAACAGTTTTATCTGTAAGAAATTCATCAATGAGTGTGTAAAACGGCCCGATAAATAATTTTTTTTCAGCGATGAATTTTCTGATAATTTGTTCTTTTTCGGGTCTTATTTCTAAATAGTCAAGAAGCGCTCCGACCTGTCCGTCAAAGTAGAAAGACGGAATTTTATTATTTTCAAGGAGTTCAAGAACATTATCAAAAACTCTCAAAAGTCTAAGTCTAAAAACCTCAAACTCCCTATACCATTCTCTGTCCCAGTGGGTATGTAAATATGCAATAACTTTCTTTTTCATAAAAAATTTTTAACATATTTTTTACATTAATGCAAAGAATTAACAAATATGTTAAAAGTCGGGAGGGGGGGGGGGCTCATGACTTTGCACCTGAATTTTGGGCTTGCAAAAGAAATATAAAATGCTATAATAGTGATATGGTATATCATAAAAAATTTGCATTTACTTTAGCAGAGGTCTTAATAACTCTTGGTATAATCGGTGTTGTTGCTGCGATAACTATACCTAATCTGGTCTCCAAATATCAAATGAAAGTTTTTGAAACAGGTTTTAAGAAGCAGTATGCAGCAGTGCAATCGGCAATTGATTTACAATTTTTGAATAATGGTTTAGTTGATTGTTATATGTATTATGATAGAACAAGTGATTTGTATAGATCTGTTTTATCACAATGTTCTCAGTTGAATTCCGAAATAAGAAATTATATGAATTTATTTAAAATTGATGATGATATAAGAAATAATTATGCTAAAAAGGCAGAAGTTCAGGCAAATGGCGGTAAATTTGTAAATTCATCTGTTAGTTATGATACTTATATAAACGCTGGTATTGCGTATGCTTCACAAAACGGCGCAACTTTCTTATTTTCTGATAAGTTCCCTATTTTAATTATAGATGTAAACGGTGAAAAGGGACCAAATAAATGGGGTTATGATGTTTTCTTGCTGGTATATTCAAATCATGACGGAAATTTAAACAGAATTCTTTTAACTGATGAATTTGCATCTATAGTAGAAAAAGGTGGGCGACTGCCAAGGACTATTTTGACTAATAAAGAAAAAACTGAGAACAGTGATTTTTCCTGGTTTTGGAAGTAGCCTTTGAAATAGCCCTGAAAGTTAATGAAATATTTTACATATCTGTTTATCCTCTTTTAAAAGAGATGAGGTAAATATGAAGAAAAAAATATTCGCAACTGTCGGTTTATTATTCTGTGTTTCTTTATCAGCTAATGCAGGAATTTTATCAAATATATTCGGCTTTAATTCAGGGTATAACAACGGCTACTATTACAATCCGTCTTATGTAAGATATCGCAATACCGGTTATTATCCGTATCGCTATAACAATTATTATAACAGAAACTATTACAGCCCTAATTACAGGTATAACCGCTATTATAACAGGTATCCGAATAATTATTACTACAGACCTAATGTCATCAGGCGAACAAATGTTATCAGAAGAAGTGATAAGACTGACATGAATATAAAACCTGTATCAAACAGCTTTTCTGGACTTGACAAAATGGAAAAGAAAATTCTTCTCCAAACCTATGAGTATGATTCAGCAAAAAATCGTATTGAAAGACTCGAACAAAAATTATTCGGCGCGGCACAGAATGGTGATTTAAATCAGAGGTTTTATACACTGAAAAGTGTTGCAAAAAATTATAAGGCTTTTGACTCTAATGCCATGTATGCAACTAATCAGGAATATGATACATACAGCGGTTATCGTCCACCAATTTTTACTGGTTCAATGGGTAGCGGCTGGCAAAATACCCTATGGAGCAATTTTAAAAATCAGTTTATAGGCATGCCGACTGGTATGACACCGGCTATGGATCCTGCTTATATGGATTATTTTGAGGCTGAACGAGCAATGATGGGCAGTGGCAAAGATGTTGATATAAGAACAAATACGGGATATTACAGATCCCGTACAAACAGAAGTTCCGGAGCGGGGGTAACTATATTAGATTGACTTTTTGCTTAACGTCATTAATATCATACATATAGATGTTTATAACACTCTGAAAATAAGTAATAATAAAACACAAAGAGTGATATAAAATGCCGTTCAGATACCGACTGCAAAAAGTTCTGGAATTCCGAATCCGCAAAAAAGAAGAACAGCTTCTGGTTGTTCAAAAAGCGCAGCAGGCAGTGCTGGTTGCAGAGGAGAATATCAGAAAAAACGAAGAAGAAATCGAATCAACAAAAGCAAATATGCGTCACGCTGACCCTATGATGTTTGAAAGTTATGACAATTACCTTAAGCATCTCTGGGAAAAAGCAGAACAGCTTGAAGCAATAAGAGTGGAAGCTCAAAGAGTTCTGGATGAAGAAAACGCTAAACTTGTAAAACTTGAACAGGGCGTAAAAGTTCTTGAAAAACACAAAGAAAAACACAGAGAGGCTTATATTGAAGAAGAAAAGAAAGCAGAATTAAAAACTTATTCGGAACTCGGTGTCACAAGGTATTTCAGGCAAACTCAGGAAAGAATTGAAGAAGAAGAGGAAATTCTCAAAAAGTTAGAAGAAATAGACGGAGGTAGTTAAAAAATGAATGTAAGCACAGCTGCAGCAGCTGCAACAGCAAGTACATCAGACGTAAGTTCAACACAATCACAGAGTAAAGCAAGCAGCAGCTCAAAAACTTCTGAAAAATCATTTGATGAAGAAATGAAGTCTGTTTCTTCCGCAGAAGAGAAAGAGGAAACCTCTAAAACCACAGAGGAAAACAAAACTTCAAACGATAAAAAAGCTGACTCTAAAGATGATTCTATAAAAAACAATCAACACTCAAAAGAAGCTGATGATATTGTGCCTCAGGACGCTCTGACAGGCGGGGTTAATTTTACTGATTACAAATATCATAATGAAGGCCAGTCTTTGCTGACTCAAAATATTCAAAGCCTTTTAAATACAAAGGATTTGATGGCTACAGTAAATTCTGCTTCAAATTTTGACTATGATGTTATTAACATGTCTGACAGCGATGCTAATTTTTTTGCAAATCTTGTCCAAAATACTGATATGTCAATGAAAAGTATATCAGACTCTGTAAATCAATCTTTGATGAACGGAAATACTGAAAACGTGCAAAAAAATATTCAGGTTTCATCTGTTTTGATGGAAAAACTTTCAGAATCAATGAAAACAAGCCAGCCTTTCAGAATAGATTTTGACAAAGATGTTTCTGTCATTATAAAAGTAAATAAAGACGGCAGTCTCGCTGCTAATTTTATTCCGGGTGATAAGGCTGTAGAACAGTATTTAAGAAATAATATCTCTTCTTTAAGACAAAGATTTGACGAACAAAATCTTCCGTATTCCGAATTGAGCTACAGCAATCAGAACAGGCAGCAGCAGGAAAGACGAAGAAATAATAAGGAGAACGGCAATGAATGATTCTTTTATCACGGCGCTTAATACTCAAAAATCTACTGTTAACTGGATGGATGTTATCGCAAATAACATGACCAATGTTTATACCCCCGGTTTTCGAGAAGAACAGGTGACTTTTAAAACTTTTTTAGGCGGTGCTGTTTCTGAAAATTATGATAAAAAAATTGATCAGGGTAAATCTACTCCCGGTACTTCTGCCGAAAACTTGTTTCTTGAAGGAAAAGGTTTCTTTCTTGTAAAAGATGCAGAAGGAAAGAGCATTTACACAAGATTGGGCGAGTTTAAGTTTGACAGTGAAGGTGTTTATCGTGACAGAAACGGCAACACTGTTCAAGGGTATATTTTGAATGATAAAGGTGAAATTATGCAGGGAACAAAATCGGTTTCCTCTGACCTCTATCAGGAAACGGCTATGAAGGGCGGTGCTCTTGATATTCCGACAACAAATATAAAACTCTGGATAGATCCGAATAACGGCAAATTTTTAGGAAAATATGATGATTACGAAATAAAAGGCGACGGTACAATTTATGGTAAGGCCGACGGCGGCAAACGCTCCGTGCCTCTTTATAAGGTTACAACACGAAATTTTCATAATGCAGCTGCTCTTTATGAATTTAAACCGGGTTTATTTTTGGAAACTGAAGAATCAGGTAAGCCGCTTCTCGGCGTCGGAGAAATCCGCTCCGGTCTTTTAGAGCTTTCTAATGCCGATTTTAAAGCTAACATTTCATATTACCAGATGGCAAAATTGCAGATGGAAGTTGCAAATAAACTGATTTCTTCAAATAAAGAACTGCTTGAAGAAGCTATGAGGCTTGTAAGCAACTAGACAAACAATACATATACATTTAAACTCCATTTTAGAAAGGGACTTTTGTCCCTTTTATTTCTTTTATTATTTCGCTTATTTCTTCGGAGATATCATCGGGGCTATTGATATTATTTTTTACTGCATGCGCAAATTCTGCTTTTTTAAAATCATGCAGCCCTCTGTGTTTGAAAAATTCTTCAAGAAATTCAACTTTTGATGAGTAATCATTGAGACTCTCAATAGAGGTTAGGGAGATATTCTGCGTTTCATAATTTAATGTTTTTATAATCAATGAGTCCGGCAGTAAATCCTCAAATTCTCCGCTTTTTAAAAGATGAATTTTGTCAAATTTTCGTAATTTTGGCTTAATTTCATTGAAATTTTCTCCGGCATCTTTATCCAGAAGGACAAATACCGGTATTTTTAGAGAATCCGCAAAGTTATAAAAATATTTGACAACCTGATTTTTTCCGCCTGCTGAAACTACATAAATTCCGTGTTTATTAAAATCGTAGCCGCAGAGTTTTGCAAATTCAGGCAGGAGTGTTTCCTCTGTTATACCCTCACAAAGAATTACTTTTTCAACCGGGAAACAAAATGCTTCTTTTTCTCTTTCTTCTGTCGGATTTCCTTTGTTAAGAGCCTTAAGATATTGTAAATTTAGAGGAATATCTTCCGGTAAAAGTTTTATTATTGCTTTGTAGTTAATTTTATTTTTCAAAAGTTTTTTAGTATTTTCATCAAGCTTAAAAATTGAATTCTCATAGTCGAACAGCCTCTGGTTTATCAGTGAATCTTCAAATTTTTCATCAAGTGACGAATTTATTATGTCCTGCGCTAAATCTTTTAATTTTTCATACTCCATATCGTCAAGATCAGACTTTTTGAACTTTGGTTCTATAAGGTTATTCAAAATAATATCTTTAAAAACGCGTAGATATTTTGACTCGGTTTCTTTAAATCTGGTTAATCTGTCTGTGGAGATTATAAGTTGTTCTTTTGTAAGCGGTTTAATTTTCAAAGTATTCTAATTCCTGTTGTAACATTTGTTAATGAAGATTAAAATTTTAGCAAATTTTTTGTATTTTATTTTTTTTATATAATATGTAGTAGCGGAGTGGAATTGTGTATTCTTATAACATTAACAGTTATCAATATAATAATTATAACACAGTTAAGCCTGTAAAGACTTCTAATGTTTCAAATAATGAAAATGTAAAAGACAACAAACCTTCTTTTGCATCTAATCCTATTATGACACAAGTTCCGTTTAATCCGTCTTTTGCTGCTTCAAGACTAAGGACTGAACTGTCTTCTAAAGATGAGCAGAATAAATATAATGAATTAACAAAACTTCTTGACAAAGATTCAAAGAAACAGTTGAATACTCTCTTAAAAACAGGAGCTTTATTAAATTCAGCATCAAACGATAATTCAACAACTCTGGATAATCTTTATAAGATTGCTACTACTCCGAGAGCTCAGGGCTTAAATAATGTTGTCATTCTAAAAGATACGATAGCATCTATTGCTGATCCTCATGTTATAACACAGCAATTTGGAAATATTCCGCAGCAATATAAAGCTCAAGTGGCAGCTCTTGAAAACGGACAGGATGTTAATGTTGAACATTCAGGCACCTGTGTATCGGCAAGTATTGAATTTAATCTCGCTGATAAGCATCCTGCAGAGTTCGCAAGATTTGCGGAAGGATTAAGTTCTCCTTCAATGTCCGTAAAAAAAGATATTAAATTGAATAACCTTGCTGATAATACTCTTGATGCTATCTGGCTTTTAAATGCGTTTGAAATACCTTATGAAGCAAGAGATTTTAATAAAGCAACTTTGACCTTTGCTCCGGATAAAAATGCAATTGTAAGAGCACATATTCAAACTGTTGACAGAGATAAACTTGAGCGGTCTCCGCTTGATGTTTTAATGCAGTCAACATTTATGCAGGTTGGCTCACAACAGTCTTATGATTCTCTGACTGATAAAAGAGCCGGTAAATTTAACCAGAATGAGAAAGGCTTGATAGAGTTTGAAAAAACATTTACTGAATCTGTTGTTGAAGATAAAAATAAAATTTCAGTTACTTATCAGACGGTTGACGAAAATGCAAGGCTGGTCGGATATGAAACAGATTTTAATACAATGAAAAAACAGATAACAGATGCTTTAAATTTAGGTGAAAATGTTATCATCGGATACACTCAGGTTGATAATAATAATACTATAATTAACGGTCATGAAATAACAATTACAGGAACTAAAACCGGCAAGGACGGTAAAATGATATTTATTTGTAATGATACAGACGATAATATGTCAAAATCCGTTGAATATTCGGAAGATTATCTGCTGCCGAAAATTCATCATGCGGCACTTCCGCAGTCAGTCGTTGCAAATGATGTAAATCTTGTTGAAAACTGGGTAGAAGGTTTAAAAACTTATAAAGAACTCAAAAAACAGGCTCAACAGCAAGGTGTCAGCAGATTACAAATAGCGGCTTAATGTTATTTAACATTGAGCCCAAATTTTAGCAAAAAAAATATTGACAGTGTTTAATAAATTTAAATAATAGGTGAAAAAATATGAATTTAATTATAAGCAGATTTCCGGGAATTAGATTTAATGGAAAGCCAGCGGTTATTCCTAATGGTACTGCAATGCAGTTGCCGGTTCTTCCTTCGCTTCAAGACACTTTTGAAAAATCCGATAAAACTCGGAATAATTCACCTGAGGCTAGTGTTTCCTCAAAAACGGCAGTGTCTAAATATTCATCTCCTGACTATACAACTGCAAGTATATTATACATAGCAGATATTCATGGAAAAATGACTAATATGGAGAGAATTTGTGAGATGGCGAAAATATTTGACTCAACTTCTACTGCAAATGCCAAATTGAAACTTGCCTCCGGAGATATTCTGCTTGGCTCAAATCCGATGACAAATAAAGTTGCAAGTCATTTTTTAAATTGGATTGGTGTTACAAATAACGGCCTCGGTAACCATGAACTGGACGCTACCCCTGCGGCTCTTGCAGAGTCGTTAAAAGATGCCAAATATAATCTGCTTGCCGCTAATGTTACTGTAAATCCTAAAAGCCCTATGGCTGGAAAAATTAAGAAATCTGTTATAGAAGAATATAACGGTCAAAAGTTCGGAATTATTGGTACTGCTCCTTCTGATGCTCTGGAAAGGGTGGGTACCAGAGAATCTCTTGAAGATATGAAGATTGATGATATTGACACTACTATTAAAAAAGTTCAAGATGAAATTAATAAGTTAAAAGAGCAGAAAATTGATAAAATAATACTGCTTTCACATTCCGGAAAAGATGCAGATAAGCGCTTGGCCCAAGAAACGGACGGAATTGATATTATTCTTGGCGGTCATACTCATGATTTATATAAAGGAGTTAATGAAGGTGAAAATCTTCTCTATTCCAAATCAGGTGAGCCTGTTGTTATTACACAAATTGGAAAAGATGGCGAATATGTGGGTGTGTTGAACGCGGTATTTAATAAAGAAGGTGTTATCGCAAAAGTTCAAAATAATGTTATACGAACTGGAACTTTTACAAGAAAACTCCCTTTTAAAACTGCAGTTGAATCAATTATCGGAAAACCTGAGGTTCTTGGTACCATAAAATCAGCTCCGCCTTCACCCGGTGACAGGTTAATCAGCAATAATCCGCATGGGAATTTAATTGTCGATGCAATGAGAAATGAACTCGGAACCGATATTGCATTACTTAATGCTGGTAATCTTCGCGGTTTTTTCCCGGAAGGAGAGGTGGACTCAAGAAGGATTAATGATGTGACACCTTTTGAAGATAAGATGATGATTTGTAATTTATCTGAAAAACAAATTGTGGATGCTATAAAAAATGGTGCTAAATCATTTTTAAATCCTGCACATAAGCCCGGAATACTTCTTGTTTCTGGATTAAAATATACTGTCACTGATAAAGGTGAATTAAAAAGTTTAACATTTATAGACAAACAAGGAAAAGAAAACCCGTTGAATATCAATAATCCAAGTACAAACAGAAAATTCACTGTAGCATGTGATGATTTTCTGGCTTATGGCGGTGATAATTATTTGCCTGTAAATCAAAATCCTGATTATGTTTTGCAAAAATTTGACGTAGACAAAAATGTTTATACTGCAAAATATATTAAAAACCATAAGGATCCTATTGAAATCAAGGAAGATGACAGAATAACGATTGTTAAATCTTAATATCCGTATTGTTCTTTAGAGTTCAGGTATTCTTTTACAGTATTAAGTGATGACTGGACAATACGTGTAACTCTTGATGGAGAAAGTCCTACCTGTTTTGCAATATCTTTAACCTGCATGTTTCTGTAAAATCTGTATTCTACAACAGTTCTTTCTTTGGGAGGAAGTTTTGCTATAGCTTCTCTTATCATACGTCCCATTTCTGTTATTTCAGCATTTTCATCGGGTTGGGCATGATTATCTTTTAAGAAGTCAAACGGAGAATCATTGTCGCTTGCAGCTGCGGCAAGTCCGTCAATTGACAGCACAGTTTCGTAAATAGCTTCACGAACCTTGGCTTTTTGCATATCCATGCCTTCTACGGCTTCTTCTTCGTCGTATTCACCTTCAGGTTTATGTTTTAAAGAGTACCATTTATATCTTATTCTTAATTCGTTTCTTATTGCCCAGCGTACCGCAGTTGCAATATATGCAGCATTATATCTTTCAAGCTGTTCAGGCGACTTATTTTTAATTAAAACCTGTATAGCAATAATGCCGATGGAAACAAGTTCTTCATACTCAACCATATGTGAAGGTATTCTTCTTTGTTCCACTTTGGCAACTTTTTGGACAATATCTATATATTCTTTTAATTTATTTTTATCTTGTATAATCATGATTTACAATATTATATTAGCATAGAACTTCTTATATTCTACCTTTATTTGTAGTATTTTTCAAGTTATAAACAAAAAGTAAGATTTCTGCTATTGCCTTGTACAATTCCGGCGGAATCTGCTGGTTTAAATCGACCATTTTAAATAGTGCTCGAGCAACGGGCGCATTTTCAATTACAGGTACTCCGTGTTCTTTTGCAATATTAATAATTTGTTTTGCAATAAGCTCTGTACCTTTGGCAACAAGCATCGGCGAGGCCATTTCTTCTGCTTTATATTTAAGTGCGCAGGCTATATGGGTCGGGTTTGTTACTACAAAATCTGCATCCGGTACTGCATCCATCATGCCTCTCTGGAGCATCTGCATACGGCGTTGACGAAGTGCCGCTTTAACATTCGGGTCGCCTTCTGTGTTTTTGTATTCATCCTTGATTTCCTTAAAAGACATTTTTTGGTCTTTTAAAAATTTCCATTTGGTTACCCCATAGTCTGCAGCTGAGATTACCAGAAACGCTATGCAGGCTTTAAATATAAAGTCTGTTATAAGTTTGCCGAACTCTATCATAACAGCGAAATTATTATCTATTGCAGCCAGCATTAAAATATTTTCAATATGTTCCATATAAACACTGTAGCCGATATAACCAAGAAGAATTACTTTAAGGATATTTTTAAACAGTTCAAACAGTGTTTTTATAGACATCAGGTTTTTAAAATATTTTGTAGGATTTAATTTATCGAGTTTGGGAACTAAAGGGGCTGTAGCAACAAGCGGGCCAACCTGAATAAAGTCTGCCATAATTGCGATAAACCAGGCTATAAAAAGTATTGGACCTATAATTAGTACAGTGCATTTTATAGTGACAGTTAATATATATGTGAGTCCTATATCTGACAGGTGTCCGTTTGGGATTTGTTCGTACAGAAGTACATATAACTGTACAATCTGATTCCAAACAAATGGCGCAAGTCCGAAAATTACTGAAAATAAAATAAGCAGCGACAAAGCTGTTGAAAAATCTTTTGATTTAACAACCTGACCTTCTTTTCTTGCCTGCTCGAGTTTCCTCGGGGTGGCATCAAATTGCTTGTCTTCATCACCCATTTGCTAGTTCCTTATTAATTATAATTATAGCATGGTCAAGGGTTAGGAAACTATTTTTACTCCGGAACTCGTCCCCAGTCTTTCGGCTCCGGTCTCAAGCATTTTTAGTGCTGTTTCTTTATCTCTTATTCCTCCTGAGGCTTTTACTTTCAGACCATAAGGTGATACTGTTTCGTACATAAGCTTAACATCTTCGGCTTGCGCACCTATACCGTTTTTGACAAAACCTGTTGAGGTTTTTACAAAGTCTGCTTTTGCTTCAATGCAGAGTTCACAGGCTTTTTTTATTTCTTCTTTTGTTAAAAGGTCGGTTTCCAAAATTACTTTGAGCGGTTTATCTTTACAGGCTGATTTAACGGCTTTTATGTCGTTTACGACAAATTCATAGTCTTTATCTTTCAATTTAGAAACATTTATTACCATATCAATTTCGTCAGCACCATCTTCAACGGCTTTTGATGTTTCAAAAGCTTTTACATCACTTCTGTTAGCCCCAAGTGGAAACCCCACGACAGTAACGATTTTTACGGAAGTATCCTGCAAATATTCTTTAGCCGATTTTACATACAAGGGATTTATACAGACTCCTAAAAAGTTATATTGTTTTGCTTCCTCAAAAAGTTTTATAAAATCTTCATGTTTTGCATCTTGCTTTAACAGAGTATGTTCAATATGTTTGTTTAAATTTTCCATTTTTCCCCCTTTATGTTATCTAAAATTTTTGATGTTGAGTATGCTTTGTTAAGAGTAAAGAAGTGCAAGCCTGAAACATTATTCTGTATTAGTTCAATACATTGTCCGGTTGCATAATCTATCCCAAATTCTTTGAGTGATTTTGAATCATCTTTATATTTTTCAATATTTTCTTTTATGGCGGTAGGCACAGTAATTTTAGCCATAGAAGTCATTTTTTGTATCTGCTTTTCGCTTATTATAGGCATAATACCCGCAACTACCGGAATATTTATCCCTTCATTTCTTAAAATATCAATATAATCAAAAAACTTATTGTTATCAAAGAATAGCTGTGTAAATATTACATCGGCTCCTGCACTAACTTTTTTCTTTAAATTTTGAATATCTGAATATAAATCCGGACTTTCAATATGACCTTCAGGGTAGCCTGCAACGCCTATTGAAAGATTAGTCCTTTCTTTTATAAAACTGACAAGCTCGTTTGCATAGTTAAAATCAAAGCAGCGATTTATTTCAAAGTCGGGGATATCACCTCTGAGTGCAAGAATATTTTCTATTCCCGATTGCTCAATTTTTATCAAAGCTGATGTTATGCTTTCTTTTGAGGAAGTTATACAGGTGAAATGAGGCATAACATTTATGCCCAGAGCTTTAATTTGCTGTAAAAGTTCAAAAGATTTACCGCCTTTGCCGCCTGCTCCGTATGTTAAAGAAATAAATTCTGGATTATATTGTTTTAAAATATTTATCTCATCAAGAAGTTTTTTATTTTCGTAAGCTGGCGGGAAAACTTCAAAAGATATGGCAGGCTTTGATTTTTTATCCGAATAAATCTCTTTCAGCTTCATAATTTGATTATATCATAAAGATTAATTATAATTCTCATATGAATATAAAGGATAAATTTCAAATTTTAGCAGGTGATATACTAGGCGGTTTAAATGCTGCAATAATTACGCTCCCTCAGGCTCTGGCCTTTGGTGTGGCAACAGGATTCGGGGCAAGTGCAGGGTTGTGGGGTGCTATAATATTATCTTTTGTTGCGGGAATTCTTGGAACAAAAGTCCCCATGATATCCGGTGTAACAGGCCCTGTTGCAATTGTTGTCGCATCGATTATGCATGCTTTAAATAAAGATTTGAGTGCTGTAATATTTATATTATTTTTGGCAGGGATTTTTCAAATTATTTTATCGCTTACAAAACTGCCGGAAATTGTTAAATATGTGCCTTATCCTGTGATTTCGGGGTTTATGAACGGTGTGGGAATTATTATTATCATTATGCAAATAAATCCGCTATTAGGCCTGCCAACGTCGTCTAATACTATTTCAAGTATAGAGAACCTTGTAAAATCCGCTGGCATGATGAATATAGATGCGTTTGCCATAGGTTTTTTAACTTTACTTATTGTGTTCGGACTTCCTAAGCAGTGGAATAAATATGTTCCTTCGCAGATTTTGGCTTTAATAATTTGTACATTGATTTCTGTTAAATTAGGTTTAAATGTTTCAAAAATTTCCGAAATTTCTGTTAATATGCCTGCAATAACACTTCCACGTACTAATCTTCACGATTTAATCACTTATCTTCACTACGGAGTTACGCTTGCTATTATATTATCTTCCGAAAGTTTGCTGACAGGGCTTGTTTGTACATCTATTACAAAAATACAATTGCCTGCTAAGCGGCTTTTAGCGGCGCAAGGTGTCGGTAATATGTGCTGTGCACTTACTGGTACAATGCCTGGCTCTGCTGCTACAATGAGAACGGTTGCAGCATTGAAAACAGGTGCAACTACACGTTTTGCAGCTGTTGTAACTTCTGTTGTACTTGTGTTGCTTATTTATAAATTTTCTGATTTTGTAGCTGAGATTCCGCTGGCTGTTCTTGCTGGAATTTTGATTAAAATAGGTTATGATATTATTGATACCAAGTTTTTAAAAGTGATTAAAATTGCGCCTAAAGATGACTTGTATGTTTTGTTGACAGTATTTTTTCTGACTGTATTCTATAATTTGATTGTCGCAGTTGGTGCAGGGATTGTGCTTGCAGCATTATTGTATGCCAAAAGAGTTGCAGATAAAGCAAAACTTATAGATAAACCGGTTTACGATGCTGATATTATGCGTCTTGAGCAAGCTCTTGAAAAGGATTATAAACACAAAATTCGGGTTGTACATATAAGCGGTGCGTTCTTTTTCGGTTCAGCAACACAGTTAATTTCTCATTTTGATGAATTTTTAGGCACACGGTATTTAATTCTTGTGTATGACAGTGATGATACGCTTGATATTTCGGCTGTTTTTGCTCTTGAAGATATAATATTGCGTTTAAAATCTCAGCATATAAAAATTCTTCTTGTTATTCACAATAAAGATGTTAAAGAACAGCTAAAAAGTTACGACATTATTTCTCAAATAGGAGAAAAACACGTGTTTTTCTCAGAAGTTTCCGCTATTGATTACGCAAAATCTTCCTTTAAAAAACGTGTTAAGAAAAAGTATTTTGACAAATAAAAAAAGAACCTTTTAAGGGTTCTTTTTTATTTTGTTAGAAACTGTAATCCGGAATTATAAACGGTTCATTATTTGCATCCTTATCTACAAAATCAAGATAATATTTCATCGCTTTATCTTTTACTTCATCATAAAACTCTTTTGAAATGTATTTTTTATGGAAATCATTTAGGTCGCCTGAGTAATTTCCTAATATACCTGCATAAGTTTCTATAATTGATTTATCAGAACCGCCGCCGTAAGCTTTTGTTTTGGCATCTGTTCCTGAAGGTCTTATTTCAATATATTTATCGCTGAATTCAAGATAAGTGCCGTCACCTACAAATTTTATACAAACAAGGTTATCGAATAAGAGACTTTTGAATGTGTTATTTAAGACTTCTTTAACATTATCAAGAGTCATTATTCCTTCTTTTACTGCAATAGCCATTGAAAGGAAGAATAAATCATTTTTTGTCCTTTTGGCTTCACCCTTTGCTTTGTCCTCTTTTAATTTGTTTATATCAGGTTCTGATTCGTTGTAGTATGCGATATCAACACGTGTATCGTATCTTCCCGTTATATTATTTTCTTTAAATATTTCAGCAAGATATTCAGACAGTGAGACCTGCTCTTTTTGAAGTTTTGAAATTAATGCCGAAGCAACAATAATAGCCTCTGTTGCACTTTTTTCTCTCATTGCTATTGCAGATCTTCCGTTGTTTGATTTTATAAGTTCTTCACTGCCTAAAATCATCCCGCCGGATTCTTCCCCAGCAAATAAAAGACGAGGGTTAACTCCAAGGTTTTTTGCATTCCCGAAAACATCATCAATTACAACTTCTTTATCCGGTGAATTTTTCAGTTTTAATTCTACCTTTTTCATAATATTTGCAATTTCTTTAAAACCGACAGGTACATTAACAACGTTAACCCCTTGTCTTTTAGCCCATTCATCCCAGGAAATTGCAGATGCTGTTGTTTTTATTATAAATCTCGGATGCTTATCCCAAAGTCCCTGTTTTTTCAATTGTTTTGACCAGAAGTCCATTATCATAAGGAATGCCTGATTTGCTGTAAAGATTGTAAGAATTAAATCTTCATTTAATCTTATATAGTCAATACCTGCCTGTTCAAGTTCAGGAATTGTGCAGGCAAATTCAGTTTGGGCAATGGTTAATCTGTCATGATCAGGGTCGGTAATAAGAACAGATGTGCCGACAGGCATTTGCGTCAGCTTATCTTCATAATGCAAGGTTTCTATTACAGGGAAGAATTTTTCACCGTTCTGCCTTTTTGCAACAACTGTTGCATCAACCGAATAGTCATAAAAAGCCTTTTCTCCTTTTGGTGTGTGGTCATATTTACCGATTGAATGGAAAAACGGGTCTTCCTCTATATTGAACCATGTAAATTTGTCAGAAATTCCGAGCTTGTTTAAAACTCTGCTCAGTGTTCTGTAGGCAGAACCGCCGACATTTTCGATTACAATTTTATCTTTTATTTTTTTGATTAGATCAAGGTTAACTTTTTGTGCAACGCCTGATTTCAGATATTCTACATACAAATCAACTCCGTCATCAACTTTTGCAAGCACTTCTTCGTCAATAAGCGGATTGTCTTTTGCAGATATTTTTATTTCATAAGAACCTTTTTCTTTTGTTTCATCAAAAATTTCTCTGATTTTATTTACAAATTCCATTGATTCTTCGGGTAAATACTGGCTTCCCTGACAATTCAAATCTTTTGTTGCATTTTTAACCGAAATACCATGACTTGATGTAATATATTCTCCGCCGAGCAAATCAAGTTTAAATGCTAAAAATGATGCAAGCCAAATCGGAATAGTTTTTCTCTCTTTCGGAACAAGTGTTCTTATTCCGTTTGCAGCCTGAATTCTTGCAATTGCGTCAAGAAATAAATCGGAATTATATCTGACTTCTCTGCCTGCAACTTTGACGATTTGTTTGCCTGTATATTTCTCTTTAGCAACAAGTGCTTTTGCTAACGTTGCAAGTACTATGCCGACAAGATTAATCGGAAATCTTGTATCCTGAGGATATAAAATATTTTGCGGCCCTCTGATACCTGCAGTTGATACTTTTGCCTCTTTTGCATAGTTTGCGAACCACTCTTCAAGATTTAAACCTAAAGGGTTTTTCTCCTTATCGTATGGCATTAAATGCTCTTTTTTTAAAGTAAAAGTAAATTCACCATCCTGTGAAAAGTCCATGAGGTCTAAATTTTTTACATAGTCTGGTGTCTTTTCGTATACGCTCTTAAACAATTGGTTTTCAAGTTCAACGTTTGATTTTTTCATTACTTCTCTCCTTAAATATACTTTTAGTTATAATATATATAAAAAACTTGTAATGTGCAATCTTTGAATATATAATGATATTGTATATTAGTTATTGAGATGGAGTAGGTAATGTTCTGGGATAAAGATAAGAACTATACTAAAAGAAAAGCATCAGAATTTAATAAATGGAGAACATTTCTTCAAATATTGGTATGTAAATATTTTTACGGTATAAGATTAAAATTTGTTTACTGTATAGAAGTTCAAGGACTTGAAAATGTTCCGAAGGATAATAAATATATTGTATGTGCAAACCACCTTTCAACTCTTGATCCACCGATGCTGGCGGCAGTTCTGCCTAGAAGAATATCTTTTATGGCAAAACAGGAACTTTTTGATATCCCGTTTATAAGGTGGTGGCTTGATTGGCTCGGCGCCTTTGCCGTAAATCGAGAAAGCCTGAGTCCTTCTACAATTAAAACGGTTATGGAAATAAAAAAAAGTGACTGGGTATTTGGAATTTTCCCTCAGGGAACAAGAAGCGTTCCAGGAACTATAACAGGTGTTACAAAAGGTTTTGCAGGGCTTGCAAAAATTACAAAGTGTGATGTTTTGCCTGTCGGTATAACAGGTACTGATGAGGTGAAAAGAATCCCGTTTACTGGTAAAATAATTGTAAGGATAGGAAAACCTATCCCTTATAGTGATAAGCCTGAAGAAGTTGTAGAAAAATGGATTGACGCAATTCAAGAGCTTACAGGGTTTAAATATATACCGCAAAATGATGATGATAAAGATTTAGGAGTTAAGAATAATGGTTAAAAAAGAAAGAAATTATAATCGTCGTTATCCATACGAATATAATATATTTCGTACAATGTTTTATATGTGTTTTTTGTATGTTGTGGTTATCCCTTTTATGAAAATATTTTACAACTATACGATAACCGGCAGAGAAAATTTGCCGACAAAGGCAAAGAGCGGAAAATTTATTTATACGGCTAACCATGTTTCCCACTTTGACCCGCCGATGGTAACAATGGCATGCGGGCGTCCTATTGCTTATATGGCAAAAAAGGAACTTTTCCAGAAAGGGGATAAATTTGAATGGCTGGTTAAGCGTTTAGGTGCTTTTGCCGTTGACAGAACAAAACCTGAAATTGCTACTTTCAAAACAGTAAAGGATATTTTATCAACGAGCTGGTCTTTGGGAGTATTTCCGCAGGGCGGTATAAGACCTTATGGCTCTGAACTTGGTGATTTGAAAAAAGGTTTTATAGTTATTGCAAAAAATGCTAAGGCTGATATTGTTCCTGTTGCAGTGGGCGGGTTTACCGGATATCCTAAGTTAAAACCGTTCACAAGAAGGGAAGTCCATCTGCATGTCGGCAAACCTATTTCTTATAAATTGAGCGAAGAAGAAATTATTTATGAATGGTGCAGGCAGATATCAGAACATGCTGACTATATAAATACAGCGCCAGTTCCCAAAAAATATTTAGAAACAAACAGAGTTTAAATACTTTTCTAATATTTGTTTGCAATAAAAAGCCCCCAGTTTAATTTTGGGAGCTCTTTATAGTTTATGAAGAAAGAAATTGTTTGATTAAGCGGCTTGTTTTTGTTGTTGTTCAGGATTTAATTTTATTTCCTTTGCAGTTTGCTCTGTTGGCATTTGTTCAAGTTTTGCAAGGGCTGCAGCAGCTGCTTCCTGAACATTTTTGTCCTGATCGTTCTTAGCTATAGTGAACAATGTTGTCAAGTCCTGTTTGTATGCAGGCTGTTGAATATAGCTTAATGATTCGATTGCAGAAGTTCTAACCATCGGGTTCGGGTTGTTCTTTAACTGTTCAACGATTGTAACAGCTCCCGGGAGCTCTGTTAAAGGAACTGTAGAACCTGTTAATTTGGTAACTTCATCACCGTATAATTTTTCCATTATTGAAGATGTGAACATTGCATAGCTTTTATTTCTTTCAGCTTGTTCCATAGGAGTGATTGTTGTTGCCAGTTGTTTTTCAGCATCAGAAAGCTGTTCGCCTTTCATTAATTTTTGTCTTGCAGCAATTTGTTCCTGTGTAGGCCCTGCAAGTTTGCTAGAGTCTGCATTGATAATATTATTTAATGCATTAACAACTTTTTCATCTAATAATTCAGTTGCCTTTTGCGGTTCATCTTTTACCATATTTGCGATTTCTTCCATTGCATTTGCCTGAACTTCAAAATCAGGGTTTGTTAATTTTGCAATGAACGAATTCAAATCAACTTGAGGAGTCATAACAACAGGCTGTTCGATTTCAACTTTCTGTTGTTCTGCTGTTTTTACTTCCTGAGGAGCTGCCGGCTGGCTTATCATCGGAGCCGGAGCATTAATATTTTGCTGTTGAATTACCGGAGTTGGTGGAACTACTTGAGGAGCAATTGTTTGAACTGTCTGTTCTGTAGTTTGTGGTGCAGGCGGAACTACCGGCTGCTGTACAGGCATGTAATATGGTTGAGTTTGTGCCTGCGGGTATGAATATAACTGGTTTTGCGGGTATGAATAATAAGGCATTGTCGGTTGAGCATACTGTGGTACGTTCATAGCAACCTGACCAACACCAGGAGCGCTTACTGACGGATTGTGAACATCAATCTTTACTGCATTGTAATTAGGAGCAGGAACCGGTTGCTGGTACATGTAAGCCGGCATCATCTGGGGCTGCATGTAAGGATTTACTAAATTTGGAGCTTGAATCATTTAATTTCTTCCTTTCATCAAAAATAATTTCTATTTTTATTCTACTGTTTAAATATCCCTCAAGAAATAAAATTGCTAAAATTACGTTTTTTTTTAATAAATCTTAACAAAAAACACTTCTCTTTAAATTTTACACTTAATTTTTATTTGTGCTATAATATAGGTGTATTGTATTAAACGGGATTACATTCTTATGATAATAAACAAAAATGAGAGAAAATCTATTAGATCATGTTTTGGTAAAACTCTTGCAGAGTTAGGTAAGACTAACCCTAATATTGTTGTTTTAGATGCGGATTTGTCATGCTCTACTCAGACTCAAATATTTGCAAAAGAATTTCCTGACCGATTTTTTAACTGCGGTATTGCGGAACAGGACATGATTGCAACGGCTGCAGGGCTAGCTTCTGTAGGAAAAATTCCGTTTGCTTCAAGTTTTGCCATGTTTGCAACCGGCAGAACATACGATCAGATAAGAAATTCTGTTTGTTATCCCGAATTTAACGTAAAAATTGTCGGTACCCATGGCGGTGTTACTGTCGGAGAGGACGGAGCAAGTCATCAGGCATTGGAAGATATTTCTCTAATGCGTGGTATTCCTAACATGTCTGTTATAGTTCCTGCGGATTGCAGGGAATGCGAACAGGTTATAAAATTTGCTTCGGAAAATTACGGTCCTATGTATATCAGAATTCCGAGAACCAATGTATGTGATATTTTTGACGAAGATTATTCGTTTGATTTCTGTAGTGCAAAAGTTTTGAGCGAAGGGGACGATGTAACCGTTATTACCAACGGGGAAACTCTTGCTGAAGTTATTGAAGCACGTGAAAATCTTTTAAAAATGGGGTACTCAATTCAAATCATCCATGCTCCTGTTGTTAAACCTTTGGACGGTGCGACAATAATTGAACAGGTTAAAAAGACAAAATTTGTCATGACTGTTGAAAATCACTCAATAATCGGTGGGCTTGGAAGTGCTGTTTGTGAACTTCTTGCGGAATATTATCCGGTGCCTGTTCACAGAATTGGTGTTAATGATACTTTCGGACAGAGCGGAAAGTGGAATTTTCTGCTTGATTACTACGGCTTGAGCTCCGATAAGTTGACCATAAGTATTAAACGGTATATTGATAAATACCGTCTTGTAAAATAAGCAGTAAGGAAAAATTATGATTCAATTCAGATCAGTTACGAAAAAATACAAAAATGACCATTATGCTCTGAGAAATATTAATCTTGATATTATGTCAGGAGAATTTGTATTTATCGTCGGCGCCTCAGGTGCCGGAAAATCTACTTTGATGAAACTTCTTTATAATGAAGAACGCCCGTCAAGCGGTACGGTTACTATAGGCGGAATTAATGTTGCAAACCTGCCGAGCGATAAAGTGCCGAATTTAAGAAGGTGTATGGGAATTGTTTTTCAGGATTATAAACTACTTCAAAATCAGAGTGTTTATGATAATGTGGCTTATGTTATTAGAACTCTTGGAATAAGCACAAAAGAGATTAATGCACGTGTTTCCGGAGCTTTAAAAATTGTAGGTTTATATAATAAGATGAATGCCTACCCGTCTGAATTATCCGGCGGAGAACAGCAAAGGGTTGGGATTGCACGTGCAATAGTTAACGGCCCGCCGCTATTGATTGCGGATGAACCGACAGGAAACTTGGATCCGAAAAACTCTATGGAAATTATGCAGATTTTAGATCAGATTAACCAGAGAGGGATTACGGTAATAGTATCAACACATGACAACGCTATGGTTGATTACTTCAGAAAAAGAGTTATTACTTTGGATAAAGGTGAAATAGTAAGGGATATACAAGCAGGTACGTATGAATAGTTCAAAGACAAGGATAAAAAAACAGGTAAAAAAACACATTCCGAAAGACTGGCTGTGTGAACTGAGAATTTTATACAGACTTACAAAACAGACGGTGCATGACATTACAAGGACAGGGATTGTTAATCTTGTCATCATTACTACGATGGCTGCTATCCTGACTATTTTCGGATCATTCTTCAGATCTGCACTTTCTATTTCTTCATTTGCTCATGAACTCGGAAATGTCCTTGAAATTTCTGTTTACCTGAAAGAAAATGCCGATGCTAATGTTGTTAAAAACAGGGTAAAAGAATTTGAGCATGTTGAAAATGTTACTATTATTCCAAAGTCGTCTTCTTGGGCAAATTTAAAACGTGAAATGGACTTGCCGGATATTGAGAATCCCCTGCCGGACACTTTACATGTGAAAGTTGACAAGCCTGAAAACATTGAACAGGTATTTAAAAATGTAAAACAATTAACATCTGTTGAAGATATGAGCTATGCACAGGATTTGGCTAAGAAAATTGAAGCGTTAAATCGAATTGTTAATATGATTACGGTATTTGTTGTAATAATTATGGGAATTTTGACTATTACGATTATAAACAATACTATTCAGCTTGTAATCCAGTCAAGAAAAGAAGAAATTGAGATTATGCGTTTGATGGGAGTTTCAAACTGGTATATAAGATTTCCTCTTATAATGCAGGGCGCATTTTATGGATTTTCAGGTGCTGTAATTGCTTTACTGCCGTTAAATTTTGTTCAAAACGGCTTAAATCATATGCACCAATTCTTTATGGTTCCGACACCATTGTACGCGCAAACATTCGTTGTAACAGTCATGTTTGCTATGGCGATTCTCTTTGGCGCAGGCGGAAGTTTCCTGTGTATTAAAAAACATTTACAGGTATAGTTAATGAGCGATAAAAATAATATACTTTTAATATCTGAGAATGAAAATTTTTCAAAGGTTTTGGCTGCTAAACTTATATTCTTAAGACAAAATGACAATATTGTTTTATCCGATTATAACGATGCTATGAACTCTGTTGAATTATATGCTCCGGATATTGTACTTGTTTATGGAAAAGCTGATGATGAAATTTATAATTTAATAAGCTGCTTAAGAAAAAATAAATCGTTATGTATAATTTTAATTACTGATGCTTATGATCCTGAGTTTATTTTGTCGGCTTATGACTGCGGGGCAGATGATTTTATTATGTCATCAGCGGATAGTTTTGAATTTGTTTTAAGGATTGTTCATAACGTTAAGCATAACTCGACAAAGCTTTTATACTTAAGGAGTTTAAAAGTACTGGAACAGCTTGGGGCTGTGGATGAAAATACTGGAATATATAACTATCAACACGCAAAACAGATTATTGAAAATTATATAGATGACAATTTGCTTGATACAGGCTGTTTTCTGGCTTTATCTTCAACTCAGGAAAGCAAGACGAAATTTGATATTGAAAAACTTGCGATTGTCGTAAAAAATTCGATAAGGGTTGACGATACCGTAACTTTCGGGAAAGGTGCAAAACTATATATTCTGCTTCCAAAAGCTGATTTAAACCAGGCTCTTGTAGTGTTTAATAAAATAAAAGAAAGTTGTTCGGGAGATTTTGGAATTTGTGCCGGTATTACATCAATTGCGCATAAGAATTTTGAAGAGTTTGAACATGAAGCACTGAATAGCCTTTCAAATGCTGTTGCAACTAATATGGATTATTCTTTTGCGCAGGATAATCAAGAAACTCTTGATGATTGGCTTGATGACGGTGAAGTTAGCAGAAAAGGGTATAAATTTTTCAGACAGATGTTTAATAAAAAATTGGAAAAAGTTATAACACCAGTATTTTACAGGCTCCAAAAAACTTATGAAGAAAAACTTTTTGATACTGAAATTGATCAGTACACAGATGAAGAACAATGTGTTTTTAAATTAAAGAATAAAAAGCAGGAGAGTACTTTAAAGATTGTATATCCAGGTTTTACAAAAATTATTGTTTATATTACCCATGAGGGGTTAGATAGTCCTGAAAACAAAGATATTCAAATCCCGCTAACAAAAATTACTCAAAAAGAACTTGTTAAAATTGTAGAGGATTTTATAAAAGAATTTAAAAGAGCTTCAGTATAGTAAAAAGGAGAGTTATGAATACACTATCAGCAGAAAACAGTTTAGTATTAATTATTGATATTCAGGAAAAATTAGTAGCAGCTTTAAATAAAGACGTTGTGGTTTCAAATGCAGTAAAGGTCGCATCTGCGGCAAAATTGCTTGGTATTCCTGTTCTTTTGACCGAACAATATCCTAAAGGTTTAGGTAATACTGTCCAGGCGTTAAGAGATTTATTGCCGGAAGGAAGTACTACTGTTGAAAAAACATATTTTAACGCGCTGCTTGAGGACGGCATGTTGGAAAAGATTAAATCTTACGGGAAAAAACAGATTGTAATTTTCGGCATAGAGACTCATATATGTGTTTATCAAACAGCTTCTGCTCTTATAGAAGAAGGTTTTGATGTTTATGTAATAAAAGATGCATGTGCAAGCCGCAATAAGTATGAATTTAAGCAGGGAGTAGATGCTATGGCCGCAAACGGTGTAAAAATTTCCTGTGTTGAAATTGCATTATTTGATTGGCTAAAAGGTGCTAAAAATCCTAAATTCAAAGAGGTTCAGGCTTTGATTAAGTAATATGTTGAAAACCGATAAAAAATATGTTAAAATATTAAATAATTTGAGAAAGGAGCAGAAGTTTATGAGAAAATTAACATTTGGATTTTCGGGGGGGGGGCAACTCTAAGCCTTTATCAAGCTTTTACATTAGCAGAGGTTTTGATTACTATTGGTGTTATCGGTGTTGTTGCTGCTTTGACTATTCCTACTATTATGTACAAGCATCAAAAATCAGTGTCAGAAACAGCTGTTAAAAAATTTTACACAAATATTAATCAAGCTGTTTTGATGGCAGAAACTCAAAAAGGCGAAGAACGTATCACATGGTCTGTTACGGGGACTGATTTGTATGATAACTATTTAAAAGATTATTTAAAAGTTTTATCTTCTGATTACAATACAGGGGGTTCAAGCCCGCAGGTTATGTTATATTTTTCTGACGGTACTCTTGCTTTAATCAAAAGCAGAGATATTACTTTTTGTGTTAATCAAAAAAGTTATGAAAGATACAAAGAGCTTAAATATCAAACCGGCAATTGTATGATGTTTGGTTTTTATCCTTCAGGCGGATTTAATGAAGATTGTCTAGAAGATAATTATTATCGAAAAGGTGTTGTTCCGTATTTAAACGGCACGTCAAGTTATTGTTCGGATATTGAAAACCATGATTTTGCAGCAATGTGCTAGCATAGGCAGTATGCAAAAGTGTTAGAACAAAATGGCTGGCGTTATCCAAAAGAATGCAATGTAAAATTTTAAATTTCTCAATAATTGAAAATTTTCTCAATATACGTTATAATTGTATTGAAGAGATTTTGAAGAGGAACTTGTTATGAAAAAATTCGGATTTACTTTGGCGGAAGGTGCTACGCACGTAGCCGGGCAGAATAAGCACAGTCGGGCAGGATTTACTTTGGCGGAAGTTTTGGTAACACTCGGTATTATAGGTGTTGTAGCCGCTGTTACTATGCCTACACTTGTTTCAAATCACCAAAGAAAAGTTTATGTTACTCAGTTACAAAAAGTTTATACTGAATTAAGTCAGGCAGCTAAAAGGGCAATTACTGATAATAATGCAATTTCCCTTGATGAAACAAAATATAATCAACATAATGCAAATGGAGCAAAAAACTTTTTGCATGATTATTTTAATGTAGTCCAGGATTGTGGAACAGATTTGACTCCGTGTTTTGGCGATAGCTATACAACATTGGAAGGTGCTGATATGACTTTGCAGACGCCTTTGAGCGCAGTTTCACTTGCAAGTGGTGCGTCTATTTCTGTTTATTATAATGGCCTATCTTATGAGAGAGATTGGCATGGTAATTTAGAGATGCAGGTTGATATAAATGGTGCACAAGGACCTAATGTTCTAGGCCGTGATTTATTTTATATGGGGTTGTACAGTGACGGTAAAGTGGCAGAAACTTATACCGGAAGAGATTACGATTATGCAAAAGAGACATGTGCAAGTAATGAGATTGGCGGCTACGGTGTAGGCTGCTTAACTGTCATTATGGAAGACGGATGGACAATGGACTATTAGATCTGTTTGATATCTTTATTAATTTGAGTTTTGAGCGCGTCGAGGGAAGGAAATTTTTTCTCGGCGCGTATCATTTTATTAAACTCTACTGTCAGATTTTGTCCGTATATATCTTTATTAAAATCTAATATATATACTTCTAAAAGCACTCCTTTTCCGTTTACCGTAGGCCTTGTTCCGAAATTAGCTATCCCCTGCCCGTAAGTAGTTTCAACAGAATAAACTCCGTGCGGCAATTCTATAAGTTCATCGGGGTAAATTAAATTTGCGGTTCTGAAACCTATAGTTCTGCCTATTTGATTTCCTGATATAACAATTCCGGAGGTTGAAAATTTGTATCCCAGCATAGAGTTTGCTTTTTCAATCTTTCCTTCGGAAAGGTATTTTCTTATTGCAGAACTGCTTATTATTTCGTTTCCGTTTTTTTGAGGCGGAAGCTCAAAGTACTCATATCCGAATTTTTTTGAATTATTCCTTAAAAATTCTGCATTCCCGCTTTTTTTGTAACCGAAATTATGATTCCATCCTGTAGAGATAGCCCGGGGGGTAAAATATTTGATTAATACATTTTTTAAATATTCCTCTGCTGTCAATCCTGATATACTTTCAAAATCAAGCTCGTACAAAAAATCAACCCCGAGTTCTTTAATTTTATGTTCTCTTTCTGCTCTTGTAAGTATATATTTTGGACACCTGTCGTAAAAAAAACAGCAGGGATGATCTGTAAATGTTATTACTGCGGATTTACAATTGTTTTGTCGGGCGTAATTCACTGAATTTTGTATAACTGCTTTGTGCCCGAGATGCACTCCGTCAAAATATCCGAGTGCTATTGATAAGTCAGGATTTTTGGTGAGTTCAGTAAATATTTGCATAAATTAATTATATTACAAATTTACATAGTGTTACATATTAGCAAAAAAAATTTTTTGTGATGTTTATCTACTCAAAAAGGAGATGTGATGCAAGTTCAATTTAATACCCAAAAAGGACAAAATTTCATGGGGCATGGCGCCAGAAATATCGGCGAAGTAATGAACAGGTTATATGAATCAGCTTATAAAACAGATTTGTTTGAAGAAGTTCCTGATATTATTCAAGTTTCTGCCAAAATGAAAGACGGTACAGAAGTTAGTGCAATTGCAAATTTTTATAATGGTAAATATGTTGGTATAAGATTTCCGTTTGAGCAGGTGCAGTATAAAAGCGAATTCTGTAAAACAATTATGCAGAAGTTTAATGAAATTATAACAAAGAGAAAAATAGATAAATAAAAAGCCCTTTTTAAGGGCTTTTTATTATTTGTGTGCTGTACTTTTCAGGTGAAGTTCTCTTAATTGCTGTAATGAAGCTTCGCCCGGAGCATCGCTCATAAGATCTTTTGCTCCTGAATTTTTAGGGAATGCAATAACATCTCTTATGCTGTCCGTTCTGCAAAGAAGTGCAACAAGTCTATCCAGACCTATTGCCAGACCTGCATGAGGAGGTGTACCGTATTGCAATGCATTAACCATAAATCCAAATTTTTCTTTGGCTTCATCTTCCGTTAGGCCTAATGCTTTAAATATTGCAGACTGAACTTCAGATGAGTGAATTCTCACAGATCCTCCGCCAAGTTCTGTTCCGTTGTAGACAATATCATAAGCAATTGATTTAACATTGCCTAAATCACCTGATTTTAGTTTGTCTAAATCTTCAATACATGGAGAGGTGAACGGATGGTGCATTGCCATAAATCTTCCTTCTTCATCACTCCATTCAAACATAGGGAAATCAACTACCCATAAAAGATTATGTTTGCTTTCATCAATTAGATTTAACCTTTTTCCGAAATACAATCTTAATCTTCCCATAATGTCATAGACAAGTTTCGGCTTATCTGCAACAAAGAAAATTATATCGCCTGCTTGAGCTTGAGCACGTTCTTGAATTTGTTTTGCCTGTTCTTCTGTTACAAACTTCAATACAGGAGATTTGGCTGTACCATCTTCGTTATAGATTATGTTTGCTAAAGCTTTTGCACCGAAAGATACTGCAAGTTTTGTAATATCATCAATGTCTTTTCTTGAGAATTTGGCTCCGCCCGGAATTCTGATACCTCTTACAATACCGCCGTTTTCGAGAGTATTTTTAACTATCTGGAATTCTGATTGAAGAATTATATCGCCGATATCAAATAATTCTAATCCAAAACGTGTGTCTGGTTTATCCGACCCGAATCTGTCCATAGCTTCCTGCCATGGCATTTGGATAAACGGAGGTTTTACTTCAACTCCTGCAGCCTTGAATGTGTCAACAATCAAACCTTCAACAACTTTTATTACATCCTGCTGTTCTACAAAAGACATTTCAAGGTCAATTTGAGTGAATTCAGGCTGTCTGTCCGCTCTTAAATCTTCATCGCGAAAACATTTTGCTATCTGGTAATATTTTTCAATACCGCCGACCATTAATAACTGTTTAAAGATCTGCGGAGATTGAGGCAGGGCATAAAATTTACCTTCCTGAACACGTGACGGTACAAGATAATCTCTTGCACCTTCCGGAGTTGTTTTAATTAAAATCGGAGTTTCAACTTCCAAGAAGTCAAGATTATTGAGGTAATTTCTTGCTGCCTGACAAATTTTATGACGCAAAGTCAGATTGTGAAGCATTTTTTCACGTCTGATATCAAGATATCTGTATTTCAAACGTACATCTTCTGATACATTTTCATCGTCCAAAACAAACGGCAAAGTTTTTGCTTCCGAGAGTATTTCAACAAATTCCGGATACATTTCAACCTGACCTGTTGCATATTTTTCATTATAAGTTTCTTCCGGACGACGTGTTATTTCCCCGCGAACCGTAATTACGTATTCCGAACGAACCTTTTCAAAAATTTTGTGAACATCGGGGTTAATTTGGGGATTCGCAACCAGCTGGAAAAATCCGCTTCTATCTCTTAATTCAATAAATAAAATACCGCCAAGGTCGCGTACTGTAGCAACCCAGCCTGACAAAGTAACTTCTTCGTTAATATTTGAAAGATTAAGCTCTCCGCAGTTATGGTCTTTCATCTTAGTTTTAATCATCTTATGTTCCTTTTCTCTTTCTCTTTACAGACTTAATTAAATTTTAACAAAAACATAAAAAAAGAACATAAAATGTGAAGAATATTTTAATTATCTTCTGCGCACCTGCCGGTTTCTTTGACGTACTTGCTGATTTTGACGAGCATTGTCTTCTTCATCTTCTTCATCTTCATCATAATAACTATCATCATATTCATAATCTTCAGGAAGTATTTCTATTATTTGTATAGTCATGATGCAGGAAATATTAACGTGAAGCTGTGGAGATTTATCAGGCCGGAATGCAAGATTTTTGCGGTCTTTAACCTCGCAGTTTTTTAAAGTAATAAACTGAAAACCGCCGTTGAGTATGTAAAACAGCATATTGTCAGGGATTGAATTGCTGAATCTCATATTTTCCGGCAACAAAAGTTCGCCTTCTATGTGTTGTTCATTTGTAGTTATTAAAACCTGCATTCTTGGTAAATCATTAATCATCATATCTTATCTCTCCTGATTATAATTTGAATATAGCATATTTTTTAATATTTGTATAGTTTATGTAAATTCTTATTTAATGAACAAAATATATCTAGTAATACACATTGTATAATGTTCCTACACAATATATAAGCATTAAAAATATGTAGACTATTAAGGCTTTTTTCATAAAGCTGGAAGTATTTATACTGATATTTTTAATATTAGGTTTACATAATATAAAAAGGAACGGTAATACGGCAATAAAATATCTGCCTTGTATCCCTTGTATATAGGCACTGTGTAACGGAGTCCAAGTTATAAATAACAGACAGCAGGTAAAGAATACAAATCCGAAAAAGAGCAGTGCGCTGTAAATACGCTGAAAAAGGTTTATAGTGTATTTTTCAGGAATAAATACTAAAGATAAAATAAAATAAAACATTGTACATCTATAGAATAAAGTACTTAATCTTATGTTGTTTAGTCCAAGTTTTCCTATAACCTGTCCTGACCAATTTGGTAAATAGTGAATACAAGTTGTACAAAATAATTTAAAAAATCCTATAGGGTTTGAAAGTATAAAATGTTTATTAAAATCGGAATCAACTGCTGGGCCTGTATTTGAATAGTTGTTCATATACCAGAGACACGATGATGCAATTGATATTAAAATTATTAGCAGTATAAGTATTTTCTTATGTTTATTTAGCTTAATCGGCAGCAGTAAAAATAGCGGCATAATTGCGCACTTGCACAGCCCGCCGATAATACCGCTTATTAGAAGGCGTGGAGTATCTTTAGTCAAAGATATGTCTTTTTGTTCAAATATAATCTTAAATATATAAGCAAACAATAAAAATGCAAAGCCATTATTAAAAGCATCTCCGGAATAAGAGCTTCCGAGATATATTGACATTGGCATCAGGGACGCAAATAAAAATTGCCATTTGAAAATCGGCGTTATTTTAATCGCAAAATATGTTAGTGTTATCCAGATGAGAAGATTAAAAAATCTTCCAAAATAAAATGCGATTTCCTGATTTCTGCTGAAACTTCCTAATTTGTTCCCTAAGCCGGAAAATACATACATAACCGGCGGATATCCGCTGGCTCCGTGAAAAGCATATCCGTCATCCCTGTTTTCCGGTAAATTATTATAAATTACTCCGTTAGCAACTTCCTTTGCTCTTAATAGATGAGCCATTTCGTCAGGGACTTCATACTTGGGGGTGATAAACATTATAATTATGCCGAATACAAATGCAAATATTACAAATATTATTTCCGGTGATTTTAGCTTTTCCATTTAATAAGTCTTTCTTAAAAGTGATTTACAAATTTTAT
This sequence comes from Candidatus Gastranaerophilales bacterium, assembly GCA_944323145.1. Taxonomy (GTDB): domain Bacteria; phylum Cyanobacteriota; class Vampirovibrionia; order Gastranaerophilales; family Gastranaerophilaceae; genus Stercorousia. Next base: position 83,085 of record CALURJ010000001.1, read on the forward strand.
ACGAATCTGATAACGGTTTAAAATGGCTGTTTTTGTTCTTTTTTATATAGATAGTACTTATTGGAATTTCTTCTATCGGGATATTGTGCTTATGTGCCTTTATCAGCATTAGTGTTTCAAAAGAAAAATCCGAATTATTTATATCCAGAAATAATTTTATACAATCTCTTGGAATACCTCTGAGTCCTGTCTGTGTGTCATTTATTTGTATTTTGTAAATTATTTTGAAAATAGCAGATATAAATTTATTACCTATAAAGCTTCTGAACGGAATATTTATATTATTAAAATTTCTGCTTCCGAGAAACATTGTTTGACAAGATTTTGATAGAAAATTTGCTATTTTAACAATATCCTCTACTGAATGTTGCAAGTCGCAATCAGCAGTAATAACTCCTTTACAGTTGTTATAATTATCATTTATATATTTAAAACCGTTCTTTAACGCTTCTCCCTTTCCCAAATTTACCGAATGTGTGAGTATTTTGTCGGGGGGGGGGCAATTTTTTAGCAACTCATTGAATATTTCCTCCGAGGCACTGCCGTCATTTACAACAATAACAGGACTATCCGGTAAGCTTTCTTTTAAACCGTTAAGCAGTAAAATTAAGCTTTTATCCGGATTGTATGCAGGTATTAATATACAAATTTCTTCCACACTATCCCCTTAAAAAAGCAGGACTATATAAGTCCTGCTTTGAAATTGTTATTTTTTGTCAAACATTTGTTTAATGCCGTCAACTGAGGACAGAATTCCTGTTGCTTCATAAGGCATATAAACAACTTTATTATTTTCTCCGCTTGTAATAGCAGTCATTGTTTCTAAATATTTCATTGCGATTAAATATTTGTCAGGCTGACCTTTATCAGCGAGAGCAGTAATAATTCTGTTGATTGCTTCTTTTTCTGCATCTGCTTCAATAATACGTGCTTGAGCAATACCTTCCGCTCTTAATATTTCTGCCTGCTTTTCACCTTCTGCAGAACGGATAGCAGCTTCCTTTTCGCCTTCTGCTTTTCTGATAGCTGCTTCTTTTAAACCTTCTGCTTCGGTTATTGTAGCTTTCTTTTCTCTGTCAGCTTTCATCAATTTGTCCATTGATGCCTGAATGTCAGCCGGCGGGAAGATATCTTGAATTTCTACACGGTTAACTTTTACGCCCCATTTATTTGTTGCTTCATCAAGAGTTGTTCGCAATTCATCATTTATTTTCCCGCGTGAAGTTAATGTTTCCTGCAAATCCATCTGGCCTACAAGGTTTCTTAATGTTGTTTGTGTTAATTTTTCAATGGCTTCAGGAAGATTTTTGATTTCATAAACTGCGCTTTTTGCATCTACAATCTGGAAGTAAATGAGAGCGTTTATTGTAATGGAAACGTTATCTCTTGTAATGACATTTTGACGTGGAAAATCGTACATTTGTTCTCTTAAGTCAATTCTGTTTGTCGGCTTCAAGTAATAATAGTTTGTACCGTCAAGCCCTCTTTGTGAAACTTTTTCTAAGATTCCTCTCGGTGCTTCAAGAACCGGAAATATAAAATTAGGACCAGCCATGAGTGTTTTTTCATAGCGTCCCATTCTTTCTATAATAACTTCTTCCTGTTGTTTAACTATGATAATTCCTTTGAATACATAAATTAATAATGCAACAAGTAAAATCAATAATACCAAACTCATAATTCTCTCCTATACTTTCTCTACTGTCAATACAAGACTTTCATATTTAATAATTTTTACTTCGCTTCCGACAGGTATTGTTTCATCACCTTCTGATCTTGCTTCCCATCTTTCGTCATAAATCGTGATTGCTCCGGAATATTTTGTAACGGGCTCGATTACTTTGACAATTTTCCCTATATACTTGCCTTTCATGCCCGTTTCTTGTTCTTTAGTTTCTTTGCTTCTCAATAATATCGGGCGCAGGAAAAGTATTGAAATAATGGAAAGTACTACAAATATTAATATAAGATATATCCAACTTTTTATAAATACCGCGATAACGGCAGTTATAAAACCTGCAAGTGCAAGATTAAGAAAAAACATTGAAGGTACTATCATTTCAAGGATAACCGAAATTAATCCGACAATTGCAAAAATTTCCCATAAAACCATAATTTGTGACTCCTTTATATTAAAGTTATATTAACATATTTTTGTATGGGCGTCAATTCTTTATTATTGTTAAATATTGTTGTAAAATTTAGTTATGATTACATACGATAGCTTGACATTAAAATTTTGGGTTGAACAAAATAACGATTTTTTGACGGATGCAAGAGTTCAAAAAATTCAGCAGCCGACAAGGCGCGATTTTGTTTTTTCTTTAAGAAATAAAGGTGAAACAAAAAAATTATACATAAATATAAATCCACATTATCATCATGTTTGTTTTATGAGTAAATCAAATGAGGGAAAAAGGTTAATTACAATTCCTTCAAAGCCGCCGATGTTTTGTATGCTTCTCCGTAAATATCTTGAAAATGCAAGGATTACTAAAGTTCATCAGCCTGAATTTGAAAGGATTCTGGAATTTTATTTTGAAACTTATAATGAACTTTCGGAGAAAATCTATCTTTGTCTTGCAATAGAGCTTATGGGCAAGCATTCAAATGTGATTTTATATAACTATGATACTAATATAATTCTTGGATGTGCGCATAATGTCGGTTCAGAAAAAAGCCGTGAGCGCGAGATGGCAGGCGGGCTTCCTTATGTTTACCCGTCAGGACGGCCTAAAAGCTGGTATGCAAATGAAAATTCTTTTGCATACGGGCAAAATTCTGATATTAATACTTTGATTGATGACTATTATGCGCAGTGGATGTTTGACGATAAATTTAAAAGAATTAAAGATAACTGCAGGCAAATTGTAGCGGCGAGATTAAAGAAGGATAAAAACTCTTTAAAAAAAATACAGGCAAGGCTTGAAAAAGAATTTAATTCGGAAAAATACAGACTTTATGGTGATTTAATTATGGCAAATCTTTATAATTTAAAAGATTATCAAAAATTTGTTGATGTTTATGATTATGAAAACGATAAAGAAATAAAAATTGAACTTGATGAAACAAAAACTTTAAAAGAAAATGCAAATAATTTTTATAAGCTTTACAACAAGGCTAAAACTTCTATTACAAAACTTTCCGAATTGTCAGAAAACCTGAATGAGCAAATTGAATATTATGAACAGATTTTGTATTCCGTTGATATTGCAAATTCCATAGATGATTTTTACGAGATTGAAGCGGAATTGAAACCTGAAACAAATATTAAAAAGGACAAAAAATCAACTGTTGAGCCTTTGGAATTTAATATAGAAGGATACAAGGTTTATGTCGGAAGAAATAACAGGCAAAATGATTATATTGTATCAAAACTTTCAAGAGATGAGGATTTTTGGTTTCATACAAGGGATTGTGCGGGTTCTCATGTGCTTTTACGCTGCGGTGAGCCTTCTGATAAAATAATATTTGAATGTGCAAAACTTGCCAAAGAGTATTCCAAAGGAAAAAATTCTTCAAAAGTCGGTGTAATTTATACAAAGCGAAAGTTTTTGAAAAAGCCTCCCGGTGCTAATTTAGGGTATGTAACTTATAAGGGCGAAAAGGAAATAATTGTCTGATGCTGGAAAAAATTACAAACATATCTGATAATGTTGGTATGGCTCGTAAAAATGTTATAGCTCTTGTTGACTGCGATTCTTTTTTTGTCTCCTGCGAACAGGCCGTTAATCCTGAACTTAAAAGCAAACCTGTATGTGTTATGTCCGGGCGCGGTCAGTGTGTAATTTCCCGTTCTAAAGAGGCTAAAAAATTAGGTATCAGAATGGGGATGCCTTACTTTCAAATTGAAGGGCAGATGAAAAAAGCGACTTTTATAAATGCAAATCATGATTTGTATGCGGAAATATCTTCTAAAGTTATGGAAGTTTTAAAATCATTTAGTCCAAAAGTAGAAATTTATTCAATAGATGAAGCATTTGTTGATTTGACCGGATTGGAAAGACTTTATAAACGGAATTATCTGGAAATTGCACAGATGATAAGACAGGAAGTTAAAGAAAAGGTTGATATTCCAGTATCAATTGGCTTAAGTTCTTCAAAATCGCTTGCAAAGCTTGCGTCTGATAAAGCAAAAAAACTTGAGGAGGGGGTATTTCTTATAGGTTCAAGAAAAATTATCCCTGTTCTTGAAAAGACGAGTATTGATGAAATCTGGGGTATAGGTAAAAATTTGTCCTCACTTTTTAGAAAAAACGGGATTTTAACTGCTTATGAACTTGTTCGTCAGGATGATTTGTGGCTGAATAAACAAATAGGCATAAGAGGCTTAGAGATGAAACATGAACTTCTCGGCGAGATGGTTTCTCCTGTTTCAGATGAAGAAAAACTTCCTAAATCCATTCAAAAAACAAGTGCGCTTGCAAAATTTACCTCGGATAAAAACTATCTGAAAAATTCTCTGAATTATCATATACACAGAGCCTGTGTAAAACTAAGAAAAATAAATGCTAAATGTCACGGGGTGAGTATTTTTCTGCGGACAAAAGATTTTAAAGTCTATTGTGAAAAAAGAGTTTTAAATACTGCTACTGATTTTGAACTGGAGATTTCTTCGGTGATTTTTGAGCTTCTGGATAAAATGTATAATTCGAATATTTTATATAGAAGCACCGGTGTAATTCTTGATACTTTTGTTTTTAACCATGAAGCCCAGATGTCTTTGTTTGCGGATATTACTGAGGATGAGAAAAAGGCAAAACTTGCAAAATGTTTTGATTCTCTTGAACAGCGTTTCGGTAAAGACATTATTCAAACAGGTTTTATAAAAAAAGACGTTTAGTATTATCTTTTGTCAGCTTGATAATATTTTAATTTTGATTTACTTTAAAGTTTATGGATATAACTTATTCAAATGCTGTTAATTTATTGACTTCGCAGGGCAAATTTTATATAAATCTCGGGCTTGAAAGAATTTCTAAAATACTGGATTTACTGGGAAATCCTCAGGATAAACTCAAAATTATTCATGTTGCGGGAACTAACGGTAAAGGCTCTGTCTGTACAATAATCGCTGCTATTTTTACAAAAGCAGGTATGAAAACCGGCTTATATACAAGCCCGCATATCTATGAATATACTGAACGTATAAAAATTAACGGTTATGACATAAAAAAGGATGATTTTGCCCGATATATTTTTGAAATTTGTAAAATTGCGGATGAAAATAATATTCATCTGACTGAATTTGAAATTCTCACTGCTGTTATGTTTAAATATTTTGCAGACAGCAATGTGGATATTGCGGTTGTTGAAACCGGACTTGGCGGACGATTTGATGCTACAAATGTTATAAAAAAGAATTTGTGTTCAATAATTACTCATATTGATTTGGATCATACCGAAAGATTAGGAAATACGAAATCAAAAATTGCTTTTGAAAAAGCAGGTATAATAAAGCCAAATTGTCCCGTTTTTACGTGCGAAGGCTATGAAGAAATTAAGGATAAAGCTGATGAGTGCAATTCTTTGTTTGTTCTGGTAACACCTTTTGAAGATACAACCAATCTTTCTCTAAAGGGTACATGTCAGCAGGAAAATTTGTCGCTTGCTCTGGCTGCGGTTAGATATCTTTTCCCGCAAATTGATGAAGATACTATTCAGGACGCTTTAAAAGAGGTTAAAAATCCTTGCAGATTTCAGCTTTGCAGAGATGATTTAATTGTTGACGGTTCTCATAATCCTAATGGTGCAATGGCATTAAGAGAAAGTCTGGACTGGTATTTCCCTGATAAAAAGCGCTGTTTTGTATTTGGCTGTTTGAAAAATAAAGATTACAAAAAAATGATGGATATTTTATTTGATAAAGGTGATGAAATTTATTTCTATCATTTTAATAACAAAAATTCCTGCACAGTTGAAGAATTGCAGGATGTTTGTGAATATCCTTCCAAAATTTTTGAATCTTTTGACAAGCTGCCAAAAGATTCATTAAAAATTATATGCGGTTCATTTTATATGTTAAATGAAATTATACCTGAGAATCTTGTTCTTTAGCCATTTCTTCTATCAGATTGTTGAATGGTGCAGGCTCAAAGTCTGTACAGGAATTCCAGATTAAAGTTGGTTTCGGGTCTTTAAGGGATGGACTCGGGTAGTCGCTGTGACAAAATCCTTTCAGCATATTTGTAGTACCGTCAACATTTGATGTGAAATATTTACAGCAGCTGCATATTTTTAAAACAAAACCGTAGTCATTCAACTTTTCTCTAAGTTCCTGAAGAGAGTCAATCATTCTCAAATGTTTTGATGTAACAAATTTTCTCTTTTTGTACATGAATTTTATTTTTGCAAGGCCGGAATCTGAAATAAATTCGAGTTTGCAGGGTAATTCCCGCCCTGAAGTATTCATAACAAAAGCTTCAACGGTAAGCTTTTCGCTGCCTTCAGCAGCTTCTTCTCTTTGAGTAATTTTATTTCTTATAACTCTGATAGGCGGTAGATTTTTAATTATATGGCATAGTGAATATATCGGGTATAAGCTTAAAAGTAAGATTTCTTTAAATCTCAATTTAGAATTTATCAGGCTTATTCCAAATCCTGCAACTAAAATCAGGAATGTGAGCAGGACTATTCTAAAGTCAACAAAGAAATAATACCTGTATGAATGTTTCATTACTGCTGCATAGATAAGTAATACCATCCATATATTAGGATTTAACAGTGAAAAAGTATGCTCTGCAAAGATAAAGTTTTTTGACCATATTTGCGAAAAGCAGTTCTTGAACAGATCCAATCTCGCAGACAGGCGCGGCTTTCTGAACTCATAACCAGCTGTATCAACGTAAGTTTGAATATTCGGGTTAAAAGTGCAGGGACATTTAATTCTTGAAAGAAGCATACTGTATTTTAATTCAGCATTAATATCTTTAAAATCGACACAACCGATTTCATCAACAATTGCTTTTTTTATGACAAAAACACCGGAGTCTGCACTTGCAGCAAGACCGAATAAAGAACGTGCTTTTCTCATAAAGTTCATGTGATATTTTTGATAAGCTGCTTTGATTTTATCGACAGGGCCGAGATTGTCAGTTAAAATTAAAGTTTCACCGCTCAATGCACTGTTATTAACAAGTGCTGAATTAACTGTTGTAAGAAAATTTGCAGGTATACTTCTGTCACCGTCCAGAAATACGTATGCATCAATACTGCTGTCTTTTGATAATCTTTCAACAAGCATTGATACAGCCTGATCCTTGCCTACAGTGCCAACATCTTTTATATTTATTAAATTTATAAACCTTTCATTAGTGAATAGTTGTTCGGAACCGTCTGTACAATTGTCAAGAATTGCGAAAACCCTGAAATTGTTAATAGGGTAGTCCTGCATTTTTAACTCTTTAATAAGGTTTTCAAGTGTCATTTTGTTATTTCTGGCATAAATTACAACTGCAAGATTTTTTTTCTCAGCATATTGTGAATATCTTTTTTCTATTTTAAACGGCTTATCATTAAGGTTTCTGATAGCAAGTGCCAGAAAATATAAAGAGTAAACTGCCACATATATGTATAAAATATCTAAAATCAGTTCCATAATCATCCTTTCACAACAACATTCTATTTTAAACTGTATTAAAAATCCATTACATGTTAATAAATGTTATGTGCAGTTGAATTTTTAGGGAGAATTTTTTATAATAATAAAGATAATAAAGTAAAGCTTTGAGAAAGGGAATTATTATGGAAAGATTTATTAAAGCAGAAAAACTCGGGGGGGGGGGCTTCTGGCTTAAATGGATGTATAGATGCTGAGAGGCGAAGATGTGAAGTCTATTACATTGAACGAAGTTCTCTAAAATGCAAAAATTTTGCATTTACTTTAGCAGAAGTTTTAATAACACTTGGTATAATCGGTGTAGTTGTAGCTATGACAATTCCTTCTTTAATCGCAAAGCATAAAAACCAAGTTACAGTGACAAGATTAAAACACGCTTATTCTGTTATCGGTCAGGCAATTACTTCCGCACAAGCTGAGTACGGTGATATCGCAAGTTGGGGGCTTGCTGGTTTAAATGGCGCCGATACAAGTACGGTTGATTGGTATTCTACCCTTAATAGTTTTGCAAAAACTTATTTTTTACCTTATATAAAAATTATAAATGATTACGGTATTATATCAGGTGAATCATTAGGTTATGATGGTCCGTATCTTCCTTCATCAGGATCTCAAGTTCCAGATAGCAAAAGTGGGTATTGGATAACTTTAGCAGACGGTACTTTAGTGATGATTGGTCTTGGCGATGCTTGTGTTGAAAAAAATCCTGATGATGATTCCTGTATAAGAAGAGAGTATAGAAATATTAACTTTAAGGTTGATATAAACGGCTTAAAAAAGCCGAATACAAATGGTAAAGATGTTTTTATCATGGCTTTGGATTTAATAAATAATAAATTTTCAATGCATAATTACAGTGCAGTTACATCAAGAAGCAGATACGTGAATCAGTGTGCAACTGATGATGGCTCTCAGGTTTGCGGACAGTTAATTATTATGGACGGTTGGCAGATAAAGAATGATTATCCATGGAAATAAAAAACTCCTGATAATTTCAGGAGTTTTTATTATTCTTGATATTCTTTTATTAAACAAGTTCAACTACTTTCAACGCATTTCTTGATGCTATTTCAACAAGGTTTGTTGCTGTAGCCATCATAGAAAGTTCTGAATCGAGTTTGTTAATGCATGATCCGCATCCGATAGCTGAAGCGCCCGCAGCAAAAGCAAAAGGTGCTGTTGTCGGGTTGATTGCAGTTGCTGTCATAATCGGGAGGTCGATATTTCTGGAAAGTTCAATTGTATTAGAAAGTGTTAATTCAGCTCTTTCCATTAAACCTCTTGCGCCTTCTGAAATATGATCGGCAGAGAAGTGGCCTTCAGTTTGAATTAAATCAATACCCATAGTTTCCAATTTTCTTGCTAATTCGATTTGATCAGCAATAGATAATTCTCCCGGGATTGTTACACAGAAGAAAGTTCTTGTATCGCCAAGAAGGTTCAATGTTTCGTTAACAAGTGATAAAACTTTTTCAGAAGAGAAAGACATTCCTTTTTTGTAAAGAACATCAAAGTTGCCGAGTTCAATTGCATCAGCACCGAGTTCAACTGCTTTAACAAGTTCTGACGGCACAATTGAAGATACAAAAATCGGCATGTCTGTCATTTCTCTGATTTCTGAAATAATTTCAGGTTTAGCGCAGATATCAACTGCGGATGCTCCTGCATTTTCTGCAGATGAAACTACTTTTTTAATATTTTCAATATCAAAATTATCAATACCTGCAATGATTTTTACTGCTCTTTTTTCTGTTAGGTGTTGTCTGAATAAGTCAATTCTGCTCATTTTCTAATTCCTTTCTTATTATAATTAACTTTTTTTCTGAATTATACATTAAAATTCTAATAATTACAATAACTAACCCTGAAAAATTTTTAAGGGCTGATGAATAAATGAAAAAATGCAAGATAATAGTAGAAAAAAGGGGAATAATATGATAAAAAAAATAATACTGTTTTGTTTTATTATTTTTTCAATGTATTCGGGGGTTACTGCTCAGGAATTTGAACCCGACGAATTAATCAATATAAATGTTTACGAAAAAATTAATCCTGCGATTGTTGCCATTGATGCAAATTTGGATGACGGTTTTTCTGCAGGTACAGGCTGCGTAATAAGATCCGACGGGGTAATTTTAACAGGTTCGCATGTTATAGAAGATGCAAAGGATATTGATGTTACGACTTATAACGGTAAAATTTATAAGGCCTCTGTTTTAGCTAAAATGGGAAAAAACAAAGATCTTGCATTATTAAAAATTGATGCAAAATCTCCGTTAAAGACCATTTCATTCGGGAATTCCGAAGAGGTTAAGGTGGGGCAAAAGGTTCTTGCAATAGGAAATCCTTTTGGATTCGCAGGAACTCTAACGTCGGGAATTGTTTCGAGAATTGACTATGCAAAAGGGCGTATTCAAACTGATGCTGCAATAAATCCGGGCTGCTCAGGCGGGCCTCTTTTAAATTCCCGCGGAGAAGTTATCGGAATTTCTCAGTCAATTTATAATCCTGATAATAACATTTCAAATATCGGAATTGGTTTTGCTATTCCTGTTAATGATGCCAAAAAGTTTATTGAAACGGCAAATCTTGATGAGACACGGTTAACAAACAAGAAACGTTTTGCAATAAATAAGTAAATTTTTATAAAATTTAACTCTGTTTAAATTCTTTCGTGGTATAGTAATTTGTATAAAACTAAGGAGGAATTATGACAGAGTTTTATTTTATGGACGGACAGTATGTTGAAGCTTCTAAGGCAATGATTCCTGTCCGCACTCATGCTTTCCTTTATGGAACTGCTGTTTTTGAAGGTATTAGAGCTTACTGGAACGAAGAAGAAAAACAATTATATGCATTCAGAGTCCCGGAACACTATGAAAGACTTTTAAGAAGTGCCAAAATTATGTGCATGAAAAGTCCTTACACAGTTGAAGAACACTGCGAAATTACAAAGAAGTTGCTCGCAAAAAATAATTATAAAGAAGACTGCTATATGCGTCCGACTTTGTATAAATCTGCACAAAAAGTAGGACCAGGATTGTACGACAATACTGATTCTTATGCCTTAATTACTAATAAAATGGGTGATTATATTGATACATCAAAGGGTCTAAAAGTTTGTGTTTCAAGCTGGAGAAGAAACAGCGACAATGCTATTCCTCCTCGTGCTAAAGTCGCTGGATCATATGCAAACGCTGCTTTGATTAAAACCGACGCACACAATATGGGATTTGATGATGCAATTGTTCTTGATGAAGCAGGACAGGTTACGGAAGGTTCTGCAATGAATATGTTCCTTGTACAAAACGGAAAACTTGTCACAACAATGAAAACTGATAATATTCTTGTAGGTGTCACCAGAAATACTATTATAGAACTTGCAAGAGATGTACTCGGAATTGAAACAGAAGAACGTGCAATTGACCGTACAGAGCTTTATATATCCGATGAAGCATTCTACTGCGGAACGGGTGCTCAGGTAAGTCCTATTGTCAGTGTCGACAACAGAGAATTGGGCGACGGCAATGTTGGTCCTATTTCTAAAGAACTTCAAAAACTCTACTTTGACGTTGTAAAAGGAAGAGTTCCGAAGTACAAAAAATGGTGTATGCCTGTTTATTAATAATTATCTGCCCTCGCCTATTTGAGGAGAGGGCAGTATTTCAATTTGAGCTTGCAAAAATTAGAAATACGGGTGAGGTCTTTTGATAGAATTTTTAGGCTTGTGTGTTCAAAATTTAATAAGGAGTATAAAGTACCTGTTTCAGGTTCGTTTTTCTGCTGTTTTGGCTCAGGCTGCTTCAATAAGCTATGACTCTCTTCCTATTTCTTTAATAATTGCCTTTATTGCAGCAGCTGTAATTACTATTCAGGTTGCAAAGCAGTTTTTAATGAGCGGTGCAGATACTTATATCGGTGGAACAATCGCAATTGTTATGATTAGAGAAATTGCTCCCGGGTTTGTAGCTCTTGCAATAGGAGCAAGGGCCGGAACTGCAATATCTGCAGAAATTGCAAATATGCAAGTAACAAGTCAGGTTGATGCAATGAAAACTTTAAAAGTTGATCCTGTAGGATATTATTTCACACCGCGGATTCTTGCCTCTGCAATAACTGTTCCTATGGTTGTTCTGCTTGCAGAATTTGTCGGAATCACCGGCGGTATGCTTGTTTCACATGCTACAATTGATTTACATCCTGCAAGATATATGAATTCTGTATGGCTTTGGATGTCAACTAGAGATATTTATATAAGTCTTTTTAAAGCTTCTGTTTTTGGTATATTAATTTCTCTTGTTTGTGCTACTCAGGGTTATGAAACAAAGGGCGGTGCAAAGGAAGTTGGAGTTTCTACAACTCAGGCCGCAATTCTTTCTACTGTCTATATGCTTTGCGCTGATTTTCTTATTAATCTTGTCTTTTATATTTTCTAGTAAAAAAATAGACTTCTTATTTTTTAGAAGCCTATTTTTATACATTATTTATTGTTTTATTTATTCTATAATCCAACCGTTTGTTAAGTCTATTTTTATCGGTTTCAAAACTTTCATATAAACGACTTCATCAGGAGTTACGTTTAACTTTTCGCCTTTTAAAGTTGCTCTTACAATTTTCATAAACCAGTTTCTGTGTTTTGTGATTTCAGTAACACCGCTGAAAGTTACGGTTTGATCATTGTTTGTCGTCAGTAATGAGTTATCGAGCACCAAAACGCCGTTTCTTACAAACCATTTACCGCTTCTAACATCTAATAACTGTCCTTTTAAATTTGAACCTTTATAGACAAGAATAAATTTATCTCTTGTAATATAATTTTGCGGAGCACTTGCAATGTACATTTCTCCGGATTGTGAAGACTGTGAGCTTACGTATTTTGTTAATTTAATAGGAACTATTGCTCCTGCGGGAATTGTGCCGACACTCCCCTGTACAAAAGCATTTTCAACGACATATCCATCGCCTGTTTTCTTTCTCATTGCTTCGGCAAGTTTAGCGTTCGGATTTAATTTAGCCTGTTCCATCATATCATATAAAATTGCGGTTACCTCGGCTCTTGTTGCCGGACGGTTAGCTTCAATTCTAGCTTTGTCTTCAGATGGAATAGTAACAAGCATATTTAATATTTCAGCTTTACCAGCAGGAATTAAGAACCATTGCGGAACTTCGTTTACATCTGCAAATTTTTTAGATAAAACTTCTTTAGCCTTTAAATCGCTGATTTGTTCGGTTGTCAGTGCATTTACAGCAACAGAAATTGATTCTGCTCTGGTAACTGTATCATCGGGCCTAAAGGGTTCCCCCTGAGGCGGGCATGAAATTAAATCGAAGTATAATGCTTTTTGTATAGCATCGTAAGCCCAGAAAGATGTATCAATATCCGTAAAAGTAACAGGCTGAGCAACTGTTGTATGTTCCTGTCCGAGTGCTTTTATTGCCATTGAAGCAAATTCTGCTCTGGAAACATTTTCATCAGGCTGAAATGTGCCGTCAGGATAACCTACAATTACTCCTTTTTCTGTTAACTCTTCTATTTGTTTTGCTGCCCAGTGGGTAGAGTCTACGTCAGGGTAAGCAAATACAGGGATTACAATATTTAATGTAATAAGAGCTGACAGCAATAATTTTAATACATTTTTCATGAGCTTTTCTCCTATATATATACCTAGTTCTATCGTACCTTTAAAAATTGATTACGGCAATAATTTTACAAAGTTATTTTAAATTTATTAACTTTTGTTACATAAAAAATATAAAATTTAGCAATTTTTATTTTTAGGCATTTTAGTACTGATAATCATAAAAATTATAGAAAGGAAGTTATCTTATGCAAATTATGAACAATCCTAATATACCGTCGTCTAAACAGGCGTCTTTCGGTATGGCTCTTAAAATTACAAAACCGGCTATGGAGGCATTAGAAAATTCAAGTATGGAAACAATTAATAAATTAGCCAAAATCGGAGAGGATTTGGCTGATACAAAGTATTATCATCTTGAAATTGGAAAAGATTTAAAACCGCGAATTGATAGTATATATGCAAATTCGTATGTTAGAGAATTTAAGCCAATACAACCAAATGATGAACTTTTATCAATCAAGACTTACTGGGATGGTACTGAAATTTCGGGATTAAAAAAAGGAGTTGAATATCACTCGACAATTCAATTTGCAAATAAAGAAGCTGCTCTTAATGCATACTCAAAGCTTAACTCTCTTCATAATGATATAGACAGAGCTGCTGTACTTACAAAAATGTTAGATGATCGTGAGATTGAAAAACAAGCTGCAGATTCTGCCGCTCATGCTGAAAGACAGAAAGTTAAAGAAGCTGCCTCAAAGCTTATGGAAAAATTTGGCGGAGAATCTCATATAAAATAAACAAAAATATTTTTAATAGTAAAAAAGACGATAAGTTTTGCTTACCGTCTTTTTTAGTTTAAATTAATCTGCTGTTGGATTAGTTGTAAATTTATACATTGCTTTTATGTAAAAATTTTTAATAATTAAGAGAAATTTTTAAAGTTTTTTATATTTTCTTTCGTAAAATTTAAAGTAATATAATTTTTTAGAAGGTAATTCTTTATGGTTAAAATTAATTCTGATATTTCTATCAAAAATGAAATGTTAAAGAGTTTAAAAGAATCGCAATCTTTAGAGCATAGTTCTTCGTCTATATTTAGTAAAAGTGGTAAAGTTATTTCAAAATCACAAACTATTGATATTGATGTAAAAGATAAAAAACTATCAGAGTTAATTTCAGGCAATTATGATGTATTATCGTCTATTGATTGGAAAACATCTGAAGGAACGCAGCAATTTTTAGATATATCAGAAAAATTTATTTCTGTAACCGGCAAATCTTTATATGATGAAATGATTTCAAGATATGAAGCAGGCAAGATTTCTAAAGATAATTTACAAAAAAATCTGAAAATTTTATTAGATATGAGTGAATTTACCCCAAATGATCAAGATTCTGATGATGTATGGACAAGTTATTATGATTTTCTTGATTTAAAAGATATTGTTTTGTCGGATAATTTTAACATCGAGGATTTAAAAAATATAGACTACAATAACTATTTTAATAAGGTTACCAGACCTTATGCTGAAAAATTTATAAAACAAAATGAAGAAATTGCTATAAATGCCCGAAAGGCTAAACTGCTCAGTAGTTATGATGTCTCAAAGAGCCAGATTGCGCCTTTACTTCCTAAAATTACAAATATCAAAACTGATGATAATACAATAATTCAAAAGTTTAATGATAAGGAATATCAAATAAATTATAGTGATGATGCAATTAATGTTAGTGATGGAAATAAGCAATATGTAATTGAATTCAAAAAATTGTTATCTCAGATAAATGATGAAAATGATAAAAATTCTGTAAAAAAAATGATAGAGGGGCTTTCTGCGCCTGTATTAATTGATTTGGCTGTAGAGATAGATACGATAAAAGTATGCAATGACCCTGACAGTGCTACCTATGCCCAATATGACGGTAAAGATAATGTTATAACCATAAATTTGGCAAAAAAGGATGAAAAAAATGCAGTATTTGCATTAGCTCATGAAATAGGCCATTCCCTAGATTTTTCAAAGCATGAGGATAGAAATATGGTAACATTTGGATTTAATCAGCAATTTCTTGAAATTGCAAGAAATGAAATGACAAAATTAGATGGCAAAGAAGATTATGAAAAGCAATATGCGACAACAAATCCGGTTGAAATGTTTGCTGAGTGCTATACCCTTCTTAATATGGGCAGCTCTGCTGATTCAAATTATGTGCTGGCTACTTATTTCCCTAAAACAGTGGGGTATGTAAAAAAACAAATTGAAAAACAAAGAAATCTCCCTGAAAATGAACGAAATTTCATTGGACGAGACTCTTCATTACATGAAAGATTGAGAGATAATCCTTCTTGGTAAATATAATAAATAATAAATGGGCAGGGGTGGATTCGAACCACCGTAGTCTCGCGACGGCAGATTTACAGTCTGCTCCCTTTAGCCACTCGGGCACCTACCCTTATTAAATTTTCAAAAATGCCTTTGACGGGATTTGAACCCGTGGCCTCTCCCTTACCAAGGGAGTGCGCTACCCCTGCGCCACAAAGGCTCAAATTTTTCTCTGTACCAAGGGAGTGCTGCTACCCTCCCTCCACTCAACAACATTTAGTTGTTTCGCGGAGCCTTGCCACAAAGGCTCAAATACTACTTTGATTTTCATTAAAATTAGCCGGCAATAGGAATCGAACCTACAACCTACGGTTTACAAAACCGTTGCTCTACCATTGAGCTATGCCGGCGTCAGTCACATGTCTTATTTTATTAAGAAAAAACTTGAATGTCAATAGTTTTTATTCTGTTTGATTTATAATAATTTTAAAGAATAATTTAAGGAAGGATAAAATGATTAGATTTATAGCCCCGATTTTATTATTAACTGTTTCAAATATTTTTATGACTTTTGCATGGTACGGACACTTAAAGCATAAATCTGCTGCTCTGTGGGCAGTAATCCTTATAAGTTGGGGGATTGCATTTTTTGAATACTGTTTTCAGGTTCCAGCGAACAGAATAGGCAGCTATGTTTATTCTGCCGCACAGTTAAAAACGATACAGGAAATTATCACTCTTGTTGTTTTCAGTTTTTTTTCAGTTTTGTATTTGAAAGAAGAATTCAGATGGAATTATCTTGTCGGATTTATTTTAATTGTATTTGCAGCATTTTTTATATTTAAGAAATGGTAAAAGTTTTATTAAAAAAGTGGAAGACAGGACTGTCTTGTTCGTTCGCGTTTAACAGGACTAGGGTTGACATCTGCAATGCTTTTAGCATTTTGCCGTCAAGCCTACGCCTTCAGCTCACTCACGTTCGAACCTAAGACAAAGCTTTGCTTTGTGGTTCTCGTCCCTTTTCAACATATTTATTATTCATAATAAAAAAGCGGAAGACGGGACTCGAACCCGCGACGTCAACCTTGGGAAGGTTGCATTCTACCACTGAATTACTTCCGCAATTATTTTAATCTTGAACGTTGTAATTCTATCAAATACGAAAAAATCATGCAAGTAAAAATTTTTAGGGAACATATTATTTTTCCTTGACAAAATGTATAAAAATTTTTAATCTTTTATATGTGATGAGAATTGGAGTTTATTGTAGGTTATGGTAATTTATAAAAAAATATTTTTATTAATATTAATTTTAGGTTTTTATTTGCTACTCCCATCTAATGTATCTGCATTTGATTATAAAAACGGTCATTTTGAAAAAATAAATACAGATTATCCTTTGGGGCTTCCTGTTCAATTAAATGACGGCAGAGTATTTATAATTTCTGATGATAGTATTATAAATTTTGATTCGGATACTAATAAATTTAAGAAAATTGCAACTCTTAATACTGCGATTGATAAGCATGATAATACTAAAGCTATAGGATTAAATCAAAATAAAATTTTGTTTATAGCACCTTTATTTAACAAACCTTCAGAACAGTTTGAACGCGAAATTTATTGGTTAATTCTTAATGATTTATATAAATATAAATCATTATTTTTCAGGGATAAAGATATTAGTTCAACTAGAGAAGCTTGGCGTGCATACAAACAATTACCTGAAACTGAAAAAGAAAAAATTTATTTACCTTATTTGAAAAAAGATTTCAATTTATTGAAAAAATATTATGATTATATTGAGGATTATAAAAAATCGATGTATGCTCAATTATTTGATATTGATTCATATAATTTTGAATACACTGGCAAATTAAATTTAAGAAGGCGGCATGCAAAAAAAGTTTTATTAAAAGATGGTAGTGTTCTTTTATTTGGCGGTTTTGTTCAAAGAGATAATTCTATACCTATCGGGATTAGTGATTCAGGTATGTATAGAAAAGCAAGTGTATTTGAATTATATAACCCTGATACCAAGGAGTTTTCGCTTATAAAATCCCCTAAAATTTTTAATAATATAAATGATTTGTTTATTTATAATGATAATTTATTAATTGTAGCTGATAACAGATTTTATTTATATAATTTACACACACATAAATTAAGAGAATCAAAGTGTGAAGTTAATGGTATGAATTTTCTTCAATTGGGTAATGGGGATATTGTTTTTGTGAGTAATATTTTTGATAAATTTAGAAACCACATGATTTTAAAGCGATATAATCCAGAAAAAGATACAATTGTTGAACTTGGCAAGCTGATTGTTCCGCGGGGAGAAGCTTATTTATATAATATGACATTATTGCCGGATGGAAATATTTTAGTTAACGGTGGGCAAAATATTGAAAAATCCGGTAATTTTTCAGGAGATGCTATATATGAAAACCGTACTGAGATATTTAGTCCTGAAACCGGGGAATCTGTATTAATAAAAAATATGCCGTATAAAAAGCCCGGAGGGTATTCTGTCGTTTTAAATGATGGACGAATATTATTGTACTTTGGTAAAAATGCTTGTTTATATGTCCCCAAAAAATAAATTTATATGAACTTTAATGGCTTTGTGCCAAATTTAGAAAAATAAAAAAAAGAATCTGAATTTTAGCCTCTTGTTTATGGAGCGGGAGCCTAGGGGCTTGTCTTGCTCGGCTGGCATGTAACGGCATTCCGCGTTTTGCTAATGTGATTTCTTTGCAACCGCAAAAACGCTCCAGCCTCAGCTCCCTCGCGCAACTCGCAAAAAGGCTTCTTCTAGCCGCTATCTCAACAAATTAAAAGACCGTTAGAACTAAAGTCCTACGGTCTTTTAATTAGCGGGAGACGAGGCTCGAACTCGCGACATCCTCCTTGGCAAGGAGGCATTCTACCACTGAATTACCCCCGCATCGGGTTACTTTTTTATTATACATGAGCAATTTTTTTTTGCAAGTCTTTTTTCAAATTTATACAGGAATTGCTTCTTCCTGTTCATTATCGCTGCTGTCCATAGAGCGAATTTCAATTTCAAGCCTGTCATTAAACTGTTTTTTCAGCATGTTTACAAGATCATTTGTACTTTCAACCCAGAAAACCGAAGCTGTAAGTATTTTTACATCTTCATCATAATCCTTTATTTTTATCATTACCGGATCTGAACCTGAATGGTGGCACAAAATATTTTTCAGAAGCATCAGCTCCTCATATTTAAACTCATCAAGCAATTTTATTGTAAATATGTTGGAATTATCAACAGTTTTTACATTTTCCACTATAAGTGAAGGCGGTTCATCGTCAGAGCGTCTGTTTACTTTACCTGATATAATAACACGCTGCTCACTTTGCAGATAATCTCCGTATTCTGCTATTTTTCCGTTGAAAGCAATAACTTCAATTTTCCCTGACAAATCTTCAACATTTATAAATCTTATAAATTTTGTCGGATCTTTTTTGGTCGGAATTTGTCTGACTGAAGTAATAAGTCCGCATATAGTTACTATTTTGTCATTTGGAAGATCATGAATTTCTGTGATTTTATGTGTCATTAAAAACGGTAATTTATCTCTTATTGTAGAAAGAGGGTGGCTTGTTACATAAAAACCAAGGAATTCTTTTTCAAAATTTTGAAGAGTTCTTGCATCATATTCTTCATCAGAGCCTGCAAGTTGGAATTTTGCATCATCAATTTCCGCGGTGTCGCCAAGCATGTCAAATAAACTTCCCTGGCCGGATTCTTTTGCTTTGGATTCTTTTGAGGCGGTGGAGGTTATATATTCAATATTATCCCAGAGCTGTTTACGGCTTTTTTCAATTGATGCAAATGCACCTGCTTTAATCAGACCTTCAAGAGTTTTTTTATTTGAACATTTTGTATCAAGGCGTTTTATATAATCATAAATCGATTTAAAATCGCCGTTTGCTTCGCGTTCTTTAATAATTTCTTCAATAACGCCTTCCCCGACCTGCTTAATTGATGCAAGCCCGAAGCGAATGTCATGCCCGTCTGGTGCGTATTCAAGATAAGATTTGTTAATATCAGGAGGGAGAACTTTTATACCGTATTTTAAAGCTTCCTCAATATAAGCCTGTGTTTTGTCCTGATCTCCTGCAACACTTGAAAGAAGTGCCGATAAATATTCAACGGGGTAGTGGCATTTTAAATAAGCCGTCTGGTATGCAACAAATGCATAGGCGGATGAATGTGCACGGTTAAAACAGTATTGTGCGAAGTTTTCGATTTTTTCAAACAAGTCTTCGGCATCTTCTTTTTTCATGCCGTATTTTGCAGAACCTTCAACAAGTTTTCCTTTTTGAGCGGCCATTGCGGCAGGGTCTTTGTGCCCCATCATACGACGAACCTGATCTGCCTGCCCCAGTGAATAATCTGCCATTACCTGAAAGATTTGCATAATCTGTTCCTGATAAACCATGGTACCATATGTGTCTTTCAGGATAGGTTCAAGTCTCGGGTGTGCGTATGTAATTGCTTGTCGTCCATGTTTTCTTTCTACGAAATCGTCAACCATGCCCGAACCTAGAGGCCCTGGTCTGAATAATGCAACTAAAGCACCCAAATCTTCAAATACGTCAGGTTTTAGTTTTTTTACCAAACTTGTCATGCCGGAAGATTCCAACTGGAATACTCCGACTGTTTCTCCGCGTACAAGCATGTCATAAGTCGGTTTATCATCAAGTGGAATATGGTTAATATCCACATCAATTCCCTGACATCTTTTAACCAGTTTGACGGTTTTGTGTATCATTGTAAGGTTTCTAAGTCCGAGGAAGTCCATTTTCAGAAGCTTCATCTTCTCTAAGATTTCTCTGTGGTATTGAGTTATGATAATTCCGTCTTTTGAAGGCTGGACAGGTACAATCTGGTCAAGTGGTTTGTAAGAAATTATAACCCCTGCTGCGTGCATGCCAATACCGCATTTTACACCCTCAACACATTTTGCGGTATCTATTACGCGTTTGATTTCTGGATCTGTATCGTAGAGGTTTTTGAGTTCAGAACCTTCAATCATTGAGCCTTCAATTGTATCTTCAATTAAAGATGCTGTCTTGTTACTCTTTGCGTATTCCATTCCGAATACTCTTGCAACACTTTTGAATGCGTTGCGTGCAGCGAGCGTATTGAACGTAATAATCTGGCAGACTTTGTCTTCGCCGTATTTTTTTACAACGTAATCAATAACTTCGCCGCGTTTTTCAATACAAAAGTCCGTATCAATATCAGGCATGCTGAAACGTTCAGGGTTCAAAAATCTTTCGAACAACAGATGATGGCGGATAGGGTCAAGATCTGTTATATCAAGAGCATACGCAACGACAGAACCTGCTGCGGATCCTCTTCCGGGGCCCACAGGAATATCATGAGTTTTTGCATAATGAATAAAATCCCATGTTATTAAGAAGTATGCGGAAAATCCCATTTTTTCAATAATGCTTAATTCATATTGAACACGCTCTTTTAGTTCCGGCGTAATATTTTCTTCTCCGTATTTTCTTTTTAACCCCTGTTGTACAAGTTCCTCAAGGTATGAATCTGTCGTGTGATTTGGAGGCACTGGAAAATCTGGCAGCGGAGCTTCCCATTTAATTGTTACATGGCACTGTTCTGCTATATCTACTGTATTTTTTATGCATTCGTCAAAGGTTTCAGAATCCATCCATTTGAAGGCATCACGCATCTCAGAAACAGTTTTTACATAAAACTCGTTATTCGGAAAATGAAAACGGTTTTCTTCATCTTTCATTGACTGAGTCTGCATGCAGAGAAGTGTGTCATGCCAGTCGGCATCTTCTTTCCTCAAATAATGTGAGTCGTTTGTAATAATCATTTTAATGCCGAGCTCTTTGGCAATTTTTATTAAATCAGGATTGGTTCGTTTCTGATCATCCAATCCGTGGTCTTGTAATTCAATATAGTAATCATCGCCAAACAGATCTTTGTATCTTTGAGCAACTGCTTTAGCTTCTTCGTAATCGCCTTTTAAAAGGTTTTGCAGAACTTCTCCGCCAAGACAGGCAGAGCAGCATATAATTCCTTCGTGATGTTCTTTAAGCAGTTCAAAATTTATTCTCGGCTTCATGTAAAAACCTTTGCAGGCAGCGTCTGATGCAAGTTTTACAAGGTTCATGTAGCCTTCGTTATTTTTTGCAAGAAGTATAAGGTGATATCTGGGGTTGTTATTTGGATCGTGTTCCGTTATATCGCCGTTATGTACATAGAATTCACAGCCTATAATTGGTTTTATACCTGCTTCTTTTGCTTCCAGATATAAGTCAAGCGCACCGTACATAACCCCGTGATCAGTTACGGCAACTGCCGGCATGTTATGTTCTTTTGCAAATTTACAAAGATCTTTCAGTTTAATTGCACCGTCAAGGAGTGAAAATTCACTGTGCAGGTGAAGCGGTACAAATTGAGTATTATTATCCATACTTTAATACTACCACAGCTAACTTTTAAAAATAAATTGAATGTTAAAGAATGTAATTTTTTCTCTGATTTAACAATTTACCGGTAATTTGATAATGTTTTATTAATTCTGTCTACCATTTCTTCTCTTAAAAATTTTGGAGAAATGATTGTACACTGTGTTCCGTAGCGCATTAAGCGCTGTATTAAAAGATTGAGATCTTCATTTTTATTTATGATAACTTTGCTTCCATCGTATTCTATTTTATCAAGGCGCTCCCAATCACGTATTTTATAATTTTTTGCAAGCCTGCTTTTTATTCTGTATACTACAGTAGTCGGAATTGCCTGTGAAGTGGAGGATATGGGCAGTTGTTTTATTGATTTTATAGAATCTGTCGGGATGTCGTAAACTCGTGTGCCGTTATTCCCGAGAACTTTAAGGCATAATTTTCTTTTTTCATAAATTTGTTCAACAGGGGAGCAAAGAAGATTTATTTCTTCTCCTCTCTCGTTTGTAAAAATTATTTCGAGTTTTTGTTTGTCCTGACATAATTTTGCGCAATATTTAAGCTGATCTGTTATTTCAGAATTAGAAAATTCCAGATCAAGATTTTGCGTGCTGTTTTCTATTTGCGTTAAACTCTGGGCAGATTCGTCAAATCTGATTTCAAGCGATCTGATGAAATCTTCAAAATTTGTTTTATTTTTGCCCTCAGGCAGAATATCCTCTGCTTGCTTTAAGAGTTTAATGCTTTTTATGTCATCAATATCAAATTTTAATTTGTATAAAGAGCTCAGCATTTTATACTTGTGGTTAATTTTTTTTACTTTAATGCCGAATATCTTCATTGCATTCAGATATTTGTTTAAAGTTACATGCGTATTAGATTTTCCGTTATATTCACCGTCGGAAAAGTGGTTTATAACTTTTTTAAATTCAACATCTCCTTCATAGAGCATTTTTATGAATTCAAAAAGTTTCACACAGGCATCATTGTATTTTTCTGTCAGTTTTTTAGTCACAATAATACCCCGCTTTCATATCTTTTAATAATTCCACAAATTTATCTTTGAATTCATCTGGGTGAATAATTTTACAAAGCGGCCCGTATTCAAGCAGTCTTTGTTTCAGTAAAAATTCATTTGATGTTACAACTTCAATAATAGTTTTATTTTTACTTCTGTCAATTATTTTTTCATTGTCCTGAAGGCTCACTTTATCAGGAGCGCAGGCAAGTTCATAAATTACCCGGATATTGTGAATATCATGCGGAATTGTTTTTTCTAATTTTATTTCTTTAATAAGGTTAATTCTGTTTACAAGAAAGCTTCCGTACTGGTTGTATTCAAAACCGATACCGTAAAGATATAGTTTGCCGTTTGAAATCTCTATTTTGTCTGCAATAATTTCAATATTTTTTTTCCCGGAATTAGGGGAGCTGTAATTTATAACTATCTGTTCTTTTTTGTCGCAGCAGTCGATTAAATCCTGCAGAAGGCCTTTGTTAATATCTCTAAGCATGGATATTTTTTTCATATCTTGTACGAATTCGTCATTTTTTATATAACTGCCGATTTTTTCGAAAAAGTTATCCATTGCAAGCAGTTCTTCCACATCCATGTTTTTTACAATGCTTTTGTAAACCTTTGATATGCTCTGAATTTGCTCAGGAGTTAATTTGAGTTCAAACGGATGTGACAAAATTACGTATCTTGATATTTTATCTTCTCCCCTTACTCGTTTTACTTCACAGCCTATTCTTTTAAGAGAATTAATATAAACTCTTAATGTGTCAATTGAAATAGACTCTCTCAAGTATGGATGGTTAAGAAAGTAATTGCAGATTTCTTCGTATGATTTCGGCCCTTCTGTAAGAAGCGAAAATAGTACAAGAGCCTTATATCCGGTAAAAGACATTAAATTATATGTAACTTTTTGATTTTTTAAGAATTCTTTCATTAATTTTCCCCATTCTATTGTACAATAAAATAGAAAGTCATGTCCAAACATGCTCTGTTACTATAAATTAACATTGTCAATCAAATTTGTGTAGATATTTACGTAATTTCATTAAATTTTCTTCATTAAGATTTAAGAACTTGAATTTTTCATTGATATTATTAGGGGCATGGTCAATTGTAAATTTTATTTTATTTTTCTTTACTTGTCAAATTTGTAACTTAGTTTTACATTAAAACTTGTCAAGGGACCGGTTATTTACCCGATAATGATATAAGTAATATGAACCGGCGGGATAGTTAGAAAAAAGGAAAAGAAAAAGAGGTGATGGCTTAAATCCTGAGAGGAAGATGATAAAAGATAAGAAGCGTACAGTAAAGTGCAGTATGATTAGGGATTTTTTTTAAAGATTTTAGGAGATTAAAAAAGATTTTTATTGGGGATAGGAGGATAGTTGTATTTTTAACTTAAGCTTGCGTTATTGCAAGCTTTTTTATATTATTATATATTATGGAAGAGTTGGAAACAAAACTTGTTATAGGCTTGATGTCCGGAACATCCTGTGACAGTATTGATGCAGGGTTATGTGAAGTTCGTCCTGATTTGTCTGTCAAACTCATCTCGGGAATTAATTATAAGTATCCTGAACATGTAAGAGCCAAAATTTTTCAACTTTTTTCAGGAAATGTTACGGTTAAAGATATATGTCAAATGAATTTTGTCATTGGACATTGTTTTGCTGATGCATGTAAAGTATTGATAGAAGAACATGGCAAACCCGATTTTATAGCGAGTCACGGACAGACAATATTTCATTATCCGTTTGATGATAAACTAGATAAAATATCTTTGAAAAGTACTTTACAAATTGGAGAAAGTTCTGTTATTGCGCAAGAAACCGGCTGCTTAACAATATCAAATTTTAGAGAAGCTGATATGGCAGCAGGCGGCGAAGGTGCCCCTTTAGTTTGTTTTGCAGATGAAAAATGGTTTAAGCCTTTAAAGAAAAATCTTCTTGTTCAAAACATAGGCGGTATTTCAAATGTTACAGTTATTTCTAAAGATTTTCCGACATTCGGTTTTGATACCGGCTTGGGTAATATAATGATTGATTACTGCGCTAACAAGTATTTTAAAATACCTTATGATAAGGACGGAAAATTTGCAGATTCGGGTAAAGTTTGTGAAAGCTGGCTTGAATGTCTTATGCAGGATGAATATTATTTTAAAGTCCCGCCTAAAACTACGGGGCGTGAATATTTTTCTGCCGAGTATATTGAAAACGCTCTTCGTTTTGCTCCTAAAAAGCCGGAAGATGTTATCGCTACTGCAACTGCCTTGACTGCAAAAACAATAACTACTGCTTATGAAAGATTTATTTATCCTGATATTGATATTAAAGAAGTTATTGTAGGCGGAGGTGGAGCATACAATCCTACTTTAATGAAATACTTACGTCATTATCTGCCAAAACATATTGATTTAAAAACACATGAAGCATACGGAATTTCAAATAATTTTAAGGAGGTTATGGCGTTTGCTCTTCTCGGTTATTGCACTTACTACAATATCCCCAATAATCTGCCTTCATGTACAGGTGCATCTAAAAGAGTCGTAATAGGTAAAGTGGCTAATTGATTTCAATGCGTTTTAGTATATTATTTTTTTATTATTAATATTTGTAAAATTAATTTACTTAAAGTGTTTATTTTTATTTTTACGATTATTATATAAGTGTACTAAAAAGGAGAAAAAATTATGGCAATACCAGGAATTAAAATTACTCAATCAGCTATTGATTCATATAAAGCATCAAGAGCATTATATGATGTTCATTCTATTGGCAGAGATACTGCCGTAGAGATTGCAAAAGAATCTGCCGCAATGGGCAGGCAACCAATAACATCTGTTTTAAATCAAAAACCTGTATCTCAAATTGCAGATGCTATCTCTTATGCAGTTTCTCATGGAACCCCTGAAAAAGTAGCTAACAATTTAGATACTATTGTTTAATATAGTATTTTAAAGCATAAGGAATGTACCTGATTGTATCGGATGCCAGAACTCCGTAAGCAGTCAGGTCATTTTTTGCAAGGTCTCCCGCAAGTCCATGAAGATATACCCCTAGAACGGCTGCATCAAATAAATTCATATGCTGCGCAAGTAATCCCGCTATCATTCCGGCAAGCACATCTCCGCTTCCGGCTTTAGCAAGTGCGCTGTTACCTGTCGTATTATAATATACAGTTCCGTATTGAGAACATACAATTGTATTGTGCGATTTAAGTACTGTTATACAGTTATATTTTTTTGTTATTTCTTTTGCGCTGTCTTCCATATTCATAAGAACATGGTCAAGCGAGCAGTTTAACAATCTTGAAGCTTCTTTAGGATGCGGAGTCAAAATAACATTTTCCGGAAGTTTAATTTTGTCTTTAGCAAGAATGTTTAAACCGTCTGCGTCTATTACTGTCGGAAGTTTTTCAGCAAGAGAAACTGTTTTTTTGAAGAGTTCACATGCTTCTTCTGTTGTTGAAAGACCGCATCCTATCAATAAAACTGTTGAGTTTTTTATAACTTCAGGGATTTTGTTTACCGGTGCCAGTACAATTTCAGGTGCAAAAACAGAGGCTGCTTTTAATACATTTTCATGGCTTGCCAGCTCTACATATCCTGCGCCGGTTTTTAATGCCGCAATAGAAGAAAGACAGGCTGCTCCTGTCATATATTCTGAACCTGATACATTTAAAATTTTTCCAAATGAGCCTTTATTGGAATTCTCGTTTCTTTGCGGAAGTTTTGGAATATTATAGCCCATTTTGTCTTATAGCCTCATAGGTTACGATTGCAACGGAATTTGAAAGGTTTAAACTTCTTTGGCCCTCTTTCATTGGGATTGTCAAAGCATTTTTATCTTTTACGTAAATATCAGGTAAACCTCTTGTTTCCGGTCCGAAAACAAGAAAATCTCCCTCTTGAAATTTTACATCAGTGTATAACCTTTTTGTTTTTGTTGTCAGATAATAAAAATTAGCACACTTATTTGCTTCAAACAATTCTTCCATTGTATCAACTTTATGGATATCAACACTGTCCCAGTAGTCTAATCCCGCCCGTTTTGTGTATTTGCTTGAAAGAGAGAATCCTAATTTCCCAACAAGATAAAGGCTCGCTCCGGTGCAGGCGCAAAGTCTTGCAATATTCCCAGTATTTTGCGGGATTTCAGGTTCATACAAAACTATATTGAGTTTAGCCATAGCATCATTAATCCTTATTAAATAATTTCGGACTTTCAACAACAACCGGAATCGCTCTTACAACGCAGAAAATAATCGCAGCCCAGACAAAAATCATGGTTATTAAATGCAATGTTGGTGTCCCTTCCCAAAGTTCCATTCCGGGAGTATTTACCGCAATCAAAAGAAGGAAAGCAAGAACCTTTGCAACCGCATAGCTTATTCTCATAAATCTTGATGCACAAATAAATTTTCCCCAGGAAGTGGATTGCATGGTTTTGTCCCCGAAAGCGGTCATACCTTTAGAAAGAGCAACGCTGCGGATCCCGTCAGTCGTAAATGCTCTTGCAACACATACGAGTGGAAATAAAATATTTATCCAGCCCATTACGGCAAACACTGTCCAGTATGAAACTTCAACAATTCTGTCCCCTAAAATATCAAGAACAGAACCCCATTCTGAAGATTGATTTAATTTTCTTGCCAGATACCCGTCAAGACCGTCCATTGAAAACGCAGCAATTGTCAGGATAAATGCCAGCAAATAGGCCCAGGTTGTCTGTTCATACAAAAGAGCAATTGCAGCATAAGCTACAAAAATCCTTGATATTGAAACTATGTTTGCAAGATTATTTTTTATATTCATATTTATGCCTCTCTTTATATGTTATTTTTTAGTTCTGGACAGCGCAAAATTAACTTCATCAAGTTTTTTTACTTTGTCACCGAGCATAATTTTTTCGGCTTCTTCAAGTATTTGTGTGACCATACAGCCGTTGTCGCCGTCAGAACGCGCTTTTTTACCGGTTGAACAGCAGCTTATAAAATGCTGGCATTCAAGTTTGAGAGGTTCAATTTCTAAATAATCAAGTTTAATATTTTGAGTATTATCTTTTACAAAGTTGTCAAAAATAACAAGTTTATTTTCAGGAACAGTGTCATCTAAAATAGCTGTTGCTTTTGTCCCTCTGACAAGAAGCTGTACATGTTTTCTCGGAGTAATCCAACTGTCTGAGATATGGCCTATTACGCCATCTTCAAATTGTATACCTATGTGGGTTATATCCATTATTTCGTTTTGATCGGAAGAACATCCGAGCGCAGAAATAACATGCACAGGTGCTTTACCTGTTACATAACTTATCATGGAAACATCATGCGGTGCTAAATCCCACATTACGCTTCTGTCATTTTTGAAGTAATTTACGTTTAATCTGTCGCTTTGTGCATAGATTATTTTCCCGAGAACACCATCTTCTATAAGCATTTTTAATCTGTTTACGGCAGGATGATAAAGCAGAAGATGTCCTACCATTAGAACAAGCCCTTTGTCATGTGCAAGCTGTGTTAAATCTCTTGCCTCTGCGGCAACCGTTGAAATAGGTTTTTCAACATAAACATTTTTACCTGCC
Organism: Candidatus Gastranaerophilales bacterium; assembly: GCA_944323145.1. Classification (GTDB taxonomy): domain Bacteria; phylum Cyanobacteriota; class Vampirovibrionia; order Gastranaerophilales; family Gastranaerophilaceae; genus Stercorousia. The sequence continues at coordinate 111,686 of CALURJ010000001.1, forward strand.
TCGAGCATAGCTTTAACCATTTTGTAATGTGTATGGCTTGGTGTTACAACACACACTCCGGTTATTTCTTTGTTGTTAATGATGTCATGAAAATCTTTTGTAACTTTAACTCCCGAATACTGTTCAGTTACTTTTTTTAAATTTTCATCATCAATATCGCAAACTGTATCTAAAACATTCAGATTATAGAAATTTCGGACAATATTTCTTCCCCATACACCGCAGCCTATTACCGCAACTTTTTGTTCACTCATTTTAAATTCCCTAATTCTTATCTAATACTAATAACATCATACGACACAAAGATTAATTTGCAAATTATTAAAGAAGTTTTTACAAAAGTTATTGCTGTTTATTTTGCGCAGCCTGGACTCTTAACTGGTGCATCTGCTCACATCTTTCAAAGAAAAGTTCTTTATCTTCTTCCGGGAAAAATGTTGAAAGTTTTTCAAGAAGCGGTCTTGGAAATTCTGAAGTTTCAGACATTTTTGTGAGAATTTCATCGTTAAGCGAGTACATTGTTCTGTAATTTTTATTAAATATTGATTTGGTTTCGGCTACAGCCCTTTGCTGGCTTTGCTGTACTTTTTCACCTAATTTGTATGTTACGTAATTAGTGTCAAAGTAAACAGGTTTGTATCTTTTTAAAATAATCCTCATTATTAAATCATAATCTGCAAGAAGTTTGAATTTTTCATCAAAGAACCCTTCTTTTTCAATCATTGATTTTTTGAAGAACATTGCCTGTCTGGCACATGGCAGTACCTGAAAAACTGTGTGCATAGCAGGTGCAAATAAAAATACAAATCCTTCAGGATGTCTGCAATATGCAGGGGAAAAAGAAAAATCTGCATTGTTAGCTTCCATAAGATTTACAATATCATATATTGCGGTTATATCATGAATAAAGTCATCGCAGCTTAAAAAAGTTACATATTTGCCTTTAGCACGCATTACCCCCTTATTGTAAGCTTCGAATTTTCCGGTATCTCTTTCTGAAAAAAAGGTAAGAAATCCTTGATTTTTGTATGCTTTCAAAAGCTCAACGGTTCCGTCATTTGAGAGATTATCAATAACAAGATGTTCAATGTTCGGGTAAGTCTGTATATCAAGCAGTTTTATTAAAAGATTAAAGTCATCTGCCATATTGTTTTCAAGTAAATTATGCGTAGGTGTGATAATCGTAACGAAAGGTTCCATTTTTTACTCCTTTTAATAATTAATATTAGCATATTTACACGTGTTTTTCTAATTGTTACGAGATGTAAATTCTGAGTGTAAAATATAACAAAAATAATTAACTTCGAGTAAAAATGTATACGGTTGAGTGTTTATTAAGAATATTAGGAGGTAATTATGAGTCAAAGTACTACAGTTACGCCTTTTGAAGTCGGTGTTATGTCAGCGGTTGTCGGTGCCGGTGTTGGTTATGCTCTTGCCCCGAGAAAGTATAATCTCGAGCAGTTATTAACGATAGAGCCTGATGTTTTTGAAAAATCTATTTCAAAAAAGGATTTGAGAAAGGCTACTGATGCCCAAAAAATTGCTTACAACGCAATTTCTGATGCAAGAGATGCAATAATCAAGGCCTCAAAATCTAATACTGCAGAAACAAAACTTATGGAATTAATGAAATCTCCTGATCTTGATTCCGCGTACAGGTCAATCAAAGGATTTTTACCGAAAGCAAGAGCACAATCTGCAGTTGTTTTAGGCATAATCGGCGGTGCTGTCGGAACTATTGCCAGAATGGTTTATAACCAAAAGAAGGCCTAAAATTTAGTGTAAATATTCCTCAAGATGTATTCTTCCAATGATTTTTTATCGGTTATTCTGGTTTTCGGGTCATTTATCATGATGTCAAAAGCGTATGTTTTTCCGCTTCTGGAAGTTATATAACCTGCGATAGCGCTCACATCTGATAAAGTCCCTGTTTTGGCACGAAGATTATCTTTAAAATACAGCATTCTGTTTTCAAGAGTTCCTTCTCCTGATGTGGGCATTGATTCTTTAAAATCTGTATCATCCGCTTTTTTACAGAGAAATTCACTCATAAAATCAGCAGTCACTATATTATTTTTGGAAACTCCGCTTCCGTCAACTATTTTTATGTCGGAATAGTCGAGTTTTAGTTTGTCGAAGTATGCTCTGAGCATTTGCAGAGAATGGTCAAGCGATCCTGTGTTGTTTACAAACTTTGCACCCGCTGCTTTAAAAACAGTTTCTGCGATGAAATTGTTACTGTTAATCAAAATCAATTCAATAGCATCATTTATAGGATGGTCAACCTGTGCAACAAGATAAATGTTTGATTTCGGAAGCTTTTTCTGCGTAAAGTTCCCGTAATAATCCATTTTTTGATCGCGTATTGCTTCTTCAAGCCTCAGGATAAAATATCTTTTCGGGTGGTTTATCGGGATTTGTTCGGTTGTTTGTTCTTTAACAGTTCCTTCGGCATTAATAATATCAGGTGAAATATGATTATTTCTGCTCAGTTTTATGTCATTTTTATCCCCCGTTGTTATAAGATTCATAAATGTAGTGGGGTAGAATTTTGTAACATAAATATTAGCCGGTGCCCCCTTTGATGTCGGTGAAACTATAATATTAAGAAGATTTTTATCCAGATTATATGAACTGAATTTAGGCATAAGAGGGTTTAAGTCGTCGTCCCATTGCCAACCTTCGCCCCATTCTCTGTTATCAAAGATATAGTCGTCAATGTAAATATTTTTAGGAGAAATTATATTTTTTTCTTTTGCTGTTTTTATAAGATATTTCAAATCTGTGGATGAAAGAAACGGGTCGGCGCTAAGTACTAAAAACAATTCATTGCTTGTATTTTTATATAATTTTGTTGAAAATTTGTAATCTTTGCCGAGTGTATCTAATGATGCGCTAAGGGTTACTAACTTAAGAGTTGATGCGGGCATGGAAGATTTTTTATCATTTAACTTATATACTGTTTTGCCCGTTGAAATATCCTTAACAGATATTGATACAGAATCTTTATTTATTCCCGAATCTGCTATTGTTTTATCAATTACACCTGCAAACCCCGCAGTCTGTAAAGAAAACATTAACGCAAGACAAAATAGTGAATTTAAAAATTTTTTCATACACACTTAACCTCGTAGCTTGATTTTATGTCATTTATGCAGGTGCATTTTTCTCTGAAGTCGTACATCGGAGAAAAGTCTAAAACAGCGTGCATTGCACCTTCCTTTTGGTCTTTGATTTCAGAAATTGTTTCTCCTTTGTAATCAATAATTCTGGAGTGTCCTATATTCCATTCGTCATTTTCAATATATCCCGATTGAGTTAATGCTACCATAAAAGTTTGATTTTCAACAGCTCTTGATCGTGTCATACATTCCCATGGAATCGGCTTTTTTAACCCCCAGGCTGCACAGTTTATAAATAGGTCGGCTCCGGTTTTTCTGTAAGCTCTGTAAATTTCCGGAAACCTTATATCATAGCATATTGTCAGACCTGTTTTAATTCCTTCTATATTAACCATAACGGGCGACTCACCCGGCTCGACAAAGTCGCCTTCTCCGCATCCGTAATATGAGAAAAGATGATTTTTATCGTAAGTTGCAACAAGTTCGCCTTTTCTGTTTATAACAGGGCAGGTGTTAAAATAATGTCCGTTGTCTTTTGAGATAAAACTTCCGCCTATAACCCAGCAGTTATATTTTTTTGCGACGGATGAGAGAAAATTTATAGTCTTGCTGTCTGAAATATTTTCGGCTGTTTCTCTAAAGTGTTGTGGTGCCCATCCGCATGTCCATACTTCCGGAAGCATTATAATGTCAGTGTTTTTTATATCCCTTTTTATCAATTCTTCAATTTTCTTTATGTTCGCCTCAGTATCAGCAATTTTAGAACACATCTGAACTGCTGATATGCTTATTGTTTTTTGTCCCATAATTTTTTTTGAAGCGCCTCCTCATAGAATTTTTGTTCATTTTTTTCTATTTCAAAAAGCTGATTTTTTATATTTTCCTTAACATTTGAAAGTTCTTCATCTGTTGCATTTTCACTCACATAAACCGGTTCGCCGTAAATATTCAATATGTTACATTTCCCGAGCGGTGTTTTCATTTTATCCCAGGAAGGCAGACTTATGAAAGTTTTTTGCGGTGAAAACCAGTGAACCGGCACTATTAGGGCGCCTGACATCTGCGCAAGTTTTACAGCTCCGTTTTTTACTTTATGTAAAGGCCCGTGAGGGCCGTCAACCATAATCGCAACGCATTCTCCTTCTTTCAGCCTTGTGAGCATTTGCATGGTTGATTCCACGGCTCCTTTTTTGCCTGATGAACCTCTTACAACTTTAAAGCCCCACTTTTCACATACTTCTGCAACAATTTCTCCGTCTATTGAAGTGCTTATTAATACGCTTAATTTTTCTCTGTTTCTTATACCGTGTACGAGGAATTGATTGGCGTGCCAGAGCACATATATACAGGGAGAAATTCCCGGATTGTTAAATTCTTCTATATGTGTAAATTTTTCTTGTAGCCTTAGGACTTTATACGTAATATGTGCAAGGCTTTTTACATTTTTCCCGTTAATTATTCTAACCATATAATTTATTGTATAACAAAAATAAAAAATAATTTCTGCTTTGGATGAAAACTTGCACAAATTCTTTTTTGAAGTATGATTTATATAGATGTATTAATTAATATAAGGATAAGAAAATGAAAGTAACTTTAGAAAACGAAAAAGAAAATGTTGTTAAATTAAATATTACAATTCCTGCAAAGGATGCCGCTGATGCATATAACAATGCTGTAAGAAAAATCTCTCAATATGTAAATATTGACGGCTTCAGAAAAGGCAAAGCTCCGCGTTCTGTGGTTGAAAGACATGTAGGAACTGAAAGAATTAAGCAGGAAGCTATTGAAAATCTTATGCCGAAAGCTATTAATCAGGCTGTTGTTGATAACAAACTTGACCTTGTTGCACAGCCGTATATTACATCATACAATTTTAATATTGGTGAAGATTTAACGGTTACTGCAAAAGCTGAATTAAGACCTGAAGTTACTCTCGGACAGTATAAGGGGTTAAAATTAGAGGTTAAAGATTCCCCAGTTGCTGAAGATGCTATGCAAAAATCTATTGATAATCTTTTAAATCAATATGCTTCTCAGGAAACAGTTATTGACAGAGCAACAAAGGATAGTGATATTGCCGTAATTGATTTTGAAGGTTTTTGTAACGGCGAAAAAATTCAGGGCGGAGATGCAAAAAATTATCCGCTTGATTTGGCTCATTCAAACTTTATTCCCGGATTTGCCGAACAAATTGTCGGTAAAAATTTGAATGATGAATTTGATATTAAAGTTACTTTCCCTGAAAATTACCATGATGAAAAATTAAAGGGACAACCTGCAACATTCAAAATTAAAGTTAATGAGATTAAAGAAAGAAAACTCCCCGAGCTTAATGATGAATTTGCTCAAAAGGTAGGCCCTTTCAAAACGGTTGATGATTTGAAAGCAGATATTCAGAAATATCTTGACACTCAAAGAGAAAGAACAAATAAACAAAATTCTGAAAATGAAGTGTTTAAAACAGTTATTGATGCTTCAAATGTTGATATCCCTGAATCTATGATTGAAAGAGAAGTTGCTTCTTTGAAAGAAGAATATAAACAAAGACTTGCAGCTCAGGGAATTACCTGGGAAACTCTTGTTAAATCTCAGGGTGAAGATGAATTGACTAAAAATCTTCATGAAGATGCTAAAACAAGAATTAAAAATTCTCTCGTTATTGACAAAATTGCCAAAGAAGAAAATATCAAGCTTGAATCTAAAGATATTGAAGCAAAATTTGCCCAGCTTGGTGCCGCTTACGGAATGAAACCGCAGGATTTATTTAAACAGTTAGGAAAAAATCCTGAAGTGTTGACTTCTATTTCTCAACAGGCAATGAATGATAAGGTAAGAGATTTCTTAATTCAAAACAATACTGTTGAAATTAAGTAGTAATTTTTAATATCTAATATATGTGCCGTATTTACAACGGCACATATTTGATTAAAATAAGTAAATGATACATAATTATAGGAGAGGTTAAAATGAGTTTTGTACCTGTAGTAATAGAACAATCCAGCAGAGGCGAACGTTCTTTCGATATCTTTTCAAGACTGTTAAGAGAAAGAATTATCTTTTTGGGTACGCCTATTGATGATATGGTTGCGAATTTGGTAGTAGCACAATTATTATTATTAGACAGTGAAAACCCTGAAAAAGATATTATGCTTTATATTAACAGTCCCGGAGGAAGTGTAACTGCCGGATTTGCAATTTATGACACAATGCAGCATATCAGAGCTGATGTTTCAACTATTTGCTTGGGACAGGCAGCTTCTATGGGTGCATTTCTTTTATCTTCAGGTGCGAAAGGTAAAAGAATGGCTCTCCCTCATTCAAGAGTTTTGATACACCAGCCTTTAGGCGGTGCTCAGGGACAGGCTACTGATATAGAAATTCAGGCCGCTGAAATTATAAGAATTAAAAAATCATTGAATGAAATTTTAGCTTCTAACACCGGTCAGTCAATTAAGAAAATTGAAAAAGACACTGATCGTGACTATATTATGACTCCGGCTGAAGCTTTAGAATATGGTATGATTGATAAAGTTATATCAAGAGATGCAATTAAGTAAAAGAAAGGATTGGCGAGCGTTACAATTAGTTTCGCAAGCTATGGTATAAAAAATGGCAAAACATGATGATAGCAGATTAAAATGTTCATTTTGCGGTAAATCACAGGATCAGGTAAAAAAATTGATTGCAGGTCCTGAAGTATATATCTGTGATGAATGCGTAGATTTGTGTAATCAGATTTTGGACGAAGAATTTTTCGAAAATAAGGAAAAGGAAGGGGCTGACAGCGAAAATTCAGCTGAAGAAAAGCCTATTCCAAAACCGCATGAAATTAAAGCTTATCTTGATGAATACATTGTAGGTCAGGATGATGCTAAAAAAGTCCTCTCTGTTGCCGTGTATAACCACTATAAAAGGTTGAAACACAACAAAGATAATGACAAAGATTCTGTGGAAATCCAAAAGTCAAATATTCTTCTTGTCGGTCCTACAGGTTCAGGTAAAACTCTTCTTGCACAAACTCTTGCAAAGATGCTTGACGTTCCTTTTGCGGTTGCTGATGCCACTACGTTAACAGAAGCGGGCTATGTAGGCGATGACGTTGAAAATATTTTGCTAAGATTATACCAGAATGCTGAGTTTGACTCTGCAAAGGCCGAACGCGGTATTATTTATATTGATGAAATTGATAAAATTTCCAGAAAATCCGAAAATACTTCAATTACAAGAGATGTTTCCGGTGAAGGTGTTCAACAGGCTTTGTTAAAAATGATTGAGGGTACTGTTGCACATGTTCCTCCTCAGGGCGGCAGAAAACATCCGCATCAGGAATTCATTGAAATTGATACAAAAAATATTCTGTTTATAGTCGGCGGTGCGTTTGTTGGCTTGGAAAAAATTGTTGAACGCAGAGCAGGCGAAGGAACCTCTGTCGGATTCGGTGCAAAGGCTCCTATGACTCAGATTGAAAAAGAGGCAGCTGCTGCGCGAATGTTGAAAAAACTTCAGCCGGAAGATTTGTTGAAATTTGGTATGATTCCGGAATTTATCGGTCGTGTTCCTGTTTATGCAGTACTTGATCAGCTGAATGAAAAAACATTGAAAATGATTTTAACAGAGCCGAAAAATGCTGTTTTGAAACAGTATCAGGCCTTGTTAGAAATGGACGGCGTTGATTTGGAATTTGAACCGGAAGCTGTCGATTTGATTGCGCAGGAGGCAATAAAACGCAAAACAGGAGCACGTGCACTTCGTTCAATTGTAGAGGAAATAATGCTTGATGTTATGTATGATGTTCCGACAAAATCAGATGTAACAAAATTTGTTGTTACGGCAGATATGGTAAAAAATAGGAAAAACGCAGAGGTTGTGCAGCTTCCTACACAAAACCACGATAAAGAAATTACAGCATAATAAAATAAATTTAAAGGCGGATTTTAAATCCGCTTTTTTTGTGAAATTTTGCTTAACATATTTGTAAAATGTACGTATTTATGAAAAAATATATTTATGGGGAATAGTAAAACACTTATTTTAATTGACGGACATGCACTTGCTTTCAGACAGTATTATGCTCTTGAAAGAAGTAATATGAGAACTTCTGGCGGAACTCCGACATGGGCTGTGTACGGTTTTTTTAAAGCTATATTTGATCTTTTAAAAAATAGTGATTTAAAAGTTGATGCAATAGCTGTTGCATTTGATGTCAGTCATCATACATTCAGAACGGAAACTTATACGGAATATAAAAGCAACCGTGAAGCAATGCCTGATAATATGCGTACACAAATGGAGCTTATATACGAAGGGTTAAGAGCTTTTAATATTCCGATTTATACTAAAGAAGGCTATGAGGCTGATGATGTTATCGGAACTATCTCTAAAGAGGCATGTGAACTCGGTCATAATGTGTTAATCTTGACCGGTGATCAGGATGCTTTCCAGCTTGTAGATAAAGACGGATGTGTTAAAGTAATACTTCCCTCAAAAGGCGAGCTTGTCGAGTATAACTGGGATAAGATTTTTGAAAAATTAGGTGTATATCCTAATCAGGTTATAGACTATAAGGGCTTAAGAGGTGATATTTCCGATTGTATTCCCGGTGTAAAAGGTATTGGAGAAAAGACAGCACAAAAACTTCTTGCAAAATACGGCACATTAGATAATGTTCTTGCGGATTGCGAAAATATTCCGGAAAAATCTGTAAGAGAAAAAATTTGTGCGGGTAAGGAACAGGCAAAAATGAGCAAGTATCTCGCTACAATTGTGAGAAATCTTGATGTAAATTTCGATTTTGATAAGACAAAAGTTGAATTGCCTGAAATTTCTGTTGTGACAGAATATTTGAAAAAAATGCAGTTTTATACATTTATTAAAAATATAAATGAGATTTTATATTCTTTTGATAAGGGTTCTGCTCCGATTGTGCCGCAAAATCAAGTTGAAGGTACCTGCCAGCTTGGTATCTTTTCTGAGGCCGTTAATGAAGAAATTAACAAAGAGTCTGATTTTAACTCAGAAAATCATCTCGTTGTTGATTCTGTTGACCTTGATACGCTTGTTAAAGATTTGCAAAGTCAAAAACTTGTTGCTTTTAGAGTGTATGCAAATGTAGTAAGTGCTGTACGCTCTGAAATCACCGGTTTTTCATTTTCTTATAATCCGGATATTACTTCTGATAAACGTATAAGTTTTATAGATTCCGGTGCTGTATATAAGAGTTTTTATATTCCTGTTAAGCATTCTAATATTGAAAATCAGCTGCGTGTAAATGATGTTTTAGAAGCTTTAAAACCGGTTTTCGAAAATGATTATATCAAAAAGGTAACTCATAATGCTAAAAGTGTATACAATATATTGAGGTGTGCAGGTGTATTTGTCAAAGGGATAATATTTGATACAATGCTTGCAAGCTATGTAAAAGACCCGCAAAGGAATCACGAACTGGATATTCAGGCAATGGAGCACTTAAGTCATGCTATTATTCCTTTTGCATCGTTTGAAAAAGACAAGAAAAAACAAATTAAATTGAGTGATGCGCCTGCGGAAAGTGTATTGACTTTTACATGTGACGAAATTGTTTCTATTCTGGAACTCGTAAAATTCTGGTCATCCGATTTGGATGAAAAAGAACTTGATATTGTTTATAATATTGAAGTTCCGTTGACATTTGTTCTTGCTGATATGGAATATGACGGAGTTTCCGTAGATGAAATGTATCTTGCTCAATTGACAGTTTCAATGAATTTGGAACTTGCACAGATTGAAGAAAAAATATTTAAACTCGCAGGGTGTAATTTTAATATTAATTCTCCGCGTCAGGTTGGTGAAGTTCTATTTGATAAAATGGGCTTGAAGGCAAAGAAAAAACGTGGAAAATCAAATTACTCAACAAATGCTGCTGTTCTTGAAGAACTTGCGGAGGAATATGAAATTGCACAATTAATTCTTGATTATAGAAAATATGCAAAACTGAAATCAACTTATACAGAGGCTTTACCTGCTTTAATTGATATAAAAGACAGGCGTATTCATACAACTTATAATCAGACAGTAACGGCAACAGGACGTCTTTCATCCTCAAATCCGAATTTGCAAAATATTCCTGTAAGAACAGAGGAAGGCAACAAAATTAGAAAGGCTTTTGTACCCGCGGATAAAGAGAATGCATTAATTCTTTCTGCTGATTATTCCCAGATTGAACTTCGTCTACTTGCCCATATTACACAGGATAAGCATTTGCTTGAAGCATTCAATAACGGGATAGATGTTCATACACTTACGGCATCAAAGGTATTTGATGTACCGGTAGAAGAAGTTACCAAAGATATGCGTTATAAATCAAAGGCTGTTAATTTTGGTATTATCTACGGACAGAGTAAATACGGGCTTGCAAAGGCTCTCGGCATTTCAAATGCAGAGGCGGAAGACTTTATAAATAAATATTTTGCGACATATCCGAGAGTGAAAGCATATATGGAAGGAACTGTAAAAGAGGCTGAAGAGAAAGGTTACGTTCAGACAATTTTTGGAAGAAAACGCTATCTGGCATCCGAACTTTCAAGTTCAAACGGAATGATTAGAGAATTTGCAAAACGTGCAGCAATTAATCAGCCGATGCAGGGCTCGGCTGCTGATTTAATGAAGATTGCCATGATAGAGTTCGCAAACAAATTAAGGGAAAATAATTTAAAATCAAAAATGATTATTCAGGTTCATGATGAACTCGTTGTTGAGGTTTTAAAATCTGAACTGGAAGAAGTAAAGCGTCTGGTAAAAGAGGCCATGGAGCTTAATCAGCCTTTGTCGGTTCCTCTTGTTATAGACATAAGTGCAGGTGAATCATGGAAAGAACAATAAAATTTTTTGTAATAATTTTAGGGGTGTTTATTTTAGGTGTAATTCCTGTTAGAGCGGAAAATGACTTGCTCTTGAGTAATCTCATTACACCTCAGAACGTGAATTTTAATATTTGCACAAGAACGTATATTCTACCTCAGGATAAACTGTTCTATATGGCTATCGCAAGTGCTAATGCTAATAATTTTGATGTTGAAGAAATTCAGTCAAAAACGGGCTATATTCTTTTTACTGCGGTAAATAAGCAGTATCTTGCCAGTATAGTGAAGGTTGATGATAAGCATTCCATGTTAAAAATTACACCAACAAATAATAATTATTTCTTTCCGCCTGGTGTTGTTTTGAATTTCTTTAGATATATTGACTTATATGGTGCTACTCCGCTTGTAAATGTTCCTAAAGTTTAGCCGTTGAGATTGTTGTGTGCTTCATTAACAATTTCTTCTATGTTATAGAGCTGAGGCTCAGTGGCTTCTGTTGAAAGCCAGATAAGATATTCAATATTTCCGGAAGGCCCTTTTATTGATGAATATGTAAGCCCTTGAATTGAGTAATTGAGAGTCTTGGCAAAATTTATAACATTTTCAATAACTTCTTTATGTACTTTTTTATCTTTTACAACCCCGCCTTTTTCAACTTTTTCTTTCCCTGCTTCAAATTGAGGTTTTATAAGACAAATCATTTCGTGAAAATCAGGATTTAAAAGTTTTTTAAGATTTTCAAGAACTTTGGTTAAAGAGATAAAAGACAGGTCGCTGACGAGTAAATCAGCCAATGGTTCATTTTCCGAGTAGATGTCAGAAAACTGGCAGATTTTAAGGTTTGTTCTTTCAATTGTTTTTACATGGTTGTCAGAGCGGATTTTCCAGTCAAGCTGTCCGTATCCGACATCAACGGCATAAACGAATTTTGCACCGTTTTGTAAAAGGCAGTCCGTAAATCCGCCTGTTGATGCGCCGGCATCAAAGCAAATTCTATCTTTTACACTAAAATTAAATGCATCAAGGGCTTTTTTTAGCTTAAAACCGCCTCTTGAAACGTAAGGCATAGATTTAACAACTATATCATATTCCTTTGAAGGGTTAATTTGAAAACCGGCTTTTGTAATATATTCATCATTGATTTTTACGTGTCCTGCAAGAATAGCGGCCGATGCTTTACTTTTTGTTTCAAAGTATCCAAGATCCGTCAGATATTTGTCAAGGCGTTCTTTCATAGTGCAAACACTCTTTCTGCATTTGCTGTTGTAACACTGTTTACTTCTTCAATATTAATATTCCGGAGTTTTGCGATTTCTTCAGCAACAAATTTTACGTATGCAGGCTGATTTTCCGTCCCGCGGAAAGGTACTGGTGTAAGATAGGGCGCATCCGTTTCAAGAAGTATATGCTCAAGTGGAACAGCCTGCACAACTTCTTTCATTTTTACTGCGTTTTTGAATGTTACGACACCGCCTATACCTAAATACCAGCCCTCTTTAATGCATTCTTTTGCAAACTCTACACTTCCTGAAAAACAGTGCATAACGACTTTTGAGCTGCTATTGTATTCTTTTAAAATATCAAAAGTGTCTTTGTGGGCTTCTCTGTCGTGTATGTCTATCGGAAGATTAAGTTCATTTGCAAGTTTAATTTGTTTTATAAAAACTTCTTTTTGCAGTTCGTTGTAACTTTTATCCCAGTAGTAATCAAGGCCTATTTCTCCTATTGCTACAATTTTTTTGTTTTCTGCAAGTTTTTTTATATCTTCAATAAGCCTGTCATTCCAATCCTTAGCGTCTGACGGATGAACCCCGAGCATTCCGTATACATTATCATATTTATTGATAAGTTCCATAATCCCTGTAAAATCAGCGGGATTTGCTGCCGGAACTATTATTTTTTCAATGCCTTGTTCTGCGGCATTTTGGACAGCTTCATCTGTTGTAATATTTTCAAGCATATTTATATGAGAATGTGTGTCTATCATAGTACTTTGATTATACCACGATTAAATATTGTGATATAATAAAGTCAGCATGGAAGAGAGAAATCTTAAAATATCAATAGGGCATTTATATCCAAAACTGTTAAATTTATACGGTGATATGGGAAATATAATAACACTTACAAAACGCTGTGAATGGCGTGGAATTAGTGTTGAATATGACCCGATAGGTGTAGGTGACAGAGTAAAAGAACATGATTTATATTTCATAGGCGGCGGTCAGGACAGACAGCAGCAGGAAGTTGCAGGCGAGTTATATAAAAATAAAGATTTTTTAATTTCCGAACGGGACAAAAATTCTGTTTTTTTAGGTATTTGCGGCGGGTATCAATTATTCGGGCATTATTATCAGCCGTTTGAAGGGGATAAACTTTTAGGTATCAGCCTTATGGATGCTTATACTGTTGCCGGGAAAAAAAGGTTTATCGGAAACGTTACAGTTGAAACGGATTTTTTAAACCCTTCAACTCTTGTAGGTTTTGAAAATCATAGCGGATTAACATATCTTCAAGGGGGTACAAAACCACTCGGAAAATTAAAAGTCGGAAACGGCAATAACGGGCAGGACGGTATGGAAGGCGGAAGATATAAAAATGTTTTCGGTACTTATCTCCATGGTTCACTGCTGCCTAAAAATCCGCATTTTGCAGATTATTTAATAGAACTTGCGCTTGAAAAGCGTTACGGTGAAAAGATTAAATTGTCAAAACTTGATGATGAACTTGAACTCAAAACTCACAATTCACTGGTTGGAAAGGCTTATTAATGAGTAAGGAAGCTGTATTAAATTTGTATAATAAATGGTGTTTAATTCCCGACAAGATTAGATTTTTATTTATCGGCGGGGTAAACGCGGCTTTTTCTTACATAATTTTTGCAATTGCTGTTTACTTAATCGGACAGGAGCATTACCAGATTTGTGTCGCACTACAGTGGGCTATCTCTTCTGTTTTTTCATTTGTTAATCAAAAATTATTTGTTTTCTGTACAAAAGGCCATTGGCTGAGAGAATATATAAAATGCTGCACAACCTGGGTTGTAAGCTACGCTGTCAACGCAATTATTCTTGAAATTATTGTAAGATATGTGACAAAAAATGTTTATGTCGGGCAGTTCGTTTCTATTTTGCTTGCTGCTGTCGTTACTTATGTTTTATTTAAATATTATGCTTTCAGGCATAATAAACATTAAGTTATAAATTAAAAAAGCGGTTAATTATTTAACCGCTTTAATTTTTTCTATAAGTTTTTTTGTTGCTTCTTCAGGCGTATATTTTTCCTGTTCTCCCGTTTCACGGACTTTATATTCAACAAAGCCTTCATTAATTGTTTTCCCGACAGTTACCCTGAACGGGAAGCCTATTAAATCTGCGTCTTTGAACTTGACACCCGCTCTTTCATCACGATCATCAAGAACAACTTCAATGCCTGCAGACTGTAAATCTTTGTACATTTTATCCGCAACTTTCATTTGAAGTTCGTCATTAATATTAACGGGAACAATTACAACATGATACGGAGCAATCGCAATTGGCCATTTAATTCCGTGTTCGTCATAGTGTGCTTCAACAGCTGCAGCAGCTGTTCTTGAAATTCCTATTCCGTAACATCCCATGACATAAGGATGAGTTTTTCCGTTGATATCTGTGTAAACTGCATTCATCGGCTTTGAGTATTTTGTCCCGAGTTTGAAAATATTTCCGACTTCTATCCCTTTAGTTACATAGAGCGGTTTGCCGCACTGAGGACATAATTCTCCTCTCTGTACAAGCCTGATATCAGCGTATTTGATATTTTCAATACCTAAATCAGAAAGATTTGCGCCTACAAGGTGCTTGTCTGTTTGATTAATTCCGACAACAAAGTTTTTCAAATCTCGAACTGTTTCATCAGCTATAATTTGAATACCGTCCATTCCCTTTGGCCCTATAAAGCCGGGTACGGCATCAAATCCTTTTTCTGACATAAGTTCTGCAATTTCTGCAGAGGAAGCTATTCTTATATCAATCCCTTCTGCTGCGTTCATTAATTTTGTTTCTTCTATGGCTTTGTCAGCTCTTATAAGTGCAAGAACCGGTTTTTTGTCAATTATATAAACCAGAGTTTTTAAAATCAGTGTATCCGGAATATTTAAGAATTTACTTAATTCCTCAATAGAGTGAGTGTTCGGAGTGTCAAGTATTTTGGTTTCTTTAAAATATTCCTTACCGTCAACAACGGCTTCCGGCAGATTTGATATTGCGTGGTTGGAATTCGCTGAATAATCGCAGGAATTACAGTAGAAAACATCATTTTCTCCTGCATCAGTGTCAGTGATTACCATAAATTCGTGCGAAACGCTTCCGCCTATAGCTCCTGAATCAGATTGAACCATTTTTGTTTCAAGCCCGCATCTTTCAAATATTTTTTTATAAGCTTGAGCCATATTTTCGTATTCTTTGTCCAGACCCGCTTCATCCAAATCAAAGCTGTATGCGTCTTTCATAATAAATTCTCTACCTCTTAAAAGTCCGTATCTCGGTCTTATTTCATCTCTGAATTTAGATTGAATCTGGTATAAATTTACTGGTAATTGTTTGTAAGATTTCAATCCATCGCGGGCAACAGCTGTGATAATTTCCTCGTGCGTAGGCCCGAGGCACATATCTCTGTCGTGGCGGTCTTTAAGGCGCATTAATTCTTTTCCGTATACTTCCCATCTGCCTGATTCTTCCCAGAGTTCTTTCGGCTGTACAAACGGCATTAAAAGTTCCTGAGCGCCTGCTCTGTCCATTTCTTCTCTTACAATAGTTTCAATCTTTTTCAAAACTCTCCACATCAAAGGCATATATGTATAAATCCCGGGTGAAAGTTTTTTTATAAACCCTGCTCTGCCAAGCATTTTGTGAGAAATAACTTCCGCATCGGAAGGGTATTCTCTCAGGGTTTGTACAAATAATTTTGACATTTTCATAATTCTAAATCCTCTTTTCTTATGATTATTTTACCATAAAAAGATTATTTATAAAGCATAGCAAAAGCAAACAATGCAAACGGAATACAAGCTATACCACCTACAAGCATTACAGGAAAAGTAATCACAATTCCTAAGCATCTCAGAAAAGTTTTGCCGGGGTATAACAAATATTTTTCACCTTCACTTTCGACTTGTATTGCTTCAATTTTATTTGTTGAAACACTATCAAATACAAAGTTACTCAGAGATTTTTTGTTAATATCAAAAATTGCATATTTATTATCTTTTTTTACTTTAATGTATCTATAATGTTTACTTATTGTTTCTATTTCATCAAATTCAGGTTCAAAGAGGATTTTCCCGTTTAAGTCTGCTAAACCATATTTATTATCTTGCAGAATGCTTATTATTGTATTTTTATAGTTACGGTTGTTCACAAGTTGAATACTGTATTCTCTAATATAATCGTAATTTGCTTGAAGAATAACAGTTCCGTCTTTAGTTGTTACACCATATTTATCACCGCATTGTACAATATTGTATCCCAACACAAAATTATGACTTTTTATTATACAATTTTCTTCCGCTTGAGCTAAACTAACAGGATTAAATATCGCAAAAATTAAAAATGTTGCTAAAAATTTTTTCATGCATGCCTCTAAAAAAGCTTATCTAACTCTTTTTTTACAAGTTTTGGGGAGACTGAAAGGGTAGAATTTAATTTAAGAGCTTTATTCATAGCCTTAACATAATTTTCCCTCGAATTTTGAAGTTTATAAATTTGCGCAAGTATATAATACAAATCTCCGGTTTCTCCGCAGTTTTCAATAGCTTTTTCCATAATAGAGACAGAATTATCATATCGACCGAGTTTACTTAATATTTTTGCGTAAATTTTATATGCTTCAATATCTTTTGGATTTAATTCAATTGTTTTTTCAAGATTGTTTATTGCGGAGTCAAAATCATCTTCTTCATAATCAATTGAAGCAAGATTAAAATATGCCCAGCTATAATCGGGTGAGAGCTGGAGAACCTTGTTAAATTTTTCTTTTGCTCCCTCGTTATCACCCTGTTCTTTTAGAATATTGCCCATATAAAAGTGAGCGTATATATCTTCATCATTCAAGTCAATCGTACGCTGAAAATAGTATTTTGCACCATCAAATTTCCCTTCTTTAAAGTAGCAAAGCCCTATTGAAAAATATGAATTAGAGTCATTATTGTCTTTTGACAGAACACTTTCAAAGCAATCAACGGCTTTTTCATACATTTTTTTATCTAAATATACAAGTCCGAGGTTGTAATAAGCATCAACTTCTTCAGGGGCAAGGTCTATTGCCTTTAAATATGCTTCCTGCGCTTTGTCAAGATTTTTCAGTTTTTCATAGGTAATTCCGAGGTTGTAGTATAGTCCGCTGTCATCATTGAAGATTTTTGCCAGATATAAAAAGTGTTGTTTGGCTTCTTCAGGATATCCGCAGTCCAGAAGCAATACCGCAAGTTCGCGCCGTGCCTGAAAGTTTGTCTGATCTTCTTTTAAAATATTTTGTAATTCTTCAATTTTATCAATTTTGGACATACAGATAGTATAAGACTTTTGTAAATATATTGCAAAATTGTTAATTGTTTTATAAAATGTATGAAAAAGAATAGGAGAGCTTTTATGAGATTTTTAGTTTTAATGTTATCAATGTTATTATTTATAAATACTGCTTTAGCAGCCCCTTTTAATGCAAATGCTAAGACTAAAAGGATTCCTGCTGGAACTAAATTTTCGCTTCAGTTGATGAACCCGATATCTACTATTAACAATACAGAGGGTACAGAATTTACCGCAATATTAATGAGTGATGAAACAGCAGACAATGACGTGATTTTGCCTATGGGCTCATTAGTGCGCGGTACTATCAGAAAAGTTGAACCTTCAAAAAGAATGTCAAAAGGTGCGGTTTTGTATCTTGATTTTGACCATGTTGTAACTCCTAACGGAAGACAGCTTCCTTTGACTTTTACAGTTACCGGACGTGCTGATATTACTTATGACGGTGGTATAACTGGCGGAAGAGGATACAAAGAAGCATTAATCAATAATTGGCACGTAACAAAGGATATTGTTTCTACTTCAACAGAATGGGGCGGGGATGTATTTGATGATGTAATTGTTGCAGATCAATTGATGACAGGTATAGGTGCAATTGGAGGAGCTATAGGCGGCGGAGCTTATTATGTTTATGACTTTTTTGCAGATATGATACGAAAAGGCGATGATGTAAACCTTAGAAAAGGCGAAGTTTTAAACGTAATCCTTGTTGATCCTGTTGATGTGCCTGTAATATAGGAGATTGTTTCTTTATGTCGAAAACACTTGTTTTTATGCGTACACATATTATTTCTAAGGGAGTAATTTCAGAGTTTTTAAAATTAAAAAACTCAACGGATTATGATTGCATTCTGTTTATTGACAATCATAAAAAGATTATTCCCGGAGATTTTAATGAGCCTGTGCAAAATTTAGATTTTTTTGACGGACTTGTGAAAGATATAAAGTGTTTTTTATTTGATGAAAATATTTTTTCTTCTTTTAAACTTCCATATTATGCCAAGAAAAATAAAAAACAGTCTTTGTCTAAAATAATGTGGTGCTGTGGAGATTATACCTTTTATGCAATAAAGAAATATTTCCCTGAATATGATTTCTACTGGCATTTTGACAATGATGTATTTTGTAATGGAAAATCTTATTCTGACTTTTTTAAGCGATATGAAAATAATAACTCGGATTTGCTGGTAAATAATTTATCAAAAATAGATTATGATTCTACCTGGTGGATTCTAGGAAAATCGGAATGGATGTACGGTGTGGCTGAAAAATATTCTTCATTTTTCCCTATTGTTCGTTTAAGTGCACCGGCTATTGACTTTTTATATAAGAAAAGAATTGAACATAAAGAAATTTTTCAAAAATTTAAAAGAAGTAAAAAAAATCGCTGGATAAACTGTGAACTCTTTGTCCCAACTGAGCTGTTGAATAACGGATTTACAGGAGAAAATATAATGCAGCCTTTAAGATTTCTTCCTGAGTATGATTTGAATGAGGATAGAATATTTGAAACTCCGGATAATCTTATTTATCATCCTGTAAAAGGTAATTTCCTCAAACGTCTTGATTCAATGAAGTTTAAGTTCTGTCTTTCTTTAAGATTATGTTCTTACGAAATCGGATTTTTTATAAGAAAAAAATAAAAATGTGTGTATTATCTATTATCCGACCTGATTTCTTCCGTTATTTTTGGCATTATACAGTCTTTTGTCTGCTGCTTCAATAATTTCAACAGCGCTTTCTCCGTCTGCGGGATATGTTGAAACTCCAAGGCTTATTGTTACATTCGTTTCTTTCCCGTTTGAAAGTTTGAAATTTTTTTCGGCAACTCTTGAGCATATTTTCTGTGCGGTTGAGAAAGCTTCTCCTTTTGGAGTATTGGGTAGTATTATACTCATTTCTTCTCCGCCATACCGGCATACAATATCCGTTGCACGAACATTCCTTTTCAATGTTTGGGCGACTCCTCTTAATACAGCATCTCCTGATTGGTGCCCGAAGGTGTCATTAAACTTTTTAAAAAAATCAATATCTATAATTATCAAAGAAAAACTTGTGTTGTAACGTTTTGACTGTTCAACCTGCATTCTGATTTGTTCCTGAAAATATCTGTGATTATATAGTTCTGTCAATCCGTCTGTTGTTGCAAGTTTATACTGCAGTTCAAAATCTCTTGATTTAATTAGATATTTTATTATGTAAGCGCATGTAAACGCAAAAATAGAAAATATCAGCGGATAAATTACTTCCAACCATAAATTCCCGAATTTCATTGCATAGTATGAAATTAAAATGTAGATAAAATATGTTGAAAGTGACATTAGTGAAGCTGTAAATGCTGAACTTACACGGCTTACGACAGAAGCAATCAACAGTGCAAGAAGTATACTTAATGTAAGCGTGTAGCCCCTGTTTACTTTTCTTATAAAATTATTATCAATTAAATTATTTATAAATGTTGCCTGAATTTCTACTCCGGGATAAATTTTCCCTGTGGGTACGGTTTTTATGTCAAATAAACTTGCAGCGGTTGTTCCGAAGTATATTATTTTATTGGAAAAATTATAATCGAGTTCTGTTTTTTCTCCGTTAACTGCTTTTATAAGTTGATACATAGGAATATATGTGTAAGTGCCTGCCGAACCGTACCAGTTAATTATGGCGCTTCCGTCTTTATCCAAAAATATTTTCCTATCCCCTATTTTTAAATTTGAATTTTTATCAATTTCATAAATATTTTCATGTTCTCCGAGGTAATTCATCCCGACTTTAAGAGCAAGCTGAGGGTAGAATTTATCCTGATATTTTACTATCAAAGGCATTTTTCTCAAAACACCATCGTCAGAACGCGATACGTTTATTATTCCTATATTTGAAGTTGCATCTATAATTCCATCAAGTATTTTTCTGCAATTTGAATATGTAAGGTCTGAAAAATCTATTTTTGAGTTGTTCTGAATATTAATCGTAAGTTTATCAGGCAATTGCGGCGGTGTTCTTAAGTCTGCTGACTGATTATCAAAATTCATTGAGGTAAACAAATTGTTATACTTTTTAAAAGTATTTATCAATGCTTGATCAGCCTGATTTTCACTTTTCAGAGATTTTACAAACATCATATCAAATGCTATTGCGCGGGGACTGAATTGTTCAAGATAATTTATTATATTTGCATAAACATCTCTGGGCAAAGGCCATTCTCCGTAGCTGCCCAGAATATATTCGTATGTTGCATCGTCAACCGCAACAATTACAATATCGTTGTTTGCATGTTTCCCGCCTTCTTTAATTATAATACTTTGTCTTAAATCGAAAGTCCTGTTTTCAATGGAATCAATGAATGAATTCAGATTCGCGTTTTTTAGTATTAAAAATATAAATATTCCAAAGAATACCAGACCTATGGCATATAGTATTTTTTTGAACATAACCTTAAAATCTTCTTTACTACTTTATTCTTTCAGTATAGTTGAATGCAGAAGATTTGGCAACAAAATTTTTTAATATAAACTGTTTTTCAAGAATAAAATTGTTAACTTTTAAAATTTCGGTTGAATATGACAATTCATCGGGGTTTTGTAAATACCTGAGTAAACATTTTTCATGCAGATTCATTTAAATAATCACCTTTAAAAATCTAATAACTGATAACTTTTTTATTATGCAGAAATTAATAAAAATTAACATCAAGCATATGCATGAGATTTTCTTACCGCTTGCACTTTTTTATTTCCGTAGTATCATATAATTAGTCGAAATTTTTAAAGTAATCAAGTTTGGAATCTTGAGAAAAAGAAAGAGGTTAGAAATGAAAAAAGGAATACACCCTGATTATAAAAAAACAGTTATCAAGTGTGTTTGCGGTAACGAAATTGAAACAGGTTCAATTAATGATAATATTACGGTTGAAATTTGCAACCACTGTCATCCGTTCTACACAGGCCAGCAGAAAATTCTTGACTCAGAAGGTCGTGTTGAAAGATTTAACAAACGTTACGGCAATAAAAAGGCTTAGTTTACTATTTTTATAATAAAAAGATATCCTAAAAAGGATATCTTTTTTCTTGTTTTTTTGTTACTAATATGTTATACTTTTATATTATTTAAGAATATTTATTTTTAATTAATCAAGTGAGGTTGTATGAAAAAAATTGCTTTTACATTGGCGGAAGTTTTGGTTACTTTAGGTATTCTTGGGGTAGTTTCCGCTGTTACAATGCCAACATTGATTCAAGGACATCAAAAAACTGTTTATGTTTCACAGTTGAAAAAAGTTTACTCAGATATGAATCAGGTGTTTTTAAGATATAAAACAGATAGAAATGCTCTTAATTTACGAGAAGCTGGTAATTTAAATTCTAAAGACAAATTGTTGGATTTTTTCAATAAATATATGAATGTTGTTTCTACCTGTACTTCAAATTGTTTTGATTATGATTTTAAAACAATTAATGGCCGTAAAAAGACTTTTACTTTTGACAGAAATGTAGTTTTGTCATCAGGTGCTATTATTTGGTTTGACTATATGGGTAGTGATAATATTTTTGTTAGTCTATTAGTTGATGTTAATGGTGATAAGAATCCTAATACTATGGGAAGAGATGTTTGGGCTTTATCAATAGATAATGATGGTAAAATGGATGATTTTATGTTTCAATTTTATAACACTTTAAAAGATGCTGGTGCAAATTTGGATGGTTATACAAATGTTTCTGATACTGAATTAAGAGAAAAAATTTTTGCAGGCAACTGTAGTGGTGATGGTACCGGATGTTTTAACAAAATACTATTAGATAATTGGCAAATGAACTATTAACTCTTACAAAAAATTTACATTATGCCACTCTTAATTTAAGGGTGGTATAATTATTTTATTGTAATTTTTTAAGAGGGGATTTTGTGTATGGAAAATAATAACAAACCGGTTGTAAATTTGATTTCAAAACCTGATAATATGCTAAAGACTGTTTATACGGCCTGCAGAACCTGTTACAGTGCGGATTATCCGATAAATATTTATAACTGCACTGATGATAAAGAAAAAATGCTCAAACTTATTGAAAGAGTTATTTCCTCAGGTCATTATTCAACAATTGAGCATATTCAGGTTACTTTCGCAATATCAAATGTTTCGCGAGCCTGTACGCATCAACTTGTACGACACAGACACATGTCTTTTTCCCAAAAATCTCAGAGATATGTTAAGGAAAAGGGGCAGTTTGATTATATTATTCCGCCGACAATAGAAAAAAATCCTGAGTTAAAAGAAAAATTTGTTGAGTTTATGGGAAAAATTTCAGAGCAGTATCAGGAATTTGTTGATGCCGGAGTTCCTGCTGAAGATGCAAGATTTGTCCTCCCAAATGCTGCTGCAAGTTCACTTGTCGCAAGTTTAAACCTCAGGGAAATGATTCACCTTGCAAACTTAAGACTTTGTACAAGAGCGCAGTACGAAATCAGAACGATGGTTAAAATGATGTGTGATGAGCTTGTTAAAGAGGAACCATGGTTAAAACCTTATCTTGTACCAAAATGTGAACGCCTGGGATTTTGTGATGAGGACAAATCCTGCGGAAGAAAACCGAAATTTGAAGAATTAACAGCGGAAAAAGTTTAGGCTATGGAATTATTATTTAACCCGATAATTATATCTGTAATATTGCTGTGTATTTTATGTTTATGCAGGATAAATGTTCTACTTGCGCTTATTGTTTCTGCTGTTGTTGCCGGTAAAATCGCAGGAATGCATGCGGGACAGATTATGGATGTTTTTATAAACGGTATGGGACAAAACAGCGAAACTGCTTTGAGTTATATTTTGCTCGGAACATTTGCCGCAGCTATGGCGCATACGGGTTTGGCGGATGTTCTAGCAAAAAGAATTGCATTATTGATAAAAAATAACAAATTTATTCTTCTTTTAATATTAACACTATTAGCATGTGCATCACAAAATTTAATACCTGTACATATTGCGTTTATTCCTGTAATAATTCCGCCTTTGATATCAGTTATGAATAAGCTCAAGCTCGATCGCCGTGCTGTTGCCTGTGCGCTTGCGTTCGGTCTGGTTACTCCCTATATCGTTTTTCCTGCAGGGTTCGGGTTAATCTTTCAAAGGCTTCTTGCGGATAATATGACCTCAAACGGCATGAAAGTTTCTGTTACGGATGTTTGGCAGTCTGTGTGGATTTTAGGATTAGGACTGTTATGCGGGCTTTTATGGGCAGTATTTATTTCGTACAGAAAACCGCGGAATTATGAAAATATTCCGTTCAGGGAAGAGCGGAGAAGGTCTTTGAGATTTACGGAAAGTCATTATATAACTCTGCTTGCTGCCTTTGCGACACTTGCGGTTCAATTGTGGACAAAATCTCTGCCATTAGGCGCTTTAATTGGTTTAACAATAATATTTGGAACGCGGGCTATTAACCCTGAAAAAATGGATACTCTTATTAATGAAGGTATAGGCTTAATGGGTTATGTAGCATTTGTTATGCTTGTTGCTGCAGGTTTTGCAGGAGTGCTGAAGTCAACCGGCGGAATTGACAGCCTTGTTAATGCTTTTATTCCGTTGATGATGGGTTCAAAACTTGTTGCCTCATTTTTAATGCTAATAATAGGCCTGTTCATAACAATAGGTATCGGAACATCTTTTGGTACAATTCCTATTCTGGCCGTTTTATTTGTACCGATATTTGTTCATCTTGGATTTACTCCTTTTGAAGCAATAGTTGTGTTTGCCTCATCTGCTGCTTTAGGAGATGCAGGCTCTCCTGCTTCCGGAACCACACTTGGTCCAACAGCAGGATTGAATGTCGATGGTCAGCATGAACATATTAAAGACACATGTATCCCGACATTTTTACATTACAATATTCCGTTAATACTATTTGCCCTTTTAGCTGTATTGATATTTTAGATGCATTAATATTTAAAGAAAATGAAAAAGTATGGTGGCCCCGGCGCGATTCGAACGCGCGATCTTCGGTTTAGGAAACCGCTGCTCTATCCTGCTGAGCTACGAAGCCTCATACTTTTCGATTTTTTCAAACCGGCTGTCAACCATATTCATTATAATATAAAAATTTTTATACGGGTGTATAATTTATCTCAGAGGTTTCATCTGTTGCCTCTATTTTGAATATAACAGGTCGTAAACCGTCATTACATGAACATATTGCAACACCCGGTACTCTTATCCAATCGTTAAAATAGAATGTTTCTTTATCTGCCCCATGCGAAAGTGCAAAAACATATTGATAGATTGCTTTCCAGGCTTCATCACAAAAACCTTCTGGCTTTGCATAATCAGCATAAAATATCTGTCCTTCTTTCAGCATCGGACATGGACCAAGGTTTGGTGCACCGTATTCTTTTGCAAGTCCTTCTTCAAATGTTTTCTTTAGCACCGTGATTTTACATTTTTTCATTTTTCCCCCTTCTTATAATTAGATTATATCATGTGATATAATTTTTTTATGAATTTAACAAAAAAAGAAATAATAGATATTTTAAACTCTGATGACAATTCAGTTTTGGATACTGCTGACAAAATTCGTCATCAATATGTCGGTGATGGTGTTCATCTGCGCGGGTTAATTGAGTTTTCTAATATTTGTAAACGTAACTGCCTGTATTGCGGTTTGCAATCTAAAAATAAATCAGTTAAAAGATATAGACTTTCAAAAGATGAAATAATTAATCTTGCAAAAAACGGTGCGGCTCAAGGATATAAAACAATTGTTTTGCAATCGGGAGAGGATGACTTTTATTCGACGGATTTGCTGTGTGAGATTATTTGGAAAATCAAGTCGTTAGATGTCGCCCTAACTTTGAGTATAGGTGAAAAAACATTTGAGGAATATAAGGCATACAAAGAAGCGGGTGCAGACAGGTTTTTGTTGAGAATAGAAACAACAGATGAAAAACTTTATAAAAAAATGCATCCTTATGCAGATTTTGAAAATCGTAAAAGATGTTTATTCGATTTAAAAAAGCTTGGTTATGAAACAGGGACTGGATGTCTTGTCGGGCTGCCCGGGCAGACTGTTGAATCACTGGCCGATGATATTCTGTTTTTTAAAGAATTAGATGCTGATATGATTGGTATAGGCCCTTTTATCCCTCATCCGCAAACACCATTGAAAAATGAGCAATCGGGAAATCTTGATTTGGCTGTGAAGGTTATGGCTTTAACAAGAATTTTGCTTCCGGATATAAATATTCCCGCAACAACAGCTATGGAATCTTTAAGAGCGGATGGCAGACTTTTAGCCTTGCAAAGCGGAGCAAATGTAGTTATGCCGAATGTAACGGATGAGTTTCATAAAAAATTGTACGAAATTTATCCAAATAAAATCAGTGCAGAGCGTAAGGAACTTGAAGATAAATTATTAAAAATTAACAGATTTGTTGTAAGAGAAAACTCTGGTTTTAGACACCATAAAGCGGAGTAAAGCTCCGCTTTATGGTTAGTTATTTACCTGTTGATTTAAATATTTGTCTCCATATAAATAAAAAATATTTCTGGTGGCTAACATACATATTTACGGGGCTTGCGGTAATGGCCAAAGGTATTCCTGGCTTTGTAATACCTGCCGTAACTATCTTGGTTTCAACAATAATATTCAAAACGTACAGAGAAACTTTAAGATATTTATTGGTTGGGATTTTTCTTTTTCTTATAATTGTGCTGCCATGGCATATTTTAATGCTAAAGACTTATCCTGACCTATTTTTTAAGGAATATATTTATAAACATCATATTTTGAGATTTTTAGGTTCAGAGGTTATTCACAGAAGCCAGCCATGGTATTTTTATCTTTTGACTTTACTATGGGGATTATTTCCACATTCTTTTCTCCTGTTTCCAACAATCTTGCGGGGAACAAAGTTTGCTAAACCGATTATAACCGATAATTATTCAAAATTGTTAGCACTTAATCTTATAACTGTTTTGGTAACTTTGTTATTTTTTAGTGTCTCTAAAACAAAATTAATAACATATATTTTGCCCGTGTACCCGTTTATAAGTATTTTGACTGCGGATATCTGGAATAAATTTATCAAGAATGGTGATAAAGTTATTAAAAAGTCTTTATTTGTCATGGAATTAACTTTTTTGTTAGTGGCAGCTGCATTGTGTTTCGCAGGACTTGTTCTGCCTCTTTTTATTTATGAAAATTTTATTTCTGTTCAATTGATTTCTATTGTTTTAATAGTTCCATTTGTTGTTTTTAATATATGGTTTATTCAACAAAATAAACGGTTTGAAATTTTTATTTCAATAATACTATTTATTTCCCTTTTATCAGGATTTTTAACTCCTTTTATTTATAAGTTTGATTATTCCTTCGGACAGAGTGATTTAATGAAATTTGCAAAACTTGCAAAAGAAAATAATTATACAATATCGACATACAAAACCGGTAAAAAATACAGTCTTTTGTATTATTCAAATTTAAAGCATGTCGACTTCCAGATAGATGATGATTTGATGTGGCTGGATAAAGAATTAGATAAACAAAATCATCTCGTTATTACGAGAAATAAAGATATTGGAAATCTGTCCGTAAAAATCAAAATAAAAGGGACAAAATATTCTGTTATTGAAAAATAATTGTAAAACTTGTTTCTTTACCTTGGATGCTTTCAACCTGGACGGTTCCGTTATGAAGTTCTACGATATTTTTTACTATAGCAAGTCCGAGCCCCGTTCCTCCGTTTTGACGGCTTCTTGCTTTATCTATTCTGTAAAATCGTTCAAAAATATGCTCAAGATGCCTGGGTTCAATTCCAATTCCGTAATCTTTGACCTGAAGTATAATTTGTCCGTCCTTTTTGTCAAGTGTGACATCTATTTTATCCGAGCCGGAATATCTTAAAGCATTTGTTAAAAGATTTGATAAAGCCGTAGAGAGTAATTCTTCATTGCCCAGAAATGTCCTGAAATTATAGCAATTACATTGTTATGTTTGCTTAAAATTTTCAGGTATTCTTCTTTTTTGTAAAGACTATGACTCCTAATCGGCGTATCAAACAGCGGAAAATGCTGTAAAATCACAACTTTTTTATTTGAATATTTATTCAGCATTTTATCAAGCCAGAGTAGTTCATTTTCTTTATAATATCCGTTAGGGCCGGGAATGATTTCTTTAACACCGTTCATTGTAATAAATACAATATCATTTTTCTTAAATATGTAATTTGTTTTTGAACTGTGATATGCGCCCAATTTTTTTCTTACTAACTTCATATACTTATCATGAGTAAGGTATTGGTTTCTTGACAAATCGTGGTTCCCGACTATAACGTAAGACTTAAATTTTAAATTTTTTATTATGTCAAGAAAAAGAGATAGATCTTCTTCTCTTGGTTTATCAATATTATCACCTGTGAAAACAACGAAATCAATGTCATCATACTGTTTGTTTATATCTTCGACAAAATCCTGCAAATATTCGTAATTATTCTGCCCGAGGTGCACATCTGTAACCTGTATAAATTTAATACTTTCAGCATTCACTTTTATAAATAGTTCAAGAATTGTAAATAATAAAAATAACAATTGTTTCATTCTCTAAATATAGAAAATATTTGTTAGTTTTATGTTAGATTTACTTATAAAATTTGCTCTATATGCCTATTATATGTTCATGATAAACAATTTTTGTTATATAATATTTAAAACGTATGTATTATGGAGAAAATGTTTATGAAAAAGAGTTTATTGTTAGTTTTTGTTATAATGTTGTCTTTTTGTTGTACCGGTTGTATTAAGTCTTCATATAATATAGAAATTGATGATAAGGATAATGTTTCTGTTTCAAAAACTATGGCTATGAATTTATCTTTTTTTGAAAGTTATGATCCTAATTTTGATGATAAATTTAAGGATTCAATTTTGGAATCTGAAGATGAATTTGAAAAAGACGGTTATGAAGTGGAAGAGTATTCTGACGGGACATATAGAGGGGTTTCTTTAAGTAAAAAAGGTATTAGATTTGAAGATGCATCAGAAGTTTTTAAAAATGATTTTGTTGATGAAGATAAATTATTTTCGTTAGAAAAAAAGGGCTTAAGCAAAATTTATAAGATTCATTTGTTTTATGACCCTAAAAAGGCAATGGTGCAAATGTCCGAAGGGAAAACAGACGAGTTTTCAATGAATAATTCCGAAGATGATTCTTTAATAATAAATGGTGAAGCAGATGAGGTTGTTTCTAAAACTAAAGAAACTGACCCGAATACAGGTGATGTTACCGAAACTACTCATTATGCAAGCGGTGCGGTTTCTACAACAAAATATAATCCTCAACAACAAGAGCAATTCGGGAATGCAATAGGAAATTATTTAAATTCTGTTCCGGGTTTAAAGCCTGTTTTCGAAATGACAATAAAAATTCCAGAAAAAGCTATTAAACATAATGCGACTAAAGTTATAAGCGATACAGAGTATTATTGGGATTTCTCTAATTCAAACGGTATTGCGGAAGTGGTTCTTGAGTACAAAAAATTTGATTTTTCGTCATTAGGCCCTATTTTTTCTGTTTTAATAATTGCAGTAATTATGGGGGCAGCCTTTGTAATGTTTAAAAATGACGGAAACTAAATTATACAGATTCTTATAATAAAAAATTTAAAACTGCAAATCAATTCTGTATCTAATATCTAATACACAAATAACATTGACGGATTTTGGTATCAGGTGGTATAATAATCAGATACGTTATAAACAAGGAATCTTTAATGAAAAATTGTATCATCGCATTAATGTGTTTATTATTAGCGCAGCCTGTATTTGCATTTGGCAGTTATAAAAAGCTGGATTTCCTAAACGGCGAATCAGCTCCTCAGTCAAACAAAATACTTTATGAATATGTCTTGAAGGAACAAAATATGACACCTGAGGAGATTAAAGATTTTGCAAGAATTGAACCACAGTCAGTAAAAGCTTTTGAGGTTGACTTGAATGATGACGGGACTAAAGAAATTTTGGGAGTTGTCTATTCAACACTTTATATGGGTACAGCCGGGTATTCCTTGTTTATCTTGCAGTTACAAAATGGTGAATATAAAAATATAGCTTATGTGCTAAACCTTGAACCGCAAAAAGAATTAAAGATATTGAATGCCAAAACAAATGGCTATAGGGATATAAAGTTGAATGGTTCAGTAGCATATAAATTTAAACCGTTTATTGCGAAGTACAGAAACGGGTACTACAAAACTGATTACCAAACGAAAAGTTTAGAAAGAGCACTTCAGCAGTAGGCAAAGAAATATAGATAGCATAGCAGGATAGGTATTACAAAGTAATACCTCTATTTTGAGATGAAAAAAGAAAGGCGCGGAATAATGTAAATTTTACACAAATTTGTTTTTAAGGTAGAATAGTCAAATGAAAAACAAAATTTTAATCTCAGTTTTAATAATACTCATATTGTTTTTATGTTTCAGTTCTTATATTGTTTTGAAACAGAATAAACAGCTTAAATCTTTAGAAAATCAGCTTTCTGAGCGGGAGAGGATTATTGCGGGCTTGAAAGAAGAAAAAAATAATATAATGCCTGAACCCGGAATTCATCCTATTGAAAAAGCTGTACAGAACTGTATGAAAAAAGAAGATTACACAACAGCCGGAATGTCTAAATGTGTTGAGGATTCTATAAATGATTGGAACAAAGAAATTGACAAATATCTCTCGCTTTTAAAAGACATACTGCCGGAAGACAAATACAAGTTGCTGAAAATTTCTCAAGAAAAATGGGAAGAATACAAGAACGCTCAGTGGCAATTGTTAGAAGCGGGTTTAAGTGAAAAAGACGGAACAATGTATATAAATATCTTAAGCGGAGACAAAGCAGACGTTGTGGAAAAGCGTGCAAAAGATTTATCTGGATTTTATTTTGAACTGACTGATTAGTTTTATTCTGTCTTATTTCGTTTAGTAGCAAAACTATAAGGAGAAAACTATGTATGACAGTATTGAGTAAAAAAAACTACTTCACTACACAAATATTACACAAAACTACAAAAAGTACCTGAAATTTTACAATAAAAAATCCGCCTGTATTTCAGGCGGGTTCTTTTTTGTGCCTGATGCGATTCGAACGCACGACCTTTTCCTTCGGAGGGAAACGCTCTATCCAACTGAGCTACAGGCACATAGTCAGGAAATTAATTTCCTGACAATACTATTGTAAAATCCGTTTCTCCGCAATGATAATTAACCGGATCATATACAAATTGAAGTCCTCCGAATGCTTCATTCTTTTTCTTTAACCAGTTGTAATAATCATTGGTTACATTAGCAGAATGTGCAATAAATTGAGAGTGAGCTCTTGTAGTTATACCTGTACATTTAACTTCTATATTAGCTGCTTTAAGGTTTGCTTCCATTTCTTCTGCTTTAGCTGTACTTGATGCCATTACTCCTGCAGTCATTGGCGCGGCTTCGTCAATAGCTACTTTGTCTCGATAAATTACTCTGTTTACGACTTCCTGAGTTTTTTCCGGATCTAAAATCCAATAGCTTATATAACCTTTCTGATTTGGAGCTCCCGGAAGCATTGCCACTTCAATTTTATCCATGTCTATGTGTTTAGCAAGTGCTGCATACTGCGACATTTCATAGAAAGACATATCTGTTTTTATATATTTTTTTGCGACTGATATAATATCAGGAATTTTAGTAATTGTTTCAGGCTGTTTCAATTTATTCAAAAGGCTTCTTAAGAGCCATTGCTGTCTTTGAGTTCTGCCTATATCCCCGAGCGCATCATGCCTGAATCTTAAATATTCAACAGCCTGCTGACCGGTTAAGTGATGGTCGCCTTTTGTAAAGTTAATATGTAAATTACCGGAGTAGTCGTTATAATGCATGGGTTTTTCAACATAGACATCCAATCCGTCCATAGCATCGACAATTTCCTTAACTGCACTGTCGTGCACCATTATGTATCTGTCAATGTGAACCCCTAAGGTATCTTCGATTGTTCGTTTTGTCATTTCAATACCGCCTATAGCGTGTGCGGCATTAATTTTATTCACACCGTTATCACCAGGGAGATAAACTTTACTGTCGCGCGGAATTGAAAGGGCATTAACAGATTTTGTCCGCGGATCAATATTTACGAGAATAATTGTATCTGTTCTTGTTCCTGACCATAAATCATTCGGATTCCCGCTGGCGTCAACCCCGAGAAACAAAATATTCTGTCTTCTTAATCCAAAAGGAAGAGTAAAATCCGCATGTTCTTTGTTTGCATTACTTACGGTTAATTTCTGGTAAATTTTTGTTATTATTGAGTCCTCTCCAAAATGTTCTACGACAAAGTTTTCATTTCCTGCAATAATAAATATACCTAATAAAGCGCCTATAAATACTATTATCATGCCAATTAAAACTTTGGCAAAAGAAGAACGTTCTTCTCTTGTTTCTTTTGCATGACGTACAAAATTTTCTGATTTATCATAGTTGTTTCTGTTTCTTTGTGTTTGATTTGTCATATTTTTTACCTTTTTTACATAACCTTAATTAAATAGGTTGACACGAGAGTAAAGTATATTGCCAATCCTAAAACATCAATTGTTGTCGCAATAACAGGCCCTGATGCGACTGCAGGATCTACTTTCATTGCTTTAAGTGCAAAAGGTGTAAATGTACCGATAACTGTTGCCATTGTCATATTTATAGCCATTGCAATCCCTACAATTGCTCCGAGTTCTATACTATGCTGCCAGCCCCAGGTAACTAATGTTACAAGAATTCCGAAAATTGAGCCTATTACAAATCCGATAAAAGTCTCTCTTAAAATATGATGAACCGCAGAATTTAAAGTAACCTGACCTGTGGAAAGGCCGCGAACCATAAGTGTAATACTTTGTGTTCCGATGTTTCCGCCAAGACCTGCAAGGAGAGGCATAAAAATTGCAATTATTGGGAGTGCCTGTAATGTATGGTCAAAATGATGACCTACATTTACGGCAATAAATTCTCCTATAAGTGTGATAAAAAGCCATGGTGTTCTTGCTCTTATTGCGTTTAAAACATTCCCTGACAGAATTTCGTCTTCATCAACAATTTCTGTTGAAATACCTGAAGATTGGTAAATTTCTTCAGTTGTTTCTTCTTCGAACAAATCATGTACATCATCCCACGTAATCATCCCTTTTAGCCTGTTGTAAAGATCTACTACAGGAAGGGCATTGTACTGGTATTTCATAAATTCATCAATAATATAATCGCTGTAATCATCAACATGAAGCTTAACAATATCGGAAATCATTATGTCTTCTACTTTTTGATTTATAGGTGATGTTAGAAGTTTTCGCAATGATACAACGCCAAGAAGGTGATTTTGTTTATCAACCACATAAACGTAATAAAGTTCCATATTGTCTTGTTCGGCTTTAATTCTTATGTGGTTTAAGACATCCTGAACGCTCATGTCCGAATTAACCGTTAAAACAACCGGGTTCATAATACCGCCAGCAGTGTCTTCGTTATATGTTAAAAGTTCTCTGACTTCTTCTGAAAATTTGTGGGGAAGTTTGTCTAAATATGTTTCACTTTCATCTTCTTCCATATCCCCAAGAACGTCTGCAGCAGCGTCATGAGGTAATTGTGTCAAAATTTGTGATGCAAGATTCTCGTCAATATCGCTTAAGAGTTCAACCTGCATCTGGGCGGGTAAATATTCCATTAAATCGGCAGCTTTAGCTAAATCCAACAGTTTAAAACACTGAAGTCTTTCTTCGGGTTTTAACTCCTGAAAAATATCGGCCAAATCAGCAACGTGATAGCTGTTCAGTTCATCTTTGAGCTGAATAACGGTTTCATCACTCATGATTTCGCGTATTCTGTCGATAATGTTTTGAACGTTCATCATAGTAATATTATATTACAAACATTAGATTTCATATAGTTTGTTTATAGTATAATTAATTCACATAGATTACAATGGAGAAAATTATGATAAAAGATTATTTTATAAACGAGATAGAAAATGCTGTTGAAAAGGCTGTAAGTGATAACAAATTAGGTGCAATGTGCGAATATACAAGAGGAACACTTAAGGCAGAACGCCCGAAAAATTTGGATTTTGGCGATTATGCGGTTAATGTTTCACAGCTTGCAAGATTTGCTAAAATTGCACCGCCTCAAATCTCTAACGCAATTCTTGAATATATTGAAAAAGAAGATAATGAATACACTGTTATCGGCGGATTTATAAATTTTAAAGCAGGTAAAAAAATTCTCTCTAATCTTGTTGAAGAAATTTTTACAACTAAAAAAGAATTCGGTAAGCCTGAAAATGTCGAAACAGAAAAAATAATTCTGGAATATGTTTCGGCTAATCCCACAGGGCCTTTTCACATCGGACACGGCCGCTGGGCTGCTATGGGTTCCGTTCTCGCAAATTTATTGAAGTTTTACGGACATGATGTCTATCAAGAATTTTATATTAATGATGCCGGTTCTCAAATTCAAAAACTGGGTAACTCTCTTGCTATCAGAATTCGTCAGGAACTCGGTGAAGATGTTGACTTCCCGTCTGATGAAATTGAAAGAAAAAATTATTATCCCGGAGATTATTTAATTCCTGTCGCTAAAGAATATTTAAAAAATCATAAAGGGCTGCCTGATGATATTCAGGAACTTTGTGATTTTGCAAAAGAATATGAAGGAAAGGTTCAGCGTGACTTATTAGATAAATTTAAAGTTCATTTTGATAATTTTTATTCTGAATTATCTTTGCATAAATCGGGTAAAGTTGAAGAATGCGTTAATAAGTTGAAAGCAAGCGGTAAAATTTATAAAAAAGACGGCGCTGATTGGTTTAAATCATCTGACTACGGTGACGATCAAGACCGCGTAATTAAAAAAGCAGACGGTTCAAATACTTATCTTACAGCGGATATTGCATACCATATTGATAAATTGGAACGCGGGTTTGACAGAATGATTAACATCTGGGGAGCAGACCATCATGGTTATGTCGCCCGTGTAAAAGCGTCTATTGAGGCTCTGGGCTATGACCCGGATAAACTTGAAATTCTTTTAGGCCAGCTCGTTAATCTTGTTGTTGACGGTAATGAGGTTAGAATGGGCAAGCGTAAAAATATGGTTACTCTTGAAGATTTGATTGACGAAGTGGGTGTTGATGCAACGCGTTTCTGGATGTCAATGAGAAATATTGATACAACTCTTGATTTTGATATTGAACTTGCAAAGAAAAATACTGACGAAAACCCTGTTTTCTATGTTCAATATGCGCATGCTAGAGCCTGTTCGATTTTGCGCAATGTTATTGCTGAAAAATTAGATACTGAAACCGGCGAAAAATCTTTGGCTCCGATGAGTGAAGCAGAATTAAACGAACTCACAAACGGATTTAAAGCAGATATGGTTTTGCCGACAATTGACAGTGCAAGACATCTTATATTGAAGCTTGAAGAATATAAATCTGTTATTAAAAATTCGGCAGAAACCCGTCAGGTCTATACAATTTGCAGATATGTTCAGGAACTTGCGTCTGAATTTCATTCATTCTACAACGCAAACCGTGTAATATCTGATGATAAAGAAATGATGAAAGCCAGAATTGCACTTGTCTGGACTGTAAAAACTGTTCTTCATAACGCATTGGAAGATATACTTGGGGTTAGCGCTCCTGAGAGGATGTAAGCGTGCCGCATATTCTGATATTAGCTTTATTACTTCTTTTTATGCTGCCTGTTAGTGCAGAAACTTTTCATTTGGATGAATATAATTCAAATGTCTTGCCGATGTGGCAAAGTTCAACAACTAAGGGTAATTATGTTGATTTTGGCCCATGGATGAGAGAATTTATGAGGCGGTGCAAGATGAATTGGGAGCCGCCTAAAGGTTGTGAATATCTGCCTGTAACAGTAAGTGTAAAGGTTGACAAAAGTGGTAAATTACTTGATTGCAAAATATATAAAACTTCAAGGGAACCACGTGCTGATAAGGCTGCAATGAAAGCTGTTGAACTAACTGCTCCTTTTCGACCTTTACCTGATGAATATAAAGGTGAAAGTGTAGATATTCAAATAACATTTGGGTATTAATTAGAATAGCTGATTGCAGTAGTCAGAAGTTTTATAATTTTGTTGTAATCTTCTTCCAATACAAGCTTTGAACGGAGCACTTTTGCGTTCTCAAAACCCGATAAATAGTATGGATAAAATTTCCGCATGAATTTTATCGCGACATTTTCTCCGCGCAGTTTTATCTCTTCATCAAGATGCCATTTTAACATTTCAATACGTTCATCTAGCGGCGGAATCGGATGCTTTTCGCCGGTGTGCAGGTAATGTTCTATTCTTCCGATAAGCGTCGGATCTCCAAGTGCTCCGCGCCCGATTGCAACTCCGTCAGCGCCTGAAAGTTCAAGGCATTCAATTGCATTTTCGATTGATGTAATATCACCATTTGCAAATACAGGAATATCAACATTTTCTTTTAATTCCCGAATTTTAGCCCAGTCAGCTTTTCCTGAATACATTTGAGAACGCGTACGCCCGTGAATTGTTATAAATTCAGCTCCTGCCTCCTGCATTTTTTGTCCAAATTCAACGTAATTCATCTCATCTGCCGTGTAGCCGAGTCTGAATTTGACGCTTACAGGTTTATCGGTTCCGTCTTTTACCGCTTTAACTAGATCTGTTGCAAGTTCAGGATTTCTCATTAAGGCACAGCCGTCCTGCCCGCCTACTACTTTTTTTACGGGACATCCCATATTAATATCAATCATATCCGCATAATTGTTTAGAAATTCCGCTGCCTGACGCATTAAATAGGGTTTGTGCCCGCTTATCTGATAAGATATCGGGGAATGATTTTCATCTCTTTTTAAGATTTCAGTTCCGCTCCTTCCGTTAAGAGTTTGGGCTAAGTATTCAGAACTAATCATTTCTGTTGTTAAAAGACAACTTTTTGAATATTTGCGAACCAAACTTCTTAAAACATAATCAGTTATCCCTGCCATCGGAGCAAGCGATACTCGGCTTTGTATAAGGGGTAATGCTTTATTTGCCATTGTTTTCCAGTTCACCTGCCCTTGTTTGTGCGTATTTCAAATATTCATCCTGTTCTGTGTATTTGTCAGTGAAAGTTTTGTAATATGGCAGCGCATTTTTATACTGCCCTAACGTGTCATAGTCAACTGCAATAAGGTAATTTACTATGGTCAGCTCAGGACTTATATCTATTGCTTTTTTGTAATCCGCTATAGCTTCGTTGTATTTTTTCTGGGTGTCGTATATCATTCCTCTGTAATAGAGTGCGTAAGCGTCATTAGGCTCAATAGAAAGTATTTTATTTAGCAGCACAAGACTTTCGCTGTATTGTTCACTTTCAAATAGATTAATGGCTTTTTCCAAATCCTGAGATGCAAGCTGTGCATTTAAGCTTTCAAGTAATTCCTGTGCCTGTTTGTTGTCTTTATTTAGTACTAAGGCTTTATCAGTATATGTTTTAGCATTTGTATAATCCTCTTTATCTGCGTAAAGCGCGCCTATATAGTATGCAATATCAGAATTTTTCGGAGAGAGATTGAGTGCTTTTTTATAATAAACAATTGCATTATCAATATCATTCATATTCTGATAAGCAGAAGCTGCTCCGAGCATTGAATCAGATGTAGGCGGCTGAATTTTTAAGTATTCGCTAACTGCGTTTTGGTAATCTTTATTATTGTAATATTCAGCGGCTGACGCGAGTCTTTCGTCTGTAGATTGCGCCTGAATTGATTTTAGAGCATCTTTTACCTGTGAATTGTTAGGGAATTTTGTATTTGCCGAGTTCAACGTTGCAAGCGCACTGTCATAATTTTTATTCTGTCCTTGCGCAATTGCAAGGTTTACATATACTTCAGGGTTAGAGGGAGTAAGTTTTATTACCTCGTTATAAATAGCTATAGAATCAGCCAGTTTGTTTTGTTTGTGCAGGTCAAGCGCATAGTTATATAAAATATCAGAGGCATTTTGCGGATTGTTTTTCTTTATGTAGTCAACAAATTGTGCTGTTGTCATTGTTCCGCGAACCATATTTATCATTTCGTTCTGGGCGGTTTTGTTGCCAGGGTCGAGTGTCAGAACTTTTTTATAAAGTTCCGTCGCTTTTTTATCATCCCCAATTGCTGCAAGAGATTGAGCTTTATAAAGGTTGGCAAGTACATTATCAGGATAAATTGTCAGAACAGAATCATAGGCAGTTATTGCTGTTTTAAAGTCGCCTTTTTGCTGGTATAAAGTCCCGACATTAATTCTTGTATTAACATTTGACGGATCTAGGTATTCAGCTTTTGAATAGTATCTTAAAGCTTCATCAAGATTGCCTTCTTTTTGCATAATTGCTCCAAGGTTAGCGGTAATTGATGCATCTTGCGGGGAGTCTTCCAATTTTCTTTTATAAATCCGCTCTAAAGAATAAAGTATGTCTTTGTTATCCTCTGTTTTTGAAAGTATATAGTTATATTCATTAACAGCTTCGTCTTCGAAACCTAATTTATCGAGTATTTTTGCGTATGAAAGCCTCAAATCAATATCAGAAGGCGCAACCGCAACTGCTTTTTTGTAATACTCGGCAGCTTTTTGATCATTACCAAGAAGTTTCATGATATCGCCTGTCTGTTCAAAACTGTCTTTAATGAGGCTTTTGTCGGAGAGTGATTGATTAAATTCATAAGCTGCAGCAGCAAAATTTCCTTCGGCTCTTAGTTGTTTTGCCGTATTAAATCTATTTTCCGCTGTTGTGTTGAAATTAATTTCGTTCAGGCATTTATTAAGATTAGATGTAACCTGTACGATTGCCTGTGAAGAATTTTTGACCTGATTGGCATTAGGGTAATAAAGCAGGTAGAAAAGCGCGGCGCGGTAGTCATCTGCTGCTTTTGCATAATCCTTGTCAGTATTTGCATAATACGTTCCGCGTGCAAGATAGGAATTTATAAGTCCAATTCTAGCCGAGTTGTCAAGATAGTTTATTCTCAGAGCACTTTTAAACTCTGTTATTGCGCCTGAATATTGGTAGTTAGACAAATATTGCTGCCCAAGATCAAAATGCTCTTTAAAATCTGCACAAGCAGGTAGTGCAATGCTTGCTGTTATAGTAATTAAGCATAATAATTTAAAAAATTTATTCATATACCAATCCCTCATCACAACAATTTTAATAAATTTATTATTGCATGAACATCGACATTTTACTATATTTCGTAACAAAAAAAGAAGACTTTATTCAAGTCTTCTTTTTTTACTAACATACAAAAAATTTTAAATTACTCAAAATCTGTCTTTGATACAAAAGTCATAACATCATCAAATAAAATTTGAATAGGGAGTGTCATATCAAATTGCAGATATTCTCCGTTGTTTAAGTCAATAAAAACTTCCGGCTCTTTTGTTTCGACCATTGGCTGTTCCATAAATTAGACTCCTTATATTTTTATTAAAATTTTTCTTTGTAATATTAATATCGGTAAAATTTGCTAAAACTTTAATAGTTTTTTTACTTAAAATAGGCTAAAACATCCAATAGTTCATTATTAAAGCCTTAATTTTTTCTAACTTTACATTTTGTTACAAAAAAAAATCCTTAATATATATGGAAAAAATGCAATTTTGTGCTACCATGATACTTGTGAGTAAAATATAGGAGATACAACAATAGCACCAAACGACAATAGAAATAATAAAAATCAGGCAATTATGAATGAGCGGATTCGTTCAAAAGAAGTTAGATTAATAGATCAAGATGGACAAAATCATGGTGTAATGCCAACTTCTAAAGCTTTACAAATGGCTTATGACGCTGATTTGGATCTGGTTTTAATTAACCCTAATCAAGAACCGCCTGTGGCTAAAATATTAAATTACGGTAAATACAAATACGAACAGGAAAAACGCGCTAAAGAAGCGAAGAAAAAGCAACATACTGTAGAAATTAAAGAAATTAAAATAAGATATAAAATAGATACTCATGACTATCAAGTTAGAATAAAAAGTATCGAAAAATTTATAGCTCAGGGTAATAAAGTGAAAATTGTTGTTATGTTAAGAGGTCGTGAAATGCAGCATTCAAATTTGGCATTTGACCTTGCAAACCGTTTTGTTGCTGACATGCAAAATTTGCCTGTTGTCGTTGAGAAAAAACCTCAGCTTGAAGGTAGAAATGTTACTTTATATCTTGCTCCTCAAACATAATAAAAAAGTCCTTGACTGAAAATTTTTAGCCTGTATAATTAGAAACGTGGCAATTAAATATTTAGAACCATTTATCCCAATAGAATATTTTTTTGCCTCAACCTTTTTAAGGATAATATTTGATAATTGCATATAAAAATGCCGCGTTAGCTCAGTTGGTAGAGCAAGGGACTGAAAATCCCTGTGTCCTTGGTTCGATTCCGAGACGCGGCATTTTTGTTTGTAAATTTTTATTAACTAACGGCAAAATTTTTTATTTTTAGTGTTTCAATAGAAATCAGGAGAAGTATTAATGATTCAGAAAATTACTGCAGGTTTTGATAAAGCTACATGTTTCAGGTATAATTTTAATAATAATATTTCTGTATCCGAAAATAAAAATTCATTTGAGGATAAGTCTTACACATCTGTTCCACTAGACTTAAATAAAATTTATTTCATTCCGTTTTTAGGAAAGAAAACAGATAATGCCTCCGGCGGATCAAAGATGTCAAAGCTTGAAAATATTATGTATTACTCTGATACCCCAACTAAAAAAATGATTTCTTCTTTGAAGGAGGATGCTAAAAAATCCGGCTTTGATAAGATAACTACTTTGCATGTTATCAAAAATTCTCTTTTGCAGCTAAACAATTATATTGATAAGTTGGATAGAGGTGAAGAGGAATTTACTTCTGTAGATGAACATCCTTATATTGCGGATATTATATCAAAACAAGCTTCATCAGAGCTGTTTACAAATATTGGTTTGAGAAAAAATTTAAAACAACTTGCTTTAAATTATATTACTATTATTGATAGCACCCTTAATAAAAATA
This sequence comes from Candidatus Gastranaerophilales bacterium, assembly GCA_944323145.1. Lineage (GTDB taxonomy): Bacteria > Cyanobacteriota > Vampirovibrionia > Gastranaerophilales > Gastranaerophilaceae > Stercorousia. The sequence goes on from CALURJ010000001.1 coordinate 152,269, forward strand.
GACCTGAAAAGCCTGATTTATCCGGTAATATAACTTTATCTGACGACCTTACAGACGCAATTTGGGGTACAAGAAAAGAAGATGATCCAATTGATGTTGATATGTTTCTTGAAGGGGCATTAAATAGCCCAGATGAAATAACCTCAAATTTGGTTAATGCTTTATTTTCAAAGTTATATTATTTGTCAATGATTGACAGTAAGCCGGATGACTTGCGAACCCCTTTTAGTGTGTATAATAAGAAAGCAGAAAATGTTTTAAAAAATCTTGCACTTGGTACAAATATTTACGTAACTTATGATCATACAAAAGAGATTCCTCAGCCATTTATAGACACTATTAGGAAAATTATAGATGATAGCGGCAAAAATATTTCGATTACAGAGTTTAGTGAGCATGCAAAACCTGATTATTTTTGTCAGGTTGTAAATAGGCTTAGTAGAAATAAGTCAAAAGAGCATATTGTGATAGCAAATCCTGTTCAGATGATGTTATCTTGCAGTGAACAGAAAAATGGAGTTGCAACTATTAAGCTCCCTGAAAATCTTTTGCATGTCGTTACAAACCCGCCGGCAAATATAAAATATTTGTTTTATTCTTCGAAAGATAACTATTATGCATTCTCCTCAAGTATGAATTTGTTCTCTGATTTTCAAGAAGCAGCAATGCCTACTTTATCAACGCAACAAATGGTAAAATCATTTAAAGAAAATCCTGTTTTAATGAATAGTATCACGAAGCAGTTTTCAAAAAATGCTTTAGAAAAAGTTGTTGAGGCTTCTGCACAGCTTGACGGAGCTTTCCCTCTCAAGACCGTAAATCTTATGAAAAAGATTGTAAGCTATTACATAGATAAAAAAGATATTAACGAAGCTGATGTAACAGATTATTTGAAAGAGGCAACAAATTTATTTAAAAAGTCCTCGGATGACGGGTCTGTAGAAATAACTTTTGATACCGGTAAAAAACTTAAAGATTTGGTAGGTAAAGCCTCTACTAAAAAAGAGGCTGCATCTCTCGTAAAACAGATTAAATCAAATAAAATGGGCACCAAAGGGATAATTATATATTCTCAGGATGGTTTCCCGGGAAGCGGCAGAAGATATACGGCAAAAGCAATCGCCGGAGAAGCAAGAGTTCCTTATATTGAAATTAATACAATGGACTTTGGTACTAAAGAGGTTGATCTTTTTGGTGGCGGGGCGCTTTCACCGGAAGCTTCAATGAAAAAATTATTTTCTATTGTTGATACTCAAGCGGAAGCTAATTCAAATAAATCGGCAGTACTTTTTATTGAGAATTTTGAGTATTTTTCAGTGGGCGAAATGGTTTCATTATACCATCAAAAGGCAATGGCGCAGTTGCTGAGAGAGATGGAAAAAGCGGATAAAGCAGGCTTAAATATTTTAGTTGTGGGTTCTGTTTCTAATCCAAAATTAATTGGAGAAGCTGCAATGAAATCATTTAAATTTGTTGATAGTGTAGAAATTTCCTCTCCTGCTTATAACAAAATTGAACGAGCTGAAATCCTCAGACAAGCTTTAAAAGATGCGAAAGTAAAACTGGCAGGTAATTCAGAGGAACAAAATAGTACGATTGAATCTGCTGCAAATATTGCTCAGGGATTCCCATTTATATATTTAAAAAATCTGGTTAAAAAGGCTCAGTCTGTGGCATTAGAACGTGGGCATAAAGCTTTGACCAAGGCCGATTTTATTGAGGCCTACCTGCAGATTACTACAGGAAGACCTGCTGTTTCACATATAGAAGAGCATGAAAAACATGTTGTTTCTTCCCATGAATGCGGGCATGCTACTAACCTTGAAGTCATGAATAATATAGCAAAAACAATTGGAAAACCATGGCATATTCCTGACAAAGTTAATTTTATAACACTTGATCCGAGAGGTGTATATGGCGGTGCTGTTTACCATGGTAGAGACAAAAACAAAGAAATGTCATTTGAAAATATTTTTGCATCGCTTGTTTGCTCATTTGGCGGCAACTCAGCAGAGAATTTATTTTTCGGAATGGACGGGTCGTTAGGAATAAGCGGTGATATGGAATCAGTAAGGTATTACGCTGATTTGATGGTTAAGGCTTTCGGTATGGGGGCAAATACAGGGAAAATGGTAATTGACCAGAATGAAGAATTATCCGAAAATTTAAAGTCTTCGGTTGAAAAAGACGAGAAAGTAATTATAAATAATGCCAAAATAGCTTCTGATTTAATAACAGAAGTTTATGCTGATTTCAATAAGCAATTTACGGCAAAATATGCGCCTCTTGTCGGAACTGGTGAGTGTATTTTGGATGGTGATGAATTCAGAACGGCTTTGAGTAAATGGAAATCTGAACAAACGTCTGAAAAACAAAAAGAGTTAAAACTATGTGATGAGGCTATCGTAAAGATTATTAATGCAACTAAAAAAGGGATTGCGGTAAGAAAAGAAAATTAGCAGCAGCTATTTAGTGCAATTTTCAATCCAATCAAGATAATTCTTTTCTCCGTTTGTAATATCAAAAGATATTATTTCCGGCACTTCATAAGTATGAAGTTCTACAATTTTGTTTTTTACATTTTCAAATAATTCTTTTTTTGTTTTTATAACCATTAGATATTCATCATCTTCAGTTATCTCATTATTCCAGAAATAAATTGATTTAATCTGCGGGATTATATTAACACATGCTGCAAGTTTGTCTTTGACGAGCGTGTTTGCAATAAGTTTTGCATTTTCGATGCTGTTTGTATTACTTAATATTAGAGAGCAAGTCATTATTTTTTCCCTTTATTAAAAAATTTAGTCCAAATAAAGTTATCTTTTTTGATTTTATACCATTATTATTATAATTCTTTAAAGCAAAAATAAATTGAAGTACAGTTTGTATAAATTGTTTTAATGTATATCTTTTGCTGTTTATTGTGTGGATTTTAAAATTTTGCATTTCAACTATTCTGCTTAATAGTCGTTCCATTGTATGTGCAGTTGATTTTCTGCTGCTTGTCTGTTGTTCTTTTGAAAAATCTTCTGCTGTAAGTTTCATCCCTTTAATAAGTTGATAGCATTCTGCTCTTGCTAGAAACATTGTGCCTGCAATAAAGTTGCCTTTGCTTACCGGCAGGTTATATTTTTGGCAAAGTTTTTCAAAAAGAATTGTATCATCGTCTTCTTTTATACCCATTGTTGCAAGTGTTACTTTAGAACCTATCAGGCCTATTTCAGGATTTTCAAGCATTGTTATAAGATTATTCTTAAAAGTTTTTTTATTTTTAAGAAGTGCATTAATTAAATAATTTCGCCAGCTGTATCCTTTGCCGTAAAAATCTTTTTTCTTTCTGTATTTTTTTGTGTGGAATTTTAAAATGAAGTCGTAATCATTCAGGTTAACGCTGTTTAAAACCTGAATAAAAGGCCATACATCATATCCTCTGTTTTCAACAATAAGAATTTTTGCATCGGGCTTAATGTTTTTTATTTTATTGATTATATTTGTATCATTTTTTGTCATGGTAACATATAAATCCCAATTGCAGCTGTTTATGTTTTTTAATTTTTTAAGCATATATTTAAGCTGCTCGGTATAATAAAGATGAAGATGAACAAGAACATTAGGTTTTTTATTTTTTATAATTTGTTTTCTGATAATAATGCTGTTATTTAAAACAGTGAGTGTCTTATATTTTATTAACGCAGATTTGGTATTTTTAAGCGAGAATAATTTTTCAAATCTTCCAGAATATATAACTTTACCGCTTGTAAGTCTATCAATAAGAAAATTAATTTTTGAATAATTAATTTCTGTGGCATACTGCTTTCCTGTTTCAATAATTAGTGGTTTTTGTTCTTCATTTGATAATTTATATGCGAGTATAAAGTATTTTTTAAAAAGATTTTTTATTGTATTAAGGTGGCTGTCAAGTATATTTTTTTGTTTAAGCCTTTTATATAAGAAATGCCACACATATAAATGTTGAATTGATTTATCGGCACATGTTTTCATCGCGGATGAACTGTGCTGTCTGTAAAAGTAATATTTTTTGTTCACATAACAGACATTTTTTATGCTCAGCATATATTCCCAAACAAATGGAAAGTCTTCAAAAATCAAGCCATTTGGAAATCTTATATTGTTATCTTTTATGATTGAAGTTTTAAAAAGTTTGTTCCATAGATATATATTGGTATTTTGAATTATTTTATCCGTTATTTTATGTACACCTTTTTTATTGTTTATTATCATTTTTTGAAGCGGATTTTTAGAGTCGAACGGAAAAACCTGTGCTTCAAAACAGATTAGTTCCTGTGGAAGATATTTTATAAGATTTTCATACATTGTTTCATCTGCAAAATCATCGCTGTCGACAAATGAAATGTACTCTCCTGCTGCATGTTCAATGCCGGTATTTCGTGCTGATGAAATCCCCTGATTTCTCTGGGTTATAATTTTAATTTTATCATATTTTTCTGCATAATGATTTAAAATTTCTGCTGATGAATCCGTAGAGCCGTCATTAACGCATATTATTTCAATATCATTGAAAGTTTGGTTTATTAGACTGTCGAGACATTTAGGCAAATATTTTTCAGAGTTATAAACAGGAACAATTACAGATATTTTTGGCATTTATATGACCTCTTTGCCAAATATTGTAAGATTAAGTCTACCGTTTCTGAAATGAATTGAGAGTATATTTTTTCTAATTTGATTGAATTTTCTTCTTCTTTCAATATTTTTGAGCACCTTAAGATATTTATCTGGAGAGTTAATAAGAACCATAAAATCTTTTTTCTTAACTTTTTTAAAAAACTCATCTCCTAAAAGTCCTGTATTGTATTCTTTTCTGAAGTGATCAGAAAACACTTTTACAAATTCGGGTTTAACTGAATCGTCAATTCTTAAAACAGAGCTGACATAACCGTTGTAGCGATTAATTTCTTCCTGAACTTTATATTCAAATTTTAACTGCGGATATTCATCTAAAAATCTGTCTATTTCGTCATATTCATCGCAGACGCAGTAAACTTTTGTTTTACTTTTTACGGAAGAATTCATATTGTCCTGTCTGTAATAAAGGTATGCTTTGTCTGTTAATATTACACGTTGTGCCAGCGCAAATATTTTGAAGGAGAAGGCTAAATCCTGATAGCTTGCTCCTGGAGTTTCAAGAAATCTGATGTTGTATTTATTTAGAAAATCTCTTTTATAAATAGCACTCCAAACGGATGGATTAATGCGTAAAAGACTTTTATCCTGCATAGAATTTGTTAATTTAAAAGCTTTAGCCTGAGAAATCCTATTGTTTTTTCTTGAAAATTTATTTTTGCTCCAGTAGTTGTACCAGTCGCCTTTTACTATGTCTGCATCATTTTCTTTTGCGATTTTATATAAATCTTCAAACATGTTTTTATCTGCAAAGTCATCTGATTCTATAATCCCAATGTATTCGCCTCTTGAGGCGTTTATACCTATGTTCATTGTGTTTCCGTAGCCTGAGTTTGCTTTGTTTATAACAATAATACGTTTATCTTTCTGTGCATAATTATTCAGAATTTCAAGCGAGGAATCGGTGGAACCGTCGTTTACACAGATAATTTCAATATCTTCAAGAGTCTGATTAATTATACTATCTAAACATTCTGTTAAATATTTTTCAACATTATAAACGGGTACAACAACACTGACTTTAGCCATTATTTATCTCCTCAAACAAATTCATTGCTCTTTCTGCTGCTTTATCCATATCATAATACCTGTAATCGCCGAGACGTCCCAGAAAATAGACGTTTTTAGGCCTTTCTTTCAGGTATTTTTCATAAAGTTTGATATTTTCATCATTACAAATCGGGTAATACCTTTCATTTTTCCCATTTTCGAAATATTGGGAATATTCTTTGGCTATAACAGTTTTTTCGGATTTGTCATTCAGGTAATATTTGTATTCGTGAATTCTTGTAAAATCGTAATTGCATGGGTAATTTACAACAGCGTTTTTCTGATAAAATTCTCTGTTATGTGTTTCAAATTTAAAATAAACACTTCTATAGGGTAATTCTCCATATTTGTAGTCAAAGAATTCGTCAATTGAGCCTGTGTAAAATATTCTGAATTTATCTATTGAATCTAGATTTTTAGAGGCAAATTCTTTAAAATCTGTGTTTAATTTGATTTCTATATTCTGGTGATTTAGAATATTTTCAACCATTTTGGTATAACCGTTTAGCGGTATTCCCTGATATTTGTCCTGAAAATATCTGTTATCTTTGCTGATATATACAGGCACTCTTGCGGTTACTGACGAGTCAATTTCATTTGGATTTTTACCCCACTGTTTTGCCGTATAGTGAAGAAATACTTTTTCATAGATGTAATCTGCAAGAAATTTTAAATCCTTGTCATCCTGTTTTTGAAATTCAAGGATGGGAACTTTGGTGTTGTATTGAAAGTTATTAAGCAGGTTTTCTTCAAGTCTTTTGGCAAGAGATTGCGGGAAAACATCATATAGAGTGTTTATATTGAACGGTATTGTAGTTTCAATTCCGTCAATCAATGCAACAACTCTATGCATATAGGTGTTGAATGATGTAAAACGGTTTAAAAATTGCCATACTTTTTCATTGTTAGTGTGGAAAATATGAGAACCGTATTTATGGATGCATATTCCGTTATCGTCGTTGTAGTCGTATATATTTCCTGCAATGTGATTTTTTCTGTCAATTACAAGAACTTTTTTCCCGCTATCAGCAAGCAGCCGTGCAATAATGGCACCTGACAGCCCGCATCCGGCTATTAAATTTATATTATAATCCATCATATACTCTCTTGTGTATGATAATAGTATAAAAACAATAATTTGTCTATTACGCATAAAAAAGAGAACCGTTAAAATTTAACGATTCTCTTTTTTATATTTATAAAATTTATTTAATAGTCCATTTTCCAGTTATTTTCTTCTAAATTTTTATAACAATATTCTCCAAGAGGCGAATTTTTACATTCTGGGCATATGTTAGTTACTGTACCATCAGGGTTTAGATGAAGGTCGCAAGCAACTGGTTGAGCATTTGGGTTGTCTCCTGTAATTTCTCCATCTTTTTCTATGTAAAATGTAAACATATCACGTCCGCCTATGTTTGGTTTTTCTGCTCCGTTTGTATCCATAACAACAGTTAGATATGGATTACCATTATTTTTAACTGCTGTTACACAAATTGAGGCTGAATTTGCTAACGTGTGTGAATTTCCAGCGCAGTTCATTGCGCTGTTTTTTGTATTGTCAATTGATCTGTAATTCGTCGCAAAACATGAGGTATCGTTTGCACCACAATCCTTAATTGTTTTAAAATTTGATGTAATAAAACCGTCAACGTCATCAAATATTCCAGTTGCAGCAAGAGAAGCTTTCCCTTCATTTGTTATATACATATCAATAGCATTGGCAAATTCCTGAGATGCTTTTCTTATTTGTACAGTTTGAGCTTCTTTTTGATATTTGCTCATCAGCGTCGGAACAGTCATTGCTGATATAACACCGACTATACTCAGTGTTATTAAGACTTCAGTTAAAGTAAATGCAAATTTCTTATTCATGATTATCCCCTTTTATTCTTAATAATTCATTTTCCAATCGTCACTAAATATTTTGGCGAAACAGCCTTCTCCAAGAACGGAATTAGCACAGTTTGTTCCACGTTGGTTTCTTAATGTTGATTTATTTGAATCGTCTCCAATTTCATCAACGGCTTCGCCCAAATCATCTATCGTGTGATAATCGTAAATATAGAATGAAAACATATCTCTGCCGCCGATATTAGGTTTTTCCTGCCCGTTTACATCCAAGTAAACATGCGCTGGTACCGCATCTTCAGCTGTAACTCCTGCGTCTGCATCTGCCTCAATAGCTGCCTGTGCAGGAATTATACACATTGCACCTCCGCCTTTTAACAGAACGCTGTAACCTTCATCGCAGTTGAAAGCTGATCTTGCTGCAGAATTAATTGATCGATATGAATCCGCAAAACAAGGCTGAGCGCCATCTTTGCATAAATTTATATTTGATACAGTGTAATAAGTGTTAAAAAAGTTTTTTATATTGTTGGTATTTTTAGCTAATGTTGAATTATAAAAATTTATTTTAAAATTATCTGCATATACCAGTAATAAATTTTCCTGAAGCTCGACATAATTTTTTTTCAGCAAAGCCAACATTGACTGCTGTTGATATCTCGCAATTACAGCAGGTACAGTCATTGCAGCTATTACTCCGACTATTGTCATTGCTATCATTATTTCTGAAACGGTAAATCCTAAATAAGCCTCACTTTTCATAAATAAAAACTTTCCAAATAATAACTATTCCTATTATAACCTTTTCTTGCACAAATGTCAATTGTTTCGGGGCTAAACTTCTATAAACAGACGCTGTCCGACTATATTTTGTTTTCCGTTGTAGTAGCCGGCAAAATACCCGCCTCTTACAGGAGAATTTTTAGCATAATTATTCAGGCTGTTGCCGTTATAATTTACAAAGGGATTATTGCTGTAAGGGTTGTTGCTTCTTACCGGAGCAGTAACCTGTGTTGACTGTGGAATAAACATTTGTGACAATAAATTCGCAATACCTGCCATTTCTACGTAACCTCACTTCCTAAGGTAAATTTAATTATTATTTTAATTTTGTCATTATTATAACATAATTAAAATAAAATCTTAATTTTTCTTAATAAAATCATTTATTAAGATGATAAATGTTTATTATCCTTTTTGAAACTATCTTTATTTATTACCCGTTTTGTTGTATAATAAATTTATGGCTGATAATGTAAAAAAGGTTTTAATTGTAGGAGCGTCCGCAAAGGAATATGCTCTTGTTAAAAAGTTCAAAAATTATGGCTGCGAAATTTTTGTCGCTCCAGGAAATTCTACGATTGCTGAAATTGCTGATTGTGTTGATATCAGAGAAGAAAATGTTGACGACCTTCTGGCTTTTGCAGTAAAAAATTCGATAAATCTTACAATTGCATCTTCGGAAACAGCAATAAAAAAGAATATCGGGGAACTATTTCAGGCAAATGAACAGCTTATTTTTGCTCCATCAGCAAAAAGTGCTGAATTTGCTTTGAGCAGATCAGCGGCTAAAAAATTTTTGTATAAATTAAGAATTCCTACCCCGCGTTTTGCTGTTTTTGATAAGCCGCAGCTAGCAATTGATTATTTAAAAAATGCTCCTATGCCTCAGGTTATAAGAACTGATGAAAATACCCGCGGTAATGACAGACTTGTTTGTACAACGTTTATATCTTCTAAAACTTTTGTGGAAGATTTATTTGCAAGAAATGAGAAAAAAGTTGTATTGGAAGATTATGTATTCGGTCATGAATTTACAATGTATGTTGTAACTGACGGTTATCATGCACTTCCCCTTGCAGTTGTTGCAAATTATAAATTTATGGAAAACGGCGACGGTGGAATATTAACCGATGGTATAGGCGCTTTTACACCGGATTATAAAGTGTCTAAGGAAATTGAAGATTCTTTAATGAAAAATGTTGTTAATAACGTGCTCGTATCGCTTCAAAATAAAGAAACACCTTATCTCGGCATTCTTGGTATTAACTGTGTGCTAAAAGATGATGGAAAGTATGTTGTATTAGATTTTGTCCCGTTTTTATCAGATCATGATTCAGACGCAGTTTTAAATCTTGTTGATGAAAATTTGTTGACATTATTTGAGGCTTGTGCTGTAGGATCTTTTGCTGACGATTATCAAAATATCAGTGTGTCTGATAATGCTTCTGTTTCTTGTGTATTGTCTTCACGCTGTGCCGGTAATGTAATAACCGGTCTGGAGCTTGTTGAATCAGATATAACACATTTTCCTGTCAGAAAAAATGAATATCTTGAGTATGAAACAATTAAAGGTAAAACGCTTGTTCTTACTAAAACTGCAAAAACCCTTTCAAGAGCAAGAAAATATTTGTATGAAGATATTGAGCTTATAAACTTTGATACAAAAAAATACCGTAATGATATTTGCAAGCAGGTTGAAAATTTTTAAATCTTCATTATATATAAAAATATGAAGAATTATTATTCTATTCTTGGAGTTACACCTGACAGTTCTGATGCGGAAATTAAAGCTGCATACAGACATCTGGCACGCAAATATCATCCTGATGTCAATCCTTCAGGAGCTCAAATGTTTAAGGATATTTCAGAAGCTTACGAAACTCTTTCTGACCCTAAAAAAAGAATGCAGTATGATACAGTGAACGGATTTTTTAAATCTCGCAGCGAGGAAGAAAATGTCCATACTTCATCCAAGCAGGCGCAGGAAGAATACAAAAAAAATGCATCTTCTGAAGTTAAACAAAAAGCAGAGTTTTCAAAGAAAATTAATGATATATTTGAAGAATTTACAAAGCCAAGATCTAAAAAGGAGAAATCTGTTCCTAAAAAAGGAACCGATATTCTTGAAGAAATTTCTATTCCGTTGAAAGATGCCGTAAGAGGCTCTGAACGTGTTGTCAATGTTATGCATACGACACAATGCCCAAGATGCAAGGGAAGAAAATTTATTAACGGAGCAGCATGTCCTTTTTGCAAAGGTACAGGAGAGAAAAGCGAGCACAGAAAAATCACCGTTAAAATTCCTAAAAATATAAAAAACGGAACAAAACTGCGTATTCCATCAGAAGGAAATCCTGGTGAAAACGGAGGGAAGAACGGAGATTTATATATAAAAATTAAAATTGAACCTAATTCCAGAATGCAGTTTGACGGCACCAATGTAATATATAATGTCCCTGTTACGCCGTTTGAAGCTGTGTTGGGCGGGAATGTCTCAGTTCCTGCTTTTGAAGGAAATCTTTCTCTTAAAATTCCGCCAAGAACTCATTCCGGGCAGAAATTCCGCCTTGCAGGACAGGGGTTAAAGCAAAACGGAAAAAACGGAGATATGATTGTCGTAGTGCATATTGAAATTCCCTCTTCTTTGTCGGATGATGAAATCAGGCTTTATGAAAAGCTTAAAAAATTGTCCTCGGAAAATATAAGAGAGAATTTGTTAAATGAACAAGGTTAAGATTAAAGAAATTTTTGAATCTATTCAGGGCGAAGGACCTTATGTTGGCTATAAGCAGCTGTTTATAAGATTTTGTAATTGTAATTTAAAATGTAATTACTGTGATACGGAATTTTCTTCAAATTCGGATTATATTGAGTACGACCCTTGTACTCTTGCAGAGATTGTGAACGGTTACAAACATTTCCACTCTGTTTCTTTAACAGGTGGTGAGCCCCTTTTATCAATGGAATTCTTAAAAGAATTTTTACCGCTTGTTAATAAAAAAATTTATTTGGAAACTAATGCAACTCTTGCTGACAGGTTTCTTGAAATTAAACCGTTTATTGATATAGTTTCTGCGGATATAAAGCTTGAAAGTGCAACAGGGATTAAAAATTCATATAAATTCCATGACAAATTTTTTGAGGCTTGTAAAGGAACAGAGACCTTTGCCAAAATTGTTTTTAATGACGGGATTACTGATTTAGAAATAGACAAATGCTGCGAAATTGGGAAAAATTTCGGGATTGAACTTATTCTGCAGCCTGAAATGTCAGGCGATGTAATGTCTGTTACTTCGGACTTTGCATCAACAGTACTTGATAAATTCCTTGAAAAATACGATAAATGCAGATTAATTCCGCAGGTTCATAAGTTTTTAGATGTCAGATAACTTTTTTTTGTGTATAATACTGTAAGAAGTCTTATGTAAAAGGATATTAAAGATGGCTGTAAAAAAAGTTCTACAATACGGAGAAAAAAGTTTGAGAGAGCCTTCAAAAGAGGTTCATAAAGTTTCTAAGAAAATTCAGGATCTGGTTCAGGATTTGTTGGATACCATGTACGCTAAAAACGGCGTTGGAATGGCTGCTCCTCAAATAGGGGTTAATTACAGGGTATTTGTTGTTGATGTTTCTAAAAATGACGAACCTTTAAATCCTCTGGTATTTATAAATCCGAAAATTATAAAAAAATCTGGTGCAATAGTTGCTCAGGAAGGTTGTATCAGTTTCCCTGAAGCCTATACCGATGTAAAACGTTATAAAAATATTATGGTAAAAGCTCTTGATATCCATGGGCGCTCTTTTGTTATGGAAGCTAAAGACGGTTGTCTTCTTGCCCGTGCAATTCAGCATGAAAATGATCATCTTGACGGCATTCTTTTTATAGACCACTGCGTCAACAGATTTGAGACCGATGAAATACTTGCCAAACACCATCTGCCGCCTGTTGAACCTGATAAGATTATAAATGAACCGGATATTGATGAGGAATTGAAAAAAGAGCATGATTAATATTGTATTTTTTGGAACTCCGAAAATTGCGTTGAAATCTCTAGAATATTTGTATAACTCTAAAGAAGTTAATGTTCTTGCTGTTGTGACACAGCCTGATAAACCGGCAGGCAGAGGGCATAAACTTTCGATGTCTCCTATAAAAGAGTTTGCACTTGAGAAGGGATTACCAGTTTTTCAGCCGAGGTCTATAAGAAAAGAGCCGGAAGTTCAAAATGCGTTAAAAAATTTAAATCCTGATTTTTTTGTAACTTTTGCATTCGGGCAAATTTTATCGCAAGATGTTTTGGATATTCCAAAATATGAAACGATTAACCTTCATGCTTCGCTTTTGCCAAAATACAGGGGAGCAAATCCTATTCAGCGTGCTATTATTAATGGTGATAAGCAGACAGGTATTTGTACTATGATAACGGAACTCGGACTCGACTGCGGGGATGTCTGCTTAAAAGAGATTATTGATATACCTGAAGATATGACTTGTGTCGATTTGTTCGAGATCATTAGTGAAAAATCTCCGATTCTTATTGAAAAAACACTTACTGGACTTGTTAATAACACTATACGTCCTCAAAAACAATGTGTTGATGGTGTATGTATGGCAAATAAGCTGTCAAAAGAAGAAACACAGATTGACTGGTCTAAGTCAGCTGAAGATATTCATAATCTTGTGCGTGGTATTTATAAATTTCCTTCTGCATTCTTTATGTATAACGGAAAAATTATAAAAGTTTTGAAAACGCGCGTTCTTAGCGGCTGTGGAAAATGCGGAGAATTTATAAAATTTTCAAAAGACGGTGTAGAAGTCGGATGCGGTAAGGGTTCAATTCTTCTTGTAAAAGTTAAACCTGAAGGCAAGGGGGAAATGTTTGCGCGGGATTGGGCAAACGGCTTGCATAAATAATAAGGAGTAAAAAATGATTACAAAGGGAATTAGAGGGGCAATAACCGTATCTTCCAATACGGATTATGATATTAAAAATGCAACCATTGAATTGCTTACAAAGATGGTTATGGAAAATAATATAGAGCAAAATATGATATCCCATGTTATTTTCACGCTTACTGATGATTTGAATGCTGCTTTCCCTGCAAAATTTGCACGTATCGATTTTGGCTGGACAAATGTTGCTATGATGTGTTTTCATGAACTTGATGTTCCTGCATCGCTTCCTATGTGTCTTAGAATTCTTATAGTCTTAAACTGTCGGGAGGATTTTATTCCCAAATTCGTTTATTTAAAAGGCGCAGAAAAATTAAGATAATTTTGTAATTTCGCTCATTGCAGGATCAAGGAGTCTTCTTCCAATGTTCGGGAATTCAATTGAGCAGAGCATTTTATTCCCGTATTTTATCATTTTTTCAACAACGCCTTCCCCGTACTTAGGAGTTGAGACTCTGTCTCCTGGTTCAAGTTTTTGATTTTCTTCCGCTTCTATGTCTTCTCCAGGATAAATTGGCAGAACTGGCGGATTTTCTTCCGAAAAGTCAGTTATTTCTAATGTGTTATCTTCTTCATTACCTAAGTTAATATCATCTATTAAGTTTAAATCATCTTCTGTTAATTCGTCTGTTTCAATATTGTCGAAGGAGATATCATCTTCCGTTTCAATTTTTTCATATAATGCTTTATCTACATCTTTGGCAACCTGTTGAACAATATCATCTTCAGTTTGCGGTTCTTCATCTGCTGTATCTGATTGCAATGTTTCAATTGGTATTTCGTCTGGTTCTGTTAATTCCTCAATTGAAGCATCGTCGTATAAAGGTTCAACTTTAATATCGTCAATTTTAGTGTATTGACTGTCAGGAGTTACGGTTTCTTCAATTATAGTATCTTCTCCCGGTATGTTTTCTGGGATATCTTCAAGTATATTAGGAATATCAGGTTCTGTTTGCTCTGATGTGTTCTCTTCCGAAATTTCCGGCTCTTGTGAATTTTCTACAATCTCAACGGGTTCCTCAATCGTAATATCAGGATAAGCTATATCTTGTGGATAATCATTCAGCACTGTATCTTCCTGTGTGACATCTTCAATAATTGAAGGTTGCTCAATTTCTTCTTCTTCTTCTAAATCAATATCATTTACTTTTTCTTCTGCTTCTTCAGTAATTGTGTCTGAAATAATTTCGGAGGATTGATTGGTTTCTTCAACAGTTTCAGGTTTGGGCTCTTCTGTATTTTGTATTTTATTTTCATCATTATCTTCGCCGGTTTCAGAACTGTCTTCTAACATAACAATTAAAGGAATATTTTGTGTATGTGCACCGTAGATTATAAATTCATCAGCATTAAGTTTATTTAAAAATGTATTGTAACTTGCAAAATCGTGCTGAAGTGTAAGCGGTGTGAATAAAATTAAATTTTGCGCATTTTCCTTAAGAATATTAATATATTTATATTCGTGAGGGCATATAATAGTAGTTGATATTTCTTGTTGTTGAAGTAAAGTTTTTAGCAGTTTTTTGTCTGAGTTTGAATTTTCTATTTTTATGAAAGAATAAATACGGCCTTTTATACCGGACATAACGTTGTATGCGTAAGTTATGATTTCTTTCTGTAAGTTTTCAGGCACTTCAGAAATATCAACAGTTAAAATTTCAGATTGTTCAATTGCAATGCTAAAATTCAAAATATCCTTAAGTTCTTGTGCAAAAACATTTAATTCTTTGTATTTTAATAATTTATTTTTAAGAAGTACAAGCTGGGGAATTTGAGTTTCTTTGTACTGCTGGTCTACTACATTTAAAAATGTATTAAACGGCAGATATCCTTCAGGCAGTGTTTTTGTATACTGCTGAACCTCAAGGAATATATCTTGAATTACTGCCCTGCTGGTTGCATCAACATCTTCAAGATCATTTTCATATATGAAATTTATAGTTTCATAATTCAGAGGTAATTTAAAATCTTTGCCGAATTTAATTTTGCTTGTCAGTTCAAGAGTTCCGTCTATATCAAAAATAACAACTTTTTCATCTATTTGGGAAACAAGATTATTAATTAAACGTTTAGTATTTTCAGTGTTGTTTGAACAAACCAGCAAATTGTTATCAAGAATTGATTTATCTACTTGAAGAAGAGTTTCCTGTTCCGCAAGAGTTCCTATTTTTAGCGGTTTATCAATAGGGATGATATCAAGAAGTTCATTTGCAGGGAGTTTTGTAACGGTTGATTTTAGTGAAGGAATTGTACCGTTGTAATTTTTTAATATGCCTTCTTCATTAAATGTAAAAAGTAGTTTTACAATTGCATAATTAGCAGTGACATCTGCTTTAAGATTCATTACCTGAGCAACATAGGGGGTATTAACATCCTGAATAATAACAAAGCCTGAAAGCGCGAGATTATCTTGTGTCTCGTAGGCAATCTTCACTAAATTATTCTTAATTTCCAATACTTTCATCTGAACTCCCTCACTTTGTTTTATATTTTATCACAAACATGCTAATTTTGTACTAAATCTTGAAGTTTGTTGTAGATTTCAACAGTAAGGAGGCATATTTTTAGGTCACGTTTTACAAGGCTTTTGAGAGTTTCTTTATAGCAGACTAAGAGTGCTTTATTCAGTCCGTTTTCTTCTTCAAGTATTTTAATAATTTTTTCTGAATACTCTTTATCTCTTGTATTTGGTTCTATTTTATCTGCAAGAAATACAATTTTTTCAAAATCGGTCATATCAAGTCTGCCTAAAGTATGCCAGCGAATTGCAGACAGAATTTCTTTATCTGTTACTTTGAATTCTGTTTGTGCTATATATGCACTGACGGGCGCATGAAGAGTTTTATAATTAAGCATTTCACTTTCTTCAACAACTAGATGTTTGTGTATAATATCAAGCAGTTTATCTTTTGAAAAACATTTTGCACAGTCGTGCAATAACCCTGCTAAATATGCCTTTTCTTCATCTATGTTATATTTTTTTGCAAGTTGTTTTGCACATTCGGCAGTACCGAGAGTATGTAAATACCTTTCTTCATTAAGGTTTTCTTTAAGCCATTGTTTTATTTTTGTATAGTCCATTTTCTTTTATATAATCCTCAACTTTTTTTGTAACTAAACCTTTAATAGATTTTCCATCTGCTATTCTATTTCTGATTTCTGTTGATGAAATATCTATAAACTCCATCGGAGCGAATCTAAAATTATATCCTTTGTTTTTTAAATATTCCAGCTCAACTTTTTCATTTTCACGTATAAAAACAATAAAATCAACAATATTTTTTAATAATTCTGTTTTATACCATGTTTCAATCTGTTTAAAGGCATCTGTTCCGATAATGAGGTTAATTTTACCGTCTATATTATTTTGTTTGTAAAGTTCAATAATCGTGTCATAAGTGTAGGATTTATTCTCACGTTTAAATTCAATATCTGATATTTCAAAATGCGGATTTGTTCCGGTTGCAAGTTTAACCATATTATAGCGATGGAGGCACATTTCAGGACTATAATCCTTATGGGGCGGTTTAAATGCCGGAATGAACAATATTTTATCAAATCCGAAATTTTTCAGAACATATTCGGCCATTTTTAAATGTGCCGTATGAATGGGATTAAATGTGCCTGAAAATATGCAAAGTTTCATATCCGAATTATAGCACATAAAGAAAACCTGATTTCGGATGAAATCAGGTGAAAAATTTGTAGGGGAAAAATTAATTGGAGTTAAATTGTTAAATTAAATGTAAAGCTTGTTTGTTTGCCATTGCGATGAAGTTCATCTGTGCAAATAATAATTCGGAACGATCTTCAAACGGCTGATTATTGTTGACTGTAACTTCATTTTCATAAATGCTTTTTAATTTGTCATCAATTTTTTTTAAATTTGCTACTGCCATTTTATGCCTCTCATTCTTCTTATTTACTTCAGATGTATATATAAAGTATATAAAAAGTATTGAATTTCACAAAAGGCTAAAGTTGTTACATTTCTTTACATATATTTTTTAAAAGCAATTAATGAGCAGGTTTTGTTTTTATATTTATATAGGGGAAAATGGAAAAATTATGCTCGAAAACAATGTAAATAAACAACAGCAAATCCCGCAGTTTCAGGCGATGAATCCTCAAACTGTACAATCACAGCAGGTACCTATGCAGGCTGTAAATCCTGAGCTGTTAAAGCAAAATGTTCAGGACAGTTACGTAAGCAACAGAGTATCTGAAACTACTGATGACCCTAAAGGAATGTTTTATACCGGTCTGCTTGCTATTCCTTCATGGTTTGCTATTGCAAAGGGCATGGATAAGTTTGCAGAAAAAACAAGAGGAGATTATGATAAAACTATTTACCATAAAATAGGGCAATTTGGCGATGATGTTACAAGCCATGTTAAAAATAGTGCATTTGGCAAGTCCAGTTTTGGTCAATCATTAAATAACGGATTCAAAAGTTTTAAATCATTTGTAAGAAAAAATGTTATAGATAAATTTAAAATTACGCGTGCAATGGCATACACACCGTCACGACCTGAAAATCCTATGGTATTAACTCAAGCAGACGGTATGCTTGGTTTTTTCGGCGGTGATTTCCCGCAGGTGGCTGATAACTTTTTAAAAGAGTCCTGTTCTCTTGATGATTTAGTTCGTTATGGAGCTGACTCAAATGATATAAATAGTTTTAAGAAAGCATTTAATAGTGCGACAACAAAAGAAGCACGTGAACTGATTTTGCAAAAAGCCGAGTTTGAATGTTTGCAAAAATATTCCCGCGGGACACCGTTAACAGGTTCCGCGCTGAATACTGCTGTTAGCGATTTCGCTAAGTTAAGCGCAAAAGATAGAGTTGCAAAATTGAAGGATATGAAATCCTTTGAATTAGGTGCTAAGGATTTTAAAGAACTTGAATATATAAAAACAAATATTCATAGTAATCCAGCAAAAATCATTGAATTGTCTTCTCAGTCCAATCCAAGGATGTTTTCACGTGCATATCTTGAAAAGAAAGGTGTGTTCAATTGGCTTCAGCGCAAATTTTTAAACCGTGACGTTTACGGATCAGAATTTGCAAATAAGATGGCAGCTTCAATAGGGAATATGGATTTAGATGCTCATCCGGAATATAAGCAGGCATTGCAAAAAGCAGGTTTACTTGATAAAATTCCTAAATCGGCTTTGGGCAGATTTTTGAACAAATATACAAATGTTATTCTTGAAGGTGCAACAAACAGAGTTGCAGGCGGTAAACTTGTTGCATTAATGCAGGCGGCATATTTTGCTGATGTTTTGTACAAGAGTATGAAAGCGGACGGAATGAGCGAAAAAATGAAGAGTTTTGCTGAACGTTTCACAGAAATGGTAGCATTCTTCGTTGCAATGCCTATGGCTATAAAATTGATGCATAGTATAGGCGGACTTCAGTATGCAGGTATGACAAAACAGCAGGTTGAGGCTTATCGTGCACATTTAAATGCTCATAATATGAAGGCAATGTCAGGTAAATTTGCTAATAAGGCAGAATGGAAAGCAAGTAAAAAGGCATTACAAAAAGAATTAAATGCCGGTGTAAAAAATCCGATTATTAAATTGTTTAAGAAAGTTGGGCGTATTGTTACAGTGGGTCTTGAACAAATCAGACCTTATGACAAAACTGATATCGGCGTAGTAAAAGACGGTGTAAAAACTTATAGAAAAGGTATAATGGCTAAAATTAAAGATTTATTCCGTCATCCAAAATTCGGTATTAAGCAGATGGCAGGTTATCCGATGAGAATTGTTCTGGGTATGATGATAATTTTGCCTTTCTTAAGCAAGATTGCCGTAAAAGGTTCGCATTTAATATTTGGGAAACCTAAAAATTCTGTACTGGATGAAGGTAAAGAGCAGCCGCAGCAGGCTCAAGAGCAGACACAAGTTCCGCCTCAGCTTCAGCAAAATCCTGTTCAGCCACCGGTCCAGCAGACTAATACAACACAAACTATAACTACGACAAATACACAACAGGGACAGAGTCCTACAAATTTGCTTAACAAGTATAGAAATCCTTCAACAACAACCACGACAACAACAACTACAACTCAGCAGAGCTTAAATATGACGAATAATAATACTCCGCCGGAACCTGTCAGAACTTATATTCCATCTCCTATAGGAGTGCAGCTTGTTAATCAGCAGGAAGATACTTCGGCAGCTGATCAGGCCATGATGCGTGCTGATAATGCTGCAAAAATTGCAATGCAAACTTTAAAAATGAATTAATGCTATAAAAACTTGCCCGAATCTAAATGGCATGCTATAATTTTTCAAGGAGGGTTTTTATGGTAGCAACATTTGACTATAAAGGTTTTGCAAAAGATTTAACTAAGCAGGCGGAGCATGTTATTCCTGAAGACATTGCTTTGAAGCATAAAAAAGAATTTTTAGATAAGATATACAATTTTACTTATATTGCCGGTGAAGCCTTTTCAAAAGATGAAACCATAGAAAATTCAGATACTGCCAAAATGCTTACACAGATAATTTCTGAGTGGACTTTCCATAAATATGTGGATTTGCTGCGCTCGGGGATCCCTGAAAATTATCATGAAACAATATTACAGAAACTTGCTTTTGTAACATTTGAGATGACTAGAGAGGCTGCTTTAAGCAATCTTTCTGAAGACAGGATGTTAAAACTTGTAGAAGTGCAGCTTAACAAAGCTTATGAAAGATCATGCAAGCATCTGCTTGAAAATGGACAAATTACTCAAACAATTTATGATAAAGCAATGAGTCTTTCAAATGTTGATTCTATGCGAGATGTAACTATATCTCATAATGTAAAGGTCGTAAAAATGAAAAAAAGTACATTAAAATATACTGCTGTTGCTTTGGTTTTTGCAGTATTTACAGCTTTATTGAATGTGTTCTATCCTGACAATTTGAATTTAATTGTATTTAATCCGATTGCAGTTATTTTTTTATCTGTTTATATTGGGTTTTATTTCGGCGCAAATAAGTATTCAAAATAGGCAGACTGTTTAATATTGAATATAAATAAAAGTTGTGTTATAATGTATTAGCTCTGTACGGATGCTCATTTTGTTCCTACATTTATTTTAAAAGGGAGAATTGACTCTGACAGGATGTGAAGTATACCCGCCGATATTTGTATCGCCAGCGGGAAACGGATAATCCGAGGCGTTCACCCACCTGCGAGACCACGCAGGCAACAAAATCACATCTGTACGGGGCTTCTTTTATTTAAAAATTCTCTCTTGTATTTGATTTTTGTTCCTGATAAAATTTTCTTAAGTAAGAAATATAAATAGAGGACGAAGACTATGACACAGAGAGTATTATTATGTATTATGGACGGCTGGGGTATAAGCAAAAATCACCCAGAATATGATGCAACTAAACTTGCTCATCCGGTTCATGTTGACAAATTGGAAAAAGAATATCCGACAATTTCAATTCACGCAGACGGGCAATATGTTGGTCTGCCTGAAGGGCAAATGGGAAACAGTGAAGTCGGACACTTAAATCTTGGTGCAGGACGTGTTGTGCATCAGGATTTGTCCAGAATTAACAGAGCTATTAAAGACGGTTCTTTCTTTAAAAATGAACGTTTCCTGATGGCTATGAGCCACGCAAAAGAAAATAATTCTGCTTTACACATTTTTGGGCTTGTTTCAACAGGCGGTGTTCATTCATCTTTAGATCACCTTTTAGCTTTGATAAAGATGGCTGCAGATAACGGTTTGCACAAAGTTTATGTTCACGCATTTTTGGATGGCCGCGATACTCCGCCTCAAAGTGCCTGCACATTTTTAGAACCTGTTGAGGCTGAACTGAAAAAATACGGGCTTCCGCCTGTTGCAACCATTATAGGCCGTTATTATATAATGGATCGAGACAATCGTTGGGATAGAGTTGAAAAAGGTTATAATGCTTTGTTATTTGGTGAAGGTGAACACAGTTCATCTGCCTGCGAGGGTGTAAAAGCATCTTATGCAAGAGGTGATAATGATGAATTTGTTCTTCCGACTGTTATCGGCGGTGAAGAATCAAGAATTCATGATAATGATTCAATCATTTTCATTAATTTCAGACCGGACAGAGCAAGAGAAATTTCTAAAGCTTTGAATTTTGCAGATTTTGACGGTTTTGAAAGAAAGAAAGTTCTTAAAAATCTTTGTTATATAACAATGACAAGCTATAATGAAGATTTTACTTTCCCTGTTGCTTTCCCGAAAGAGCACCTTGTAAATATTCTCGGCGATGTTTTGGAAGCTAACGGAGTTAAACAGTTCAGAACTGCCGAAACCGAAAAATATGCGCACGTTACCTTCTTCTTTAACGGCGGTATTGATGAACCACAGCCTCATGAAACAAGAGTTCTTGTTCCTTCTCCAAAGGTGGCTACTTATGACTTACAGCCTGAAATGAGCGCACCGGAAGTTTGCGAAAATGTTCTCAAAGCAATAGATAATCCTGAATACGGTTTTATTCTGGTGAACTTTGCAAATCCTGATATGGTGGGGCATACCGGAGTTATTGAGGCAGCAACAAAGGCTTGCCATGTTGTTGACGAATGCGTCGGAAAGATTGCTGAGGCCTGCAAAAAGAATAACATTATTATGCTTTTGACAGCTGACCATGGAAATTCGGAAGTTATGGTAAACCCTGATACAGGAAAACCGCAGACTGCCCATACTATAAACAAAGTTCCGTTTGTTCTTATAAATGCTCCCAAAACTATGCAGTTAAAAGACGACGGCGCTTTATGCAACATTGCACCGACTGTCTTGCAGTTAATGGGTATTCCAAAACCTGCAGAGATGGATTGCGATTCTTTGATTAAATAGAAGTTATTCTGGCAGATGCTGTTTTGGCATCTGCCTATTAATTAAGTAAATTGGATTGAAAATATATGGCTGATATAAAAAACTTGGATATAGATTTTTCATTTAAAAAGAATAATGTTGATGAATTGTTTTTCAACCTGTCAGAAAATCCTGACGGATTTAAAAACAAGGATTTCCGTTATACTTTAAGTTTAATATATCAGACTGTGGAAGATGAGTTTGCGGGTGTTTTCTTAAGCCCTAATGCACCTGCGAGAAATACAAATTTTTATCTGATAAATAATAACGATAAACTTTCATTTTTTGTCACGCCTACAAATAATTTTCAATATTATTTAAAGTCTAAGGGCTCATTATTCCGTTTTAAGTCAGAAGTTATGGATGATAAAGTCGGTTATTCCATGAGTCTGGATCTTGTTATGGATTATTTCGGCGGTTTTGGCAATGTAGTTGATTTAGAAGCTCTAACTCCGACATTTATTTATCTCAATAAGCTTACATATTTTGTGATGAAGCTGATTGAAAAACTCTATTTTATCCCGACAATAAAAAAACACGGTACAATGTTCAGAATTGTGTATGAGCCTATTATTAATTCTCAGCAGCTTGCACGCATTATTAACCAGTTTGAAGAAAATATACCTGATGATTTATTTATAAAAGGAGAAAAACCTAAAAACTTTATCAACGATTTTATTTATAATTATTTAAACTATGTGATTTATAAATTTTTGGGGATAAAAGCTTATAAATTTAAGGACGTAAAGTCCGGTACTTATATGATAAAAGACCTTGAGCAGCGTGCCGTAATGAAGGGACATGATATTGCAGAAAGCTTTGCTCAGTGGTTTGACGAACTTTATCTCGGTAAATATGATGTGATTCCTTTCTTCAAGATTGATAAACTTGAAGATCAGGAGCTTTTCAGGCTAAAAGTGCATATTAAAAACAGAAAAACCGGTGAAGATATCCTTGTTGACAGATTATACACTGATGAAGAAGTTTTTGGCGCAAATTCATCAGATATCGCACGTATTGTAGAAAAACAGCTTAATTATGCAATAAGATATATGCCCGAGTTGGAAGATTTGTTTGAAGATGAAGATAAACTTTATCTTGACCTCGATTTAAATCAGGTGTATCAGATTATAACTAAGACTGCTTATTATCTTCAAAAGGCTCAAATTGAGGTTATTCTGCCCAAAGAACTGACAAATATTGTTGTTCCGCGTGCATCTATTAATGCAAAAGTAAAGACTTCGCGTTCAAAAGAACTGGCTGACATATTTAACAATAATTCAACTTCGAAGATATCTCTAGATGATATTTTGGACTTTTCGTATGAAATAGCAATCGGGAATGAAAAATTATCGGTTGAGGAATTTAATAAACTTGTTGAAGCTGAAAATGGACTTATTAAGTATAAAAATAAGTATGTTTTAATTGATAAAGATGATACAAAAAAGATTTTCGAACAAATTGCAAAATCCAATTTAAAATCAATGACAAGGATGGAGCTTATTCAGGCTTCAATGTCCGGTCAGTTTGCCCAGTATGACTTTGATTATGATGAAGCATTTGCAAAAGTTATTAAAGATTTTAACAAGCCTGTAGAAGTAACCCCGCCGGAAGCTTTAAAAGGAGAACTAAGACCTTATCAGCTTACTGGTTTAAAATGGTTATGGACAAATGTTTCAAAAGGTTTTGGAGCTTGTATGGCCGATGATATGGGTCTCGGTAAAACAATTCAGGTAATAAGTCTTATCTTGAAACTAAAAGAAGAAAACAAGCTTGATAAACCGGTGCTGGTAATTTGCCCGACTACCTTAATGGGAAACTGGATGAAAGAGCTGCAGATGTTTGCCCCTTCTCTTGATGCTGTTATATACCACGGTGCAGAAAGAAAGCTGGACTTAAAACACGATGTAATTCTTACGACTTATGCAATTATGAGAATTGATGTTGAAGAATTGAAAAAAGATGCTTGGGGAATGATTGTTGTTGATGAGGCACAGAACATTAAAAATCCAGATACTGCTCAAACTCTTGCGGTTAAAATGTTAAAGTCAGATATAAAGATTGCAATGACAGGTACGCCTGTTGAAAACAGACTCACTGAACTTTGGTCTATATTTGACTTTATTAATCAAGGGTATCTTGGAACATTGAGAGAATTCCAGAAGAGTTATGCTATACCTATTGAACGGTTTAAAGAAAATTCGCGTGCCGCAAAATTAAAAATGTCCGTGTCTCCGTTTGTTTTGAGACGTTTGAAAACCGATAAACACGTTATCACGGATCTGCCTGAAAAAATGGTTATTAATGATTACTGCTATCTCTCAAAACCGCAGGCTGTGCTTTATGAAAAAACTCTTAATGAAATGATGGAAAAAATTTCTGGATTTACAGGTATTAACAGACGCGGAAACATATTCAAACTTATTACTGCTTTGAAGCAGATTTGTAATCATCCTTACCAGTTCTTAAAAGGCGGAGAAATGAGTAAAGAACTGTCAGGTAAAATGGATAAATGTATATCTACTGTGCAGAGTATACTTGATAATAATGAAAAAACTCTTATCTTTACTCAATATAAAGAGATGGGTGATATTTTGTGCAAGGTTATTCCTGATGAATGTAATACAGACCCATTATTTTTCCATGGGTCATTGACTGTTCCGCAGAGAGAAGATTTGATACACCGTTTCCAAAACGATGATGACGCAAAGATTATGGTGCTTTCATTAAAAGCCGGCGGAACCGGGTTGAACCTTACAAGTGCAACAAATGTAATTCACTATGATTTGTGGTGGAATCCTGCGGTTGAAGATCAAGCAACAGACAGAACTTACCGTATAGGTCAGGATAAAAACGTAATGGTTCACAGAATGATTACACTCGGCACCTTTGAGGAAAAGATTGACGAGATGCTGAAATCAAAGAAAGAACTTGCCGACCTTGCTGTTTATGAAGGTGAAAAGATTATCACTGAGCTTTCAGACGAGGAAATTTATCAGATATTTACTCTGTCGGCTTAATACACTTGAAAAATTTTTTATTTAAGCTATAATTTAATTATTAAATCAGAATGTAAAAAATAAGACCATAAAGGTGGTGAAAATATAAATGGCAGAAGTTAAAGTTGGCGAAAACGAATCAATTGAAAGCGCTTTAAGACGTTTCAAGAAAAAAATTCAAAAAGCCGGTATCCTTTCAGAAGTAAAAAAACGTGAAAGATACGAAAAACCGAGCGTAAAAAGAAAACGCAAATCTGAAGCAGCTAGAAAAAGAAAAGTTTAATCAGGTTTTATATAAAAAAAAGAGGTTAGAGAAACTAACCTCTTTTTTTGTTTATAATACACACGCAAGTATCATCAATAATAATGTGCCTATCTGCATAGCTGTTGCCATATTTTGTGAAAATTTGTTTGAATCGTACTTGCTTGCGGTTTTTAGAGCTTTGTATGCACTTGAGATTCGTCTTAATCTGTCGCTTTGAGTGTCATTATCAAATGTTGTTCCAAACATTGTACTTTCTAATCTGGCAAGTCTGTTGTCCATTGAATCCTGATTAAAGCTCTGTTTAAATATTGTTTTTTCAACAGAAGCGAGATTTATTCTTACAGGTTTTTGATGACTTGCATTATATGCGTCATAATCAAATTCCGGCGGCTGATATTCCGACAAGTTATAGTTTTTATCAAGAGGAATTGACTCGCCGTCATAGTATTCATTTGAATCCTGAGCTATACTGTTATTCATAAGTGAATCCGGTTTTATTTTAGCCTGCAGCCTTTCAACACGAGAGGCAAAAGCGTCTTTGTCATAAGTTTGTCCGAGTGCTTCTTTTTCCAGTTTTGCAAGTCTGCTGTTTAAATCCTTATTTTTAAACTCTTGTTTAAAAAGTTTTTTCTCTAGTTCGTTTACAGAAGGATAATCAACATTGGCTCCGGCA
The DNA here is from genome assembly GCA_944323145.1 of Candidatus Gastranaerophilales bacterium. Taxonomy (GTDB): domain Bacteria; phylum Cyanobacteriota; class Vampirovibrionia; order Gastranaerophilales; family Gastranaerophilaceae; genus Stercorousia. Next base: position 178,379 of record CALURJ010000001.1, read on the forward strand.
GGAGGCATTTTTTCTTCTGCAATGGTTTCTCTGTAGTCGTCTTCTTCCGCGAAGGTGTCTTCTTTAGGTGTTATTTCTTGTCCTAAAAGTTCGGCCGACATATCTTTATTCAGCTTTGCAACCCTTTCGGATACAGCCTGATTTGTTTTTGACTGTCCGTAGACGCTCTGCTCTATTCTGTCGAGGCGTGATGCGTCATCGGATGTTGTATATGTAAAACCGTATAAAGAATTTTCTATTTTATCAAGAATTTGTGAGTACTGGCCGGCTGCTGCGCAGCCGTTTATACTTAATATAATGCATAAGGAAATAACAAATTTTTTCATAACAAAAAACTCCTTATGCATAGGATAAAGTTGAATGTCATAGAAAACCATTCAACAGAGTTGTGATTTGAAAAAAGTTATATTTACGTAAAAAATCGTAGAACTTTAGCAGTAAAAAAATATTTACATTGTCTTTTTCTCCCTCCCTGATAAGGGAGGGAAATGGTGGGTAAAATATAATATTAAAAAATCTTTACAAATGCCTGAAACTCTGTCATAATGCCTCATAGCATAGCATGCAGGCATACGTGTAAATAATTTAAACCTTTTCGGTTTTATATATATGTAAGGGAAAATTGAAAAAAGGAAAGGTTAGATATGCCTTATTATTACAACAGCGGTTTTAGTTATGTCCCGTTTACATCCGGCTATATGCCTCTTCAAAATCAGGTTGCTGCTAAGCCTCAACAAGCAGCAGCTGCGGAAACTCCTAAAAAAGAAAATAGTTTTGCAAATAAAGATTTGTTGTGGGCCGGAATTATCGGACTTGCAGTTTTAGGTACTTATTTAATTACTCGTGGTCATTATAAAGCAAAAATACCGGCACAGACGGTATCTCAAGCAGCATCTCAAACAGTATCCGCAGGACAGGCTGCCGGACAGATGGCTCAAGAGGTCGCAGAACAAGTCGCAAAACCAATTCCGGAATCTGTAAATACATTTTTAGCGTCATATAAACCTTTTAGCGGTGTTGAAAATGTTGCAGAAGGTGTTATGCCAAACATTACACAGGTCGGTTCCAGAACCCGTGCAGAATTTTTAACAACTGTTGATGGGCAACCGGTTAGAGATATAGTTATTTTTAACGATAAAGGCACTGCTGTATCAAGATTTTTGGAAACAACAAAACCATGGGGCGACAATGGTATTAAGAAAGTACGTCAGGCATTTAGGTTAAATGAAAAAGGCGAACAGACACTCGTTCAAACAAGTGATAGATGTAGAGGTGTCCCTGTTCTTTCCGACTGTGGTGGGCGTGTAAAAATGAACAACACGCGCGATTGGATAACTATTAACAATCATGAAGTAAATAAATGTCCTGAAAATCTGCCAAACGGTGAAATTGACCCAAATTCAAATGTATGGGGGGTTACAATTAGACGTGAATATGATAAAACTTCAGGACGTCTTGTTTATGCTAACAATAATAGAACTTATATGAATAATGCTGGAGATCCAATTGTTGATTGTTTTGAAAACGAAAGATATTTTGCTTATGATAAAGCAGGAAATCTTGCCGGGATTTTTGAGAAAAATCCTAAAAAAGAATTTACGGTGCGAAAGGATTATGTATATCATACCGTAGAAAACGGCCAAATTGTAAGTTCCCGTAAGGCAAATGAAGGCGATCGCTTAATACTCCGCTCCTATAATGACTGTGACAGGAACCAGATAGAACATACTTTGTCTGACGATGAGATTGCAAATTTCGCTGATTATTTTAGCTCAGGAATAAGAACAAAGTTAGATTAGGTATAAAAGTTTGAACTTTAACTCGGTTATCGCGCACAGGGTGCGCGATTTCTTTTTCTTCCCTCTTGAGGAAAAAATAAAATCGTTCTAATGTCTCAATCTTTTCAATGCCTCGAGTTCATCCTGAAATGGCGATAAATTAGTTAATTTTTCAATTATTCCGGGCATTTTTTCGCATACATAATCAATTTCAGCTTCTGTTGTGAATTTGCTCAAAGAAAATCTTATGCTGCCGTGAATTGCCGTGAACGGAACATTCATCGCTCTTAACACGTGAGACGGCTCAAGTGAACCTGATGTACAGGCGCTTCCCGAACTTGCGCAAATTCCCAAGTCGCTCAAATGAAGAAGAATAAGCTCCCCTTCAATGTATTCAAAACCGATGTTTGTTGTGTTGGGAACTCTGTTTGCTACTCCCGTGTTCAATCTTGCGTTAAATATGTTTTTAACAATATTTTGTTCAAGTTTGTCACGAAGTCTTTTAACTTCTGTTGCCTCATATTTCAAATGGTCTGTTGCAAGTTCAGCCGCTTTTGCCATCCCGACAATGTAAGGAACGTTTTCTGTTCCTGCACGTTTCCCGCGTTCCTGATGACCGCCGATAATTAAAGGTGTTATTAATGTTTTTGAATTTACATAAAGTGCACCGATACCTTTTGGAGCGTGGAATTTATGTCCTGAAATTCCGACCAAATCAGCACCCATCGCCTGAACATCAATCGGAATTTTACCTGATACCTGAACTGCATCCACAAAGAATTTAGTTTCTTTATTTTTTGATTTGATGATTTCCGATATTTTTTCAATCGGGAAAATTACACCGGTTTCGTTGTTGGCGTACATTATTGAAACAAGCGCCGTATCATCTGTAATAGCTTCTTCTAACTGCGCTAAATCAAGCTCTCCGTTAGAATTTACCCCTATATAGTCTACTCTGTAACCTTCTTTTTCCAGTGTTTGGTACAAATTCAAAACGCACGGGTGTTCAACTTTTGTTGTTATAATGTGGCGTTTGTTTTTATTCATGTTTAGCACACCGCGAATTGCTGTGTTTGCACTTTCAGAACCGCAGGAGGTGAAGATTATTTCTTTTTCGTCTTTTGCGTTAAAGAAATCTTTCATAACGCCTCTTGCATCTCTTACTGCATGGTTTGCACGTTTTGCAAAATCATAAACGCTTGAAGGGTTAGCATATTCGTCTTTTAAGTATGGAAGCATTGCCTCTAAAACTTGCGGGTCAACCTTTGTTGTTGCGTTATTGTCTAAATATATTAAATTCATTATTCAACCTCCACAACTTCGATATTTGAATCAACTGTATCCTTCAGTGTTTTTTCAACAAACGCTTTGAGTGTCAGGTGGGAATTTTTACAGCCCGAGCACTTCCCGCGAAGTTTTACCATAACCTTATTTCCGTCTATATCAACCAGTGTGATATCGCCGCCGTCTTTTCTCAGTTCCGGCGAAATTTGGTTTTCAATAACATTGTTAATCTTCAAAATCTTTTGAGCGGGGCTTAGAGTTGAAGCTGTTTTTTCTTCCTGCTCTTCTTTTTTATAGTAGGTGTTGATAATATCTTGAATTAAACCTTTGCATTTCCCGCAGGCACCGCCGGCTTTTGTATAATTTGTAATTTCTTCAACGGTTTTCAATCCGTTCATTTTTATTGCATCCCAGATTACATTTTCAGTAATTCCAAAGCAGTTGCATACAATTTTTTCACGCTTCTTGTTTGCTTCTTCTTCATTTCTGATGTCATCAAGGTCAGTATAATCGTCATAATTTTTTAATGCATCTTCCAATGCTTCATAGCCCATAACAGAGCAATGCATTTTTTCCGGAGGAAGTCCGCCTAATTGGTCTGCAATATCTTTGTTTGTAATTTTTTTTACTTCTTCAATCGTTTTCCCGATAATCATTTCAGTTAAAATGCTCGAACTTGCAACGGCAGAACCGCAGCCGAAAGTCTGAAATTTAGCATCAGTTACAATTCCGTCTTTAATTTTTAAATATATTTTCAGTGAATCGCCGCAGGCTAATGAACCTGCTTCGCCGATAGCATCTGCATTATCAATTTTCCCGACATTTCTCGGGTTTCTGTAATGATCTATAACTTTATCTGAGTAATCCCACATAGTCTTTATCCTTATTTATCTCACACATAATTATATTTTATCTCAAAAACTTTAGAGGGAATACATATTTAATATAAAATTAATTATTTTATATTTAGCTATGTTTTTGTCATGCTGAATTTATTTCAGCATCTCTGAAAGATTTTGAAACGAGTTCAGAATGATGTAAAGCCGTATGGTATAGTTGCTTTTTTCGCAGAATGTGATGCAGGAAAATTCTTTATCAACGGTAATCCTAAATCTTCAAAGATATAATAAATGTCGTCAACGCCCAAAAAGTCACCGATTGCTATTGCTTTAGTATTTTTGCGGATTTTTTCTATATTGAAGAGCTGCGTAACCATTTTATCTATTTTGTAAGGCGGTTCGTTCAAATCTTCCAAAAATAGGGTAAATTCAAAATCCGGAATAAAATCCTGACCGCAAAGAGAAACAAGTGTTGACAAATTCCCGCCCCAGAATGTACCTTCATAATCAAATTTGCCGGTCGTTACTGCTTCAAAAAATTTATTGATTGTGTATCCGCATAAATTTTCCTCTCCAAAGTCGCTTAAAATCATTGGACCAGAGAAAGTCGCAAGTCCTGCATATTTTAGAAACATTGCATTAAGTGCTGTAATATCAGAGTAGCCGCAGAAAATTTTAGGATTTTTGCGGATTAAATCATAGTCTATTTTGTTAATAAGTCTGATTGCTCCGTAACCGCCTCTCAGGCAGATTATCGCATTTACGGATTTGTCTGAAAACATTTTATGAAGCGCGTCAAGTCTTTCACTGTCGCTACCTGCAAGATATCTGTTTTTTGAATAAACATTATCGGATAATTTAACCTTGTAGCCTTTGTTTTCAAAGAATGTAACGGCACGTTTCAGGTTTGTATCATCTTCCATAGCTCCGGAAGTTGCGAGAATTCCGATTGTGTCACCATCCTTTAGCAATGCAGGTTTAATTATCTTCATAATGTTTTCCTTTTCGCTGTTATCTTGTTATAATTTTACCATGAATGAAAAATACATACCTTTATACAGAAAATACCGCCCGCAAAGGTTAGAAGAAGTTGTCGGGCAGGAACATATTAAAAAAGCTTTAAAAAATGCGATTGAACTTAATAAAATTTCTCATGCATATCTTTTTACGGGGCCAAGGGGTACCGGAAAAACTTCTACCGCCCGTATTTTTGCTAAATCTCTGAATTGTAAAGAGGGGCCGACAATCAATCCTTGCGGAGTTTGCGAAAATTGTATTGATATCACAAATTCAACTCCAATGGATGTTATAGAAATTGATGCTGCAAGTAACAGAAAAGTCGAAGATGCGCAAAATATTCTTGAAAAGGTTATGTATGCTCCTGTTAACAGCAGGTATAAGATTTATATTATAGACGAAGTTCACATGCTTTCTACGACAGCGTTTAACGCACTTTTGAAAACTCTTGAAGAACCGCCGAAAAATGTTATTTTCATACTTGCTACGACAGAAGTTCATAAAGTCCTTGATACGATAAAAAGCCGCTGCCAGAGGTTTGATTTTAAGCGTATTACAACTGACGATATTGTTAAACATTTGAGATATATTGCTGATAACGAGAAAATTAACATAACTGATGATGCTTTATATACAATTGCAAAAAATTCTGCGGGCGGGATGCGTGATAGTATTGCTCTGCTCGATCAGTTGAGTGTGTTAGACGGTGATGAGGCTATTTCAACTGATGATATAAACAATCTTCTCGGGCGTCTTTCATTTGATACGTTAAATTCTCTTGCGGACAAAATTGTTAATTCAAAACCGCAGGAGGCTATTGAAGAGTTGGAAAAGATTTACAACTCGGGTAATGAGCCTGTACAAATTCTCACTAATTTGATGGATTATCTGAAAAATCTGCTAATTGTTAAAAATTGCAGAAAAGAAATAGTGTTTGAATTAACTCAGGCTAACGATGCACAGGTTAAAGCTATGACAGCGCAGTCTGAAAATATTGAAACTCATCAGATTGTTTTTCTTATTGATAAATGCTCTGAATATATTAAAGAGTTAAAACTTACTAATAATCCGCGTTTGTGGCTTGAAGTTGCAATAATTGACCTTGCAAATCTAACTGAAAATACATCTCTGCTGGAACTTCAAAATAGAATTGCAAGATTAGAAAGCGGAAATGTTCAACCTGTTAAAGTTTCTGCTTATAAAACAGCTCCAGCCCCTGTTATGAAGTCTGAAATGCAAAGGACAGAACATGCAAAACCGGATATAGTCTTGCATAAAGAAGAAGAAAAGGTTCAAGCGACGGAGAAGCCTCAAGAAAAAGAGCCTGTTTCTTCTGAACCAAAGGCTGAAAGTGCTCACAATACAGATGATTTTTCACCGATGCCGATGTCAAAACACTCTGACGGAGCTGATATTGCTGTTTTGTGGGGAAGACTGCTTGATAATGTGCACAGTGCTCCAACACGTGCATTACTGAAACAATGGGCTAATCCTGTTAAAATTGAGCCTGATGAAACAGTTTTGACAATGAAAAATGAGATTTTCTTAAATCAGGTTCAAAGCGGTTCTAAAAAACAGGCAGTTGTTGATGCTGTTAATTCTTTGTTCTCACAGGAAAATTCAAATGTGGTTATAAGGCTTCCTCATGCCGATGATATTCAGATAAAACCGGTTCAGCCTGCCACGAAGAATATAGAAGCACCTAAACCAAAGCCTTCACCGGTTATGAAATCTGTTCAAATGGAGCCAGAGGTTTCTTCAGATGAAGTAGAAGAATTGAAAGAAGATGTTCAGACCAACGTAGAGTCCGAAAGTGCATCAAAAATTACCAATTCTTTACATTCTGATAATGTAAATATGGTAATTGATGTATTTGAAGGTAAAGTTATTGATTAAGGAGTTAAATGTGAAAATTCAAAACATAAATTCTGTTAATTTTGGCAAATATAATATAACGTCTAAAGTAGAGTCAGGCGAAGAAGATTTTAGATACTTATCTGAAAATAACAAATTACTTGTTATTTATGATATGCTACAGGAGCAAAAAGAGACTTTGCATAGTTTATCAAACAAGCAGTATGACAGCCAGGAAGAGTTAAAAAATGATTTAAAGAAATTATCTTTAAATCAGCAAAAAATGCATAAATCAGCAATGCAGGCAGCAATTTGGATGTCATCACAAGCAAAATTTAATGACACTGCAGATGCAATAAGCGATCAATTATATTATGGCAAAAAAATTGATATTGTAGGCTAAGTTATTTATAAGTTTTTCTATGATGACCAATTTATATTTCTCTGAATTATTTTTGCCGGATTTCCTGCAATCGAAACATTGGTTTCTTCAAACTGTTTGGCAACTACCGCACTTGTACCGATAATTGAATCTTTTTTGACATGTGCTCGTTTTAGTATTGTTGCGTTTAATCCAACCCAAACATGATCTTCTATAACAACATTGCCGGATAAGGATTTGTAGGTGTTTGTGCTGAGATCTATAATCTTATGAGCAGTTCCGTCGCCGCATCTTATAGTTATTCCATCTGAAAACATGCAGTCATTACCTATAATGAGACTTGACCTATAATCAACAAAAGCATTTGTACTACCGCAATAAAAATTTTTACCGATTATCAATTTTGAATGATTGATTAGTTCTGCAGTAAAATTATTAATGTTGCTGTTTTGACCAATTTCGACAACACAGTTACTCCTAATTAAAATTTTGCAATTGTTAAAATTGTTTATTGGTGAATGTAGAATTATTTTAGAGTTTTTCCCTTCAAATTTTACATCCAGCCCTTTGATTTTTTTGACCTTTCTCCTTAACCCGTTTTCGTCAATCAGGATAATTTTATTGTTATTTATGGCAAAACTCAACTTAATAAACAAAATATTAATAATTAATCTATTCTTAATTCTTTTAATTTTTATCATTTAATTATTATAATTTAAAATTTTATTTTAGGGAAGTTTATTAGAGACAAATATTTCTTAAACATTTATATTTTTGTAGTTGTAAATTTAAAAGCCTCAAAGCTATCGGAAAAATGTCCTTTAGGAAGACCGGCTTTTATTTTTAATTGATTAAGAAACTCTTCTTTTTGCGGCAGCTGTTCCCAAACATCAGGTAAAAAAACTGCCTGATAGTTGCCGTCACGGATAATAAGTCCGTCAGTTGTCGGTGATAATTCATTAAGTAGTTCTTCTTCCGTTTCAAATTCAATTCTTTGAGGTTTTGAAAGAAGTGATACTCCTAGTGTTATTCTATTGTATTCATTTAGAGTAAGAGCAGGAAATCTGGGATCTGAAAATGCTGCAGCATGTGCATTATGAATTAAATCTTTAATTAAAGGTTTATGTGCAATAATTGAACCAATACATCCGCGTAGAATCCCGTCCAGTTCAAGAGTTACAAAACTTGCTCCATACTCCTCGAATACGCAATCATAATTATCTATTGCAGCCTGACCGAGCTGTAAACCGGATAAGATACTGTCTTTACAAATTTTTTTGACAAAATCAGTGTAATATTTTTTTATATAATTATTTTTTTTTCCATCATATAAAAACCAGCATCCGTAACCGACAACACGCGACGAATCTCCGGTTGCCGATGCTGAATTTGTAAGCCCTGTCCTTATAAGAGAAAAATTTTTCTTTTTTGCAAATTCAATAAGCCCGCAAATCCCGACTGCACCGCATGCCTGTTCCTGTTCAAAATTTGAGAGATTGTTTTCTTCAATCATTTTTGCGGTGTAATAGTCTATTTTAGAAGCTTCTTTTTCCGGATAAAAATGGCTTAAATCGCTTGATATTATGAAAACATTTTCTTCATCGGTCCAAAAATGTTCTATAGTTTCACACAAATTTTTAAAATTTTCGCATCCGTATAGAACAGGTACAATTTGTGCATCTGGTAAAAAATATTTAATTAGAGGCAGTTGAACTTCTATTGAGTGCTCTTTTTCAAATGCGAAGTCAGCAGTATTACAGTCGCAAAATGCTGCAATTTTCTGTGTTAGGTCTTTGTTGACTTTTATATTTCCTAACGGTGTTTCAAATTCATCGTAATCGCAGACTGCACAGCCAAAAATTCGTTCATAGTGTGCCGGTGCAAATATGAAAACATTTTTTGCCTCTTTTTTTATACGCTGTATCCCGTTTGCAGAAAGCCTGCCCGAGTATGCATATCCTGCATGCGGCACAATTACCGCTCTTGAATAATATTTGGGTTCTTTAATTTCGTAACTTTTTATAAGGTTTTCTAATTCAGTTTTCCCAGCAGGATAAAATGTTCCCGCTGATGATGATCTTTTCTTCATAAAATTTATTATACAACTTTTTTCTTATTTTGAAATAGGATAGTAAGTTAATAAAATATCAGGTTCAAAGATATCAATTTGTGTAATTTTAAAATTAAAGCTGTCATTTATATTGTCTATTTTTCTAAAATCAAAGCATGATAAGGAGCTGTTATCGCCAGTGATTTTGGGAGCAATAAAATGATAAATTTTGTCTGTATATTTTAAAATTTCTCCGTTCAGATGACCGCCGGCTTCAACTAATATACTTTTTATCCCTAAATCAAATGCCTTTTTCAATATAAATTCTAAATCTAACTTTTCATTTCTAAGCGGAGTTTTTATAAAATTTATTCCGCCTTCAAACATATCAAGCGTTGCATTAAACAGATAAATTTCACCTTCTTTGTATATTGGAGCTTCAAGATTTGTTTTTAATTCTCTGTCCAGAATAATTTTTTTTCTATGCGCCATTGTCGGATTATCGGCAAGAATAGTTGAAGATGTCGTTAAAATTGCATCATAGCGGTTTCTTATTTTTTTTACTTCTTTACGCGCCTTATCAGATGTTATCCATTTGGAAGATCCGTTTGAAGTCGCAATTTTCCCATCCAGAGTTGCAGCGGTTTTTAGCGCAACAAAAACTTCGTTTTTTGTCATATTTTTAATAAATATTTCATTTAATGCTTTGCATTCATTTTCAAGAACGTTCTCTATTACTTCAATCCCTGCATTTTTTAATTTTCTAATTCCGTTTCCTGCTACAATAGGGTTTACATCGCGCATTCCTATAACAACTTTTTTTATCCCGCGTTCTATTATTAAATCTGCACAAGGAGGAGTTTTTCCGTAGTGTGAGCAGGGTTCTAAATTTACAATAAGTGTTCCGCCTTTTTCTTCCCCGTTTGTAAGTTTTAAAAGAGCATCACGCTCAGCGTGGTTTTCTCCATATTTGTGATGATAGCCTGTTGAAATTTCATTTCCGTTTTTATCTAAAACAACGCAGCCAACAAGCGGGTTTGGAGATGTAAATCCTTCTCCCTGTTTTGCTAGTTCTATACATTTTTTCATTAATTCATCATATTGCATATTTGCATTCTACAATAAAATTTGTTATATTTAAATCAAATGAAAAGGAGATTGTTATGGATTTAAGGTATATCGGCCACAGTGCTTTTGAAATTAAATTAAAAAATAATTCTATTATGATTGATCCTTATGTCAGTATTAATCCTAAATACAACTGGCATGATGCGAATATAACGGATATTTTTCTTACCCATGCACACGGTGACCATCTCGGGCAGGCAATTGAGATTGCGAAGGAAAAGGATGCAACAATTACAGCTATAGTTGAATTAGCTCAGTATTGCAAAGAGCAGGGATGTAAGGTTCGTTCGGTTAACTTTGGAGGCTGGATAAATTATGACTGGGGCAGAGCGGTATTTGTTCCTGCATCGCATACAAGTGTTTTACCTGACGGCAGGTATGCAGGTGAGCCTGCAGGAGTTGTTATAGATACGGAAAATGTCAGAATTTATCATGCAGGCGATACAGGGTTAACTTCTGAAATGAAAACTATAAAAGAGTTGTATCGTCCGAATATTGCAATGCTTCCTATCGGCGGACATTATACTATGGATATTGAACATGCTGCGGTTGCTGCTGACTGGTTAGGTGCTCAAACTGTTATTCCTATGCATTATAATACTTTCCCTGAAATTAAAGCTGATTTGGAAAAATTTGCGGCTCTTTTGCAGATAAATAACTCGCGTTGTGTAGTATTAGATCCTGATAAAGTGTAGTTAAATATTTTTATTTTTAATGAAAATGGCTGAATATTGAATTCAGCCATTTTCTATATTAAGGTAAATTTATGTCTATTTATATTATTTAGCTTCTTTTTTGCTTCCGCTTAATACTAATCCTGCAATTAAGCCTACTGCTGCTGCGATACCGCCCCAGATAGCTGCTGCTTTGCCTTTTCCTTCTTTCGGGAATAATTTTTTGATTTTATCAAGAGCTGCTTTAATTTTTTCATCTTTTACAAGATTTGAAATTTTTTCATTCTTTTTAGTTTTTGCAGCTTCTACAGCATCGTCGAATTCTTTAACAATCTTTTTAACGCCGTCATCTGTAGATTCTCTGACGAGTTTTTCTTTTGCTGTACGAACATTTTTTTCAGCTGTTTTTAGAGCTTTAGCTTCATCAGATTCTTTTAATGCTTCTTTTGCTGCTTTTTGTGCATCTTCAGGTGCATCAGCAATTTTTGCTAATTTTTCACCGTCTTTTTTGTCTTTGTTTAATTCTTCTAATAATTTTTTGTCATAATTTTCTTGAGCTTCTTTTAAAGCTTTTGTTTCAGATGCATCGTCTTTAAGAGTTTGTTTATTTACTTCAGCATCAAAAGCGTCTTTTTTTGCTTTTTCAGGTGCATATTCACCATTTTCGTCGTTTAATTTCTTAATTTCTTCTTTAACTTTGTCTGCTTCTGTTTTTACTTCATCTTTTGCATCTTTTACATGAGATTCAAAAGTATCAGGTTCCATAGCTAAAATTTGTTCTGGAGTAGGTCTTTTACCGCCTGCTAAATAGCCTGCACCTGCTCCGACTAAGCCTAAACCAATTGTAGGTGCAGCAACAGATGATGTACTTCTTTTCTTTTGAGCTTCTGCTCCAACTGGATTAATTGCATTTACTGACATAATTTCTACCTTTCTTTAAAAAAATTACACACTATTTATTATATTTATAATAACACTTGAGAGATTTTTTTTTTGCTTTTTTTATCTAAAATATTAAGAATTATTACAAAACTTATCCTTTTTACTTATTGTAATATTCGTGCTATGCTTTTATTCTGTAAGTGAAAGAGGCTAATATGAATGTTTTATTTTTAATTGACAGACTTGAACTAAAATATTTTGAGTTTAACAATCTTGTAACAAATTTTTGGTTAATACGGGAGCTTCTGAGGAGTAATCTTAATGTTTACATAACTACTATTGACTATCTTGCTCTTATTTCCGGTGAGGCTTTTGCTCATTGCTACAATGCTTATGAAGAAAACGGTGATATATTTTATAATAAGGCTGCAGAATTAAAAAAAATAGAAGATTTTAAGCTAGTCATGTTCAGACCTGATCCGCCTGTTGATATTGATTATATTAATGCAACCTACGTTTTTGATTTTGTTGATAGAAATAAAACTGTAATATTAAATGATCCTCGTTCTATCAGGGATTTTAATGAAAAACTTCATACTTTAAAATTTTTGAATTTAATGCCGGAAAATATTGTAACATCTTCAAAATCTGACATTATAAATTTTTTAAATGAACATGATGAAATTGTATTGAAACCTTTAAACGGTTGTTTTGGCTCAGGAGTTATGACGCTTAAAAAGGGGGACAAAAATACGGCTGTTATTATAAATACAATGACTAAAAATCAAAAACAATTAATTATGGTTCAAAAGTATATTCCTCAAGCAAAATTTGGAGACAAACGCGTTTTGTTCCTCGGGGATGAGGTTCTGGATGTTTGTGTAAGGAAGCTTCCTTCCAATGATGATTTTAAGTTTAATGAACACTGTGACTCAAACATTGTGAAAGCTGAGTTAACTCACGAAGAAAAAGAAAAATTTCTTCCTGTTGCAGAAGAGCTGAATAAATTAGGGCTTCCTATGGCAGGTCTTGATGTTATTGACGGTAAAATAATTGAAATTAATGTTACAAGTCCGTGTTATTTTATTAAAGAAATTAATAATCATTCCGGATGTTCTTTGGAAAAGAAAATAACACAATTTGTTTTATCCAAACTTTATGCAAATGTTTCTTAAAGTCGTGTGATTCCGCCAAAATCTATAAGTTTTAAAAGCGGATTTCCTTTTTCGTCACCTGTAATAATGTAATTATCAGGATTGCAATATAGGTCGTAATCTTTTAAGCCGTATTTTTCAAGTATATTTGAAAAATAGTTGTATATAATTCTATCTTCAGGATATGAATAAAATTGACCTTGATATTCATATCCTATTTGAACTTTATATTTTTTTATTTCTTTTGAAGTAAATCCGTAATTTTTATTTAAATCGTCAATTAGTGCTTCTTCACTATTGTATTTTTCTTTTATTTCAATTGGAGAGGTATAATCTTTTAGTGGTTTTACATATTCACTTACCATATAGCCGTTTTTTGTGTCGCCCCAGTGAGTGTGCATAATATGTCTATCTTTAATCCTGTTATTCAGGTATAAAGCACGCGCTATTTCAACGAATTTCCCGTTGCTTTCCGTCATTATTTCGTACATTCTTGGGCTTTTATCGCTTAGATCTGCGAATTCTTTCACAAAAAAACTGTCAGTGCCGTTCCCCGATAAAATATATCCGTTTGCAGTATAAACTGATCCTGAAGTATCTTTTTTTATGATATTAAAATTCTGTTCGGGTGATAATATTTTGTATTTGTGCAGTATATTGTTAAGATATTCTGTTGCTGTTTTTAAGCTGTTTTGGGCAAGTTTTATGCTCTTTGCAAATTCGATGTATATTATATTAATGATTTTATGTTTTTCATTTGTGTCTATTTTTTTTAGCCAACTTAAGGGCAATTGTCCGGCGATACCGTTTTTTTGAGAGTGCATATCAAATATTTTTACAATGTCCTGCTCACTATGGTAATAATTCCTTGATAATTTCCGTGTGATTCCGCTTGTAAAATTTGGATTATATTGGCGTTTATTTCCCTCTAAAATTTTTGTCATATTGTTTATAAAACGAGTAATAAATTTTTTTGCTTCTTAATAATAATGCGGAAATATATTTTATTTCCGCAAGAAGATTTCATAGTATAGTTATTGTTTCCCAAGATGATTTACTATACTACTAAATATGTAACAAAATTTTTTTTGCTAATTTATTAGTGTAATCTTTACAATTTTTAAAAATTTATTTTACTCTTGAAAATACTTCAGTATTTATATCATCAAAAGTATTTGTATTGAAATAAGCACATGATGCAACCATTGCGGCGTTATCAGTACAATATTTCATTGGCGGGGCGTATACTTTATAACCTTCGTTTTCAAGATTAAATATTTTTTTTCTGATTTCAGAATTTGCTGCAACGCCGCCCGCTATAACAACTTGTTTGTATCCCGAATACTCAAGAGCTTTTTTTAATTTGTGCAGAAGAGTTGAGGATACACATTCTTGAAAGCTTGCACAAATATCTTTAACGGGCATTTCTTTCCCGTCAAAAGATTTGACAAGACGGAGAACTGCTGTTTTAAGCCCGCTAAAACTAAAGTTGTAGCCTTCAACTTTGGCTTCCGGGAGTTTGAATGCATAAGGATTACCTTCCTGCGCCAGTTTATCAAGTTTTGGCCCGCCCGGATAAGGAAGACCTATCAGTCTTGCAACTTTATCGTAAGCTTCTCCGACTGCATCATCAATTGTTTCGCCTAAAATATTTTGTTCGGAATAAGATTTTACATCAATAATCTGTGTATGTCCGCCGCTGACTAAAAGTGCCATAAAAGGCGGTTTTAGTTCCGTATCAAGATAGTTCCCGCAAAGATGTGCGTTTAAGTGATTTACTCCGATAAATGGTTTGTCATAAGTCAGAGCAAGTGTTTTTGCAGCGTTTAAACCGACAAGAAGGCAGCCCACAAGCCCGGGGCCTACTGTTCCTGCAAATGCAGTTATATCTTCAGGGTTAATATTTGCGTTTTCTTTTGCCTGTTTAAAAGCTTCATCTATTACTATATTAATTGAATCCAGATGTTCTCTTGCCGCAATTTCCGGTATTACTCCGCCGAATTGTGCGTGTGTTTTAATCTGCGAGGCTACAACATTTGCAATCACCTCACGTCCGTTTTTAGCTATTGCACAGGCTGTTTCGTCACAGCTTGATTCAATTGCCATTATATAATTATCGCATCCGCTTTCAGGGCCAATTGTTACAGGTTCTTTAGAGAATAATTTATTTTTCATGTTTTTCATAGTAGTATTATTATAGTACAAAAAGTAGAATATCGTAAGCAATGGTATAAATATGAAGTTCATTGATAAATGTAAGATTAGGGTTGTATCAGGCCGCGGAGGCAATGGAATGGTTGCCTGGCGCAGAGAAAAATATGTCGATAAAGGCGGTCCAGCAGGCGGGGATGGCGGCAGAGGCGGCGATGTGTATTTGGTCGCTGACGAAAATATGTCAACATTAATGGACTTCAAGCATAAATCAGTATTTAAAGCAGAAGCAGGTGAAAACGGCGGGATTAAAAATATGCATGGCGCCTGTGCAAAAGATTTATACATAAAAGTGCCGGTAGGTACTGTTGTTAAGGATATAAAAACAGGTAATATAATTGCGGATTTAAAAACTCATGACCAAAAGGCTCTTGTTGCAAAAGGAGGCAGAGGCGGCAGAGGTAATGCAAGATTTGCTACTGCTCAAAAACGCGCACCGCAGTTTTGTGAGCCAGGTGAACCGTCTATAGAACGTGAATTATTCTTAGAGTTAAAACTTATTGCAGATGTGGGGCTTCTAGGGATGCCAAATGCGGGTAAATCTACTTTAATAAGCAGAATAAGTTCTGCAAAACCTAAAATTGCTGATTATCCTTTTACAACTTTGATACCTAATTTGGGAGTTGTCAAGAAACGCTCCGGTGACGGTTATGTTGTTGCAGATATCCCCGGGTTGATTGAAGGTGCTTCAGAAGGTGTAGGATTGGGTTTTGATTTTCTCCGTCATGTAGAAAGATGCAGATTTCTTCTACATTTGATTGACACTACCGAAGAAAATCCGTTTGAAAACTACAAAAAAATAAATCTTGAACTAGAAAAGCATTCTGAGCATCTTGCAAATCTCTATCAGATTGTTGTTTTGAACAAAATTGATGCGATAGATGAACAAAGAAAAAAAGAATTGTTGGAACAATTCAGATATGTTTCGCCTGATGTATTTGAAATTTCTGCGGTTACAGGTGAAAATCTTGACAAACTTCTTGATTTTATGGGGCAAAAAGTTGATGATATTCCTAAAACAGATACTGAAATTGTCGTTGAAGAAGATTTAGGCGCTTATTATAATGACGACAGTTCTTTTGAAATATTTAAGGTGGCTAAAGATACATTTATTATCGAAGGCGGTAAAATAGAAAGAATTGCAGGGGTTACGGATGAAAGAAATTCTGAACAGGTAATCCGCTTTCAAAATATTATGAAATCTATGGGAGTGTTTGAGGCACTTTCACAAAAAGGAATAAAAGATGGTGATACAATAATCATAGGTCATTTGGAATTTGTATTTTACGCTGATGAAATGTATGGTTAAGGAGTATAAATATGACTGTAATTAATGAAAAATTTACGATTAATACTCAAGGGTTTACAGATATTATTGATATAACGCAAAAGGTAAAACATGCTGTTTATAATCACTCGCTGCAGTCTGCGGTTGTGCATGTATATGTCGCAGGCAGTACTGTTTCTATAACAAATATTGAGTTTGAACCCGGGTTACTTGTAGATTTGCCTGAAGCACTTGAAAAAATTGCACCGGTTAAAGATGGATATCATCATGATGAAACTTGGCACGATGGTAACGGATATGCCCATATTAGAGCTTCAATAGTAGGCAACAGTACAACAGTGCCTTTAATAGACGGAGCTTTGCAGCTCGGACAGTGGCAGCAGATTGTCTTAATTGATTTTGATAATAAGGCACGTACCCGTACTGTTTATGTGCAAATTGTTTATTAAATTGTTTATTAGTTTATAAAAAAAGCCCCGAATTACTCAGGGCTTTTTTATTTTGTATTGAAGTTATTAATTTTTCCCTATCTCATGAATTTTAATAAAGTTTGTTCCGCCGACAAGCAATTCAGGAACAGAACCTGTAATTACAACATAATCACCTTTTTCAAGGCCTAAATTATTAATTAAAAATTCATCCAACACGGCAATTGAAGCTTTATCAATTGAACCGTTAAAATCAAGAGGAATAGGGAATACGCCTCTGAATAATTTTACATCACGGCAGATGTGTCTGTTCGGACAGCAGGCAAAAATAGGAACGCTTAATTTAGCTTCAGCTAACATTGCTGCGGTAAATCCGCTGCCTGTAAGAGCTATTGCTGCTTTTATGTTCATTTTTCTTGCCATATCAGCGATAGACATACCGATTGCCATTGCCTGAGAATCTTTTTCTTCCTCAATCATTTTACGCGGGAATTTATTTTTTCTCATAAACGGAGATTCTTCAACGGCAACTGCAATCTTTTTCATCATTGCAACGGCTTCTACCGGATATGCACCTGCTGCTGTTTCTCCGGAAAGCATAATTGCATCAGTTCCGTCAAGGATGGCATTTGCAACATCAGAAGTTTCAGCACGCGTAGGTATCGGGTTTTCAATCATGCTGTCAAGCATTTGTGTTGCAACAATTACAACTTTTCTTTTTGCATTTGCTTTTCTGATAATTGTTTTTTGTACAATAGGAACTTTTTCTGTAGATATTTCAATACCTAAGTCGCCTCTTGCAACCATAATGCCGTCAGATACTTCTATAATACTGTCGATATTTTCAACAGCCTGCGGTTTTTCTATTTTTGAAATAATTTTTGCCGTTGTGTTTCCATGGCCTTCCAGTAATTCACGAAGTTTAACAACGTCCGATGCCTGTCTTACAAATGATAAGCCGAGATAGTCAATGTCATTGTGTGCTGCAAAATCAACAAATTTAATATCTCTTTCAGTTAAAACATCCAAACTTCCTTGAGAACCCGGGATATTAATACCCTTTCTCTGTTTCAAAAGCCCGTCAGTTAAAACTTTTGCGAAAATAACTTTGTCTTCAACTTTCACAACTTCAAGCTGAATTTTTCCGTCGTCAATCATGATTTTTTCGCCAGGTGTAACGTCATCTGCCATGCCTTTGTAATCAACAGGCAGAATATCTCCTGTAACTTCAGGCTGATGGCGGAATTTAAGTATTTCGCCTTTTTTAATTTCAATAGATTCCGGCAAATTGCCAATTCTGATTTTTGGACCTTGAAGGTCTAAAAGTACAGGAATTAACGTTTTTTCTTCTTTTTCAATTTCTCTTATGTAAGATAAATTTGTTTTGTGCATGTCAATGTCGCCATGAGAAGAATTTAATCTGAACATGGTAACACCGGCGTGGAAAAGAGCTCTTATCTTTTCTTTTGTTGATGTTGCAGGTCCAAGTGTTGCAACGATTTTCGTCATAGTGTAACTATCCATAATTTTCCTTTCTTTATTGGGTAAATAATTGAAATTATAAATTACATGTTTACAAATATATAAATGTACGTTATAATCATACACGAAAAAGGTTTACTAGTAAATATGAGGAAGTGAAAATGAAAAGAATTATTTCAGGAGTTATGGCTTTATGCTTGGTAGCATTTAATGCCGTATCTGTCCTTGCTGCATCAATAGCTGATGTAAACCAGAATTATTGGGCTAGCAAGGAAATTAATATTGTTGTTGATAACAATATTATGACTTTATCAGGAGATCGTTTCAATCCTGAAAAAACTAT
>CALURJ010000002.1 GCA_944323145.1 Candidatus Gastranaerophilales bacterium
CAGCGGTAAACGCCCGGTAGCTGTGTTCCAAGCGGATAAGTGCTGAAAGCATATAAGTACGAAGCCCACCGTAAGATAAGATCTCTCATGACACAAGTCAGTAAGTCCCCGTGCAGATTACACGGTTGATAGGTCAGAGATGTAAGAATGGCAACATTTTCAGTCGACTGATACTAATAGGACGAGGGCTTTTCCTAGTGAAATTTCTAAATTTCAATACTAGTTAATGTGATTGCGTTAGCTTATAATCCTTATGCAGCTTTCAGGGTACAGTAAATCCCATTTAAAAGATTTGCTGGTGACCAAGAGTGAGGAAAACACCCGTTCCCATCCCGAACACGGTAGTAAAGACTCATATCGGTGAAGATACTTGGCGGGCCACCGCCTGGGAAAATAGCTCGTTGCCAGCGCCTAATTTAAAAAAAGCCTTTAACAAAATGTTGAAGGCTTTTTTATTTTGCTTTTTTTGATATATAATTTTTTTATGAGGAAGTTTGAGAGAAGAATTATAAGTTTTGGAATTACTTTTTTACTTATTGTAACCGGTATTTATTATTACGGATTGAACTATGTGCCAAAAGAGTTTTATGAAACTCAAGTTATGCAGCCCGAGCAGAATGAAGCTTATTATGTTGAAAAATGGTGTTCTGGCGAATTCGGACGCAGGGAAGCTGTTTTGTGGGATTTGACAAGAGTTGATTGTTTAACAAAGGATTATGCAATAGAGTTTGATTTTGCAAAGAAGTGGGCTGAAAGTGTAGGACAGTCTTTGTATTATGCAAAAATGACTAATAAATTGCCTGCTGTTGTAATAATTCTAACTAAGTGGTCAGATATGATTTACGTAAAAAGGATTGAGCGTTTAAATAACGGTATAAAAATATTTTTGATTAAAGCATTTTAAAATTGACTATTTTGAAAAAATGATTATATCATTAGTATGACTATATTGGAGTTATTCAAATTTAATAAGGTTTGTGAGCATACTAAGGTGCGTCCTGATGTTGATTATGCGTATTGTCCGGATTGCGGAGAATTAATAGAAAATCAATGGTATCTTATAAGATGTGCCTGCTGCGGGGTTAAACTGAAAGGCTTTTTAAAAAACGGCAAAATTATTCCCGAAAAACATTTTTGCCACAATTGCGGAGCAAGGGAGTATATTATTGAAAGAATAAACAAGATTAATTTTATTGATATAAGTTATGCTGTTCTTGTAAAAGCGATTGTCAATCATAAATTTACAAGTTCTACGCAAAGCTGGGTAGAAACGGATTTCAGAACATCAAATTACAGACCGCGATTGCTGCAACAATCCCTATAAAATCAGCAAGAAGTCCGGCTATAAGTGCGTATCTAAGCTTAGAAATTCCTACGGCTCCAAAATATACCGCAAGAACATAAAAAGTTGTTTCACTTGAGCCGACCATTACAGCAGCTAATTTTGTTGCATAAGCATCCGGTCCGAGATTGTGAGCTATATCGGAAAATACCCCGAGTGCTGCAGAGCCTGACAGAGATCTTACTATCATAATCGGGATTGTGTCTGCAGGAACATTAAAATGACCAAGTATAGGAGAAAGTGCTTGACCTGTCATTTCTATAATGCCTGAGGCTCTTAACATCGAGATAGCTACAATTATAGCGACAAGATAGGGTATAATATTTACTGCAACATGAAATCCTTCTTTTGCTCCGTCAGTAAAAACTTCATAGAGGGGAACTTTTCTGAATAGTCCTATTGTCAGAATTAGAATAATTATAGCAGGAAGTGCCCAGAGGGATATTATATTCATCAATGTTTGAAACATTATTCATCCCCCTTTTGCGGTTTCCAGAATTTTTCAAAGATTTTTGCAAGAGTTATTGCACTTAAAAACGTAATTGATGTTACAAGAAGTGTTGGTGCAATAATTTCAGTCGGATTTTTATAGCCTATTCCGATTAACACAGCAATAACTGTTGCGGGGATTAGCTGAAATCCTGCCGTATTCATTGCAAGAAGCATACACATAGCATTTGAAGCTGATTTTTTGTCAACATTTATTTTTTGCAATTCTTTCATAGCTTTTATGCCTATAGGTGTTGCTGCATTTGCGAGTCCTAAAGCGTTTGCCGAAAAATTCATTGCAATATCGCCGACAGCAGGTGAATCTTCCGGGACTTCATTAAACAATTTTTTTGTTACAGGTTTAATTATTCTGGCGATTATTGCAATAAGTCCTGACTTTTCTGCAATTTTCATCATCCCGAGCCAGAAGGCCATAATACCGATTAGCGAAAAAGCAACTTTAACAGAAAGTTCGGCTCCTGTCAGAATTGAATTTACGACTTCTTGAAGTCTGCCATTTATTGCACCGGCAATAATTGAAATTACTATTAGAAAATAAAAAATGTAATTCATGTTTAGATTATAACATTCAGGAGATTTACAAACATTATATTGTGAATGCATCGTTACAAATTACAGCCGGTATTTTTACATTTATAATCTTACAGGATAATCGTCCGGAATTTTCCAACCGTTGCATTCAACTAATGCTGTGCAGGCAATACCAACGCTGAAGCCGGAACTTCCTGATTGACCATTTGAGCACAAGTCATACAATTTTGTTTTAGAATAACTGCAAAAGCTAAAATCTTGTACGTAGTCCATTGTTCCGGTTACAAGATACTTTTGATTATCATGTACAATCAGATTAAGAGGAAAAACATTTTTTCCATATATATATTTATTTTTTCCATTGTCAAGATAAACAATGAATAAACCTCTTCTCTGTCCCTGAGTTAGCGTTGGTGCTCCGTTATAGCTTAATCCAATCCCATTTTTAAGTATGTACTTATTTGTAAAACTTTTTTTAGCTCCTGTAGAGCCGTACACTGAATTGTTGCAAATATCTTTTGGATCGTCTATATTTTTTTCTTCACAGACAATTCCTATATCCATATAAGGCTGTATATATTGCGCAAATGTTGTTTTTTGACCGTTTGTTATACCCCAAATGTCAGGGGTTCCATTATCCACAGCCGATAATATAATAGCCTGATTTATTATGCTGACAGCTTGTTTTAATTTGTTTTCAACAACAGATTTTTTATAATTTGCAACAAGCGTCGGTATAGTCATTGCCGCAACAACCCCAATAATTCCGAGTGTAATTAAGACCTCAGCCAAGGTAAAGGCACATTTTTTTAGACGATAAGACGTTAGGACGATAAGTGCGCTTCAATAAATTACACTTCCCTAATAAGGGATGGGATTTATTTTTACGCGGGCTCTGCGCACAGATAATGGCTTGCCTTCCTGCCTTCTTACCCTCTTGCCTTTTGTTTGTCACTCTTTCGGGGGGGGGGCAATTCTCAGCTTCTTATTCTGTAACATAATAAGAACTCCTTTTCCCTATACAACATGATTATTATTTACGATTTTAGAGCATTTGTCAAGGATATTTTGCTAATATTAATGCCTGTGATGGTGATGGTGGTGATGATGCGGCGGCGGAGGCGGCGGAATTATATAAGGATACAGCGGAACAGCAGGTGCAACAATAACGGGTTCCTCAAATTGAGCATCATAATCATCCATAATACTATTATATTCTTCAAAATTTATAGTATTAGGATTGGAGTCATCC
The DNA here is from genome assembly GCA_944323145.1 of Candidatus Gastranaerophilales bacterium. Taxonomy (GTDB): domain Bacteria; phylum Cyanobacteriota; class Vampirovibrionia; order Gastranaerophilales; family Gastranaerophilaceae; genus Stercorousia. Next base: position 3,636 of record CALURJ010000002.1, read on the forward strand.
TGATTGTAAATCTGTGAAACTGTTCTGTATCTGTGTTGCCACTGGTAAACCATTGCTGCGGTTGCACGTATAGGTTTAAATGCATTCCAGTTTATTATTTCGGTATTAACAACTTCATTTTCTGAAAGTATACCGTTTTCATTTTTATCAATTTCTGCAAATCTCTCTTCTCTTGATTTGCTTACCTGAACATTTCTGGCATCACCGTATTTGAAGCAAGAAGGAACTTTTACCCTGTTAGAAACCTGAATATAGGTATTATAAGGATAAATAGGGTACTGAGCGTCTGCTTCTGCCGACGGAGTCATTGCAGCAAGTGCTATTGCTGCCGCACCGGCTGTATTTTTCAGTTTCTTTTTTACAGAATTTTCCCCTGTAAAAACAGGTTTTGTCTGATGATTGATTGGTGAAATTCTCATATAATACCCCTTAAATTTAGACCTTATATTTATAATATTCAATAAAGATTTTTTGTGTTTATTCTTTACGAAAAATTTACAATAAAAAGTACCGGCATAAGGCCGGTACTTTTATATGTATTTAAATTAAATTAGTGGCAAAGTGAGCATTGACCTGAACAAGACATGTTCAAAGCTTCTTTAGCTTCTTCCATTCTTACTTTAATACGGCCGTCAACTGCAATACCTTCACCTGTTGATTCAGAAATTAACAGCGGGTTGATATCTAATTCATCAATGAATTTGAAATCGCTTACCAGTTGTGATAATCTCAACAAGGTTTCCTGAATTTGGGCGATTTGTGCAGGTTTTGTACCTCTTGCACCTTCTAACAATTTGTATGCCTTAACTGATTTAATCATATCCATAGCATCAACATCTGTTAAAGGAGCAATTCTGAATGTTACGTCTTTCATAACTTCAACGAATACACCGCCAAGACCGAACATCATCATAGGACCGTATTGAGGATCTGTTGCAATACCGCAAACCATTTCACGGCTGCCTTTTACCATTTCCTGAATGATTACACCTTCAAGACCATCTAACAAGCCTTTTGCTTCAAGTCTTTCAAGCAGTCCTTTGTATTCTTTTCTTAATTGTTCTTCTGATTTGATGTTAACAACAACACCGCCTACATCAGTTTTATGTGATGTAGTTTTTGAAGTCATTTTCATTACGACAGGGTAGCCGATTGAATTACCGAGTTCTACAACTTCTTCTTCATTTGTTGCAAGACCGTATTTGCAAGCTCTGATTCCATATGCCTGAAGTACGTCGATTGATTCAAGAGTAGTTAATTGTGCACGATCTTCTGATAATGCGTTTTTAATAATTTTTTCTACTTTATCTCTGTCAACATCGTAGCATGGAATTTTACCTTCCGGTCTTTCCATCCATAATCTTTGCTGGTTCAATCTGTTCAAACCGTCAGCAGCTTGTTCTGCGTACATAAAGAACGGCATATTAACGTTCATATCTGACAATTTAGAGAAGAATTCGTTTGTTGTCATAAATACGCCAACAACAGGTTTTTCTGGATGTTGAGCCTTGATTTCCATCAATGCTTGAGCAACATCAATATCTTTCAAGCCTAAGAACGGAAGATAGATTGTAATAATCATATCAACGTTTTCATCGGCAATCACTGTTTCAAGAGTTTGTTTGTAGTGTTCGATAGGTGCTGATGCAATCATATCTATCGGGTTTTTAACAGATGCAGCTGCAGGTAAGAAGCTTCTCAATTTTTCTTTTGTAGCATCTGAGATTTTAGCCATCTGCATACCGTATTCACAAACAGCATCTGTAGCCATGATACCGGGGCCGCCTGAGTTTGTAATAATTGCTACTCTGTCGCCTTTTGGTATCGGGCTGTTAGCAAATACTTTAGCTGTTTCAAAAAGGTTCTGCAAAGAAAATTCTCTGATAACACCAGATTGATGAAGCAATGCTGCAGCAGCTTTATCAGCACCTGCTAAGGAACCTGTGTGAGAAGATGCAGCGGATGCACCTGCTGCTGAACGTCCTGCTTTTAATGCTAAAATTGGTTTCTTTTTAGTAATTCTTGATGCTAATTTTCTGAAATTAGCAGGATTTTGAATTGATTCCATGTAAAGCAATATTTGCTGAACATCGTCATCATTTTCCCAATATTCAATAGCTGTTTCAGCGTTAACATCAGCCTGGTTACCTATTGAAATGAATTGTGCAAAACCAAGATTTAAGTCTTTTAAGATATTTAAAATACCGCCGCCTAAAGCTCCTGATTGAGAAACAAAACCGATGTTTCCGCGTTCAGGTAAAGATTCTGCAAAACATCCGTCCATTCTGATTTCGGGGTTAGTGTTTACAACGCCTAAGCAGTTTGGACCAACGCATCTCATACCGTATTCTTTAACTTTTTCAACTAATTGTTTTTCAAGTTCTGCGCCTTCTTTGCCGGTTTCTTTGAAGCCAGCAGTAATTATACATAAACCTTTAATGCCTTTTTCGTGGCACTGGTCAATTGTTGATAATACAAATTTAGCGTTAACAACAATAATTGCAAGGTCAACTTCTCCGGGAACTTCCAAAACAGAAGTGTAAGCTTGAAGTCCTTCAATTATACCGCCTTTCGGGTTTACAGGATAAATTTTTCCGTTGAATTTGTATTCCTGTAATCTTTTCATGATATCTGAACCAATGGTGTGTTCTTTTGTTGACGCACCGATAACCGCTATTGATTTCGGTTTCATGATTTTGTCTAAAATGTTCATGTTTCGTCCTTTCTTTCTTATTTAGTTATTAGTTAATTTATTAAAAAGTAGTTTAATATCCTGCCGGAATCCACTCTCTCACTCGGAATTTAGCTCCCAAATCTTTTGAGATTTTTTCGCATTTTTCAAGGTCAAGGTGTTTTCCTTTATAGCCTTCTACAACGCTTGCAACAACAGATATTCCTTCACCAGAACAGGCCTTAATAAATTTTTTCATCTCGTCGTAAGCCTCATCAAATTTTGGTTGTGAAAGCTCATTATACTCTTCTTTTGTTGAACCGTTTAAGCTTACCGAGAATTCATCAACAAGGCCTTTTAATTCCGGCACAACATTTCTTTTATAAACAAAATTTGCATGTCCGTTTGTGTTTACACGAATTTTTGTATCGGGGTATTTTTCCTTGATATATTTAGCGACTTCTTTTAAAATATCAAGCTTCATCATAGGTTCCCCGTAGCCGCAGAAGATAATTTCTTTTGTCGTCTCAAAAGTTTCAAATTGTTTTATTACATCAGCGGCTGTGGAATTTTCATTGTCAAGCCAGAGTTCCTGCCCCTTTACATCACTTTTATCTTTTCTAAGGCAAAAGATACAGTCATTTGTACATCTGTTAGTAAGGTTAATATATATTTTTCCGTCGAGTAAATATACTAAAGTGTTTGACATGACAAGCCTTTCGATAACTAAATTATCGCATGGGCAAAATTTTTTTACAAGCATCATATTGAAATGTTACTATTATAATGTTATACTTTTCATAAAAGTATCAAAAAATGGACAGAGAAGGAGTGATAAGATGGTATTTTTGCGAATTCAGAGGAATTTCGGGGGGGGGGCACTCAAGGCTTTTTAAGTTTTTTCGGAGCAAATAATTTTTTTACAAAAGTACTAATATTTACTATTTATGAAAATAAAAAAATTTGTAATAACTGTTATATATCACATCTAAAATATAAAGCATTGGCGTTTACCCTTGCAGAGGTTTTAATTACTCTTGGTATAATTGGAGTTGTTGCTGCGATGACACTACCCTCTTTAATTTGTAGTTGGAATGATAAGGCAAGTGTTGTTAAAGTAAAAAAAGCCTATTCAATTCTAAATCAAGCATATTTAATGTCTAAAGAAGATAATGGGCCTGTTAGTGAATGGAATATTGAAGAATTAACAGATTTAGTACCTTATTTTACTCAGTACATTAAAAATATAAAAATTTGTAATGATACAAACATAAATGGGTGCAAAGCTATGGCTACATATGATTTAACAGGTAAAAGTTATACTAATAATTTGGAATACTATCATTTTGTAGATGCAAGCGGAATTGCTTATGTGTTTAGAGACAACTACCCTGTATCTACAGCTGATGCACAAAAATATGGAGGTAGTTATATCCAATCCAGTTTGCAGATGGCTCGAATGTATGTAGTTATTGTTAATATAAACAGTAAAAAAGAAGTTTTAAGGTATGGAATTGATACATTTGTATTTGTTATAACGGATAAGGGGATTGTCCCCTATGGAGTTATCGGGTGGCAAAAGGAACAAATGTGTAATCCTACAACTCCATCATCTAAGCCGGGGTATTGGAACGGTATGGGATGTGCAGGATGGGTTATAAGTGAGGGGAATATGGATTATATGAAGTGTTTAAGGGGCAATCAAAAATATTGTGAACGTGGGAACTATAACCCTTAATTATTTTTCTTGTTTTTTTCTCCTGAATAATCTGCCGTACCCGGGAAACTGTTTTGACCTGTTGTCATCTTAGTAATCCAGTACTGCATTTTTGGAATTAGGGTAGATAGGAATAATGCAGAGATTGCAAAACCTACAGACCAATTGCAGGTATTTTTAATAAAGTTTTCGCGTGAGGCTCTTTCAAGAACCTGTGATGTAATTTCTGTTTTATTTTTACGTGCTTTTTCAATAATTTTAGAAACATACTGGAAGATATCTTCTTTCAGATCTGCAAGTTCTTGATAATTTACATACCTGTATTTATCTGTTGATGCATTTTGGGTTGCAACACTGAATACATTTTGCAGGAATTCAGGCATGTTAATAGCACCTTCTCTAAAGATATCTTTTACCTGATTTTTGGTAAGAACTGACACCCCTTCAACTTCCGGTTGAAGTTTTGACATGCGTTCAGCAAGATTTGTATATTTGGAGATATCTTTATCTGTAAATTGTTTTGTTTGTTTTAAGTAAGTTTTGAATTCGTCTAAGGATATAACTTTGTGTTCATCGAATTTACGGATTAAATCTCTGTCAATAAATCCTACATTACTGTTATCACCGATTGCTGCTCTGGCAAATGATTCAACATCCATTTTTCCGCCGTTTTCTTTTAACACCGCTTCAAGATGGTCAGTTACCTGTTTTGCAGCTACAGGGTCAAGTCGAGTCTTTCTTCCGTCTTCTATCTGATTTAACCATCTGTTAATATTTGGCATACTAAACATATAGAAATATATTGATGTTAAGTCACGGAATAAGACTTCAGTTCTTTCATGTTTGTTTCTTGAACTGATAGCGCGACCGCCAGCTATACCCACATCTGTTGAAAGAAGCTGATAAGTTGCATCATTTTCAAATTTGTTTGCTATAGAAAGCAGGGCATTATAGTTCATTCCAAATGGAATATTTTTGTTATCTTCTGATTTTAAAAATTTGTCTATTGATAATTGTTGATAAGTATATGTACTTGATGAGTTCTGATTGTTATCATCATTATTGCCGAAATGTTTTTGGTGGTACACTGCTGTTATATGTTGGTTAATTTTTGGTACTACCAATCCGACAAGAACGTTAGCGAGTATAATACTTGAGCCTATTTTTAAAGCTTTAAATACGGCAATTTGATTTTTTGTAAGGTTTTTGATTAATTGTCCGGTTTTACCGGCAAGTTTCGCTTTTGTCTTTAAAAGTTTATCGTCGTGTAAAAAGTTTTTAAGCGGTTTTCTAACACCGTCTTCCTGTGCATCAAAATCAGCAGTGTGCAGTTTAAGGATTTTTTTGCCTATCATGTCGTTCATTTTATTGAACATTTTGACGCCTGCAAACCAGAATAATGCACCAATTGATTCTTCGGTAAATCTTTCCCTTGCCTCTTCAAAGCCACCTCTTTTGTATGCCTGAACAGTTCTTCCGCCTGTTACAAAACATTCTAACAGAATTAAAGGAGCCAAACTGCGACTTGCAAGACCGCGGACAAATCTGCGGGGGTAACTGAATTGTGAAATTGTTTGAGGTCTTACTTCCATAATTATTTCCGTTAAAACATGTTATTTAATATTCCTGAATGTTTTTTTTTGCCTTGAGTTTAAAATTTTTTAATATTTTGTTACAAGATATAATGTTGTTTATACACTAATTAAGAATTGTAAAAAATATATGTGAAAATAACAATGTTTTTTATTTAGTGTTTTTGTTAAAATTGGAATAGAAGGTAAGTAGTATGGCAATACATCAGGTAACATCATTTAACGGATATTTTTCTAACAATAATAACAAGCGTGAAAAGTATCTAAAACCGGGTGTTATTTTAACTTCCGCTCTGGGAGTCGGAACGGCTTTCGCCGTTATTGCAAAAAAACAGGGTTTTTCTCTGAAACTCTCTGCAATTAAAAATACACCTGTAAAAGATTGGGCTGTTTTTAGATTATTTGATAAAAAGCATCCTGCCAAAAAGATTGTTGAGCTTGAAGAAAAAGAAATTATTTCTATGGCATCAGCCTCAGTTGCGGGAGGTTTACTTGGCGGTGCAATTTTTGATGATAAAAAACATTTTAAATCTAAATTAAGAGAATCTGTAAATCAAATTTTAGGCAATGTACTTGTTCCTGTTGCATGTGTTGGCGGAGCTTCCCGTTTATACAAAGCCAATAAGGAAAAATTGCTGTCTATTATGCCTCAGCTAAAAGAAACAGGAAAATTTACAAAAAATATGAATAAAATTTTCAAAGTAATTCCGGGCTCTATTGCTACAATTGTTTCTTTAGGTATTGGTATTATTGCAGGAAACAAAGTTTCAAATTTCCTTAATGAAAAACTTTTCCATAAGAAGGTTGAAAGAAACATAAAAGGCAGTGATTTTGCGCCTCATGTTGATGATTTAGGTATGGCCGTTTCTTTGATGGCTGATAAATCCAAGGGGGCTTCATTTATCCAAAGGATTGTACCTTTATTCTTATGTGTCCCCGGTGTTGAAGTGGGAACTCACAGGGATAAATAATTTATAATTTTTCCGGTTCCGGCTCTTTTAAAATATCCGCGTATTTTTGTAACTCATCAAGCAAGGGCTGATATTGTTCATAGAGATTTTTTCTTGCAATTTGTTTATCTCCGGAATTTGTTACAGCCATATCAATTTCTGCCTGTAATGCCATTTTAAGTATTTCAGGCATGTTTAATGCTGTAGGATTTTCACTTGACAGATTTTCATAATATTTGTCAAGAAAATCTGCCGGAATACGTTCCCGCCAATTATCTTTGCTGTTTACCCCTCCGATATTATATATAATATCATTTATTCCAAAAAGATCAGCAAATGATATTTCAAATCTTCTTGATGTTAATAGTTCCGCAAATTTGGCTTTTACACGTGCTTTATCTGCTTTATCAAGCATTTCACCTTCTTTTAGAGATTTATCAGGATTTATATCTGAAATTTCTTCGCAAAAAGATTTATTTTCATCAAGTCTTTGAGGATCTTGATTTAAATAACCTGCAAGATACATAGGCTCCCAGGCAGGACTTTGTCTTATCCACCCCTGTTGTTTTATCATTAGTTGGGCAGGAAGGCTGTCGTGCGAGCCTACAATAGCCCAACGTGTTCTGCCTTGTTTTTCCGAACGAGCCCATTCAAGTTGGATTAATTCCGGCAGCTTATGTTTTTCATAGAAGATTTCTTTGAACATTTTAGGATTGCTGCAAACAGTTTCCCATATCGGATCAGTTGGTTTTAAGTTATGTTCTTTTAAAGTCGGCAGGATTATTTTTTCGATAATTCTCGGGTAATTATAGTAGTCATCAATTTTCTGTCCATTTTCATAAGTTTCTGACATAAAGGAACCATGTAACTTGCTGTAATCAATATTTCCGTTATTATCAAAAACAATGCTGTCTTTTCTTATAAGATAAGGTTCTACAAGTCCTAAAGCATGATCAATTCTTGTATTTTCACAAAATTCCAGATTGAAATCCAGTTTTTCTTTTAAGAATTTGCCGCCGGTATTAAGTTTCATATCAGCGCCTTTAAATATTTTTTTCGGATCAAGAGCGGGAATACCCCATAACTGATGTTTTCCAGAATATTCAAAAGCTCCTATGCTATAATTATCCAAAAAGGCATCTTTAAAACGCCATTCATCCATTTTTGAGCATCCGATAAGAAGGTCATTTATGTATTTAAAATCTTGCTTATCACGCCATTCTTTATTTTCTTTTATTTGTTTAGTTGCAATAAATTGTTCAAACTTGTATTGTTCTATTGAATTTTTATTTGTGTTTTTTATCGAATTGTATCTCTCAATTGCGTCGGGATTATTTTTATGTATTTCTGCCATGAGATTTTGGTCGAGTTTATTTCCCCAGGTTCCAAATTTATCGGTGCCGTAATAGTTTGCGAGTACTTTAAATATACCCTCATCTGTTAAACGTTCATTATGCTTATCTAAAAATGCATTAAATTCTTCATTCAAAGCGATTGCCTGCGGCTGTCCTTTGGCGAGGTTTGTTTTAAAATTTTTATAACTTTCAGATAATGCGGTGTTATAAGTTTGAACAGCTTCGTTGAAATCTGTCATATCATAATCTTTACCGGTAGATTCAATCGGTATTGTGACATTATTAAATGTCTCTTTAGATAATATATTCCCGTATTTGTCAGTTGTAAGCTCTTCAAGATCTATGAATAATCTGTTTTTTGCAAATGCAGAAGAATTATAAGGAGAGCGATTAACTTTGCCGTTGTGCATTTCAAGTTCACCGCCAGGTCCGAGTTGGTTTCCGTTAAAACCGTATAACTGCAAGAATTTAATATATTCTTTTGCTGCATTACCGTAAGGAGAGCCTATATAAGTGTTTCTGCCGATAGACGGAAAACATGAACCATGCGTAATTACAATTCGGTCTGTTGAGCCCATTGCTTCATAGGCCTGTTGGCATGCCTTTCTTAAACCGGGTTCTTCTTCATTAGTCGGACGCCTCTCAAATGTAATTGTGTTATTTATCCCTAATACCTTCATAGTATTTTAAAACTTAAACAAAAATTTTTTTGCTAGTATTTTTTAAATTTCTGAAATAATTTCAATTTGTGCGTTGCATCCTATCTCTTCTCTTGACAGTACGGTTATATTATTCATGTAATTACTTAGGAGTGTAAAGATAAGATGTCTGAATTCCAATGGTACGAAAAGTTTTGGATTGTCGATATTTAATTTTTTTATTTTTTTATTTAATTTATCCGCAAGCTGTTCCGCAAAATCAGCATCAATCCGGATTATTGCATCATCATTTTCATCAAAGTTAGGGCAGAATTTGTCTAATGTTTCTTCCGAAATTTCAAATGCACTTATTATTCCTTCTGAATTTTGATTATTTTTGCATATCTGGCGAGATAAAGATAATCTTAATTTTTTTATTAAGTCTGATTTTGTACTATCAGCCGCGAAGTCATTTATTTTTTCAAAAATTGATGTGATATCTTTTATTGAAATTTTTTCTCTGACAAGACTTGTTAAAACGAATCTGAGATCTGAAAGAGAAAGAAAGTCTGGAATTACATTTGATACAAGAAATTCATTTGCGTTATTAACAACATCAATATATTTGTCGAGTTCCTCATAATCAAGAAGGTCATCAACGTATTTTACAGCACAAAATTCCAGAGCCTGTGCAATATACTGAGCACTCGATATTCCGTCCTGCCAGAAATCTTTTGTTTTATCTTTTTCTATCCAGACTGTTTTTTTGCCTGTTATTTTGTCAACATCACTAATCGAGTCTTTAATTTTCTTTTCAAGATGTAATTCATCAGTATAATACATTAAAAATCCGGGATAGACGCAAGATTTAAAAACTTCAAGCCCTCTGATTTTTATAGAGAATTCATACGGGTTGAGGCTTTCATCATCTCGGAAAACAATTTTCGGGATAACAAAGCCTAGATTTTCAGTCAGATTAAGACGGGATTTTACGGTTTCCGAGATGAGTTCTTCTTCAAGTATTTCCTGATTAGGATTTACATAACCTAAAATTTCTTCGCTTAAAAGTATTGATAATTTTTCTTCTTTTAGCAGGGAATACATTGCATTAGGGGACGTTGCTTTTGCTAACTGCAATTTTAGCTCATCCAATTCTTTCAATCCTGCCGAAATTTTATCATTAAGTTTTTTTCTGCTGACAGATGCAGGAGCTTCCCCTTCCAGTTCATCTTTAATTTTAGCTATTTTAGCTTTCTGTTCTCTTATTTTTCCCTGAATTTCGAGACAGATATCATAAGGTGATTGAGATGGAGAAAGCATTTTTTCCATCTGGGTTTTAAAATTTGATATATTTATGACATCCGCATTAGTTTCAGATGTCCCGTATTCGGCTTCTTTCATAAAAATGCAGTGGCATAGAACCTGTCCCTCATCATTTTCAACTTCCTGCATGCTGTAAAGCTCCCAGTTGTTCATGGACATTTCGTTTAATAAATTTTGAAGTTCCTGAGTGTTTTCGCTTGAACAGGTTTTTATAACGTACTGCATTTTTTTATTGAACATAATTACTCCTTGTCTTTTGAAATAAGTATTTTTATGGCTTCTATAGCAGTTTTTATTGCTTTGTCAGTGTCGTGGACAACCGGATTTTCAAGTTTTTGTTTTTCTCTTTCTTGATTTGCAACTGTTAAGAATACAGAACCTACTTTTACTTTCAAAAGGCTTCCTACTATAAACAGTGCTGCAGATTCCATTTCCGACGCAAGACAGCCAAGTCTTTTCCAGGCTTCCCATTTATTCATAAGTTCGTAACTAACAGGCATCCTTTCAGGATTATGCTGGCCGTAAAAAGAATCTTTACATTGAACGATGCCTGTATGATAATCGAACCCCAGATTTTTCGCGGATTGTACAAGTGCATTTATTATATCGAGGTTGGCAACTGCCGGAAATTCTATAGGAGCATATTCCTTTGTGGTTCCTTCCATTCTTATGGCACCTGTTGCAATAACAATATCTCCCCCTTTGACGTTAATATCCATCCCGCCGCAGGTTCCGACCCTTATGAATGTTTTGGCTCCGACATTAACGAGTTCTTCTAATGCAATTGCAGCAGATGGACCGCCTATACCGGTTGAAGTTACGCTTACCTTAACACCTTCCAGATAACCGGTATAGGTTGTAAATTCGCGTCTGTCTGCAACAAGCTGCGGATTGTCGAAATACTCGGCAATTTTTTTACATCGTTTAGGATCTCCGGGCAATATTACATATTTTCCGACATCTCCCGGGTTTAGACCTATATGATACTGTTCACCATGTTCAGAATAGTGCATTGTTGCTCCTTAGGAATTAAAATTGACCGCTTTTTAATTTTTGTATTACTAAATCAGATATATCTACACCACCAACAAAAATTACTCTGTAGTCAACTATTGCGTCAAGCTTCTGCTGTACTAAAACCTGTTTAGTTGCTGCTTGAATTTTATTATAAACTTGTTCTTCTTTTTGAGCTTTTAACTTCATATAATTATCTTGTTTTAGTTTAAATTCTTTCGCGGTTTGTTCTTCAAAGTTTTGTTTTTTCAAAGGAGTATCTAAAGATTTGTATTGTTTTTCTTTATCAACCATATATTGCTGCATTTCAAGAGCTTTAGCATCAATTTCTTTTATGGCCTGTTGTGCAAAAGGAAAGTTGTCCTGAACTTTTTGATAATCAATATATCCGATTCCTGCGGCATTTGCCTGATTGCCTAATGATAAAAATAATCCTGCTGTCATTAAAAGTGCTGCTAATTTAAATTTTTTCATTTAATACCTCCTAAGTATTTTATTATATTAGTACATTATATCGCCTACACCAAAAGTAAAGTAACCGCTTCTGCTGCCGTTATCACCCGGATTGGTAAGCGGAATACCGTAATCTATTGAAAGTGGTCCCATACCCGGAATATACAGTTTTAAACCGACACCGGCTGATACTGCATATAACGGTCTGTCGTATATTTCATCCGTAATGGACGGGTTAAATATTTTACCTGCATCAGCCCATACAGTAAATCTCAGGTTATTTAAGAAATTAATACGGGTTCTGTCTAAGAACGGAATTGGAGTTGCAAATTCTACGCTGCCCATAATAAAGGCATCACCTGTACCGACACCGCTCATTTTAAAACCTCTTACAGTATATGGACCGCCCAGTCTGTATGCCATTACCTCAGGCATATTGTCGCCGTGAAGTTTGCCTCCGCCTTTTGCGGTGAATGACAATGAAGATTTTTTCCCTACCGGGATGTATTGTTTTACCATACCGGTTAACTTACCGTGGGTTTTGTCAAAATCAATAATTCCGATTTCTTCATCAAATCTAATGCTTGCCATGGTACCTTTACGTGTGACGGTTGCATTATCTCTTGTGTCATATAATAATGCAGGGCTTAATGATAGGAAGAACCCGCCTTCTAGCTGTTTTGCACGCTCTGAAATCGGGATATTATATTTTGAATAAAGGCTGCTGATTTTAGCTCCATCACCTTCTGACACATCAATGTTTTCAATACCCAGAGAGAAGGTTGAAGTTACGTGTTTGTTGCTTTTCATGCGGTGTGCAACAGTGGCTTCAGCACCTATTCGTCTTTCAATTGCAAGCGGTACCTGATAGCTTCCGAAGTCGCGGTAGAAAATTTTACTCATTAATGAAGTATCTGCATTGTAGAAGTATGGTTTGAAGTAGCTTAATTCAGCCTGAAGGTTCATTCTGCGTTTAATTGAAGCATCATTTAGAATTACACCTGTACCTACTATACCGTTTAGAGAAAGTCTTTCATTTCTGCCGAGGAAATTGTTGTCAGCAATTCCGACTGAACCGAAAACACCTGTAACGGAATCAATACCGCCGCCTATTGAAACGCTTGCGGTTCTCTGTTCTTCAATATTAATTGTTATATCATACTTATCAGGTTCTTCTGTCGGTTCAATTTCTCTTGTAACATCTTTAAAAGCCTGAGTGGCATACAGTCTTACCAGATCTTCTTTAAGAAGATTTTCATTGTAAATCATGCCGGGTTCTGTCAGAATATTTCGTTCAATTACATAATCCTTTGTCTTTTCGTTTCCGGCAATCATAATTTTGTTAATAGTACCTTCTTTGATACTGATGTTGACTGTTCCGTCAGGGTCATCTGTTACAGAATCAATTCTTGCAAGAATGTAGCCTTTTGAACTGTAGCAGTCCTGAATTTTTGCTATAGCATCATTAATCTGTGCGATGTTTTGCGGTTTGCCTTTCATTGGCAGTAAGTAGGTGAGTATTTCATCGGTAGAGATAACAGTATTTCCTTCAATTGTAAAGTCCGTTATCGGGGCATTTTCTTCAAGTATAATTTTTAAGGTAACGGTTCCGTCATGGTTATTGACGGGGATAGCTTTCATTTTTTCTGTGAAATACCCGAGCTGATAAATAGCTTTCAGATCTTGTTGTACAGCTTCTCTTGAGTATGGTTCGCCTTTCTGGAGCTGCATTTGTTGAAGTATCAGAGATTTTTCAATAACATTATTTCCAAGAATTTCGATATCTTTTATAATTTTGGAGCCTTTAGGATTTTTAGTTTTTTCGGCAGAGGTGTTAAATTCAGGAGTAGTTTCAGTTTGTACGGCAGAAGGCGGTTGAATGTTATTCACCTGAGAATCAACCGTATCTCCCCAAAAATTTTCTTCGGCTAAGCTCTGCAAAGGACACAGGGTAACCAATAGCAGGGCTATTAAAGATATACATATTTTGTTCAATGAATTCAAAAAATCTCTACCTTAAAAACTTCAATTATACTATCCTAAAAATATTATATCATAAATTAAAAAAAGTGGAATATGTAAATTATAATTAAATTATTTGTATGAGTAAGCTGAAAAGCATTTATATTATTAGTTTAGACATTTCTGATAAATGTCGTTTTTATTCAATTTATATAGTGACGATAAAATTATTGAAATTTCTTTTGCTTTAAAACCTTTAGCTTTCAATACGGAAATTTTTTCATCAACATCGGCGTTTGTATTTGAGATATTTTCTCTTAATACTGCTCCGGCAATCTCGCCTTTAAGTGTATTCATTTTAAAATAATTTATAACGTTACTTGTTTTATCAATTACGACTTCTTCAAAAATTTTGGTAAGTTCTCTGCCGATTGCTGTTATAGATTCCGGCCGGCATTCGTTGATTATTTCAAGAGTGTTTAAAATTCTGTTTGGCGAGTCATAGAATATAATATCAGTTGCTTTATATCTTTTTAGGATTTCCTCAATTTGTGTTCTGCTTTTGGGAAGAAAGCCAATAAATACAAAATCTTCATCTTGTCTTGGAACTTGAGAAAGAAATGTCGCAACAGCATTTGCCCCCGGTAGTGATGTTACAGAAAATTTATGTTTTTTAAGTTCTTCAACAATAACAGCTCCGGGGTCGCAGAAAAGCGGAGTTCCGGCATCTGATACAAGTGCGATTTTTTCTCCTTTGTTTAAAATTTCCAAAAATAAACTAACACGTTCTTTTTCGTTAAATTTGTGATAAGAAATGCATTTGGTTTTTATATTAAAGTGGTTAAGAAGTTTTTGGGTTACTCTCATATCTTCGCAGGCAATAATATCAACTGATTTTAGTACTTCTATTGCTCTGAGCGTAATATCTTTGAGATTCCCAATTGGTGTAGAAACTATGTAAAAATCATATTCTTTCATAGGACTATTATATAGTAAACATAATAAATATTATCGGAAGTCGATAAGTCTCTAAGACGATAGGACGTAAAGTCATAACGGTGCGCCAAAGCGCACGAAAAATATAATAATCTGCACTTAATGAAACAATAACAAAGCGGATGCTGTTTGAGCGTGGAAATTAGATTGCGCAACAGGTGCGCAATGACAAATACATATAGAGAGTTCATCCGCATGAGTTGAATTTAGTGCAGATTAAACAACAGCGTGTTTCTTTTTCTTATCCAATGTTCTTTTTCTTTGCATCGCAACAAAGAAAAAGAACATTTGGTGCGGGGTGTGGGGACGCAGAGTCCCCGCAAAAGAAAAGCAGGAGGGCTTTAATTTTTTCCGATAATATTTATTATGTTAATAAATTTGAAAAATATCAGAAAACAAGTATAATAAAAAATATGGAAGGTTTAGATACAAGCAGGCTTGATGATCTTAAAAACAGGGTTAAAAATAAACTTGATGAAACAGAATTGTTTACCTATAAAGGCAGTGTTTCAAAACTTTTGGGTTTGACTGTTGAAGTTAAACTGCCCGGGTTGAAGGTCGGGGATTTATGTTATATAGAAACTAAAGATGGACGTAAAAAACCTGCAGAAGTTCAGGCTTTTAAAGGTGAAGCAGCTCAATTACTTTTGCTTTATGACGGAGAGGGCATAGGTCAGGGAAGCCTTGTTACATCTACAGGAAAACCTATTATTATTCCGGTGGGGGATTTTCTTTTGGGGCGTCTTATCAATCCTATGGGAGAACCTATAGACGGAAAGCCGCTGGATACGACCGGCGCAGTGTGGCGTGCTGTAGAAGGCCCTCCTCCGGGGCCTTTTGAGAGACCTATTATTACGGAAGTGTTTTCAACAGGCGTAAGAGCAATTGACAGCTGTATGACTATGGGCTGCGGTCAGCGTTTAGGTTTGTTTGCAGGTTCAGGAGTCGGTAAAAGTACGCTTCTGGGGATGATTGCGAGAAATTCAGATGCCGATGTAAACGTTGTTGCATTAATCGGAGAACGCGGACGTGAGGTTAAAGAATTTGTTGAAGATGCACTTGGCGAGCAAGGTATGGCCAAATCTGTTCTGGTTTGTTCAACAGGAGATCAGCCGCCTCTTATTCGTCAAAAAGCTCTGCTTACAGCAACTGCTGTGTGTGAATATTTTAGAGATCAGGGCAAAAAAGTTTTTTTAATGACTGATACGGTAACCCGTTGTGCAATGGCGGGACGTGAAGTCGGCTTGTCACTTGGGGAACCGCCTACAATGAAAGGTTATCCCCCCTCTATTTTTTCGTGGCTTCAAAAAGTTCTTGAACGTGCCGGAAACAGTCCTAAAGGTTCAATTACCGCTTTATATACTGTATTGATGGAAGGGGATGATATATCTGATCCTATTGTCGATATTGTAAGAGGTATTGTAGACGGGCACATTTTCTTGTCAAGAAAGGTTGCTGAGATGAACCATTATCCGGCTATTGATGTTTTGGGAAGTATCTCAAGGCTTATGTCGTCTATTGTTACTCCGGAACACAGGGAAGCGGCAGGTAAAATGCGTGCAATTATGGCGTTATATAGAGAAAACAAGGATTTGATTGATGTAGGTATGTATCAGCCCGGAACAAATCCCAGACTTGATACTGCAATTGAGATGATGCCGAAGATTAATGCTTTTCTTCAGCAGAGAACATCGGATATAGTAAGTATGGAAACTACTATAAGTACACTTGTTGATATGATGAAAGATGTTCAAATTTAATATTAATTTATTTTGTGGTACAATTTCTCTGAAAGGAAATATTTAATTATGAATTTACCGCAGAATGTCGTCCCCGCTTTATTAATTACCCTGTTTGCAGGTTTGTCTACTGCAATAGGCGGTGCTATTGCTTTTATCGTCAAAAAAGATAATCTGAAGGCACTTTCTGTAGGGTTAGGATTTTCTGCAGGTGTTATGATTTTTGTTTCCTTTATGGATATGATTCCCGAGGCAGAGAAACTCTTGTCGGTGAATTTTCCTAATACCTCTCAGTGGCTTGCTTATGCAGGATTTATAATAGGTTTGATTGTCGCAATTCTTATTGACTATTTTCTTCCTGATCATATTGATACTGATGATGTTTTGCATCCTGACGAACCTTCACACAGAGAGTATAAAATTAAACGGGCAGGAATTTTTACGGCTATTGCAATTTGTGTACATAATTTCCCTGAGGGTATGGCGACTTTTTTCACTACTACTCAAAATATTACACTCGGGCTTTCGGTTGGTATAGCTATTGCTATTCATAATATTCCGGAAGGTATTTCGGTTGCTTTGCCTATGTATCATGTTACAGGTAAAAAACGCTATGCAATGCTTTATGCCGCATTGTCGGGTATAACGGAACCCATAGGGGCTCTTGTTGGTATGTTCGTTTTTGGTTTATTCCTTCCGCAGGCTTTAATAGGCGTTTTGATGGCAGCGGTTGCAGGTATTATGATCTATATTTCATTTGATACGCTATTACCGTTAGCTAAAGAATACGGTGACTGGCACCAGTCAATTGTCGGGATTATTTCGGGAATTCTTGTTATATGGGTAAGTTTAATTTTAATCGGCGGTTAGTATGGTAAATTTATCGAATTTGTTTGATATCGGGAGAAATCTTTATGCACTGCCCGCTTATAACAGCAGGAGCGGCCTTGCTCCTATACCTTTACGTTATTTTTTTGAATTAACTTACAGGTGTAATCTTCAGTGTCCTTATTGTTATGTCGGGGATGACAGAAAAAAAGATGAACTGACAACTGACGAGTGGTTTAAAATTATTGATCAAATTCCCTGGTATTCTTTTGTTACGCTAGTAGGCGGAGAACCGTTAATAAGAAAAGATTTTATTGATATTTTAATGAAAACTTCCAAAAAAACTTTTGGAAAACTCAATGTTGTTTCAAACGGTATTTTAATTAATGATGAAATTATTGATGCATTTATAAAAAGTAAAATGATGCTTTTGTCTGTGTCTCTGGACGGTTACGGCAAAAATCATGATATAAATCGTGCAAAAGACGGCATCTGGGATAAAATTATGAACAATTTTGATAATATGAATTCCCGCAAAAAACGCCCGATGGTTGATATTAAAACAATTGTTCTTGAAAATAATCTTGACGATTTAGTGAAACTTTATAAAATGTGTGACGAAAAGAAATTTAATTTTCTTTCGATTTCTTTTTTGAGAAATAATAATTTGAAACAAAATTCTGTTTTATTCGATAGTTTTGTCCCTGAATTTAATGCGAATTATCCAATAGAAAAATATTTTGATATGGAGCATTTTAAAGAAGTATACAGGGAACTTGAAAGTTTAAGCAAAAAATCAAAAGTTAAAATCAGATTTTCTCCGAAATTTGAGTATTCAAATAATCCGCTTGCTAAGATTGAGGAATTTTTCAATACTCCTGCGGACAAACCTGTATCAGAGATTTATAAGCCGTGTATGTATCCGTATTCCAATATGATGATAAATCCGCAGGGAGATGTTTATCCTTGTCTTTCTCAAAAAATCGGGAACGTTAAGGATATGCCTTTGAAGGATGTGTTTAACCTTCCGCATTACAGGTGTTTCAGAAAAAATTTAAAGGCTTCAAAGGTATTTGGCGCCTGTCAGATGTGCTGTGAACTGATTGTAAAATAGCTTCACAAGGTACGTCAGGAGATATTTTTATCTGTCATTTTCATAATAAATGCATGGAGTTATTATTTTGTGTTTGGTCAATCATAATATATGCATGAAAACATGGATATGAATTCATGCATACATAAGTGTGGACTTTTCAAATTTTTAAAATACGTTATACTGAAAATGTGGTTAAGGTTCACGCCCAAAGACGGCAAAATTGTTTACCACGCGGGTTAGGGGATAGTAGTATGGGTTATATACACTGCTGCGGTGCTCTGCATAAGACAAGAACTTTTCGTCTTGTTCCGCAGGATAATTTTGTTGTGTGTGAACTTGATTATCTGGCAAAATGTCCTGTGTGCGGGCATACCGTTGTTCAGCTTACAAGAATTGATGATAGTGATAATATTTCTATTGTCAGGAAAGTTAACAAGAAAGCAAAAATATTTTTTGAAAAGTTAAAAAATTTTATTTTATATGAAATTCGTTCAATTAATTATAACAAGATAAATACAGGAAAATTTTACCTTAATTATAATGAATTCGGTGTAAAAAAAAGATGCTATTCAAATTTGAGAACATTAAAAATTGGATTGGCAGAAAATAAAGACCTGAAAATAAATCCTTAAAATTATCTTACTCTCTGGGCGGATTACCCGCCCTCTTTTTTTTGAACGGAATTATTATGAATGAATTTTTAATATTTTTTAGTACGCTGAATGTAAAACTTTAAACATAAAGGGATTAAGAACAATGATACTATCTCCAAGAGAAGAAAAAGTATTGTCTTTGGTCGCACTAGGGTATTCCGATAAACAAATAGCAGTAAAATTAGGCATATCATACGGAACAGTAAGAAATCATGTAGATAAGGCGGTTTTGAAATTGAATGCCCAGAACCGGACACATGCGGTGATGATTTATAAGTTTATGAAAAAAGACTGGTTAGAGGAATTTTATGAAGCGAATAATAATACATTGGAGCGCGGGAGTATATTATCCGACTGAATTTGAAAAAGAACATTATCATTTTTTGGTTGACAAAGACGGCAATGTTCATAATGGCAAATTTAAGCCTGAGGACAATGAATTTTGCAAAGTCGGAAAATATGCTGCACACACAGGCGGCGGAAATACCGGAAGTATAGGAGTTGCATTGTGTGCAATGGCAGGATTTAAAAATAAAAATTCTGTTGGTAATTATCCGATTTTAAAAAAGCAGTTTGAAAGTGCAATGGAATTTTGTGCAAAGCTTTGCAGGAAGTACAAAATAGATGTTACACCGCAGACTGTAATGACACATTACGAGTTTGGAGTAAAAAATCCAAAGACAACATCTGCCGGAAAAATTGATATTATATATCTCCCGTCTTATCCATGGGTTGCGCAGGAGGAAATAGGCAGTTTTATTCGTTCAAAAATTAAATGGTATATGGTAAAGGGGGTATAAACCTATGGAAGTTTCTTACTATAATTTGGCCGGCGGAATAAATCAGTCGTTGACAAAGACAGAACTCGGGCTTGATACAAAAAAGATTTATTGGACAGATTCTGAGAATGTCGAAATATTTCAAAACAGGGGTATTATCAGACAGAATGGTAATTCTATATTTACAACGGTTGAAGAAGAAATTACGGGAATTGCCGAAATGTCTGCTTATGATAAGAGTAAGCTTGTTATAACAACGATTTCAGGGAAAATTTATATTTATAATGAAGTTACAGCTGAAAAAATTCTTGTTGATAAAACTCTTACCGGAGTAAAGCCTGTATTTTTAAACTTTTTAAACGGCATACTTATAATGAGCGAGAGTGACGGGTTATTTTACATTAAGAATAACAGCTCTTATGAAGTTGTAGACTGTAATTTAAAAGATCTGTCAGATAATGTTTTAACCGGCGGGGTCCTTGCAGTTTATAAAGGAAGAGTCTGGGTCGCAAAGGATGCAACAATTTATTACTCGGCTCTCGGTACATACAATGATTTTACAACTGAAAATGATGCAGGGTATATAAACGAATTTCATACAGACACCGGTTCTATTACGGCCTTGAAAATGTATAAAGATTATCTTGCGATTTATAAAAAAGACAGTGTTTATCTATTGACAGGAACCAGCCCTGATGATTTTGCAATTACTCTGTTTGCAAATAAAGGAGCTGTGGCCCCTAAAGCTATAGCAAATGTTGAAAATAAACAATACTTTTTGAGCAACGGAATTTTTGCTCTTGAACAGGTTGGAGAACTAAACCAAATTCAGCTGGGGAACGAAATATCTTTGAAAATCAAAGAAGAATTTTCGTCTTTCGGAAAACTTGAAAATACAATTTGTCTTCATTATGAAGCGAAAAGTCAGATGTGGTATTTCTTCCCTTATGCTGATGATGATTATTTTCATACGATATGGATAAATGACTATGTTAATAAGGCCTGGTACAAGCGTGTTGTACCGCAAAATATTGTAACTGCCTGTATTTATGACGGAAATGTTTATACGGCAGACAGTTCCGGAAATGTTTACAGAGAAGATTTTGGAACAACTTTTAACGGTCAGGTTATTAAATTTATGTGGAAATCTCCGTTTCTTGCTATAACAAATGCTCATCACAGAAAAATGATAGATGAGTTTTATTTTCTGCTTGATACAGAAAATGATAATGATTTTAATTTTTCTGTATATAAAGATTATGATAGTGAAATAGCCGATGATCCGGAAAGAATTTATTCTGTACATCCGGAACATTTGATATGGGCGGATGAAACAACATCAGAAAGTCTTCCATGCCACTGGGCTAAAGATGATGAAAATTATCCGGTTTGGCCGGTAAACAAAGATACACTTGAAAAGGCTGAAATATCCGAATCAAACTACTCAATACAGCTGTGTGTATCAGGGGAAAATTCCGGTCAGTCATGCGCTATTATAGGTCTTCAATTCAGAGAAATTTATAATGATGACTAATTATTTTTGAATATTTGCACTACTCATATTTATACTAGTTTAACAAAAGAAAGGAAACAAAAAATGGCACAAGAATCTTCAACAAATGCTTATTCCGCATTTATTCCGGAAATTTGGAGCCAAAAATTAAACAACATGCTTACAAAAGAGTGTGTTATGCTCCAATGTGTTAACAGAAACTGGGAAGGCGAGATTAAAAATCAGGGCGATAAAGTAAAAATTATTCAGCCTGCTGACGTAACTATTTCGACTCTTGGAACTGATACGCTTGAATATAAGGAATTAGCACCTACTTCTTTAGATTTGGTAATTGATCAGAAAAAATTCTTTGCATTTAAAATTAATGATGTTGCTCAGGTTCAGGCAAACACTGATATTATGGAAGCTCATCTTAGAAATGCAAAAAAAGCTATTGAAGAAGTGCAGGATGCTTATCTGCTTTCATTGCATTCAAATGTTACGACCGCAAATACTGTAGGCTCTGAATCTTCAGCAGTTTCTCTTGACAAGACTACAATTTACTCAAAATTTGTAGAACTCGCCTTGTGTTTGAAAAATTCAGATGCCGTAACTGCAGGTACAAGACCATGGGTTGTTATTAACCCGACTATTGAATCTTATCTCCTTCAAAGTTCTGAATTTATCGGTGCACACAATGTTGCTGATGAAACTTTGAGAGAAGGTGCAATAGGAAGAATTGCCGGCATGGATGTTCTTGTAAGTACAAATTTAACTGATGTTTCAGGGAAATACTACGTTCTTGCAGGTACAAACGAAGCTATCACTTTTGCATCTCAGCTCGCTAAAATTGAAAGCTTAAGAGATCAAAGCAGCTTCTCTGATCTGGTAAGAGGCTTATATTTATACGGAGCAAAAGTTGTCCAGCCGAATGCATTAGCTAAAATGATAGTTACTGCTCCAACAGGTGATTAATAACAACTGATTGCTTCTTATACCCCGAATGCATCTTCGATAATTTTTTCGGAGATGCATTATTAAAAAAATGAGGTAAATTATGTTTAGTAAATTAAAGGAAACTATTAAGGAGCTTGCAAAAACTGCTGTCGTAAAAGCTGAAGAAACTCTCGGAAGCCAAAAAGGACAGGAGAAAAAAGATATGGCAATAAATTATATAGTTAGTCATATTCCTGTGTTCGCTCCTTTAAAACCGCTGATTTCAATGCTTTTATCATCTTTTATTGATGATGCGGTTGAATTTGCAGTGGAATATATGAAAAGTGAGGTACTATGAATCCGACAAATATAGAAAATCTTTCATCCTACGCCGGTAATCAAACTGCGGCGGGCAGGAATCAACCGTTGAATAATGATTTACAATCAATAAAACAAACGGTTTTAAAAGACATTCAGGTTATTGAAAATCTTGTACAAACAGGAGCCATGACGCAAGAACAAGGACAAAATTTAATGAATTATGTTACTAAAAAGGCGTTTGAAAAGTATACATTAAGTCAACAGAACAGTCAGAACCCTGTTAATATGATGCAACAAGCTCCTTCTGCAGTTCAAAATGTTCCGGCAGCTGATGTCGTTCCGGAATTTTTTAACAGAGATGGAAGGCTTGACGTTTTTGATTACCTGAAAAATTCAAATGCTGCATTTGATCAGGATGAACTCTCTAAGATATCAGCTCTGGTGGAAAAAATTGAAAATACCGCTATTGAAAGATACTTGAGAGAAAAAAATCACGAAAAAACATTAAATAGCGAAAACGAGGCCGCTAAGCAAAAACTTCGTGCTTATGCACAAAATTCTGCTTATGACGGTAATAAGAATCTGGTTTTTACCCGTGAACAAATCGGCAAAATGAGTGGTGCAGAATTTGCTAAATACGAACGTATGATTATGGATCAGTTAAGGAAAGGTCTTATAAAATAGCAAAATTCAAAAAACTTTTAAGGGAAAACAGTCTTTTTTAAGGCTGTTTTTTCTTAAAAGCAACGAAAGGAAATTTATGAATTATTTGGAACTTATTAATAAATGTCTTGTGGAATTAAATTATAAACAGGTTAATGCTTTTTCGGAATTAACAAAAAATGACCATAAAAAGTTAAAAAATATTTTAAATATTGTCAACACTGATGTGTGCGGTTTTGACAGATGGAATTTTTTAATGAGAAAGAAAACAATAACTTTACCGGCCCAAACCGGAGAAATTGATAATACGGTAGAGGGACGAATAGAAGCAGTAATTGCAGACGGAGTGAAATTTGACTATTATCAGGACTTTGAAACATTCTTTGTTAATGCTCAGCCTCAAAATACGTATAGTTTATTTAATGATAAGATTTTGTTTCCTGTTTTTAATAAGGACAAAACTATAGAAATTTTATATTATACAAAAAATTGTGCAGTAAATTCACAGGGTTTGGAAAAATTACAGATGGAAGAAGAGGAAGACTCCTCTTTAATTCCGGAGCCTTATGTTGAACCTATACTTGTTTACGGAGCTTGTATGAAGCTGAAAGGCAATCCGGAACATGTTCGTTTTAGTTACTGGTACAGCATGTATAAAGAGGCGCTTGCGAATTTGCGTTCAAGAGTTTCTCCGAGTATTGACGACACGCCGTCTGTAAGATTGTTCAGAAGGTAGCAAAATGTCTATGTGCGTAGCATTGCCGTTCGCGATAAACAGTACCGCTCACAACAATACCGAAAACTCAACGTTTCCGTTGATTGTTGTTCGTCTTTCGCTGAGCTCATACCTCTGCTCATTTTCAGCCATGTATAACGGGTTTATGCAAGACTTAATGTGGCTACATGCGTAGCATAAAAAAAACAGGAAGTTTAAAATTCATTTTCCCCTCCTGTTAAGATTTACACTAGCCGAAATATAAATAGCATGTTTATTATACAATTTTTTTTCAAAAAATACAAATTATACTAAGATTTGTAACGAAAGTACATAATTAAACAAATTTATAAACCAATGAAAAAATTAACAAACCAGCAGAAAAAATTTGTTTTGGAATATATAAAATCCCTTAACGGCGAACTTTCAGCCCAAAAAGCAGGATATAAATCAAAAGACTTAAAAACAATTGCATCTGAACTTTTATCAAAAGATTCTATTATACACGAAATTAAATCTCAGTTGAAGAAGCAGATAGCTTCTTTGAGAGTGAATAAAGGTTATGTTATTCAAAAACTTCTCCAGATAGCTGAATTTTCTCTTGAGGAAGAAGATATTCTTGATAAAGAGGGATGCATTACCGGAAAAAAGAAACTTAGAGATACATCCGCAGGCTTAAAAGCGCTGGAAAGTCTTTGCAAATATCTGGGATTTACGTCAAATCAGGGTGAGGAAGAATATAAGCAGGCAAAAATTATTACAATTTCTAATCTTGATGAAAGCAAAATTTAGTTAAAAGGAGATTTTTTTATGAAGAATAATAATGCGGAAGAAATGCTTTTAAACAATACATCTTTGGATGAACTCATTAAAATGCGGATAGAAAAAGAATTTATGGATGATTTGAAAAAATCGAAAGAAAAGCCTGAAAAGAAAGAATACACAAATATAAAAGATTTACCGAAAGATAAGATTTTTTCAAAATATTCAGTATTTCGCTGTTTCAACAGGAACACAAAATGTGAAACTTTCATAAACGGAATTCAGGCAGATGCACTTATCGGTATTCAGGATACGGTGAGAAAAAATATGCTTGAGGGGAAATTAAGTGCATTTACAACTGATGATTCTTATATAAAGTTTGAGAAGGCTGTATTTTAATGACTAAATTTATATCACCTTTTGCAAAACCTGCGTATTTTGAGCAGGCCTTATTTTTGTACTCAAAATATTGCGGTTTTATGGATGATGACTATGCTTTGAACGGCAGGTCGGTTTTTGAATATTTTTATAATCTTATTTTAAGAACTCAGCCGTTTTTCTTTGTCATTGTAGAAGACGATATTGTCAGCGGGTTGGTATATCTGGACAATACAACGGGTGACAGCGAGAGGCTACACAGTGCAGAAGTTACAACCTGTTTTGATAAACGCTTTTGGGGTGATTACACAAAATATTGTGCAAAGTTATTTTTTGAATACTGTTTTAAAAAATACAATTTTGTAAAAATAAAAGCACTTGTTTATCCTGAGAATTTTCGTGTAAAAACTCTTTTAAAGGCTGCAGGTTTTGAGAGGGAAGCGCTGCTGAAAAATGAAACATTAAGAAAAGGAAAATTACAGGATATAGAGGTATATTCGGTTTTTAATAATTATTGCTGAAAATATCATAGGTCTGATGAATATCGACGGAAAGGATAAAAGAGGAGGTGTAACCTCTGGCATGAATATTAAAAGTCTGATGAATATTGACGGAAAGGATAAAAAGAATGAAGATAGAAACAGAAGATTTAACACAGAAACTTTCTCCTGTTGAAGAAAGTTTTTTATTAGGGAATATAACCGAAAAATATGATCGTTTTAACGAACAGAGAAGTTCACAGCTCAGTGATATTAAACTTGTCAGGGATGCTGTTTATAACACCGGTATTCCGGTTGGAAACAGTTGGGACAGTAATATTGAACTGCCCGATATTTACGAACTTGCACAGACTTTGAAATCGCATATAAGCGAAAATTTGTATTCACATCCTGATGCTATGTTTGATGTCGGGGGAACAACTCCGCAGACACAAGGTTTTGCGAACAAGCAGAAAGCTATGCTTGTAAATACTTTTGAGAACATGAAACTTGAGGATGAGATTGAAAAGGTTATAGACAGCATTGTAGAGACTGGCGAAAGCACTCTGTTTGTGGGTTGGGAAACAAAGATTAAATCAATAAGACGCGCTCAGACGATTGAAGAACAGCTTTTGAACCCGGAGAAAAACGGTTTTGTTATTGATGAAAAAGTTATATATGATAATGCAAAAGTAAAACATATAAACGCCGAAGATTTTGTTTTTGACAAATATAATGTCGATAACTGGGATAAGTGTGCAAAAATTTACAGAACATATTCGACTATAGACGAATTGTTTTCGGACAAGGCTAACAATTTACTTGATGATAGAAAACTGGAAGTATTGAAAGGAGTGGTGGCAGGTAAAAAATATCCGAATAATGAGGATAATGACGGGGCAGTTGAGGGCAAAAAAGTTGAAATTCTTGAATACTGGGGAGATATTGAACTTTCGGACGGAAGGCTTTTGAAAAACTGGCTGATTGTTGTTGCGGCAAGACGGGAAATTATAAGATTTGAAAGCAATCCTTTTGTAATAAATCCGTTTATACACGCAAATATTATAGAATCCCCGCAGACAAAAAGAGGAATTTCACCGTTAAGAGTTGCTTTGATATTAAATAATCTCGCATCAACCATTATGAATAAACAAATTGACGCGCTTGCATTAATGATAAACCCTCCTTATCTTGCTCCGAAAGGCTGTTTTAAAGGACAGCAGGATGTAAAACCCGGAAAAATTATAGAATACGATGCGGCATTAATGCCTACAGCACCGACTCCGTTGTCATTTGACAAAGCTATGGTCGGCTGGGATTTCTTAAATTATTTCAAATCAACAATTGAAAGTGCAACGGGAATTTTTAAGAATATGGCAGGAAATATTCAATCGGCACAGAGAACAGCTACGGAATTAAATTATTCAGTCAGCGGTCAGGAAGCCCGATTGAATATGATACTTGACGCTATAAACAGAAAAATTATTGTCCCGATGGTTGAAAAAACCGCTGAAATTATATCTTACTTTAAACTCGGAAGTGAAGTAATCGGAGTAAACGACAGAGGAAAAACAAGTTTTCTTGAAATAACTGATGAAATCAGAAATGCGACTTACGTGTATAGATACGGGGACAGAAAGGCCACATTTGAACGTAAGGCTAGATTGAAAGAGCTTTTTGAGGTTGTAAGTTCATTTGCGCAGGTTCCTGAGGTAGAAGAAAAGATAGATTGGCTTGAGTGTTTTAAATTTGCACTTGAACAGTACGGAATAGAAAACGCAAACAATTTTTTACTTGGTGACGACAAAACATAGTGCCGCAAAAGCGGCACTTTTATTTAGATGGCAAAATGACAGAGAATGTTATGGAATACAAATTATTAAAAGCCCAGAGGGAATTTTTGGAAATTCCCCATGATTACACACTGGATGTTGCTGTTTATCAGGGAGGTTACGGCTCAGGCAAAACTTTTGCAGGTTCTCTTCTAGGAATTTTGCTTGCATTAAAATTTCCGGGAGTGCGCGGACTTGTCGGTGCACAGACTTATACTCTTGTAAGAGATACGACATTACAAACATACTTTGAACATCTGGAAAATTTTGGTTTTGTTGACGGAATAGACTATGAATGGTCGTCAACTTTACAAAAACTTACTTTTAAAAACGGATCGGAAATCCTTTTCAGGCATTTTGACGAGCCGAATAAATTAAAGTCTTTAAATCTGGGATTTGTAGAGATTGAGGAAATGTCTGATATTCCTTACGATACTTTTAAAATGCTTATCGGACGTATGAGACAGAGGGTTAAGAAAGTATGGAAAAATTTTACTTATCGAATTTTCGGACATACTAATCCAGAGATGCAAAGAGGCTGGATTTATAAAACTTTTGTTGAAAGTCCGGCTCCGAATTACAGGCTTATTACGGCTCCGACAACCCAGAATATTTATCTGCCCGAAGGCTTTTGTGATGAATTGAAAAAACTTTATGATGAGCAGTATTACAATATTTTTGTACTTGCACAAAACGGCGAATATAATAACGGGCTTGTTATAAAGGATTTTACCTCTGAAAATATAAGGGATATAACTTATCAGCCAGATATGGATTTGCATATTTCGTGCGATTTTAATGTTGACCCTATGTGCTGGGTTTTTGCACATAAAACTGATGATAAGGTTTTTTATTTTGACGAAATAGCTATGGAAAATACCACAACCGCAAAAGCCTGTGATGAATTTTACAGACGGTACCCCAATCATAAAGGAAAAGTTATAGTAAACGGCGACGCATCAGGCGATAACAGAAGTTGCACAAGTGAATATACAAATTACGTAATAATTAAGAAAAAGCTTCTACAATACGGGTATGATGTAGAAATTCAGATAAAAGCATTTAATCCGCCTATAAAAAACAGGATTATGGCATTTAATGCGAAAGTTCGTTCAGCAGAGGGTGAAGTCTGTCTTTTTGTTGATAAAAAATGTGAAAAACTCCTGTATAACATTTATAACCTTAAATATAAAGAAGGTTCATCACGTATTGATATTCCGACCTACCAGCAGATAAAACAGTCTAAAGAGCTTAAATTCTTATCTCACCCGATGGATGCCGCATCATATCTTGTAGATTTTTACTGGCCGATAAGTTTGTAAGAGTTTACTTATTTTAAAAACTCAGGAAAAATAATAAGCCTTCCCTGATTAGGGAAGGTTTGGATGGGTATTAATTTGATGCAAAAATCTATTAAAGAAGATAGGAAGATAAGAAGGTAACCTATTAAAGTTGACAGAGGGCACGAGGTCAGGATGTCAAGCTAGTATCATTAATAAGTCTTTGAACAATTTTATCAACCTGTCTATAAATGA
Organism: Candidatus Gastranaerophilales bacterium; assembly: GCA_944323145.1. Classification (GTDB taxonomy): domain Bacteria; phylum Cyanobacteriota; class Vampirovibrionia; order Gastranaerophilales; family Gastranaerophilaceae; genus Stercorousia. Next base: position 32,515 of record CALURJ010000002.1, read on the forward strand.
AAGTAGCCTGTCTTCCTGACCTCCGTGGGCTTCTGTTTTCCGACAATCACCCACCCCTGCCCTCCCTAGCCAGGGAGGGATATATTACAATAAAAAGGAAATAGAAATGGAAAAAATTATAGAATATTCCCCGATAATAATAGTTGTATTGATGTTTTTTGTACAGCAAAGACTGTTTGTAACCCCCGAACAGCTTGAGAAAAAACATAGAGAAATTATCGAGGAAATTGAGGAAAAATTTGTTACAATACACAGTTTTATAGACTTAAAAGATCAATTTTCAGAAGTCAAAGACAAAATTGATAAAATATATGATTTGCTGATTGATTTAAAATAATGTTAATAAATGTAACATTTTTGTTTTTGTTGTTTAAAGTTTTGACTGTGAAATGCCGTTATAACGAATAACAGACATGTTGTTACTAAGATATCATAAAAATTCAGGCAAAATCATCAGAAAGGATTAAAAAAAATGGGATTGGCAGCTTCACAAGCAAGATTTTTAGCCATAACTTCACGGAAGATGAACTGTGAATTTCAGTCCATGCAGATTGCTCAGGACAAACTTTCAGTTACCCGTGATTTGCAATCTGCTGCTACTAAATACCAGAATTCAATGAACGCCACTAAACTTGTCTGGGATACTGATACTGATGAAGTTTATGATTTATCTTATGATTTATTAATGACACCTTCTGCATTGAACGATTATAACCCGTATTTGATAACAGATTCCAGAGGTAAAATTGTTCTTACTGATACAATGTTTAATGCGGCTAAAAACGCCGGTATTATTGATGAAAATGGTGATCCTGTCACAGGTATAGATGTATTTAACAAAGAATACCGTGATAAATTTATAGATGCAATGTCCAGTTGTGGGGAAATTGCTCCTTCTACAGCGCAATCTGTCAAAGATCAAGCTTATACAAAAGCCGGTATGGGGGGAGAAATACTTGATAAAACAATTGCAAATGCCCTAACAACAACAGGTTTTATTAGTGCATTAAAAGCTGAAGATGATGATGGTAATTTGTCATACAGTGTGGCTGCTGCTTTTGGTATTAACTTAGCAGATGCAAATGTTGATACTCAAATGGATAATATGTTCTGTTATAGCACATCACCGGATGTTTATACTAATGATGGTAATGATACTTATGATGTTGGTAAATTAATTATCTCTACTAATAATGGAAATGCGTTATCAAGGGAAGAAATAAAAAATCTTTCCTTAGGAGATTTGTTAAGCGGCAAGTATTCAATGACAATAGTTGGCGGAACTCTTACTGATACAACATCTACAACAGGTAAATACAATGAGATACTTAAAGGATTGGCACAAGCTTTGGGATATCAACACAATATTACGAGTGGCTCAAAAGGATTGGCTGTTGATGATGAATCCGTGGAGGCTCTTGATACAGCATATGAATTTACTCTTGCAGATACACAAGATGTTGTAGAAACAGTATCAACAGGTAATGATAATAGTGTAATTGGGAGCTCTATATCTAAATCGAATGATTATAATGGTATAATTGATGGAACATCTAAAAATGGTATTCAATTCCAAACTATAAGTTTAACTAACCTGTTAAAGAGTTATTTAACTAACTTTGCAATAGCAATTGACGGTGTTTCAAACACAGAATTTTATGTTGATAAATCTTCAAAAGAAAGTACTTATGTAACAGATGACTTGAATTATTACTTCCTTTTAGAAGCAGAAGGTTCTGTAACAGAAACAGATGTGTTAACTGCGGATTTCTACAACCAGTTATATAACCAAATTTGTTTAAACGGTGCCACAACAGATTCTATAATGCGCGAAAGAGTCAGTGATCCTGAGCATTTAATGCAGGCATTGAAAAATGGTCAGCTGTTTATATCCAGTTTAAATACTGACGGATACTTCTATCAGGGAGCTTACACACTAAACGGCTATGTTGCTGAAGTTACTGACGAAGAAGCTATTGCTCAAGCCGAAATGGAATATGAAATTACAAAAACTAAACTGAATTATAAAGAAGAAACTCTTGATTTGAAGATGAAAAATATTGATACTGAACTATCAGCTTTGACAACGGAATATGATACTGTTAAAAACCTAATAAGCAAAAACGTTGAAAAAGTATTCACAATGTTCAGTACATAATATTTATTATTTTTTGTTAACCAATACTTGATTGGCAAAAGTTTTTGTGGTTATATTGATGTTGGAACGGGGTAATTCCTCTTAACCTTGTTCAAGGGAATGACAGCCAAAGCGGCGGCTGCGTTGGATGATATTCCCGACGGTTACATAAAAATAAGGGAAAATTTAGAAATGTTAAAAATCAGATTAAAAAGATTGGGTGCAAAGAAAAACCCTACATACAGAATTATTGTAATTAATTCAACTACTAAACGTGAAGGCAGACCTGTTCAGGAATTGGGACATTATAACCCTAAAACAAAAGTTATGAAATTAGACAAAGTTGCTGCTTTGGAATGGGTGAAAAAAGGAGCACAGCCAACAGAAACTGTTGCTTACCTAATTAAAAACTGCAATGATGACGGTACATTAAATTACGTTAAAAAAGAAACAGTAAAACTTTCTAAAAAAGCTCAGGCAAAGGCTGCTGCCGAAGCAGAAGCTAAAGCAAAAGCTGAAGAAGAAGCTAAGGCTGCCGCAGAAGCAGCTGAAACTGCTGCTGAAGAAGCTCCGGCTGAAGCTTAGATTTTATTTTTTTAATAGAAAAAGGCGGATTAAAAATCCGCCTTTTTCATTTTAAAAACTTTTCAAATTAGTCGTTATACTTGCTTATTTCAGCGAAATAGCTCTCCAGAGCTAAATAACCTTTATAAATCTCATTTGAAATATTTGCATAACTGTTTGCAACAATAAATTTTAATTCTTTTGTTCTAATTTCCAATATAGCATCCGAATCATTTTTTAAAGTTTCATCGGCTGACATTGACCATTTTTGCAAAAGTGCAAGTTCTTCATACATCTGTTTAACAGTAGTATATTCAAGAGTGTTAAAATCATATTTTGCCAGAAGTCTTTTTTCCGCATTTGTAATTCTTGGCATAACAGCCTGAAATTTAAACACTTTTTTGATGATAATATAGTTATCCGCGAGTTTTCTGTGCGAATAAGGTATAATGTTTTTTGCTAAAAGCGCCGCATAAGAGCGTGATGTAAATACCTCATCATTTCTTGAAAAAGCACTTCTTGAAGTCAAGTCAAAATTTGATTTTTTTTCTATTAAATCTTCCGGCATTTCTACCCCCTATTAAAAATCATACAAAAAGAGAAGGATGCTGTCATGATGTAGAGTCAAATTTTTTACATGATTTAACAAAAAGAAGAAACTGGTTTTACCAGTTTCTTCAAAACCTATTTAATACCAAAGCGGCTACGCTCTTTCTTAGCGGCCATCCCAAAATTTTATGCAAAACCAAAGCAGCGGGTGGAGCGGCTACGTTCCTAATCTGCAAATTGCTGCATAATTTCAAAAGGTTTTTCAGCAACTCTGAGGGTTTCTTCATCAATAATCCCTCTTTTTAATTCCGAGAAAGTTGCTTTTTTAGAATTAAATTTTTTCTTTAAAAATTCATACGAAATTTTAGGATCGCATTTATCTCCACAGGTGAATAAATCAACTGCAGCATAACCGAGTTCAGGCCATGTATGAATAGCGAGATGGCTTTCAGAGATAATAACAACTCCTGAGACACCATACGGGTTAAACATATGGAAACATTTTTGAACGATAGTAGCACCACATTCAAGGGCGGCATCCACCATGTACTTTTCTACTTTATCAATACTGTTTAATGTGTTTGGGTCACATTCAAAAAATTCTGCTAAAACGTGTTGTCCTAAGTGGATTTCTTTTTTGCCGTTTTCCTGAAACGCTGTGAAAGGTGATACTACTGCCAATTCATGTGCCTCCTATCTATAAATGTATACTTATAACTACTACAATTTGCTTTACGCAATTAACATATTACAATAAAAATCCAAAAATTTGTAAAATTTACACTTTAAAAAATTTTTTTTACAAATCTTATCATCTTAATATGCCCGAAAGGCAAAAATATTGTATCATTCGAACGGGTTATTTTTATTAATATTTTTTAACAAATTGAGGTTGTATTTTTTATTTTTTATATATAAAATTTAGTTATGAATAAAATCCTTGTTATAGATGATGATACAGCCATTAATGAACTTATAAAAGTTAATTTGGAATTAACCGGCTATAAGGTGATACAGGCTTTTGACGGAATAAAAGGATTTGCGTTATGCAAGCAGGAGTTACCGTCGCTTGTAATTCTGGATGTAATGATGCCTGATACGGATGGTTTTACGGTTGCACAGAGAATAAGAAAAAATGACGCTACAAAAGATATTCCGATTTTAATGCTTACTGCCCTTTCTCAGGTTAATGACAAGGTGAAGGGGTTTAATATCGGAGTTGATGACTATCTTGTAAAACCATTTGAAATGGAAGAATTACAGGTTAGAGTAAGAGCGCTTTTAAAAAGAACCAGACAGATTCCTGAGAGTGCTTCTACAAGAGAACTTTTAACACTCGGGGAAATAACTCTTTTACCGGAACTTTACAGTGTAAAAATAGGAGAAAAACAGGCAAAATTAACCCCTATAGAATTTGACATATTTAATCTGCTTTTTCAAAATCATGGAAATATGGTTTCATCGGCACAGCTGTTAAAAGATATCTGGGGATATTCGCCCGATGATGATATTGAAACAATAAGAGTTCATATAAGGCATTTGAGAAGCAAAATTGATAAAATTTCAAACGGAAAAAAATATATTGAAACAATTTATGGCGGCGGGTATAAGTTGAACATATAAATTTTTCCTTAAAAAAACTTTAACTTGTAGCAAATTTTTATATTTATAAACTTTCCTAATACAAAAGGAACGTTTTATGCATATTTCAAACAGATTACAACAACCCCAATCGCCGAATTTTAAAGGAATTCATCTGGCAACTTCAAGAACTTGTATTAAAAATCTGGAAACAAGCATTGATTTATATGAAGTTACAAATAAAGACAGAGCATTTTTGAAAAAACTTAAAGAAACTGTAAAAATGAGTGATTTAATGCCGGATAAAATGATTTCAAAGGAAGGTTACGACCGCTGGCAGGAGATGTTGTCGCTTGCGGTGGATAAAGCTGCCGGCAGTGACAGAAAAACTATTATTGCAGCTAAAGATAACAAACCTTGCGGAATTATTACATATAAGCCTGATAAGAGAACTTATGAACTAGATTGTATATGCACATGGCCTGTTGAAGCTGGTAAAAAAGTTGCTTTAGCCGGTCAGACTTTATTTAAACAGATGTTTTCGGAGTTTTTAAAACAGAAAAGCAATTTTATAGAGCTTGTGGCAATTTTGAACGGTCCTTTTCCTGTTGTACATAAATATATGCGTCTCGGTTTTAAACAGACAGGAGGAGAAAACTTTCTTGTTGCCATGAGAACGAATCAGGAGCAGGTGAAAAATACAATGAAATATCTTGATGATATTATAATTACAACCCCCGTAAATGATTCAAAGGATGTTAATTTATTAGAAAAACTGGATTTATAAAAAAGCGTAAGTTTAACTTACGCTTTCAAAAAATCTTTTAATACCGTATAAGTACTTTTAAAGAAATTTTTTGCAGCTTGGACATCTTTTTCTGTAAGCTGTGTTGGTTTATGGTTTAAAGAATCCTGCAGAATAAAATAATCTTTATTTGATTGTCCTAATATGTTTACCAGAGCTTCTTTTCTTAATTTGTTGCAATCCAATTTTCGCGGTTTTGCCTTTATTTTTAAGTCAGGTAATGTCCCTATTTCCAGTAATCCATTTACGTTCATAATTTTCCTTTCTTCTAACTTAATTTACAAATATTATAAATTCTGAACAAAAATAATTTTGCTACTTTTCTTGTCCATAACCGAAAATTTTTAATAAATTTTGTTTTTTGCGCCAATCTTTTTCAACTTTGACCTCAAGTCCTAAAAAAACTTTTTTTTCAACAATATTTTCAAGTTCAAGACGTGCTTCGGTTCCTATTTTTTTTAAAAGACTTCCGCCTTTTCCAATAAGAATTCCTTTCTGGCTTTTGGTTTCGCAGTAAATAGATGCGTTTATTCTGTCAATATCAGGGGTTTCTTTATAACTTTCTATTTTAACGGCCACTGAATGCGGAATTTCATCAGAAGTATTAAGAAGAATTTTTTCTCTTATAATTTCTTCTGTTACGTCCCGCATAGATTCTTCAGTTACAACATCTTCAGGGTATAGAAGATTACCTTCAGGCAGGTTTTTAAAAATATTTTTCAACAGTGTGTCTATATTGCGTCCTGTTTTAGCAGAAATTCTGACAACCGGATAATTTTTTTTAAATAAGAGCTTATAAGTTAATAAGTTCTCTTCAACTTTATTCATATTTTTTAATTTATCAACTTTATTCATTACAATAATAACAGGAGTTTCTGTTTGCAGAATATTTTGTGCAATCCATTTGTCGCCTTTTCCTGCAGGTTCCGAACCGTCCACAAGAAAAAGTATTAAATCTGCATCAGGAATAGCCATTTTAGATTCGTCCAGAAGAAATTCCCCAAGTTTATTTAACGGTTTATGCACTCCGGGTGTGTCAATAAATACAATTTGACCTTCTTCTGTTGTGTAAATCCCTTTTATTCTCTTTCTTGTAGTCTGTGCTTTGTCAGTTGCAATAACAATTTTTTGTCCTAAAATTTTATTTAACAAAGTAGACTTGCCTACGTTTGGGCGTCCTATTATGCTTGTAAAACCGCTTTTCATAAAAAAATTGTAACATAAAAAGTATATTTTTTTAACAAAGTAGCAATTTTTTTTATCTCAAAGTATTATATATAATATAAGGGAAAATTAACGGTAGAAAATGGTAGTAAAAAAATCAAATCTTATTGGCTTAGCATTATTGCTTGCTCTTGCGGTTTCTCCTATTTCAACGGGATTTGCACAGGACGGTAATAATCTTGTTCAGCTGGATTTAAAACGTGCATCAAATGATTCCGTTAATGTAACTTTGTTTACCTCAAATAGTTACAATGATAATGTTTTGGTCAGAAAAAAATCTGATAACAAGTATGTTATTCTTATTCCTAAGGTGCAAAGCTCTGGTTACAGCAGTCCGAGCCTTTACGGAGTTAAGGATCTTGTTTCAAATATTGATGTTAAAACCGTTAATGATACAAGCGGCGGTTATACAAAAGTAACACTTATTACTACAAAACCGTTAGACATAAAGACAAATACTCGCCAGAGTGCTCCTGTAACCGATGAACAAAGAGAATACAAAACCCTTATAGCTGAAGCAAATACAATTAAAAATAATATAGCAAAAACACAGATGCAGGAGAAAAAAGTACAGCCAAAAACCGAAATTACTGTAAATAAAGCTCCTGCTGATGTAAATAAAAAAAGTAATAATATAGTCCCTGTAAATAACAAGATTAAAGTACAGGCGTCTAAGCCTGAATCTAATTCTAAGTCAGAGCTGACTGCAAAAAATGTTGCAAAAACAAATATTGAACTCAAAGAAATTTCTAATGAAAATATCGACAGACAGGCTCGCAGAGAACATCTTGCACAACTTATAAAGGAAGTAAAACAGGAACAGATTGAAAAACAGGTTCCTGCAGTTCCTATTACAGTATCTGAAAATGTTAATAATGTACCGCATGAAGTTAAAAATATTACAGAAATGCCGAAAGTTGTAAAAACAACTGGCGTTTCTTCCCTTAAGACAAAAATTAAACAAGTCTTTAATCATTTACCTAAAAAAGCAGGTTTAACCGTAATTTTATTATTTGGCTTATTATTGCTTAACAGATTTATAAAAGCTTTATCGGCAAATAATAAACCAGTAAGCTCTGCTTCGGGAGTAAACGTAGGAACTCATTCCTCTGCTGCGCGTGTAAATAATGATAAATTTAGTAATATTACTAACAATAAAGAGCTTTCATGGCAGGAAAAATATCAACAATATCTTGATGCTTCGGCAAAACCTGTTTCAAGAGGTAAAAATAAAGGGAATTACGCTTTTATCAAAACTCCTGCCGAGCCTGATACAGTAGCACAAAAACGCAGCGAGCTTGAAAAACTTCTGGAAGAAATTCCGTCTTATCAAAATATTGAACCGGAAATCGTTGAAGATGTTCAAAGCGAAGATAACGTAATCCAAAATACAATTAAGTTTAAAGCATTTGATAATAAACCATCTTTAGAAACTGCTGACCGTCATAAAATCAAAAGCAGGTTTAAAAAATATGAAGTTGAAATTCCTTTACATGAACAAAAAACAGTTGAACTCGGTGATTCTCCGCTTCATACAAATCCGAGAAGTCTTAAAGATGCAAATCTGAAAATTAATGATGTTGACAAAAACAGGATTAAGTATAAACCGTCTGAATATATAATGTCTTCTGTTGACGAGTATTTCTCAATTCTTGATAAAGAGCAAACCGCAGCACCTGTTATTCAGCCGCAGACCGCAATTCCGCAAATGCGTGCAACAGGAACAGGAAAGCAGACAAATCCGATTTCAAAATTGCGAAATGAAACAAAATCTTCGTACCTTAACAGTTTGATTATTAAGTCAGGCTTTAATATTGATGACAAAAAAGGTTTTTATATGGTTAACCTTGATGGCAAATCAGCTTTAATCGGAAAAGTTAATGATGAAATTACTGTTCTTAAAAAATATGATAAAATTGTAAATACGCCTGTTCAGGTTAGACACGACAATGCTAACGTATATATGGTTAAAGCAGAAAACTTTAAATCACTTGTTGAAGTAAATGATGACAAAATGGGCGTGTTGATAGAGCTGTAAAAAGGATAATATGTGAAAATACAAAACGGACTTAAGTTTGTAATTGTTTTAATAATTGGCTTATTCTTTTTGTGCGGTTGTAACGTAAAAGATAACAGGATAACAATACAGTTTGCAAGTTGGGGGTCTAAATCTGAAATCGATATTTTAGAACCTCTTTTAGCCGGATTTGAGAAAGAAAATCCTGATATTAAAGTCGAATTTATGCATATCCCGCAGAATTATTTCCAGAAAATTCATCTTTTGTTCGCATCAAATACAGCTCCTGATGTTATTTTTATAAATAATTTATATTTGCCGGTATATGCAAATGCCGGAGTTTTAGAACCTGTAAATATTCAGGGAAATCAGTTTTATAACGAGGCATTGCAGGCTTTGAGCTATAACGGGCATTTGTATGCTGTTCCCCGAGATGTTTCATGTCTTGTGATTTTTTACAACAAGGATATGTTTGATAAAAAGCATTTACCTTATCCCCAAAAAAATTGGACATTTGAAGAATTTCTTGATACCGCAAAAAAACTTACCGATAAAAATACTTTTGGTATAAGCTTTGAGGAAGATCCGCTATTTTATCTTCCTTATTTGATGAGTAACGGCGGCGGAATTCTTCCCGATGAAATAAATAAGGCGGAAAGTCAAAAATCGTTGGATTTTTATGCAGATTTAAGAAAAAAATACCATGTTGCACCTAAAAAAAGTGAAAGTGCCAGTGCTACAATGGCTCAGATGTTTTTGCAGGAACGTTTGGGAATGTATTTGTCGGGGCGCTGGATGGTTCCTAAAATACGCGAAGATGCTCAATTTGACTGGGATATTGCTGAGTTTCCGAAAGGTACTAAAGGCAGTATAGTTCAGCTTGATGCCTCGGGATGGTGTATCGCAAAGTCATCAAAGCATAAGAAAGAAGCATTAAGACTTATTGAATTCCTCTCATCTCAAAAAAGTATTGAAGAATTTACAAAAAGCGGCCTTATTGTTCCTGCCCGTAAAGATGCCGCAAATTCAAAGGCCTTTCTGGACGGGAAAAGACCGGAGCATAATAAAATATTTCTGGCTATAATCTCAACATCAAAATCGACCCCTGTGACTGTTAATTACAGAGAGATTATTGATAATTTAAAGACAGAAATGGAGCCGAGATTCAATTAGCATTTTATGTGAAATATAAATATTTCCTTAAGGAATAACATTTTTTTCTTGTCTATGTTAGTATTATTATAAAGATTACCAGACGGAGAGGAAAATTTTATAATGATAAGTTTCTTATTAAAGTTATTAGGCGACCCTAACGAAAAAAAAATTAAAAGTATAATGGGGATAATTGATCATATAAACGCTCTTGAACCACAGTTTGAGAAGTTAACTGATGACGAATTGAGGGCTAAAACTGACGAATTTAAGGCTATTTTAGCAAAACGTCCCACATCAAACGATTTTAAAACGGATAGAAAACTTGAAAAAGAAGCACTTGATAAAATTTTGCCTGAAGCTTTTGCAACTGTTAGAGAAGCAGGTAAGCGTGTTTTAAATATGCGTCATTTTGATGTTCAGCTTATAGGCGGATATTTTTTACACAATGGTCATATCGCGGAGATGAGAACTGGTGAAGGTAAAACCCTTGTTGCGACTTTACCGGCATATTTGAACGCCCTAACCGGTAAAGGCGTACACGTTATTACTGTTAATGACTATCTGGCTAAACGTGACAGCGAGTGGATGGGTAAGATATATAAATTTTTGGGGCTTACTGTTGGTGTAATTCTCTCCGGCGGCCGAACCGCAGATGATTTTGCAGCTAAAAAAGCCGCTTATGACTGTGATATTACTTACGGAACAAATAATGAATTCGGTTTTGACTATCTTCGTGATAATATGGCCGCAAGTCTGGATATGCTTGTTCAAAGGCCTTATAACTATGCTATTATCGATGAAGTTGACAGTATTTTAATTGATGAGGCCAGAACTCCGTTAATTATCAGCGGACGTCTTGAAAAATCCGCCGAAACTTATAAGCTTATGGCAAAAATTGCTCCACAGCTTGAAAAGGTTAAGGATTACGAAGTTGATGAAAAAAATAAGAACATCATCTTGACAGAAGACGGTATTGACAGAGCTCAGGAACTTATAGGCGTTAAAGATCTTTTTGATATTAACACACAATATGCACACCATCTTTTACAGGCGTTGAAAGCAAAAGAATTGTTTGTCAAAGATACTGACTATGTTGTTAAAAACGGCGAAGTAATGATTGTTGATGAATTTACGGGACGTCTTATGGAAGGCAGACGCTGGTCAGACGGACTTCATCAGGCAATCGAAGCAAAAGAAGGGGTTAAAATTCAGGACGAAACCCAAACACTTGCAAGTATTACATTCCAGAATTTGTTCAGATTATATCCGAAGTTATCCGGTATGACAGGTACTGCGATGACTGAAGAAGCTGAATTCGGAAAAATTTATAACCTTGAAGTTACGACAATTCCGACTAATAAGCCTGATATCAGAATTAATTACCCTGATGTTATTTATAAAACTGAACGTGCAAAATTCAATGCGGTTATAGAAGATATTATACAAATGCATAAAGCTGGAAGACCTGTTCTTGTCGGTACAATAAGTATTGAAAAATCTGAATATGTGTCGGCACTGTTAAAGCAGCGAAAAATTCCTCATCATGTTTTGAATGCAAAACACCATGAGAAAGAGGCTTATATTATAGCGCAGGCAGGTCGTGTCGGAGCTGTTACAATCGCAACGAATATGGCAGGCCGAGGAACAGATATTCTGTTAGGCGGTAACGCAGAATTTCTTGCAAAAGATATGCTTGACAACAAGGGTATAACTCCTGACAGTCCTAACTACGAAGAAGAAAAAAATAAAGCGCTTGCAGAAGCACGTGCAATAACAGAATCTGAACATGCAAAAGTTGTTGGAGCGGGCGGGTTACACGTTATAGGAACAGAGCGCCACGAATCCAGACGTATTGATAACCAGTTGAGAGGCCGTGCGGCACGTCAGGGGGATCCGGGTTCTACAAGATTTTTCCTTTCAATGGAAGACAATTTGATGCGAATTTTCGGCGGCGAAAAAATGATGGCGTTGATGGATATGCTCAACGTTGAAGAAAATATGGCTATTGAAAATACGCTTATTACAAAACAAATTCAATCAGCACAGAAAAAAGTCGAAACTTATCATTTTGATATAAGAAAATCTGTCCTTGAATATGATGATGTTATGAATATTCAGAGGGAAAAATTCTACGCACAGCGCCGTAAAGTTCTCGCTGGAAAAGATCTGTCAGAAGATATTTACTATATGATAGAAAAAGAAATTGACAGACTTTTAAGAAGCTACATTGCTCCTGACCTTCATCCCGAAGAATATGTTTACGAAGATTTGCAGACAATGATAAAAGAACTTCATTCAATTATTCCGCAATTGTCCGGAATTCAGGTTTCTGATGTTCAGAATTTGAGATTTGAGCCGATTTACGATAAATTGAAATCTCTTGCAATAAGTGCATACAGACAACATGAAGAAGAAGTAATAAATTTCTATAATCAGGTTATTGCCCAGTATGATCCTGATGCGGAATTACAAGAACCATTCAGCGACAACAATGTTGTAAGAAACCTTGAAAAAGATATCCTTCTTCGTGTTGTTGATAACAAATGGATTGATCACCTTCATAATATTGATATGCTGAGGGATGGTATCGGGCTTCGTGCTTACGGGCAGAAAGATCCGTTGATTGAGTATAAACGCGAAGCTTATGATTTGTTTAACAAAATGATGTATGAAATTCAGGGCGATACCGTAAAACACCTGTTTAGAACCAAATTTGGTATACAGGTTATCGGACCTGATAACGAAGATGTATCATAAATAGGAAGTAAAAGGAAATATAAATATGCTTAGAACTGGAATTGTAGGACTGCCTAATGTTGGGAAATCAACTTTATTTAATGCTTTAACAAGTGCAAAAAATGCGCAGAGTGCTAATTACCCGTTTTGTACTATTGAACCGAATGTCGGGGTTGTTAATGTCCCTGATGAAAGGCTTGCCGTACTTGCAAAACTTTGCAAAACGGATGTGATTATTCCGACAGCAATCGAATTTGTGGATATCGCGGGTTTGGTGAAAGGCGCAAGCAAAGGTGAAGGTCTTGGCAACCAATTTTTGCACAATATAAGAGAAGTCGATGCGATTATTCAGGTTGTAAGATGTTTTGATGATCCGAATACTATCCATGTTGCAGGTAAAGTAAATCCGCTTGATGATATTGAAGTAATTAATACAGAACTTGCTCTGGCAGATCTTGCCTCTGTCGAAAAACGTCAGGCAAGAATTTCCAAACAGGCAAAAGGCGGCGACAAAGCTGCCGTATTAGAAGACGGTGTTTTAACTAAGTTAACTAATTTGCTTTCCGAAGGTACATTTATTAATGTAAAAGACCATTTTAACGAAGATGAAATCCCTGTTGTAAAACAACTTAACCTGATGTCAACAAAACCTGTAATTTATGCAGCGAATGTTTCAGAATACGATTTAAAAGACGGAAATGCTTATACTCAGCAAGTTAAAGAATATGCTTCAAAACATAATGCAGAAGTAGTCCTGATTTCTGCCAAGATTGAAGAAGAACTTGCAGAACTTGGCGCTGACGAAGCCAAAGAGTATTTAAAAGAATTAGGTGTTGAAGACAGCGGTATAGACAGGATGATAAAATCTGTTTATAAACTGTTAAATTTACTTACGTTTATAACCGCAGGAGAAAAAGAAGTTCATGCTTGGACAGTTCCGGCGGGTGCAAAAGCTCCTCAGGCGGCAGGCGTTATTCATACTGATTTTGAAAAAGGATTTATCAGAGCTGAAATTACACCTTATGACGATTTTGTAAAATACGGTTCTTACGCTGCCTGCAAAGAAAAAGGTGTTACCCGTCTTGAAGGAAAAGATTATATTGTTCAGGATGGAGATTTGGTTCATTTCAGATTTGCAGTATAAAACAATTTGTAAAAAAACTCTCCCATCATTTTAGACGGGAGTATTTTTTTATTTACTAACAATTGCGAGTTTTGATCCGGTTATAACTTCTTGTTTTTGTTTGTATGAATTTGTAGAAGTAAAGTTATATTGCGGATTATATAGGATCCTTCTTCCTGTAAAACTCAGGTCTTCCTTCTTGAAATTTGGATCATGATAAAGAATCAATCTGGAATCTTTAAATTTAACAGGTGTATGATCCGGACCTGTTATCTGATTATTACCGTTTACATAATAGATTTTTTTGTCTTCCGGATCTGCATTTCTGAACATCAAACCGGGCTTAAGGCCGCCTGGAACTCCAATGTCATCGCCCTCACTATTAAGGTCAATATAATCCATTTCAACTACACCGGAATCATAGTATTGATCGTAATTGTGATTAAGACCTGATGTATTGAATACTGAAACGGTCATTCTGCCATCCGGACTTTGTCTTAACAATGCAGAAAGTTTTGTAGCTTTATCACCTTCTGTTTTAATTTTTGCGTTTTGCAATTTTAATACAAAAGGCGTACCGTCATTCAGAGGCTGCAATTCTTTTCTTGTTCGTAAGTTATACTGGAGATCTATGTATTCTTTAAAGCGTTTTACAAATTCTTTTTTGTCTCCCCATTCTTCATGTATTATGTTTCTGTTTTGAAGGTAAATATTTTTAGTTTTTGTTTCAAAGCCGGTTGAACCGTATTCGTCACCTGCAAATAATGTCGGGTTGCCTAAAAGAGCAACTAAAAATTTAGTTTGTCCTAAAAGTTTTGACATTGCTGGGTCAAGAATATTTTCAAGAGTTTTTTCTTTAAGTTTTTTCTTTTCTCCGTTTGTAAGGCATTTTGATTTATCCTGTTCCAGATAATCCATTTCTGAAATAACCAGGTCTAATGCAGATTTATAGTCTTTCGTCCCGAATCCGTCTGCTTCAAATACTTTGCCGTTAAACTTCCCTTTAGATAAATTTGCCAGAGCTTTGAGCATTCTGTCATAAATATAAGTGCTTCTTTCTTGATTGACTCCTATTTGTGTTGAAGCTTTGCCCATACCGCTTGCAATAGATTCACATTTTGCTACAGCGAGAGTACTTACACGGTTAAAGTCGTAATTTGCAATTTCTTCTTGAGAAGGTTTATAGTCATAAGCTTTAGCTTCTAATATTCTGTATGCTCTTTCACGGTACTGGTGGTTACTATCTTTTGTTAAATCAGTGTAAACCATATCCATATCCATTGCATATCCGTCTAAAGCTCTGGCTTTATCATGGTTTCCTGCAAATGTATAGGTATAAATAAGAGATTCAAGCGAGCCGCTGTGTATAAATCTCAAAAGCTGATCATATACTGTGCTTCCTTGTTCTGTACCTTTTTCCGGAGAGTGTTCTCCATCAAAGTCAAACAATTTTCCGAAAATTTTTGTAATATCTGATGAGAAGTAGCTGTAATTTGCAGTTGTTGTAAATCCTGATTCATTTAAAAGTTTTTTGACTGCTTCAGTTGAATTTTCATATCTTGAACCTGATTTTGCGCCGTAACCTCTGCCAAAAATTTCGTTTTCATCAGTAACTTCAGCTGCAATATATGCGTCAGGATGATATTCTTTTACTGCATCGGTAAATTTAGACCAGAATTGTATAATTTTATTCCATGTATATTCAAAGTCAGTTTTTTGATTTTTTAGTGATCCAATGTCGCCTATATCTTTTGTTGCGTCAATTCTCCAGTCTAAACCTGCTTGAGTTCTGTCTACAATTATTTCTGCCAGTTTAAAGCTGTTAGCATCAGTTCCTTGGATAGACTTCCACAATGCATTTGTAAAATCATTTTTATCGTTTTCATTAATTTTTTTAATTCTGTGTCTGATTTTTGAAACTAAAGAAATTGCTTCATCCTCAGGACTTACAGGAATTATACCCATTTCTGTCAATGAAGTGTTTTTCAATTTCTTATAATCATAAGTAATTTCACCGGTTGTTCTGTCATAGGTAAATTTAGCATCCGGCAATACAGATTTAATAATTGCAAATCTTGCTATTTCCGCAGTTAAAAGCGGAACAACATATTTAGCATAATCGGTAGGTTTACCGTCTTTATCGCGAAGCTTATTCCCGCCCTCTTTTTCCAATCTGGTTTCAATAGAACCCAAAATTTCTTTTGCAAAGGCTTTCATTTCGTTTGTGTACATTTTATCTGTCAATTCATAAGCATGTTTGAACTGCGGGAGTACATGTTTGTTGCCATGTTTATACATATCAAAACGGCTTACGCCTATCTGGTCGTCTTTGATTGCACGTTTTGTCATATAAGGAGAAGCTAATACCGCTGCTATGTCATCGCCGACTTCAACAGAATCAAGCGGAAGATCCATAAGTCCGCGTGTAACCAAATCTTCGTATGAATCTTTTGAATCTGTTCCGTGAAGGAAGTAGTTACCTTTTAAGACATTTGTAACTATTTTTTCATTAATGTCAATATCTTTAGGGAATACTCTGCCATCAGATAATGATTTGATTTTATTCATAATCTGAGCGGGAGTTTCGCCTTTAATATTTTTTAAGTTTTGTGCAACATAGAGATTTAATATATCATTTGTTTTTTTAGTCCAGAATTTAGCTGAAGATACAGCATAATCCTGTACCTGCATATTATTTTGCAGTAAGATATTTGCAGCTTCTGCACGTTTATTCGGGTCTAATATATTTTTAAGTTTTTGCGTATCAGTGTTAGAATAAACGTAATTTAATTTTGCAATATCAGGGTTAGCATCCCAGGTTTCAAATCCGCTTTCATGTTTTCCGTCAAGTCCGAAGTATTCAAAGTGGGATAAAATTCTGGTTCCATTGCCGCTTTTGAATAAAATACGTTCTTCCCTTGGTAATTTTTTATTGTATTCATTTAACTTTTCAACATTTTTCTTGTAAGTTTCGGGATTTATTCTAAAGCTGTAGGGGACAACAGTATCATTATGTGTATTTATTTCAATATGGTTCGGATTAATTTTGCTGTATGCACGAATTAAGTCATCATTGGACATTTTTTCCGCATTTTTTATTCTATTATCATAAATTTGTATATATGTAGGTTTTTTAGAATTATACAAATTATTTTTTCTTATTTTAACAGAACCGTCAGGGTTTTGTTCAAATGTATATTTTGAGTTAACCAGTCTGTGTGTCACATGTTTGGTTTGTTTCCCGAAAACCCCAAGACTTAATGGGCCTGATTGAAGATCTGAAATTTTGAACCAGTTCATATAAGGAGATTCTGTCCCCCAATGCAATATATGCTGGAAGTGAATACCTTCAAGGCCCTCGTTTACATAAGCACCGTCAGCAACAAGGTTCATACCTTTAGCAAAAAGTTTTTTTTGTAAGGAGGTATAATTATTAATATTGCCAAGGCTGTGAGCCATCTGCATACAGTTTTTATTCCAGTAAGCATGGGCTGTAAGGCTGTCATCCGTAAATAAAGGCAGAGTTATTATTCTTGTAAAATTATCAAGTTTACCATCTTCAAGGTCTTTTTCAATACCTGCAAGCGATCCGCCTATTTTATTTGCAAAAGTTTTAGAAATTTCTTTTAGACGGTTTACGTCAGGATTTTTAACTATGTTATTTTTATCGTCGTAAATCCACATAACATTGTTAATATCAGGGATAATAAGTTTCATTGCTCCGCCTTTTGAAACGGTTGAGGCCCTGTCAGTGACAATATTATATATATCCCATGAATTTCCGTTAGCGGTTTCGTTAATCATGTTTCCGGCCTCTACCTTCCACATCGCATCTTTACGGGTTCCTTTCGGGTATAATTTGTAATGGTATGCGAATGCTTCATCAGGTGCTATGCCGAATTCTCCGGCAAGATCAATTCTTGTTGCTTTGCCGCTTTCTAACTTTACACCGTTTTCATTAGGATCCCCATCCTGAGGGTTAATAGTATCGCGTTTACGGATACCGGTTGTAAAATAGTTGCCGTTTGAATCTTTATCAACACCGAAAATTTCTACGTAACAGTCATATTTACTGTCGTCGTAAACATAGTTAAATTCATATTCTTTGTCGCCGTATTCTGATTTTACGGGTTTATATCCTTCAAATTTAATGTTGTTGCTGATTTTCGGCTGATTTAAATTAAGATTAACTTTCACTATAAAACACTCCTTACTACTTAATTTATAACTCAACTGAAAAATTTTTTTTGACATGTTATAATATTTTATTAAGAAATTTTTACAATAAATATAGTAATACTATTTCCTTGTTATAATCTTGATAGAAAAGGAGAATTAAAATGCAGATTATGGACATGAAATGTGATATAAAAAATATAAATCTTGCTGATCAAGGAAAAAATCAGATTGAATGGGCATTTAAAGATATGCCGGTATTAAAGCAGATTCAGGAAAGATTTATAAAAGAACAGCCGTTTAAAGGTTTAAAACTTTCAGCGTGTGTGCATGTAACAAAAGAAACGGCGGCATTATGTGTTGTTATGAAATCCGGCGGGGCTGATGCAATATTGGTTGCTTCAAATCCTTTATCTACGCAGGATGATGTTGCGGCAGCACTTGTTAAACACTATGGTATTCCGACTTTTGCCGTTGCCGGAGAAACTGTGGAGCAGTACAAAGCACACATTCAGGAAGCTTTAAAACATAATCCGGATATTATTATTGACGACGGGTGTGATATTGTTTCAACCATACATGAACAGTGCCCTGAAATGGCAGATAAAATTATCGGTTCAACTGAAGAAACTACAACTGGTATTATAAGGCTTCAGGCATTAGAGGCTCAAGGGCTTTTAAGATTTCCGGCAGTAGGAGTTAATACAAGCCTGACAAAACATTTATATGATAACCGTTACGGAACCGGACAAAGCTCAATGGACGGTATAATCAGAGGCGCAAATATTTTAATAGCCGGAAAAACAGTTGTGGTATCAGGTTACGGTTGGTGCGGCAGAGGATGCGCTCTTAGAGCCAAAGCTCTTGGCGCAAATGTTATTGTTTGTGAAGTGGATCCCTTGAAAGCGCTTGAAGCAGCAATGGAAGGATACAGGGTTATGCCGATAGCTGAAGCAGCAAAAGAAGGAGATATTTTCCTGACTGTAACAGGCGACAAGCATGTTGTTGATGTTCAGCATATTTTAACAATGAAAGACGGAGCATTTTTAGCAAATTCAGGACACTTTGACTGGGAAGTTAATGTTGCCGGCTTAAAAGAGCATGCTGTTTCTATTAAAGAAATCAGACCGAATCTTGAAGAATATAAACTTGATAACGGTAAATCTGTTTACGTGTTTGCTCAGGGACGTCTAGTTAACCTTGTTAACGCAGAAGGACATCCTGCAAGTGTTATGGACATGAGTTTTGCAAATCAGGCATTGGGTATTGAATTCCTTGTAAAAAATAAAGGAAAACTTGAAAACAAACTCTATACACTTCCACATGAAGTTGATGTTAAGATTGCCGAATTGAAACTTAAGTCAATGGGTATTGAAATTGATACATTAACACCGGAGCAGGAAGAGTATCTCAACAGCTGGAAATTCTAGGATCGTGCCCGATTCACCCTCCATCTTGGTTTTGAATAAATATCTATACAGTCTAAACTAAAGAAGGAGTATAGCTGTCCCAACGTCAGCAGCTAGTTCAGAATAAAATTATTAAGATTAACTTTAGGGTATTTCGATATCCTAAAGTTTTTCTTTCCTGCCATAAAAATTTAATTGTTTCCGGGCGGATTTTAATGTTATTTTTAATATTTATTTTTGTTATGTAGTCGCTGTGCAATCTTTTATCACCGGTTACCAGAGAACTGTTGCCTGCATTATTTTTGTGGCGTCTGTATCCTAAAAGAGTGTTATAAATAATTGCAGAACCGCCGATTAAGTGTGCAAAGTTGAAAAGAAATTTATCGGGACAGATTTTCCATTTATCAGTATTTTGGTAGTCCTTAATCATTTCGATTGAAGCTTTTCTAAACATTGCAGAGCTGTTAGGTGACCAGTACCAACCGCCAAAACGTTTATGCTTAAGAATTTGATAATTAACCTGCAAATCATATAATTGTTCAATACCTTCAGTGTCATTTTGAACTTGTATCAAAATATTATTTTGTTCAATTGTTGGAGAGGAAATTGAATTCAGGGTATGTATTTCGTCATCTTCTCCGATTTCTGCAATTCTGCATGAAGTAAATGCAACTGAAGTTTCAAGATGTACTTTTATATGACATTTTGCGTAATCGCTCATCAAAATATCATCACTGTCAA
The DNA here is from genome assembly GCA_944323145.1 of Candidatus Gastranaerophilales bacterium. Taxonomy (GTDB): domain Bacteria; phylum Cyanobacteriota; class Vampirovibrionia; order Gastranaerophilales; family Gastranaerophilaceae; genus Stercorousia. The sequence goes on from CALURJ010000002.1 coordinate 52,732, forward strand.
TAAAACTTATAAATTGACCTTTTGCAGCCTTTAAACCTGTTATCATAGACGCAAGCTGCCCTGAATTTTTTTCATGTTTTATCAGTGTAATTCTTAAATCTTGATTATCTGCAATAAAGCTTTCCACTACTTCGCGAGACTTATCATTTGAGCAATCATCCACAACAATAATTTCAAAGTTTTTATAAGTTTGAGCCTTAATACTTTCAAGAGTTCTCAATATATATTTTTCATAGTTGTAAGAAGTTACAACAAAAGTGACAAGCGGCAGCTTAAGCATTTTCTGAATCCTTTTGAGCGAGCAACCTTTCCATTTTTTTATTATGCATAATTGACGAAATAAATGCTGCAACAATAAAGCCTAGTCCGATACCGCCTGTTACAACTTCCGGAATTTCTTTAACTGTTGAAACAAGCATTAAGCAGGCTAACGCTCCTATCGCCCAGTGCGCTCCGTGTTCAAGGTATAAAAATTGTTTTAAGGTTTTCTTTTCAACAAGCATTATTGTTAAAGAACGTACAAACATAGCACCAATTGCAAGCCCTATTGAAATAATAATTATATCTTTACTCAATGCAAAAGCCCCCAGAACACCGTCAAGTGAGAATGACGCATCAATTAATTCAAGATAAATAAAGCTGATGAGTCCTGTGCACCCTGCCCCTTTTGCTGCACAGCTTGCAAGCCTCATTTCTTCATGTTTTTCGAGATAGTGAGTAAATCCGTCAATTGCAAGATATGTAATTATGCCTGAAATTCCGGCAATCATAACATGGATTTTTTGTTCTGCCGGTACAACATTTTGTGTAGCAAGAAGCATTAAAAGAGAAATAATAACTTCAATACCTTTTATGTGGTCAAAATGTGAGAGCCACTGTTCTATAGGTCTTATCCAGTGAACCTCTTTTTCGTGGTTGAAAAAGTAGTTTAAGAAAAGCATAATTAAAAACATTCCGCCGAAAGTGACAATCGGGGCATGTGTCTGATGCAGGTAATATGCGTATTTATCAGCATTTGTAAGAGCAATATTTGCAACATCAAGCATGCTTAACTTAGCAAATATTGATACAACTAAAATCGGGAATAAAAATCTCATACCAAAAACCGCTATTAAAATCCCCCAGGTTAAAAATCTCATTCTCCACTTATGGCTCATTTTTTCAAGCTTCATCGCATTGACAACAGCATTATCAAAGGACAAGCTTACTTCTAAAATCCCAAGAACCATTGCGATGAATACACATGTCCATCCTGTTCCCCCGTGGACATGTTCTCCCCAGAAATATGCGCCGATAAGACCGGCTATTGTTACTATGTATGAGCCTAAAAAGTATTCTAACATTGGTAAATCTCCCTTGTTTTATTTATAAAATTAATTATATAAAAAATCCTAGATAAATACAACAGCTTTACATGACTTGCATTTTAAGTAAATTAAGACTATACTTTTTAAAGTTATTTATTATTATATTTATTATGAAAGGGAAGCAAAATGAGAAATGTGTTATGTAACGATACCTTCGGGGGGGGGGCGTTCTAGGCTCAGCCGGAAGACATGAGGTTAAGGAGGCAAGAGGTCAGGCTAGTATCGGAGAGCAAGGCTCACAAAAAAGTAAATACCTTCCCTTAATAGGGAGGGGAAAAGTGACTTTTTTGAAACGAACTTATTCACTTAAGAAAAAAGCTGCTTTCACTTTGGCTGAGGTTTTGATTACTCTCGGCATAATTGGTGTGGTTGCCGCTATGACAATGCCTGTATTGGTTGCAAAATATCAGCATAAAGCTCTCGAATCCGCTTTTAAAAAGACTTATTCATCTTTAATGCAGGCAATGATATATGCTGAACCGGAAACAATAACTGATATAACTGGCGGAGGTGTTGTCGGTGGCGACAGTTAATTTTATTCGAAATTATGGGAAAAATATAATGTTGTTGAGAATATGACAGAAAAAGATAGGTTTGCTATGGATAAAATTTATAGCTCGGATGGCGTGGGAAATATAAAATCTTACAGTAAAAAACAGGATGCGGATGTAGAATGCCCGCAAAAACCAAATTTGATGGCCGCAGATGGAACATCTGTTGGCGGTTTATATAATTGTGCAGGTATGTGGATAAGTATTGACGTTAATGGTCCTTATAAAAAACCGAATGCGCTTGGCCACGATATTTTTTATTTTAGTGTTGATAGTCAGACAAAACAGCTGTTTCCGCTTGGAATGAATAAAGTTACAGGCTATTGGAATTTTTCAGCTAAGGACAGGTATTGTTCGGTAAATTCTACTGATGTTAAAAATGGGTATGGTTGTACATCTTTTGCTCTTGCCAATAAGTGCCCCGATGATGCTTCTAAATCATATTGGGAATGTTTACCATAGAATGGCGGGTGATGTTTGAAAAAAAATATTTTCTTGATATACTTAAGTTATGAAAGATATGTTAGACAAAATTCTCCAGATTGAGAAGAAATATAATGAATTAGGTGTTACCCTTTCAGATCCGGAAGTTATCCACGATTATAAAAAATTCCGAGATCTTTCCAAACAGCGCAAATCAATGGAAGAAACAGTAAATCTCTATTATGAATGGAAAAAAGCTGTTGATGCAATTGATGAAGCAAAACAAATGATGCATGAAGAAAAAGATGAGGAAATGAAAAGTTTTCTTAAAGCTGAAATTGAAAGCAATGAGGCTAAGCTTCCGGTATATGAAGAAAAAATGAAAGTTCTTCTGCTTCCGCGTGATCCGATGGATGACAAAGATATTATGCTTGAAATACGAGGCGGCGCAGGTGGTGATGAGGCTAATATTTTTGCGGGAGATCTTGCAAGAATGTATATGAGATATGCAGATAAGAAAGGCTGGCAGACGCAGGTTTTAAGTAAAACAGAATGTGAAGCCGGCGGTGTTTCCGAAATCATTATTTCAATAAAAGGTGATGCTGTGTATTCACAGTTGAAATATGAGTCCGGTGTTCACAGAGTTCAAAGAGTTCCGGCAACGGAATCTCAGGGCAGAGTTCATACATCTACCGCGACTGTCGCTGTTATGCCCGAAGTTGACGATGTTGAAGTTGAACTTAATATGAACGATGTTGAAATTACTACTGCACGTTCGGGCGGCGCAGGCGGACAAAACGTTAACAAAGTTGAAACTGCCGCACGTGTTTTTCACAAACCTACTGGAATAATGATTTTCTGTACGGAAGAACGTTCCCAACTCCAGAATAAGGAGCGTGCCCTTCAAATATTGAAGGCAAAACTTTATGACATGGAAGTTCAGAAACAAATGCAGGAAATTACTGATTTAAGACGTTCTCAGGTCGGGACAGGCGACAGAAGCGAGCGTATCAGAACTTATAATTTCCCTCAGGGGCGTCTGACCGATCACAGAATTAATCATAACCTAAACGTAAATACTGTTATTGACGGTGATCTTGATGAGTTGATAAATCTGCTTATGGAACACGATCAGAAGTTAAAATTAGAAAAATTAGCAGAGGTAAATTAGTGGTTGATAGAAAATGTGTCGGATGCGGAAAACTTAAAAATAAAGATGAATTAATAAAAATTACTAAGGAAAATCAAAGCGGCGACATCATTATAAACCATAGCAATAAAATATTTGGCAGATCTGTTTATCTTTGTTATAATAATTCGTGTATAGAAGCAGCTTTTAAAAAAAATAAAATCGCAAAAGCTCTAAGGGCTCCTGTACCGGAAGATTTGAAAGGAAAATTAATAAATGAGTTTTGAAACAATTAGAATAAATGAATTAGCAAAAGAACTCGGACTTACGAGTAAGGAAGTTATAGAAAAATTTGCACAGATTTCTGTAACCGGCAAAACTCATTCCAGTACAGTTACCCTTGATCAGGTAAAAAGATTAAAAGAATTTATTGCATCAGGCGGTGTTAAAGAGGCTAAAAAACCAAAAGCTTTTGTTGTGAAAAAAGCAAAAACTTCAGATAACGAGCCTGAAATAAAGGAAGAACCTAAAGAAGAAAAGAAACCTGCTTTGAAAACATCTATTCCAAAAGTTGAGGTTGTAAAACCAAAACCGCAAAGCCGTTTGGAAATTGTCAGACGTGCACCCAAAAAACCTGTAACTGATAAAAATGAAACTGAAGCAAAACGTCAGCCTATGAGCACTGAACGACCGCCCAGAGGAGAAAAAGGCAAACCTTTCCCTGCCAGAAAGGACGGCAGTGCTCCGGCTAAAAAACCTTTTGAAAGACCGGCGGGCGAAAGAAAACCTATTCAAAGAACAATTATTTCACAGGATATTTATGAAAATAAAGGACAGGGCAGAAGACGTTCGGCCGACGGAAAGAAAAAAGGAAAAGACTTTAATTCTAAAAAAGAAGAACAGGAAAGAATTTCTTTAGAAAAGGCTGCTGCTCAAAAACATAAGAAAAAAGTTCATAAAGAAGAAGAAGTTAAAGAAGTTAAACAGATTGTTGTAAATCGTGCAATGACAATCAGCGAGCTTGCGGACAAAATTCAGAAAACTCCCGCCGAAATAGTTAAATTTTTGATGTTTCAGGGGATTATGGCAACTGTAAACCAGCTTATAGATGTTGATGTTATTAAAAAAGTATGCGCTGAATATGACCTTGAGGTGCTAGACGAAGATTTAGACGCTTACATGGAAGAAGAACTTGAAAAAGAAGAAAAAGTTAAAAAATTAAAAGAAGTTGATTCCAAATTATTAAAAAAACGAGCACCTGTTGTAAGTATTATGGGGCACGTTGATCACGGTAAAACAACGCTGTTAGACAGTATCAGAGCTTCTAAACATAAAATCGTTGCAACAGAAGTAGGCGGTATTACCCAATCTATTGGTGCTTATACTGTTTATCTTGATAACAATAAAGAAAAGAAAATTGTGTTTGTTGATACTCCGGGGCACGAAGCTTTTACAGAGATGAGAGCCCGCGGGGCAAAAGCTACAGATATCGCAATCCTTGTTGTTGCGGCTGATGACGGTATAATGCCCCAGACGATTGAGGCTATTAATCATGCGAAAGCTGCAGAAGTTCCTATTATCGTTGCAGTTAACAAGATTGATAAACCGGGAGCTAACCCTGATAAAATTTTACAGCAGTTAACCGAACACGGTCTTGTCCCTGAAGAATGGGGCGGGGATACTATTACTGTTAAAGTTTCTGCTTTGCAGGGAACAGGTATTGATGAATTACTTGAATATATTCTTCTGGTTGCCGATCTTCAGGATCTTAAAGCTAATCCGAAAGCGGAAGCTTCGGGGGTTGTAATTGAAGCTAATTTGGATAAAGGCAAAGGCCCTGTTGCTACATTGCTTGTCCAAAACGGTACTTTGCGTGTAGGCAACTGCATTGTTGTCGGAACTGCTTGCGGTCGTGTAAGAGCATTGCTGTCCGACAGCGGAGAAAGAATTCAAAAGGCTGAACCTTCCACTCCTGTAGAAATTTTGGGTCTAACAGAAGTTCCCCAGGCAGGTGATTACTTTGAAGTTGTTAAAAATGAAAAAGAGATGAAAACAATTGTTGAAGAACGTAAAGAAAAAGAACGCAACAAACGTCTTGATGCAATGCTTCCTGCTCACGTCAGACGTGAGGCTGTTGCGGGCGAAGATGATATTCCGCAGTTGAATTTGATTATTAAAGCAAATACTAACGGTGCTGCGGAAGCGGTTTCTCAGGCTATTGCCCAATTGGATTCAAAAGAAATTAAAACAAAAATTATTCACGTTGGTGTCGGTGATATTTCTGAAGCTGATGTTATGCTTGCTTCTGCTTCGGGTGCTTTGATTTTAGGCTTCACTGTTAAGGAAGATGCAAACGCTCTTGCGGCTGCTGAAAAAGAAGGAGTTACAATCAAGAAATACGATATTATTTATCAAATTCTTGAAGATATTGAAAAAACAATGCTATCGCTTCTTGAACCTGAAATTAAGGAAGTTGAACTCGGTAAGGCAGAAGTCCGCCAGGTATTTACAATCGGTAAAACAACAAGAATTGCGGGTTGCTATGTAACAGAAGGCAAGATTGTCAGAAGTAAAGATGCGGTTCTTTATCGTGACGGAAAAGAACTGTTCCGCGGTGCAATTGATCAGTTAAAACGTTTCAAGGATGATGTGAAAGAGGTCGCTCAAGGCTTTGAATGCGGTATATCATTTAGCAAATGGAATGATATTGAAGTCGGCGATATTATAGAAGTTTCTACCAAGGAAGAAGTAGAACGCCAGAGTCTGTAATTTTTCTGGTTTTATGTTATACTGATTTTTACTAAGGAGAAAATTATGACTCTAAGAAATGAACGTGTTAGAAAAGAATTAATGAGAGATATCTCTGATATTTTGCGAAAGGAAGTCAGAGGACTTGCCGGTGTTGTATCGGTTGTTGATGTTGAAGTTTCTCATGACAATTCATTTGCAAAAGTTATATATAGTGTTCTGGGCTCTGATGAGCAGGTAGAAAAAACAAAAGAAATTATTGAAAAAAGTACCCCGAAAATCCGCTATGAAGTCGGTAAACGTATACGGCTCAGATTAACTCCGGAATTAAAATTTGTTTATACCGATTCTCTGGAAAAAGGTTCGAGAGTGAGCGAAATTATTGATAAAATTTCCCGCGGAGAGCTGTAATCCTTATGTTTGGATTTTTGAATATTTATAAACCCAAAGGTATGACATCTCATGATGTCGTGGCAAAATTAAGACGGATTACAAAAATAAAACAGATAGGACATACCGGAACTTTAGATCCTTTTGCCGAGGGCGTTTTGCCTGTTTGTGTAGGGAAAGCAACACGGCTGATTGAATATTTAAGCGATGATAAAGAATATATTGCAACAGTTCAATTCGGAGCTGCAACAACGACTTATGATTTGGAAGGCGAAAAAACTTATGTTTCCGATAAAAAGGTAAACCAAGATGATGTTGAGAATTTTTTGAAATATTTTGAAGGCGAAATTTCTCAGCTCCCTCCGATTTATTCGGCAATAAAAGTTAACGGCAAAAAACTCTATGAATATGCGCGTAAGGGTGAAAAGGTTGAAGTTGCCCCGCGTAAAGTTACTGTATACAGTATAAAATTAAAAAGTTTTGACTATGACTTACAGCAGGCTGAAATTCTTGTAAAATGTTCAAAGGGAACATATATTCGCTCTATTGCGCATGATCTAGGACAAAAGCTAGGATGCGGTGCATATCTTGTAAGGCTTATTCGAACTCAGGCAGGGTGTTTCAGGATTGATGATTCCATTGGATTAAAGGACGATATGAATATTTATGATAATCTTATCAACCCTGTTTTTAAACTGAATTATCCTCAATATGCCGTTGAAGATGATGAACTTGATAAAATTAAACATGGAATGCCGATAAAAAATAAAAATATTGAGTATGGCAGTATTGTTATTTTGATTTATAATAAAAATGAAATCTGCGCTGTTGGTGAAGCAGATAATGATAAGATAAAATTAAAGAAAGTGTTTTTATAATGAAAAAGATTTTGTTAACAATATTATTGCTGGCTGCCGGACAGATGAGTTTTGCGTCATGTGATACGCAAAATTGCATCCCTCCTTATGATTTAACATCGGGGTTTTCAAGATTTTTCAGTAAGGTTACGGGACAAAATTTTATCGCTGAAAAAGTTGGTGAAAGTATTGCAAAGAAAGCGATAAAAAAGGAAATTACAAGCGGTAAAATTGATGTTAATTTAAAATCTTTCAGCACAAGAGATTTGAAGGCCGGCAGGTTTAAGTCACTTGAAATTATTGGCAAGGATATTGTTGTAGACGGAATTTATATTTCGTATTTTAGAACTAAAACCATTTGCGATTTTAACTATGTTGTTCAGGATAAAAATGGCGATGTTATAGTAAAAGAAGATATTCCGGTTTATGCTGAAACAACAATCACAGAAGATGATTTGAATAATACTATGAATTCCGCGGATTACAAACGTCTTGTAAATGATATAAATATGCTTGGCGGAAGTTTGAATTTATTCCAGATTGTTTCTACATCGGTAAAACTTAAAAAAGGAAAAATGTTCTATATAATGAAATATTCGCTTCCTTTTGTAAGAAAACCGCAGGAAATTGTTATAAGTGCAGATTTGTGCGTTCATAACGGCGAGATTATTCTTGCAAATACAAATTTTGTCAGTGAAAATCTTGCTCTGGATATTAATAAATTTTCTAAATTATTGAATTATATTAACCCACTTGATTTTTCTGCTAAAATACTGGAAAATAAAAATGCGAGATTTAATATTCGCAATGTCAATGTCTCCGGAGATAAAATTACGTTTGACGGAACGATTACAGTTTTAAAGGATAAGGAATAAAAACATGCGTAAGAACGAAAGAGTTTTTTTATTGGTAACGGGTGTAATAATGGTTGCTGTATGCTGTGTTTTGGGCTTAAGAATGCTTTATCATAATGATGAAAATGTTTCAGGCCCTCTGACTCCTGTTCCTGAAACTCAAATTCCGCCGGAAGAAAAAGAACCTGCTGCAAAGCCGGTTGAAAAAGTTTATGTGAATGTTTTCTTTATCGGTCAAAATGCCAATAAAGAAGAAGTTTATAAAGCTGTTAACAGGGAATACGATAAAGACGTAGACGGATCCAAAATAAAATTTGCTATTCAATCATTGATTGCAGGCCCAAAACCTGATGAAAAAGCAAAGGGCGTATATTCTGAAATTCCTGACAGTACAAAAGTAATTTCGATTAATGAATCTGCCGACAAGGTTATTATTAATCTGAGCGCTGATTTTGAAAACGGCGGAGGAACAGACAGTCTTTATAAAAGAATTTATCAAATTATAAAAACATCTAAACAAAATACTACAAAGCCTGTTTACCTTTATATAGAAGGTAATAAAGCAGATGTTATAGGCGGTGAGGGTATAATGATAACACAGCCTTTGAACGATAATTCTCTGGACGGATAAATGAGCATAAAAGATTTAGATTATTACCTCAATTTGAACTGGACACTTATAGAAGGTGAAGATTTAGATTTTGACGGGAATCCTTATCATTATATTGAGATAAGGGAAATTCCGAGTTTTTTATTTTGTGCGAAGACCGCTGAAAAAGCTGCTGCAGGCTATAAAACACAGCTTAAGTGGACTCTTCAGGTTATGCTTGAAAAAGGCGTTCATATCACAGAACCGGGTGAAGATGATGACGAACCTGATTGGGAAAAATTGTGTCCTTAAATAAAAAAGTGTTATAACAAGTTTAATATTGTTGATAAAGAAAGGATACAACATAATTAAGTATTAATAACCTAAAATATCCATTGTTTTCTTGTAAATCTGTTATTGAAAAGTTGAAAAATGTACCAAAGCATGTTAAAATATATATAAATATTGTTTAAGGAGAGAGAATGGAAATGTTAAAAAAATGTTAAGAATTTCGGGGGGGGGGCTGCTTTAAGCCTTGCTATACACTCGCAGAAATAGTTGTCGTTATACTTATTATAGCTGTAGTTACTGCTGTAACTATTCGTGTAACTAAAGCTAAATTAGATAATATTGTCTTTTATACTTATAATACTGCTTATAATACTTTGAAGTCTGTAACATCTTCCATTTTAGCAGATTATAACCCTAAAAATGATGATTATATTTTGACATTTGTGCATAAATCCGGCAATTGTCTAAATCATTCTCTAAGTTTTTAGATTCTATGTTCAATAATATTATTTTGCCTGTCTATGCCGTAAATAGTGCAACGCATTATTATTTTTTATAGAGATTATCTTGAAATTTATGATACTCAATACAGTTTTTCTCAAGTTTTAAAGTCATATAAACTCCCTGATGGTTCTAAAAAATTATTTACCTTCCCTGATGCTGAAGTAAATTGGCCTTATATTACAGCATCTGTTTATAATCTTGATGAAGATTTTGTAATGTGCCCCGGACATTATAGATCAGTCATACATTATGGCGGAGGAGATGCAGTTGATAAGCATACTACGTATGATAAAAAAAGTGACCCTGATTTTTGTAAAAAAGCCTGCTATGTGCATGATGGAAAAAATAATAAAACAGAAGTCAATGTGTATGACAAGGATAGTTGCGGAAGATATTTCTTTTTGGTCAGTGGCTGCAGTGCTGATGGATTGGGCACCGAAGATACGTATATATACAATATAGCATTGAAGCAGAATGCGGTTAAGCCAAATCTTGCTACATATATAAGTGATTATCATAGTTATTATACAAATGAACTTGCTGATATGTGTAGTTTTTATATTACTAATGAACCTGATTCTGATGAACCGATTGAAGACGATAAAACCACCCCTGTAAATCCTGATGATGATAATCCAATTAATCAAGATCCTGATAATTCCGATGAACATTGTAAAGAAGCAGCTCCTGCTATTATGCCTTGTGGGAAACAATGGGATGATTCAACCTGTGCTTTAGTAGATATAAGTAATTTTCCACCGGAATGCGGTACAGGTTACGAATTTAACAGTAAGGATGAAGTTTGAGCTTGTGTGTCAACAGTTCGAACTATTCCGCGTAAGGGGGAAAATTTTTGTAAACTTGTTGCAGAACGCGTAAATACAAAACCAAATACTGTTGATTGTGCTGGTACTGCAATAGTATCGGGTATAACTGATTTTTCATCTAAAAAACCTGATATAGTTTTACGAAATGGAATGAAAATTTATAATATAAGCCAAAATCCTGTTTCTATACAGGTTTTAGCAAATAATATCGATGAAGGTTCTTACAGAGATTCTTCTGGAAATGAAATAAAAATAAATGAATATGGTTATACCGTATATGTCGATATTGACGGTGATAATGGGGCTTCTGTTTTATGGGATGATATTTACCCGTTTTATATAACTATGTCGGTGCATGTAATTCCTGCTTATGATAAAAAATTGAATCCGGATGGCTGCGGCGGTGATAGTAAACAGTTTTTGCAGGTAAGTGTATTGCATGAAATGATATCTGACAGAGGTACAAGAAAGCTTTCTTGGTTAGCAAAGAGTGTAAGTTTTCAGGAAGGTGCTTGTATTGAAGGCTATGTCGGTGAAAATACCCCATATTGCCGCAATGACAATTACCGTATACATGATTTTTGTATGGCGGACACTTCAGTGTGTAGACTAAAAATAGTCCGTCCATTGAGGTCATTTTTATAAATAAACATTGATTTCATTGTATAAAACTTGTCAAAGTGATAAAAAATGTTATAATGGTAATGTGAAACATTAATATTATAATAAGCAATCAGCATTTACTCTTGCTGAAGTTCTTGTGACCTTAGGTATTATCGGCGTTGTTGCTTCCATGACTATGCCGACTTTAGTTAATAACCAGAAAAATAAAACACTTGAAGCTCAATTTAATGTTGCTCACTCTCTTGTCGCTCAGGCAATAAAGAGGATGAGCTCCGAAAATATTGATCTCGCAAGACAGTATTGTTATAACTACAGAGATAGAACGGAAAATATATTTATAAGAGATTTTGCAAAATATTTGAATGTTGTAAAAAGCGAATATGGTAATACTGCAGATTTAACAAAATTAGGTTATTCTGATGCTACTTTTTTTCAGTCTGCACCAGGCAAGGTTATATTTAATTATGATTCTCACAATAATGGTGCAATATTTTTAAGCAATGGCATGATGATTGCATCGAGCGGGTGTTGGTGGACCTCCGGCGGTGTAGGGCTTGATTTTATTATCGATACAAACGGGACTAAAGGACCTAATAAATTTGGTTATGATGTTTTCTATTTCCAGCTGGATAAAGATAATAAATTACATCCTGATGCCGGTGATTATTTGTTTGCTACAACAGATTCGGCAAAAGCAGCATGTTGTAATTTTAAAAAGGCTAGTACGTGTTCTGTCCCGCAGGATACAGGTGTTTCTTGCGCCCAGTTTGCTATTACAAATACTTCCCCGCATGATAAAACAAAAAAATATTGGGACAGCTTGCCTTAATTGTTATACACTTCTGCATATTTAGGATTGACGGCAAGCCATTTGAAAGTCTGTTCATCGGTTTCTGGAATATCTATTACAAATGTTCCGCCGTAGCGTCCGCGTGAAAATGCAAGATAACCTTCTTTTGCAAGGTTATGGAATGCTTTCCTTATTGTATTAGGGCTTAAATCAAGCTGTTTTGACAATTCTATGATAGAAGGCAATTTTGCTCCGATTTCATAGTTTTCAGCGATAAGCTTTTTGATATGGTTCTGAGTCTTTTCATAATAGTAAAATGCCGTGTCAACTGCAGGTGCGAATATTGATGTTTCTTTTTTTATTGAAATATTTTTATCATAAGGCATTTTTACAACGGTTGTTCCGTAACGTCCCCTTCTGGCAAGCAAAATTCCTTCGTCAATTAATGTTTTCAGCGCATCGTGAATAGTTTTAATGCTGACTGACAAATTTTTTGAAAGAGTTTCATGAGGAGGAATTCTATCGCCGACATTCAGATTTTCCGTTATATAATTTTTTAAATCCGATTCAACTTTTTTTACAAGAGAAACATTTTCTTCAACGGCATCTTCAAGCGTAAAATCTGTTGATTTTATAATCCAGCCGTTTTCGTTAGAATTTTTAAATTTGTGCTCAAGTATATTTATTGTGGAAAGATATTCCAGAGCTAATCTTGTTGTATTTGCAGAGCTTTTGATATTAAGCGCAATATTCCTGGATGACGGCAAGGACTGGCCGGCTTTTAACCCCTTATCAATAATATATTTTTTTATTGCGGATATTGCTATCTCACGTTTAGAGGTAAGTTTTCTGATAGAATTTTCAGGGTTGCTTCTGTCGCGGATAATAGTTCCTATACATTGTTTTGATTCAACATATCCCAGATCTTCGATATAGCGTAAGGCGTTTTGAATAGTCCCGATACTTACGCCAAGAAGGTATGCCATCTCCGGTTTTGACGGCAATAAAAAGTTTGGTTTAATATTTTTATCACTGTCAATCCAGACCATAAGCCATTTTGCAATCGCAATCGCTTTTGATTCCGAAATATTTTTCAAATCAGGAAGTTCTGCAGTTATATCACTAACCTTAATTTGATATAAATTAGCTTTTTGCGGGAGAATATATTTATTTTCTTTCATTTCACACATACCTTATCACATAATAATACACTATTTATAAAAAAACATCAACTATTTTTTTGCTGTTTTATTACGATTAATTTACATTTTTTTTAATTAATCATTTCATGTTATCCTTTAAACAAGGAGGTATTATAATGAGAAATATAGAGAGATTTTGTAGCTTCGGGGGGGGGGCACTCTAGGCTCCGTTGAAGGTCAGGAAGAAGATACTTGTTTTACTTGTCATTCCGCATTAGTTGCGGGATCTGCCGAAGGCTCGGAAGATAAGAAGATAGGAAGATATGCCTTTATCGGTGAGTGCAGCCTCCAAAAAAATAAATTCCTTTCCTTATTAGGGAAGGTAAGGATGGATTTCAAACAATACCCGCCCCATCTCTTCAGAGAAATAAAGCCTTTTCTAAATAGGGAAGGTTTGGAAGGGTTTCAATTATTCTGTTTCTTAAAAAGATTGCTATTGCTACCCACCCCTAACCCCTGTCTTGCCCGCTTTGCGATAAACGGGCACGGCTCCGCCTTTGGCCCTATGCAAAGCGGATGTTCCCTAATCAGGGAGGGGAAGGATAATTTCCCGAAACACACTTATCGTCCTAATATCTTAACGTCTTATTGTCTTAAGAAAAAAGTTGCCTTCACTCTTGCCGAGGTTCTAATTACTCTGGGGATTATCGGCGTTGTTGCCGCTATGACGATCCCAGTATTAATTGCTAAATATCAGGAAAAACAATGGACAACTGCTTATTTAAGAGTATATTCTTTGTTGGAAAATGCATATCGTATGGCACAGAATGAAAATGGAACTTTTGAAAATTGGGCGGGTGTTACACTGTCAATTAGTGAAGGAGATGGCGGCACAGATAGAACCAAGTCTGATGGCATGGCTATTTATAATACTATGATAAAGCCATATCTAAAGCTGAATAATACGTTTTTCCAATCATCATGGGATTATGCTGCAACATGTATGTCAGGCTCCCAATTATATACTTTGGCAAATGAATATATGCCGCATGATTACGGATTTCCTATTGTTAGTCTGGCCTCAGGAGAATGTATTTCTTTAGGCGATAGAAGCGCGGATTTTTGGGTGGACCTTAATGGCAAAAAGAAACCAAATACTTTGGGTAAAGATATTTTTATGATTTCTTTTGATATTGTTACACGGGAACGCCTAAAACCTGGTTACATGGATCGTTGGTGGACTGATGTACCGGAATATTGCAATAGAGAAACTTCTTCAGGAACCGGTTGGACAACCGGAACTTCCTGCGGGTTCTGGATATTAAGACATCATAATATGGACTATTTGCATCTCCCGTATGAAGAAGTTAAAAAGAAATGGAACGGCGGCTGGTGGTAATAATAAAAAAAACCGCCGCAGCGGTTTTATTCTAAAAGTGATTCCAAAAGTTCGGCATTTTTTACCGAAGTTGTTGACTGGCGAACTTTTTGTTTGTAGATGTAAGTCCTCAGAGCCTCGCGAATTAATTCGCTGCGGGAACGATTTTCTCCGTCTGCAACCTGATCAATCCTGTGTAGAAATTCTTCGGGCATAGAAATTAATACTCGTGCCATATATTCTCCTTTTCTTTATCTAAATAGTTCGCTTATATTTAAATAAAAACAATTTGATTTAAAAAAGTGCTATTTTTTATTTAAAAAATATATACTAATTTTGAAAACTCTTATATATCGCTTGTTTTAAGGGTATCAAAAGCCTTAACAATTCTTAATAAAAATACCAAAGATTGTGTAATTAATCTCTTTACAATACACTTATTTTACGCTAGTATAAGGGAAAAGAGGTATCCTAAGGCATGAGATATAAAAGAATATTACTTAAAATAAGCGGAGAAGCATTACTCGGGGATCAACAATTCGGTATTGATCAAAAACCTGTTAAAATGATAGCCGGAGAAATACAAAAGGCACGTGAATTAGGTGCTGAGATAGCTGTTGTTGTTGGTGGCGGTAATATTTTTCGCGGAATGCGAAACAGCGCAAAACTCGGAATGGATCAGGCTTCAGGCGATTATGTCGGAATGCTTGCAACTGTTATGAACGCAATTGCCCTGCAAAGTGCCTTAAATCAGATGAATATACCTTGCAGAGTTCAAAGTGCAATAACAATTAATCAGGTTGCCGAACCATATATAAGATATCGTGCAATCAGACATCTTGAAAAAGGCAGAGTTGTTATTTTTGCTGCCGGAACAGGAAATCCCTTTTTTACAACCGATACTGCCGCGGCTTTGAGAGCTTCGGAAATTAATGCAGAAGCCATGCTGATGGCTAAGAACGGTGTAGACGGAGTTTATACGGATGACCCGAAAACTAATCCTCAAGCTAAAAAATTAGATAAAATAACTTATGATGACATTATAGTTAAAGGTTTAAAAGTTATGGATACATCTGCCTGCGCTTTGTGTAAACAGAATAATATTCCTATTGTTGTGTTTGATTTTGATGCAGAAGATGCCATTACAGATATCTTAAAAGGTAAAGAAATAGGAACGTATATTAATTAATAAAGTAAGTATAAGGAGAAAAAAATGTCTGAGTCATTAGATGAATTATTTTTATTAGGTGAAGAAAAAATGGAAAAAGCTATAGCCCAGCTTCACAGAGAATTCGGTTCAATTCGTTCCGGAAGAGCTAATCCTATGATTTTGGATAAGGTTCTGGTTGATTATTACGGAGCTCCGACACCATTAAGACAGATGTCGCAGGTTACTGTTCAGGATGGAACAACTCTTGTCATTACTCCTTATGACAAATCAATTTTAAAAGAAATTGAAAAAGCAATTATCAAAGCTGAAATCGGGATTACACCAAACAGCGACGGTATTTGTATAAGACTTGCTTTTCCGCCTTTAACAGAAGAAAGAAGACGTGAAACCGCAAAAGAAGTTAAAAAGCTTGGTGAAGAAAGTAAAGTTGCAATAAGAAATGTCCGCCGTGATATGGCAGATGATTTGAAAAAAATTGAAAAAAGCGAAAACCTCCCTGAAGACACTGTAAAAGATAATCAGGATAAAATCCAGAAATTAACTGACAAATATACAGGTATTATTGATAAAGCAGTATCAGACAAAGAAAAAGAGGTCATGACCGTATAATGGAAGAAACAAAGGGCTTGAATAAAAACGCTACAAGAATGCTTACAGGCTTTATTATGGGAACAATTGCCATGGGCTGTATTATGCTCGGCGGGGTTGCTCTGTTAATTTTGCTTGCTTTTGTAATTTATTTTGCCTCAAAAGAATATGTAAAAATTCTTGAGCACAAAGGGTTTTATCCGAGCCTGAAAATTATTCTTGCATCTGAAGCTTTGCTCGCAATAATAACTTATTTTGACAGAACTCAGTATGTTGCCCTTGCGCTTACTTTATGTACTTTTGCGGCTTTTATGTGGGTGCTGTTCAGAGGTCGTCAGCCTTATATTGCAAATGTTGCAACAACAATTCTCGGCTTTGTATATTGCGGATATTTCCCTCTGCATTTGCAGTTGTTGAGAGATATTCAATCTCCGCAATATAGTGATGGATTAGGATTTGTTGTAATGATGTTTGTAGCTATAATGATGACTGATATTGGCTGCTATTATGCCGGTACAAGATTTGGGAAACATAAACTTGCTCCTGTAATAAGTCCGAATAAAACAATTGAAGGCTCTATTGGTGGTGCAATATCCGCTGTTATAGGAGCTTGTATTATAGGGCTGTTTATTAACTTTTTCTTTGTGGAAATTTCTTGGTACATACCGGTATTAACTGGCTTAATATGTACGATATTTGCACAAATAGGTGATTTGTGTGAATCCTTGATTAAGCGTGATGCAGGAGTCAAAGATTCGGGAAATTCTCTGCCCGGGCATGGCGGATTTTTAGACAGATCGGACAGTTTTATTTTTACAATTCCTGTAATGTATTATTTCTGTAAATATTTTGTGTTTTCGCATGATATTGTAAATTATATTAAAGGTTTGTTTTAGATGAAAGAATTGGAAGAAATTTTTAAAATAAAAATTGACAATCCGGATTTCTTTAAAAGAGCTTTAGCACATCCTTCTTATACAAAGGAAAAAGAACTTCCGTATACTGAAAATTATGAACGTCTTGAATTTCTCGGTGATGCTGTTCTAAAACTTGCGGCATCAACGGTTTTGTTTAACCGTTTCCCTGATTATGCGGAGGGTGATTTATCCAAAATTCGTTCTATAGTTGTGTCTGACAGTACATTATCTAAAATTGCTCACGGTATAAATTTATGCGATTTGATAATAGCTGCTCCTCATGAGGCAAAACAGGGGATTACGCATATAGAATCTGTCTGTGCGTGTGCGTTTGAAGCGGTATTGGGTGCATATTACCTGGACGGGAAATTAACACAGTTAATTCCGTTTTTACAGGAGGTTTTAATGCCATATATTGAAGAAGTTGATAAAAATTTCGAAAAATATAATGCAAAAGCAATGCTTCAGGAATACACGCAGTCAGTGAATAAGGAAATTCCTGTTTATACTATTGTAAAAGAAACTGGGCCCGCTCATAACAAAACATTTGAAATAGAGGTTTCTTATAACGGAAAAGTTATAGCTTCGGGCAGCGGTAAAACAAAGAAAGAAGCGGAACAACATGCGGCTTATGAGGCCTGTAAAATATTCGGAGTTGTATAATGACAAATATTGTTTCCCCTTCAATTTTATCTGCTGATTTTGCGAACCTTGAACGTGACATAAAACTTGTTGAAAAAGCGGGTGCGCAATGGCTTCATATAGATGTTATGGATGGACATTTCGTCCCTAATATTACAATAGGAGTGCCGGTTGTGGCCTCAATAAGAAAGATTACAAATCTTTGTCTTGATGTCCATTTGATGATTGAAAACCCCGAAAAATATATAGAACCATTTGCGAAAGCAGGTGCTGATATTTTAACTTTTCACTATGAAGCTGCAAAAGATATAACAGGGCTTATCAAATTAATTAAGTCTTACAATGTTAAAGCAGGAATGTCTATCAAGCCTAAAACTCCTGCTGATGTTGTAATTCCTTATTTAAATGATTTGGATCTTGTTCTTGTTATGACTGTTGAGCCGGGATTTGGCGGGCAGAAATTTATGAAGGATTGTGCAGAAAAAATTCCTGTTATAAAAGAAAATGCACCCGAAGGTTTGATAATTCAGGTTGACGGTGGAATAAATGCTGAAACAGCAGGAATTTGCACCTCATTCGGCGCAAATTCCCTGGTTGCAGGTAATTATATTTACAAATCAGATGATATTACATTAGCTGTTAAATCTTTATTCTAGCCCGAGTTTTAGTTTACGTTTTCTGATTTCTTCGGGATCTGTATTTAAGGCAGGATCTGCTAATGTTTCGGCAGCATCGGTTTGTGCAGCTGCATCAGTTGGATCTTGAGTGCTTTGTGCGGGCGTGTCAGCAGCCATTCCCGGAGTTGCATTCATAAATATATTTTCATCTGCTGTTTCCGGATTAGCCTGTTCGGTAAGTGCGGGATCTTTTACCGCATCAGGCTGCTCTGTAGCAGTCGGAGCCTGAGCGTTAGCCGCTTCGGGACGGAATTGCGCCATCTCTTCCGGACTCAAGTTTAATTTATCTAAAGCATCAAGTCCTACGTCTCCGTCTACCTGTTCGTATGTTATATCATCGGGAATTTTTGCAAATGCTGCCATTTGCTGTGCCCAGGTTAAAATTTCTTCCGGAATTTCCTGTCCCCTGCTTTCTTCTTTTATAATTTCTTTTGCCGTAAGTTTTTTCCATCTTTCAAGATCAACATTCCTCGTTGATGTGCCTAAATTAATCTGGTCTGCCATTAACTTTCTCCTTTCTTATATATAATTTAATTTACGGCAATAAAGATTAAAAACTTTGGCTATTGTTAATTTTTGTAACAGATTTTATATAAATTGAATATAAAAAGTCAATATTTTTTTATAGAAATTTTTTATATAAGTACGAGAGCAAAATAAAGAAAAAGAGAGGTTTTAAAATGGCAAATGCATTGTTATTTTCCAGTACAGTTTGTGATACTTATAAACAGACATCAGATGCAGTTAATTCTGTAGATTTAAATAAAAGACTTATAATCAAAAAAACTCTGGTTGATATGATGAGGCAGTCGTTCTTTCATGGTGCAAGCAGGTTTGGAACTAATTTTATTGCATAGTCGCAGGAAAATCATAGGAAGAAACAGATAGGAAATATTTAGGATAGGTTGGGAATTAATAAAAAAGACCGGTTAAACAACCGGTCTTTTAGTCTTAAAAGTGTTCATTTATTGTTTGTTGTGTTTCGTCTTTATTCTGTTGATCGGCGTCAAAGAATACTTTAATTGTTTTTTCCTGCTTCAAAGCATTTGTGGCTTCTTCATTTACCGTGTTATTAACTTTGTTAAAGTCGACGTTAAAATATGCCCATGCACAGGCTGCGATTACAACTAATAAAACAATCCATTTCATAAGTTCACCCTCATGTTTTTAATTCATCTTTATAATTGTATATTTAATTTGAATAAATCACATCAAGTTAATGATTGATATTTAAAATATATTTTTTTATATGTTTTTCAAGATTTGCTAAATATAAAGATATGTCGGGATTTTTTACAACATCATAAACTGCAAATGTTTCAATTTTTTCCATTCCGCAATACTGCTGCAGTTTATGCAGAGCGATAATTACTTCATCCAATCCTCTTCCGTCAAAAAATTTATCTGTTTGTTCAAAGGCATATTGCGGAGAATTCATGGTGATTGAGTACATATATTTTTTGTTTTTTAATAATCCGCCTTCTCCATAATTTTTACTTCCTTCATAAAAAATGCCGTAACGATATACGTTGTCGAAATATTCTTTAAGAATATACGGCACAGCAAACCAGTTCATAGGAGTTTGAAATATTATTATATCTGCCCATAAGAATTTCTCGATTTCTTCATCAGTATTATAGCCGTTTTCTATGATTGTTGTTTTAACATCATTGTCTAAAGAAATGAGTTCAATAATTTTATTAAAAAGAGTTTTATTCAATCTTCCCTGTGCAAAGGGATAGTATTTATGGCCGTTAATTACAAGTATTTTCATATTTGAATAATAAATTTTTAAAATGAAAAATACATTAGCCGGTAATACATAAAATTTTAAGCTATATATCCATACTTCCGCTTCTCAACCCTTCAATGTCCAGGGTTAGATATTTCAGGCCTAAAGATTTAAGCTCAGAAATTAATTCTGCTTTTTTCTCAATGAATTTGTTGAATTGTTCTGTAGGAATCTCAATTCTTGCAATATCATTATGAAGCCTCAGACGGCAGTTGTTAAAACCTTGATTTTTTAAAATCTGCTCCCCGTTTTCAACCATTTTCAGTTTTTCTTTTGTAAGTTTTGTATTATACGGAAAACGTGTAGCAAGACAGGGGGTTGACGGTTTATCAAAAATTTCAATGCCGCATTCTTTTGCATAATTCCTTATTTCTTGTTTTGTAATTTCAAATTTTGCAAAAGGAGAAATTACTTTGAGTTCGGCAAGAGCTTTTCTGCCCGGACGATACACTTTTAAATCATCAAAGTTTGTTCCGTCAATCAAATATTTAATCCCCATTTCCTGCATTTTATTTAAAGCAGTTTCAAAAAGCATTTTTTTGCAGTGGTAGCATCTATCTTTAGGATTGTTACAAATTCGCTGATTTTTTAGAATATCTGTTTGAATTATCAATTGTTTCACATTGTATTGTTCACAGAGAATTTTAGTTGATTTAATTTCATCATCGGTCTGAAAGTCAGATTTGAAAGTTATTGCGAGGATATTCATATTTCTGCAGAGATAAAGCAGTAGCGTACTGTCAATTCCGCCTGAAAAAGCAAGGCATAAGCCCTGCTCTTTCAGTTCATTTAAATATTTAATTAAATTATCAAATTTATTTTGCATTTTCTTTAACCGTATTACGACTTATGATTAAACATATAAAGTACATTGCAGCGCCTACAATGAGCAAACCTGTTATATTGGCTGCAATTGGATTAATTTGGCTAAGTATTGCAATTTTTGTCTGCAACGCTTCTGTGATATTGAAAAGCTGCCACTGAGTTTGTGCAACAACAGAATCCGAAATGTTTAATAATGACCATTCAAGACCATCAGGTTTTTGAGATGCATATTGTGAAATTATACCTGCAAGTAAAAGAGAAATTCCGCCAAATGCATAAGAGAGCTTTTTAATATCAGCATATTTTGCAAGAACAGCAATAATACCTGTTACAACACCTTCAACAATTCCTATCGGAAGATGTATTGCCTGCATTAAACCTGTAAATCCGGCAATCCCGGACATTGCTATTGAACCTGATAATGCACCTTCAATTACAACTGCAAAAGCTCCGAGCTGAAGCGCCGCTACTGAGGCCAAAATTGCTCCTGATACCGGTTTATTAATTTTTTCCATAGGTTTAAAAATAAGCGGATAAGCAACAAAACATGCTAAAAATCCCATATTGAAAATGTTACATCCGAGAGCAAGCAAACCGCCGTCAGCAAAAAATACTGCATGCACAAGCAAAATTGCACACATTGCTAAAAACGCTGCATAAGGACCTAACAATGCAGCGAGTAAAACGCCGCCCACTATATGCCCGCTTGAACCCGTTGACGGGATTGCAAAATTTATCATCTGTAGTGCGAATACAAGACCTGTTATAGATATAACAGGAAGAATTTTGTCTTTTGAAAAATCTTTTTTAGCTTTTTTGTAAGCATAAAAAGCTGTAACGCCTGCAACTGCTAACATTGGAATCCCTGTGACGGGACAAATAATACCGTTTCCTAAATGCATATTTTATCCTTTCCGCCGATATTCGTTCGACTTTCTGTATATTGTACTCTTTTATTTTATACTCATGACTCTTAAAATCGGATTTTCATAAGGTCGTTTTCCTGCTCCGTAACCAGTTTTTTCAATAACAAATTCGTCAGGCAGTTTTTCTCCCGTAAAAATAGCCGCTGCAATTGCCGCTCCGGTGGGTGTAATCATCTCTCCGTCATTATCTGTTATTTTTAAAGGCAGTTTGTATTTTGAAACTATCTCACACACGGCAGGTACCGGCACCGGAATTTTTCCATGCTGGCACATTACAAATCCTTGACCGTCCGTCAATGTCGAAATATAAACTTTTTCAGGCTTCAAATCGTCCAGTAAAACTGCAAAACTTACAATATCTGCAATTGAATCTATTGCGCCTACTTCGTGGAAATGAACATCTTTTATATCTTTTCCGTGAACTTTTGCCTCGGCCTCGGCAACAATTTTGAAAATCTTTTTTGCAAGATTTTTTGCATTATCTGTTGCAGAAGATTTATCAATAATTGCATTAACATCCTCAAGATTTCTGTGTTCGTGATGGTGATGATGTCCGCATTCGTGATTATGCCCGTGATGGTGATGTTCGGGCAGAATTACGTCAAAATCTGTTGTCATAATTCCGTTTATTGATTTTTTTGTAATATTGTATTTAAACTCATTTTCTAAGTTCATTGAAGAAAGTACTTCATCAAGCTTTTCACGGCTTGCACCTAAATCCAAAAGCGCACCGACCGACATATCACCTGAAATTCCTGATTTACATTCAAAATATAAGTTCATTTATTTCCCTTTCACTATTAATTTGTTTATTTGCGAAGCGCTGTAGCCTGCATTAAAGCCGTTATCAATATTTACGACAGTCATCCCTTCGGCGCAGGAATTCAGCATGGTCAAAAGAGCAGAAAGTCCTTTCATAGAACTTCCGTAGCCAACAGATGTCGGAACTGCAATAACGGGAATATCAACAAGTCCCGTTATAATTCCGCCTAATGCCCCTTCCATACCGGCGACAGCTATAATTACATTTGCTTTTTTTATATCGTCTATTTTGTTAAAAAGCCTGTGTATTCCTGCAACTCCGATATCATAATATTTTTTTACATTGCTTCCGTAAAACTCCGCAGTTTCAGCGGCCTCTTCAGCAACGGGAATATCTCCTGTTCCGCCGGTACATATTGCAATTTCGCCTAATTTTTCCGGCTGGTTTTGTATTAAAGTTACAACACGCCCTTGTTCATTATAGGTTATTTGCGGAAAAGCTTTTTTTAAAACTTCGGCCTGTTCTTTTAAAATTCTTGTGCCTATTACATTTTGTCCGTGATTTTTAAATTCGGTGAAAATTTTAACTAGCTGTTCACAGGTCTTGCATTCGCAAAATACTGCCTCTGACGTACCGCGGCGTTTTTCTCGTTCTATATCAAGTTTTGCAAAGTCAATATCTATATATTTATCACTCATTTACTTTTTCCTTTTTAAGATTTAGTTTTGCAAACAACAGTCCTGCTTCAAAAAGTAAGTATGTCGGAATTCCGAGCATAAGCTGGCTTATAACATCAGGCGGTGTAAAAATTGCTGCAAGAATAAGTATGATTACAATTATATAAGGACGCATATTGCTTATTGATTCATAAGATATTACGCCTGATTTTATTACGCCTACGGTAACCAGAGGGGTTTGAAACATTACACCGAATGCTATTGCCATCATCAGCGTCAGATTTATTATATTTGAAATCCCGAACATCGGATTGATATTGTTTCCGGCAAAACTTAAACCGAATTTTACCACCATCGGCATTATTACAAATATACAAAATGATGCTCCGAGAATGAAAAGCAAGGTGGACGAAAGCACAATATTTTTGATGAATTTTTTTTCGTTATCATAAAGTGCCGGCAGGATAAAATCCCATATTTTTTTTGCCATATATGGAAAGCATAAAATTATATCCAGTACCAAAGCCGTTTTAAGCTGAATGAGAAAAACTTCCATCGGCGAAAAATAATTAAATGTTATATTCCCTTCCCCTGCAATTGTTTTTACAAGCAGGTTAAGGGCGTATGGAGCCAAATACAGAGTAAACGGAATACCAACACAAAGAGAAATAATGCATTTCAGCAGGGTTTCCCTTAAGGCTTCCAGATGAGATATTAAGCTTTCTTCTTTATTATCGCTCATTTTATACGTCTTTAGGTTTGTATTCTTCCGGTTTTTCAGCAGAATCTTCTATTGCATCCTTTAAACCCTGTGCCTCGTCCTTCAATATATTTTTTGCTTTTTTATATTCGTAAGAGGCACGTCCCAATGCTCTTGCTATCTCTGGAATTCTTTTTCCTCCGAATAACAGCAAAATCGCTACCAGTATCAGTAATATTTCAGTAAAACCAAGTGACATTTTTTATCTCCTTATTTTCTATAATAATTTTTGTTCCTTAATCGGAAAAATTTCTATTGCTCCCGTTCTGCAAGCCTGTTTACAAGCCCCGCAGCCTATGCATTTTAATGCGTTCAAAACAGGTGGTTTGCCATTTTCTTTAATTATAGCATGCACGGGGCAGGCTTGAACACAGAGGCCGCACTGTGAGCATTTATCCTCATTTATCATTGCCATACCGATTCTTGTTTTCTGTTTCTCTTCAAGAGAAAGCTTTTTTATGGCTCCTGACGGGCAAACTTCGGAACATTTTCTGCAATCAAATTTGCAGGCGCCTTTTGTATAATCAATATGTACTGCTCCGTATTCTCTGTCGGCTTTTTGAATAATTTTTGCCGGACAGTTTTCAACACAAAGATTACAGTTCAAGCATTTGTTGAGAAATCTTTCTTTGTTCTCTGCCCCTGCGGGAAGAATAACGTCTTTTAATTTTTCGGTTACTTTGTCTTTAAGTTCTATACCTGCTTTTATCATTGCGCTGAATAGTGCAAAAGCTGTGCCCGCAATAAGTAATCTGCGTCTTTCTATATTGAATTTGACTTCTTTTTTCGGCGCAAATCCGTATTTTATTCCGCCTTTAGGGCAGACATCAAGGCATTTCAAACATTTTATGCATGTTTCGTTATCAACTGTTTTTTCTTTGGAATTTATGCAGACTGAAGGGCAATTCCTTTCGCATTGCCCGCAGGAAACGCAGGAATCTTTTGTGATATAAATTTTTGCCAGTGATATTTTTGAAATTAAGCCCAACACAGTGCCGACAGGGCAAAGGTTTGTACAGAATATTCTGTTTTTAACAATAACCGTGGCAATAACAACTGCAAGAACTATAAGTCCTGCTGCTGATATTGAAAAAGCGGAGCCGAAAACCGTATAAGGATCTAAATACCTCACGGCAACAGCTGAACCTCCCAAAAATATTCCCCAGAGAATTGCTGAGATAAAATATTTCAAAGGAAAATTAATCTGTTTTGTATTTTTATTCTTTACAAATTTATTTTTTACCCAGCCTGTAATTTCCTGCAAAATGCCGAACGGACAAATAAGCGAGCAGTAAATTCTTCCGCACAGGAAAGTTATTCCGGCTATAATCAACAATAAAACTAATGCAATCAGCGAAAAATCGGTAATTACTCGCTGAAGCAAAGGTATAAACTGGATATCAAAAATTCGTACAGGATAAAATATTCCCAAAATACCTGCCGCTGCAATAACAAATATTATTAAGGCGGCTGCTAATCTTATCCTGTACAGGATTTTATTGTTCATCGTTTACCCCCGGCCTGTTTAACTTCAGCATCAACTTTTTTCAGTAATGCCGGAATATCAAGTCCTTGGGGACAGTTTTTTGAACAAAGGTGACAGTTAATGCATTTATCTGCTCTTTCGTCTTCTTTAAGTGCATTATAATTTATTTCAAACATAAATCCCTGCCCGTTTGATTTATAAACATTGTACAAACCGAAGATTGCGGGAATATTTATGCCTCTGGGGCAGACTTCCATACAGTATCTACAGGCAGTACAGTTAATAGCTCCCTGCGACTGGATAATTTTTGCAACTTCATGAGCGATTTGTTCTTCTTCAGGTGTGAATTCCCTGAAATTAGTAAATGTATCAATATTTTCTTTTAACTGCTGCAAATTGCTCATTCCGCTGAGAATTGTAAATACTCGGGGCTTGCTTGTTACCCAGCGCAGTCCGAATGAAGCCTGTGTATCATCGGGACATTCGGCTTTTAGTTTTTCAGCAGCTTTTTCAGGCAGATTACAAAGCCCGCCGCCTCTCAAAGGTTCCATTACTATAACAGGAACTTTCGCTTCATCTGCTATTTCGTATAATTCTTTGCCGTTTATAACTTCCCAGTCAAGGTAGTTCAACTGAAGCTGGCAGAAATCCCATTTATGTTCTTTAATAACCTCTCTCAGCATATTGGGATCTCCGTGGAAAGAAAATCCGAGATGTTTGATAAGTCCATCCTTTTTCAATTTTAAAAGTTCACCGTACATATCATTATCACGGTAATTGCTTATAGTATTTTTATTTATATTATGAACCATGTAGTTATCAAAATATTCGACCTGGCATTTTTTTAATTGTTCATTGAATATTTTATGAACATCACTTGGTGAATTTACAAGATATGCAGGGTTTTTGTCTGTTAAAAAGAAGCTTTCGCGCGGATATTGTTTGAGAACTTCACCGATAGCGTTTTCTGATTTCCCTTCAACATACATATAGGCAGTGTCAAAATAATTAGCCCCGTGTGCCATGGCATATTCTACCATTTTATCAAGTTCCACCATGTCAATTTTACCGTCGCGCATAGGAAGACGCATACACCCCAAGGCTATTAAAGGAATTTCAAGGTTG
The DNA here is from genome assembly GCA_944323145.1 of Candidatus Gastranaerophilales bacterium. GTDB lineage: Bacteria > Cyanobacteriota > Vampirovibrionia > Gastranaerophilales > Gastranaerophilaceae > Stercorousia. Next base: position 79,545 of record CALURJ010000002.1, read on the forward strand.
TCAAATTTTTTTTTTTACAACTTCATTCTCTGCTTTTTTTATTTCTTTTTTACCGCACCCGGAAAGCATTGCAGCTCCGCCTAATGCAAGTGCTGAATTTATTATAAATTCTCTTCTTTTCATCTACTTCTCCTTATATAATTACCTTAATAAATTTTATATAATAGAATTATAAAGCCTGATAGTTACTATCAGTCAAGAGTTTTTTATAAATCAATTTCAGATTCTTTAATCGGCGCGCCTATAACACGTTCAAGTTCCGCCGCGTTAACATTGTAATTTAAAAGATTTGAGTAATAATCAAGCTGTGCATTCAAATATGAATTTTCGGCATCCTTAAATTCTATTGCATCTCCAAGACCTACCTGATATCGTCTAAATGCCTGGTATTGGCGTTCTTTGGCCTGCTGCAGCGCGAGTTTTGAAACACCTAAGCTGTCGTGGGAATTTAAAAAATTTATGTATGCGCTTTTTACTTCAAGATAGACATTTTGACGCTGCTGTTCGTAGTCTGCAACAGCCTTTTTATAAGTTGCTGTTGCTTCATCAACCTGTTTTTTTAATAGCATTAAATTCAATGCGCTGTAATTTAGCTGAACCCCGAACTGATAACCGTAGTCGGCATCAATTTGTCTTCCGCCCTGATTGTAAGAACCAAACGCGCTGATATTAGGTGTAAACGCCCTTTTGGCACTTCTTACATTCATTTCTGCCGCATTTACCAGTTTTTTAGCGGAAAGGAGAGCAGGTCTTGAGGCCTCTGCAGTTTTTAAAAGGTCATTAAAATTTACGTCATATTTTTTTGTATTAAGCTTATCTTTTAATATAACATTTTCAAGTTCCGGAATACCTACAGAATTTGCAAGTTGTGCAGCGGCAAGTTCAAGAGTATTTTTTGCTTTAATAAGGTTTACTTTAGCATTTCCAAGGTTATATTCTGCTGTTGTTACATCAATTTTTGCTTTTCTTCCGATTTCATATTGTGCTTTTGCCTGTTTTAATTGAAGTTCAAAGTCTTTTACCGTATCTTCATACACTGTTTTTTGAATTTCTGCAAACACAAGATTGTAGTATGCAACTTTAACATTATAAATTACAAGTTCAATACTTGTTTCCGCATCGTATCTTGATGCTTCAAAAGATCTTTTGGCATAATCTGCAGTCGCTTTTGTTTTTCCGAAGTCGAACAGAAGTAAATCCGCAGATATTTGAGGCATATAATACATATTATATTTTTGGTTCATATTTCTCATAAATGAACCTGACATTGTCATAAACATATCATTTCTTGAGTAATTTACTCCCGCGCTCAGAGTAGGAAAGTAATTAGACCAGGCCTGACCTATTCTTGACTTATAAATTTCTGCGTTGCTTATTGCGGACATAATCGTCGGATTGTGTGTGATTGCAAGTTTGATACAGTCGCTTAAGGTCACTTCTCCGTTCATATCAGTGTATTCAATCTTACTGTTTATAACGGGGAATTTTGTTTCATACATTCCTTCCGCTTCTTTGGAAGATTTCTGTTTCGTTTTAGCGTTCTCTATATTTTGTTTTTTCTGGCGTTTTAAATTAATTTTTTTTGTTTTTTCAGGTTTGACAATATGAATTTTTTCATTTTTATCTTTTTTGGCGACTTTATTTAAAGGAACTTCGTCGGCAAATACGTAATTCCCAAAAGTAAGTATAATTGCATATATTAAAAACAGATTAATGAACTTTTTCATCTTCTACATACTCCAAATCTTTTTCGGTTATGTCCTGTTTAGGGAACTTATCTACAAATTCCTGAATGATTACGTAAAATGCCGGTGTTAAAACAGCACCTATTGTTGCCGCTGCTACCATCCCGCCGAATACCGTAGAACCTACCGATATTCGGGAATTAGCTCCTGCTCCTGATGCAAAAAGCATTGGAAGAACACCTATTACAAATGCTAATTCTGTCATCATAATTGCTCTGAAACGAAGTTTAGCAGCTTTTACTGCAGCTTCTTTTACCGGCAGTCCGTATTTTTCGTGTTCTTCTTTTGCAAATTCAACAATCAAAATAGATTGTTTTGCTGCTAGGCCTATTAGGGTTATCATGCCAACCTGAGAATAGATATCAAATGATTGGTTAATCATCATCTGGAATATAAGAGCTCCCAGAGCGGCAATCGGTGAAATCAAAAGTACTGCAATCGGAATTGTAAAGCTTTCGTACAGTGCGACAAGGAACAGGTAAACAAATACGAGAGCCATTGTAACTATAACTATTGTTTGACCAGAAGCTTCTCTTTCTTGTGCGGATGTCCCTGACCAATCAAATGTTATATCAGCTGGAAGGACTCTTTTTGCAACATTTTCCATTGCTTTCATTGCATCGCCGGAACTCTTTCCGGCAGCCTCCTGCCCCTGTATTTGAACAGATTTATATAGGTTGTATCTTGTAATAGATGCCGTACCGATTGTTTGTTTTAATTTAACAATAGAAAGTATTGGAACCATTACCCCATTTGTATTTTTTACATAAATACCTGACAAATCAGTAGCAGTGTTCCTGAAATCACTTTCAGCCTGCATTTGTACTTTAAATACTCTGTCATATTTGTTAAAGTCATTTATGTAGTATGTACCAAGCATAGAGGCCAGTGTTGAATAAAGTTCCTGCAAATCAACGCTTTGAGCCATTGCTTTTTCATAATCAATTTCCAATGTATACTGAGGTACATTTGCCTGGAAATTTGTATATACACTTGAAAGTGACTGGTCTTGATTTGCTGCTTGAATAAGTTTATTTGCCCAGCTTTCAAGTTCTTGAGGAGTGTATTCGCCTTGAGAAAGCATCTGAAATTCAAAACCGCCGAGCATACTCATACCGCTGATTGCAGGAGGTGAAAATACAACAATTGAGGCTTCTTTGGTATTTGAGGCAATTGCCCTTATTCTGCTTAATATAGCAGTATGTGACAAATCAGTCGGGCGTCCGCTTATTTTTCTTTTAATCCATTCAGCCGGCGAGATTTTTCTGTCTGCGTAGTCGTCAAGTGATATGATGGCAGTTGCTGTGTTTGTTGCTCCGTTACCACCAAACAGCATAAGTCTGTTTTCATCAACCCCGTCCAAATCTCTTATTTGGTTTACAAGACGCATACCTACATCTTCTGTTCTGGATAATGATGCTCCATCAGGTAATGTGATGCTTGCAAGTAATACGCCCTGATCTTCATCAGGGATAAAGCCTGTCGGTACAAGTTTGAAGCAAACAAGAGTTAAAGCAACAAGGCATAAATATAAAATAATTGTTTTCTTTTTGTCATGCACAAATAAATTTACATATTCAATGTAAAAATCTTCAGCTTTAGCAAAAAATTTGTTGAAGTCTTCAATTACGATAGCTGTTTTTCGTTTAATTCTTTCTATGATATGTTCAATATGGATTAAACATTCAGGTTTGTTTTGATTGTCGAATTTGTGTTCTTTTTTGCCGAGGAAGTGAGAACACATTGCAGGTGATAATGTAAGCGCACAAATTGCAGAAATTGCAATAGATACCGCAATACAAACCGCAAACTGTTTATACATAACTCCTGTCATTCCGCCCATAAATATAATAGGTACAAATACTGCCATCAAGACAAGTGCCATCGCAACCAGCGCTGAGCCTACTTCCTGCATTGTCAGCTGAGTTGCAATTACTGCAGATTTCCCCTCTTCAAGGTGTCGTTTAACGTTTTCGATTACAACAATGGCATCATCTACAACAACTCCTACTGCAAGTACAAGTGCAAAAAGTGATAACAGGTTGATACTCATATTTAAGGCTTTTAATGCTATAAATGTGCCGACTAATGATACCGGAATTGTTACACATGGTACGAGAGTCGCCATTGCATCGCCTAAAAATAGGAAGATAATTATTACAACGATGATACCTGTTAAAATAATTGTAAACTCAACCTCTTTCATTGATTCGTGAATATAATCCGAATCATCTTTAATAATTTGAATTTCCAATCCGTTATCAAGTCTGGCGTTAATATCTTGAATCTTTGATTTAACAGCTTTTGACAGGTTTAAAATATTAGCATCCGATAACTGTGACACCATAATTAATGCAGCGGGTTTCCCATTTACTGTACCAAGGCTTGTATATGATGACGAACCTAGTTCGACCCGTGCGATATCTTTGAGTCTGACTTTACTTCCGTCCATATTAGAACGGATTATAATATCTTCAAATTCTTTTACTTCTGACAGTCTACCTTTTGACTTTAATGTCAATTGCAATGCCTGTTCATCATCTGTAGGGAGTGCACCCAAAGAACCTGCAGTAACCTGAGTATTCTGTGACACAACAGCATTTTTAACATCTGTTGTAGAGATATTTAATCCTGCCATTTTCTGTGGATCAAGCCAAATCCTCATAGAATAATCACCTGAACCGAATACATCAATATCCGCAACACCTTCAACACGTTTCAATTCATCTTTAATATAAATTGAACCGTAGTTTGTCATATCTAATTGTGTCCAGTTGCCTGATTTGGGAAAAATATTTAAAATAAGTGCCCCAGAACCTGAAGTTCTGCTTAATGCTGTAACCCCTGTTCTTTGAACTTCTTCCGGGAGCTGTGAAAGCACCTGCTGGATTCTGTTTTGAACATTCATAAGGTTGATGTTTCTGTCAGAACCGACTTTAAAATACATATTTAGCGAATATGAACCGTCATAAGAAGTTGATGACATATATGAAAGATCTTCAACCCCATTTAACTTGTTTTCAAGAACGGTTGCAATGGAAGATTCTATAACCTCTGCATTTGCACCGGTATATGAAGCGGATACTCTGACCTGGGGTGGGGTTACGTCAGGGTAGTTCTCTTGCTTTAATGTTGCCATTGATATTACACCCATAATCACTATACATATTGAGATTACAAGTGCAAATCTGGGTTTTCTTATAAAAAAGTACAGCTTGTCTTTATCAAAAATTTTCTTCATTATTTACCCGCATTTAAATTTTTAGTATATTCTTCATTGTTAATCGTTTTTAACTTCTGCCCTTCTGCGGCTATGTTTTGTATACCTGATACTACAACTGTATCATTGTAATCCAGCCCGCTTTCCACTATCCAGTTGTTGTTTATGCTATCAGAGACTTCAATATCCTTACGCACTGCTTTATTGTCTTTAACAGTCCATACATAATATCCGCTCATAGGATCCCCTTTTGTACAAGACTGCGGTACTGTCATATATTCAACCATTTTAGGTGCAATTAATTTTACTTTCATGTAATTGCCGGGAACAAGCCAGCCTTTGGAGTTGTCAAATACAGCTCGCATACTTATTGAGCCAGAATCTTTATCAATTTTGTTGTCTACAAAATCAATGGTTCCGGTTTTATCGTACCATTGTCCGCCTTCAAATTGAACCTGAACCTGTACATCTTTAAATTTATCGCTAGCTTTTAAAATATTTACGTAGTCGTCGCTTTTCAAACTAAATGCTACATAAACAGGGTTTGTACTGGATATATTAACCAAGGAACCTGATGTGGCGGTTACGTAGTTCCCTTCTGTTATATTAACTTTTCCGATACGCCCGTCTATTGGAGATCTTATATCTGTATAACTCAGATTCACTTTTGCAAGTTCATATTGCTGTCTTGCTGCATCCAAAAGAGCTTTGTTTTGGTTGCGGGTTGCAAGACTTTGATCAACATCTGAACGGCTTATCAAATCTTCTTTTATAAGAGCATTCGCTCTATTCAATTCTTGTTGTGCATTTTTTAATAACGCACTGTATTGATTAACGTTTGCGAGAGAATTATTTACTTCTATCTGGTATTCTCTTGGGTCTATTTTAAAAAGGAGCTGGCCTTTTTTTACAAAATCTCCTTCTTTAAAATATTTTTTTATAAGAAATCCCGGAACTCTTGCAATAACATCAACAGAATATTTCGCTTCAACACGTCCTGTTTCTTCTGCTGTAATAAAAGAATTTTCTTTTTGGGGATGATCAACTACAACTTCTTTTGGTATTGCGTTTAATCTGCTTTGTATTATTCCGGCAATTTTTCCGCTTATTTTGTTATAAATAATAGGAATTATAATAACCAGTAAGATTAGTACTGCTACTTTTTTACGTGTGACTTTTATATGCATATCCCAGCTCCACTCTACTTAAAATAAATCCTTTAATTTTATAATAAATTATTAATAACTGCCTGTCAATTTAGTTAAGAATTTTATTAAATATAAAAATAAACAGCAAAATATTTTTTTTTAGTTTTTTATATATGCGGGATTAAAATTTATGAAAATATACAATTATACATCAACAATACAGTTTCAAGGATTAATTTCTTTAAAAGACTATAAGGGGCCGCTTTTAAATCTTACAGAAGCGGACAAAATAAAAATATCAGCATTGAAGGAAAATATTGCTCAAATGGAATTTGAACTTTATCGTTTAAACAGTATTTACGGTAATAAACGATTAAGAACAGAAACTTTGGACTTTTATGCATCAAGGGTACATAAACTTACGTTACGTATTGATGAATTGCAAGAAATGATTCGTTCGATAAAAATTGACAGATTAAGTAAACAAAAAATATAAATTAAAAAATATATATTTACAACAAATTCAACTTTAATTTATCAATTCTTGTTTTTGCATTTTTTCTCAGGTTAAGAAAGTAGAATTGAAAGTCCTGCCCATGAAAGGCACCATTACCGAATAGTTTCGGTAATTTGATTTGAAATATAAGGATTGATTTCTTGTTACAGCTGGTTTAATTTTTCAGGCAACTTCGCTTTAAATTTTCCTCAATAACAATGTCTATTTACAATTTTGTTTATCATAATGTCTGTAATTATTGACATATACTATTTTGTAATATAATGAAATCTGTATATTTAAAAGATTAAATTTTATTGTTTTTATAAACTAATTTAGCTTAAAAGTAGACGACTGAATATAATTATGAAGTTTGAATATTGTCCAATTTGCGGGAATAAATTAATATTAAAAAAAGCTGGCGATGACGGCTTAATTCCTTTTTGCGAGAAATGTAATCGTTTTTGGTTTGATTTATTTCCTGTCTGCGTAATTGTCTTGATTGCAAATCAATATGATGAAGTTGTTCTTTTGCGTCAGTCATATCTTTCTGATAAATATTCAACTTTTGTTGCCGGATATATGCAACCTGGAGAAAGTGCAGAAGATGCAACAATAAGAGAAATTAAAGAAGAAATTGGTTTGGAGATTTATGACCTAAGATATATTACATCACATTGGTTCAATTTAAAACAAATGCTTATGATTGGCTTTATTGCGAAAACGAACAAAAAATTTTTAAAATTATCGGAAGAAGTAGACTCTGCAGAATGGGTCCCAATTGAAAAAATCCCTGAAAAAATATATCCTGAACATCCTGACAATGTTGCATATGTTTTATATAGAGAATATTTAATGCAAAAAAAATAAATAAAAGGTGCAAGTGGGCATACCTGTCAAACGATAAATTGGATATTAATTGGATTCGGAATTTCCTTTGATTTTGGAAGTTTTTAGCCAAATTTAAAATATTCTTTGTAATCTTATATCCTGATAAAGTCCGTTTTCGTCCAGTTTGATTTTGGTATAATCAAACAACTTCCGATCGCTAATATTTAGTGTCATTGGGCAAATATACCTATCCTATCTAAAAAATACTTCCTACCAAATCGGACTTTAAAATATAATCCGCAAAATTAAATAACCACCGTTAACACCGGTGGTTATTTAATTCGGGAACGACGAGGCTCGAACTCGCGACCTCATGCGTGACAGAGTTTTTTTAAGTATAAAAATGCTGTATTTGCACCGCTTTTATCCCTATGCAACTTTTCAAAAACAGCCTAAACTACATAGCAATTACCCACCCATTACACACAGATTTTTATTAAATAAAATATCAACTTTAATTTCAAAATAACAAATAACAATTTGTCTGTAATTTAATATTCATAATACTTTTGGTGTTGTTATCTTTTGTTATTTTATGTAGACATAAGTATCTACATAAACATAATTATGCTATAATAAACGCATGACAAAGCGTACAGAGGCATTGGAAGTATATTTTTATCAAACGAGTTCGGGAAATGAACCTGTTAGAGAGTGGCTTAAAGATTTACCAAGAGAAGATAAGAAAGCAATCGGCTTTGATATCAAAACTGTTCAATATGGCTATCCTATTGGAATGCCTTTGACTAGAGTTTTGCATGGCACAAATGGCTTAGAAGAAGTCCGCAGTAATGTATCAAACGGGATTGCAAGAGTTATCTTTTATGTCGAAGATAATACAATGGTATTATTACACGCATTCATCAAGAAAAGTCAAAAGACGCCGCAAAAAGATTTAGATGTTGCAATCAAACGGTATAAAGAGCTATGCAAAAGATAAAATAATACGTTTGCCCAAGTATTTAGCGACTTTTTCTATTGTATTCAAGGTGATTGAAGTGTTTTCAGGGTCTAAAATACGGCAAATAGCTGTTCTTGAAGTTTCAAGTTCTTTTGCTAAGCGATTTACTGAAATATTATCTTCAAGCATTTTTTGTTCTAAAGCGTATGCAATAACCCTTTTTATTGCAACAGCTTCTGATTCTTGAAGCATATCTTCTTCTTCAAGAAAACTGTCAAAACTGGAGCCTATATGTTTTTTATCAATCATTTTTAATCATCCTTTTCTTATATTTATATTGTACCAAAATTGGTACAATATTTCAACCCCTATGTCAAAAATTTGTTAAAAAGCCTTAAAACACAGTCAAAACGAATATGTACAGTGTACTTTATTCCAATTATAATAATAAAAATGGCTATTTCAGGCACTTTTGAACATTCAAACAGAATTATTAAATCCAGAATAAACGAGATTAAACGGAAACAGTATTTTAAATATTAAATATATATAAAATTCAAAAAAGTTCAACGAGTGTCAATCTCGTATCAGCAGAGGTAGTTTTATGGAAAAGATAGATTATTTAAAAGAATTTATGGCAAAACTGCAATCTTTAGACCGTTCGAGAAGTTTAACGATAGTGTTTAAAGACTTTTTGACACTATGTACCTGTTCATTAGCACAGACAATTTACAAAAGTGATGAATTAGAGCAAAGATACTTACAAACAGTAAAACAATATACAAAAGAGCAAGCAGAAGAATTTTCAAAACTGCTTGCTTTTTTAGTTATGGCACTAGAAGAAAAGTATCAAGATTTCTTAGGTGAAGTATTTATGCGGTTGAATTTGGGAAACTCTTCTATTGGTCAGTACGAGACACCTTACACAGTAAGTAAATTTATGGCAGAAATAAATTTTTCAGAACTCGAAATTTCTCAAAAGATTGCGAATAATCACCTGATAACACTTTCAGAACCTTGTTGCGGAAGCGGTGGAATGATTATAGCTTTAGCTGAAACTATGAAAGAACATAATTTTAATTATCAAAAATATCTTTACGTTGAGGCGATTGATATAGATGAAATGAGCTTTATGATGGCATATATTCAATTAACACTGCTTGGAATTCCTGCAAAAGTAATACAAGGCGACACTTTGACCTTGAAATTTCAACAGGTGCTTTTTACTCCGTTTTATTTTCTGAGCGGAATTGAACAAAAACTGAAAAAACAATGCAAATTTAATGATTTAAAATCTTCAAACAATGTCAAAAATCAACAGCTGACTTTGTTTAATTTTTAATGGAAAGGAATATTTCAATGAAAATATATAAAGCAATAATCGTACCAACTGTAGCAGGCGGCAATATTGAGGTTAAAATATCTGCAAACAGTATAGGTCAGGCTATCGGAATAATTAAGACACTACCGTACTTTAAGAGTTTAGTCAGACAGCCTGTACAAGAGGACACAGAAGACAACAATCTTACAAAAATCAGTGATTTAATCAAAAAAGCTAATGCTAAAGCTCAAGCGGATTTGGCAAAAATTGATTAATATAATACTGCTACTATATCTTATCTTATTATATATATTTAGAATTCCAATTTTTAAACAAATTAATATAGCTTGGCAATAAGCCACCGCAAGCCATCAGGTATATCATTATCACCATTATAAAAATACTTAAAATATTTTGCTCATTATTGTTAGTACTATAAAAATTAAATAATAAAATGACTCCGGTAATATCCAATAAACATGCAATCAACAAAGTTATTTTCTGCCATTTTTTGTTAGTTTTAAATTCATCTATTATTTTGGCAACAGTCAACTCTGAATATTTATCAAGAATACAATTATAAAGTTTAATTAAACCTTTCATTTTAATTTGCCAATGCACTATAAACAAAAATAAAAACAATGGTATATATACAAATAGTAAGATTAGTAATATAAAAAAAGCATCTTCTGAATATAGTAGAAAAACTACAGCATAAAAAAAGATCACAGCAAATAAAATAAACGAAATATTGAAATATAATAAAGTATTAATTAACACAATAAATATAATAGATAATATGTTAATAAGTTTTTCCATAATTAATATATACCAGAAAAATTGTTTAGTCGGAAATTTATTAGCACATATTGTGCTATAATAAAAACATGAAACAGAAGGTGCTACAAATCGGCTTAATTATAATCATTCTTACTATTTTGGTTTTAGTGTTTATTTTCGTAAAAATTACTAATAATTCAAATATATCTGATGTCGAGAAAAACTATCAAAAATCATTGAAATATATAACAAATCAATCAGGAGTTAAACATTTCCCTGAAAAAATACCTGAGGATGCTAGAAATATAACAATATATAAAAATGCGGATTATTTTGGAAGTGAGAAAATTTATCTTAAATTTATAACAAATAAACAATATATTCAGAATGAACTTTCAAAATATGATTTTGTGGAAGTTGAAAAACCGGAAGAAAGAAATCGAAACTTGGAATTTTTGTCCTTATCTCCCGGAAACATAAGTTTATATACTTATAACCTTTATATAATTAAGAAAGGCTGTAATGAGCGAAGGAGATGTTTTTCATACGGGATTGCCGTAAACAACGAGTTAAATGAAATATTATATTATTACAGTTCTCCGGATTAAAAATAAAAAAGATGTTCCGTTTTGCAGGAATAAAATTCAAATAAATTCTTTATCTGTCACTTAAGAATTTATCTTTAATCCACCACCAAATATACAAAATAACATAACTTGTAAATCCGGTCAGGCAAATTATATTAAACGGAAATCGTTCCGGACAGTTAAAATCAAAGATAATTGGGGATATCATTGTAATTAACAAAATTCCGATTTTCCATTTCCAGCTGTGCTTTAGATTATGGATAAACTTTAACAGTATAGTTTCTTTGCTATGTTTTTCCATATATCCGTATAATATCGGTAATGCTACAATTCGAATAATAGTAGCTAATAACATCAATAATAAAAGAAAATATAAAATATAATTAGGTGTAGATTCACTAAGTAAAGCAAAAATCGTAAAAAACAAAAGAGTGGTTTTATAATCAATTAAAAAATAATTAACAGCCAAGACTATAATTACGTCATTCCAATAATATTTTAAAATATTCATAAATGTATTTTATCAAAAACAAAGAGGGGAAAAGTTTCCCCTCCTCATAATTAATACATTTTAAATTTTATAGGTATTAAAATATAATAATTTTTCAGTAATCCAATTTGTTGAAGTATAAAAGCACTATTATTTATCCCTGCAGTACGCCAATTATCAAGATGAAATTTTATCCAATCATAATCGTACAAATCAAACAGTATTCCTTTAAAATACCCGTTTTTATCAACGTTGGGTCTTATTATAGTGCCATGCCCGACAGAGTAATGTAAGTTTTTGTCCTGATTTAATTCAATAGGAATTTTGTCAGATATAAATTCCCCATTTCTGTATAATGATACAACTTGTTGTTGAAGCTGAGGTGAATTAGACAAATTTTGAGAGGTAGGGCTGTTATCCTCAAAAGCAACTCCGTTCCAGTCTAGAGGAATATCTACATTTAAATGTTTACTAATTGCTTTATTAAATTTTTTAGGAATTATCATATATTCAGGAGTCCTTGCATATGCATCCGGGAATGCTAATGCCATATCAATAAATTTCTTTGCATCCGGACGATCTTGGTTCATTGTATCATTTATAAATTTATCGACAAAGAAACTCTAAAATTGATAAGAAAGAAGCATATCAACGTTTTATTACAACATCTATGTCTAGAATAAAAACTAAGATTACCAAAGCTGTCGTTGAAGCATGCATTAATCGTATTGATGTTAATAAATATAATCCATTCATTGTAGGCAAGGATTCCGATAGAAGAAATTTTACTGCTATAGATAGTTTGAAAAATGATAAAACGTTCACTTCAAATATTATGTCTGCTAATCTCAATTTGATAAAGATATTTCCGTATTTGCTGAATTTTGTAAGCATGTATGATAAATACTATTCTTCTTTTGTGTTAAAAAAAGCTTTTACTTCATTAATCTGTTCACCAAAAGGACAAAAACAACTGGCTTTACACAGGCACTATAAGACAGATTTTATATTTAGCACCCAAAAATTTTGTAGAAATTATACTCAACGTGCTCGTCTGCGTATTAAAGATGAAAATTTTTCTTATGCTAAAACAACTCCTACCAAGTATAATCTGTACAATTTTGTCAATTATCAGCAATACTCTGTATGAACCCTATGTAAAGATTTTTTTTAATTGTATTGTTACTGTATTTAGTACGAAATTTAAATTATTTTTCAGGTGGCTTATTGTATTGATTTTTCAGGTTTTTGAGGCGTTTTTCAATTTTTTTGAAACTTGGGTGCTCGCTTTGACAGCCGGTTCTGTTATGTGTTGTAATGAAGAATGTAAGGAATGTAAAACGGCTGAAACGCTGTCTTAACAGTCCTTTACAAAGTATTACTCTTGATAAAATCCAAATATAATAATAAAAATAAGGATTTTATCGTAACAGACCCAAGCGGTCAGAAAGGATAAAGTTATGAAACCGAAATAAAAGAGCCTCAGTAAATTGACCAAGACTCCAAAAATAAATTTCCATTTATATTATATAAAAAATACAAGAGTCTTTCAAGCCCCTTTGGTCAATTTACGTAACAAATTGAAACTTATCTCGCAGACAGTGGTCTATCCGACCCTCCGCGAGGCATGGGGAAGTTTCAAATTGTACGTTGACAATTAAATAGAAGGAGAAAAGACTATGTCTGAACCTTTAGATAAAATTGTTCTCCCGATAGAAAAACTCGCTTTCATTAAGGTTATTTCTAATGGCAAGAGACCTGCTGAAAAACACGGTTTTAAGGATGGTCAAACGGGTTTTGATGTCGCGGGAACACTAGCTTCGGGCTACAATTTAGGTTTTGTTATGGAACCTGATTTTATAGCCATAGATATGGATGAAGACGCTGAAAAAGGTTACGAAGGCATAAAGGTTATTGAAAATCTTGAAAAAGAATTAGGTAATCTGCCTTCAACCTATACTCAACGGACTCCGCGAGGAGGTTTACATAAGGTGTTTTTAGCAAAAGGTTTGAAACATAAACCTACTGGTAAAATTACACCTGCTGTAGATGTGAAGTATTCAGGTTATATTCTTTTTCATGGCTCTTGCATAAATGGTAGATACTATCAAGCTGTTGAGGGTGTTACTGAAAACGGTCAACTGATTTTTTCAGCACTGCCGCAACAATGGCTTGATTTTATAGAAACCAGTACAGCCAAAAAGAAGACTCCTTCAAATAGCCATAGTGAATACAAGCCTGTGGTTATTGAGGGAGATTTTGGCAAAATGTATGAAAATTGCCCATTTGTTCGCAGATGTGTTGATTATTCATACTGTTTGTCTGAGCCGGAATGGCATCAATTTGCTCGTCTAATGAATAATTTTGAACGAGGTGAAGAATTGTTTATAGAATTCAGCAAAAACCATTCAGAGTTCAATCCAGAAGAAGCTAAGAAAAAATTCTTGTATGCACGGAAATACCCAGTTAATTGCCGAACAATTAGCGAAGTATCAAGTGCATGCAAATCTTGTAATAATTTTATAAAATAAGGAGAAAATAAAAATGACAAACGAGGTCAATAAGAGTATTCAAGCGGTTAAAACACCGCTTGAATTTGCAAAAAAAGATTTTGCAATCTGGCTAGAAAGCACCAAAACGAGCATACCAAAATATGCTCATTTTGGTACAAACTGGTCTATAAAACTTCCAAAAGATGTAGCCGAACCTGACATAAAAAAAGAAATCTTCTTTTATGAGAATTGTACTTATTGCTATTCTCAAAATTATGTCGGGAAGGATAAAACACCTACTGTTGTTATTAAAAAACTTGTAAACGGTGTACCTTTCAAGGTTGATTTACAGCTTTTAATTAGTAATAACAGAACGGAAGAAAAGCCTGTTGCAACAATCTGCATAGTCTTTAAACTTAACAATGGGAAACAGTCAAAACCTATTCTTTTAGACAGTAGAGCAAAAACAAAATATAGCGATTTTGTTCATGCGACTAATAAATCGAATAATAGATTACAGTTCAATCTTGATGATGAAAGTTTTATTTTGCTGATGGAAAAGCTAAATAAACTGAAAGCTGATACAACTCTTGTTTTCAAGAACGCAGGAAATGTAAAATATCAAGATTTTAAAGGGCGTTTATATCAAAATTGTTATATTAGCAGTAACGGAATAATTGAAGCTGATGAAGATGGCATTGTTCATGTTGATGAATCTGCTATTAAATTGGGTGATAGTTATAAAGATAAACTGCCGAAGCTCTACTTAGATGAAATTGATGTGAAAGATTTATTACAAAAATTCTTTTCACAAGCAGAACAGGTCTATAGACAAAGGTTTGATGTTTTTCTAGCGTTAGGGGCTTCAGTAATGACTATTTTCATTGATGATATTTGGCAAAGATATCTGGGATTTCCTGTGATTTACTTGTACGGTGCCACTAAACAAGGTAAAAGCATACTGCAAGGGATTATTAGTAATATTTTCGGATATTCAAACAAAAATGTATCAATGGGTAATAGTACTGATAATGCTATTGCAATGAAATGTCATAGGGCAAATGCAATCTCTGTACTTATTAATGATTTTGATTATTATAAGTCGCAGGGAGTTGCTTTTGAAAACAACATAGTACAATTCTATGAAGGCGGAGTTAGAGAAAAGATGTATGACGGCGTTGTTATGAATCGTATGCCGATTAATACAACAGCTATCTTTTCATCCAATTATCTTCCTGCTGATAAACCCAAAGTTTTCAATCGAATTTTGCCGGTATATTTCCCTGAAAATGGTATTGAAACAAAGTTTATTGATGACAAATTCGTAAATGATGAAAAACGTTCACGAATCATCGCTGAACTTATGAAATTTTCTAAAGAAACCATACTGAATAAAATAAGCGAAGTTGAAAACTGGCTGTTACAATCAAAATTCTTTAATTCAAAGGATAGAGAAAGTAATAATGTCGCAATAGCATATACCGGATTACTTTTACTAGAAGCAATTTCAGGCTATAAACTGTCTAATCAAGAAGCAAAATTAAGAGATTACTGTTCCTGGTATGAAAATCTATTTTCATCTGAAAATTCTCCAGTTGAAAGATTTTTAAATTCTTTACCAGGATTAGTCAATACTTCAAAGTTAAAAAAGGGAATTCATTTTCACGCGAAAATAGAGGATAGAAAATTTCTTTTTACTTTTGATTTTGCTAATTGCCTTAGAGTATACAATGATTTGGCTGTGCAGGGTGATACAACCCGATACATTGATAAGAGAATGTTTGGGACAGACCTTGCATCGTCAAAGTATTTTGTTAAAAGAGGCAATCAACGCTTTAATAATCCTCAAGGGCAAGCCTACGCTTATACTTTAGATATAACTTCACATTCAGTTGTACCTTATATTAAAGTATGGGCTCAAAAACTTGATGAATTAAACAATAATGATTCTCAATAACAAAAAATAACAATACCGCGATGTACTCATAGAGTACATCGCAGGTAATTTGTTATTTGTTATTTTGAAAAATAACTATATTTATATAAGGAGAAAAAATAATGAATAATTTAATAACTTTTAATGAATTTACTAAACTGTTAAAGGCTAACCCGAATACAGTTAAATCTTGGAAAAGACGTGGAGATTTACCGCCCGAGATATTTTTCAAAATAGGCGGAACACTTTATGTCTTGGAAGATAAGTTTAATGATTGGATTACAAAACAACAGGCAAAGATTGGAGCTTAATATGAGTGTATATAAGAAGAAAAATAATAAATGGTATTACCAGTTTATGTTAAATGGTGAAAGGAAGCACGGGATTTGTCCCGGTGCTTCCGATAAAAAAGAAGCTGAACAATACGAAAATAGTATCAAGTTCAGACTGGCACAACAACAAAACGGATTTATGCCAAGAGAAGAAAAGAATGTTCCACTGTATAAATTAAGAGAAGTTTATAAAATTTATGCAAAAAATAATAAGAAAAGTTATAAAAGCGATAAGTATGCATTACAAGTGATTTTATTCTACTTTGGTGCAAATGCTATTGTTCAGCATATAACACCTACTCAAATAGAAAAGTTCAAAGAATGGTTAAAAACAGAAAGAGAAGTTAAAAATTCCACAATTAATCATTATTTAGTGCTGTTGAGCAAAATGTTTAATGTCGGCATTGATAATGCAATTATAAGAAATAACCCTATTCAAAAAGTATCAAAGTTAAGAGAAGACAATCATAAAATCAGATACTTAACTAAAGCAGAAGAAAGTCGATTATTTGATGAGATTGAGCGTGAATATGAGGTTTTAGACAAATATACAAAGAAAACAAAAATTGTTCAGCCTTATTTATATCTAAAGCCTATCATTATAACGGCATTACACACTGGTATGCGTAGAGGTGAAATATTGAACTTAAAGTGGAGTAATATTGATTTTGCTCAAGGATTTATAGAACTTCTTGAAACAAAATCTGGCAAGTCAAGAAAGATACCGATTTCAGCCTCTTTACATCAAGTTTTGAAAAATATTAAGCCTACTTCTGAATATGTATTTGTTAATCCACAGACAAATGAACCTTATAAAGATTTGAAAAAATCGTTTCATACAGTTCTTGAAAAAGCAGGAATTAAGAATTTCCGCTTTCATGATTTAAGACATACTGTTGCAACAAGACTTGTTGAGAAAGGCATAGATTTGACAGTTGTACAAGAAATCTTAGGGCATTCAAAGATTACAACAACACAAAGATATGCTCACCCTGTACCACAACGAAAACTCGATGCAATCGAAGTTCTTAACTCCTATATAAATGAGAGCCCTTAACATTACGTTAAGGGCTTTTAGTGTGTTTATATTTTTCAAAATATTTAGATATAATATCATAGTAAAATTCATTTATCCTTAAAATTGTATGAGTAAACGTAGAAGATAAGATTATATTCAATCCTATGCCAAACAATCTTGCATTTATATAATTTGCATCAGCGGGTACGCTACTATAACCGCTCTCATTATTTGGGAAGGCAACTTCGCAGCTATTTTCTTCAATAAATTGATATAGGATATCTTTTTGCATAGGCGTTAGTTTCATAATTACCTTTTCAGCCATTTTATATATATGTTCTAACTCGTTTAAATATTCTTCTTCCTGTTGTTTCTCAATTTGTTTTTGTCTAATATATGCTCTTACATAATTACAAGTTTTATCAAATAAAAAAATAATACTAAACAACCATATAATAAAGAAAGTACTTCGTAATATATCTGTAAAAATAGTATGAATCATATAATGTCTAATAACGAAAAAGTCAAAGACAAAATAAGCTGTTGATATAAACAATGTGAATATAATAGTGGGATAGTTAAAGTTTTTAATTTCTTTTATAAATAGTTCTAAAAGACTTTTATCCATTTTGTACTCCTTGATGAATTTTATTATAACATAACTGATGAACTATTTATGTATAAGTTGCTCAATATGAACAAAAGTTGAGTTTATAGAATTACCCACAGATTACCCACACGAATTTTCGCATTAAAAAAGAGAGTCTTAAACCCTCTTAAAATGGCGGGAACGACGAGGCTCGAACTCGCGACCTCATGCGTGACAGGCATGCGCTCTAACCAAACTGAGCTACGCTCCCATATTCTTTTGTCAATGTCTTTCGACAAGGTTTATTATATAATGCTGAATTTTTTTTTGCAAGAGTTTTGTTTAATTTTTTGTATAAATATTTAATGTAGCAAAAAACAGCCCTAAATTTAGGGCTGTTTTTGTGATGTGTGTTAGTTATATAAAGGAGCTAATTTCGCTGATTGCTGCGGTATAACACCTTCTTCAATTGATTGATATACTCTGTAATCAATTACAGGGAAGCAGTTGTCAATGCTTTCAATCTGTTTTAATGCGTTATCATCAATATTACCGCTTTCAATCATGTCAGCAATTTTTTCAAATCTGTCAACATGTTCTCGGAATCTGTCTGTTGCATAATCTTTTGCCTGCCATGTTGTAATTAAGAATGGCCAGTCTGAACTTTGCAACAACAAATTTTCTCTTGCAAGCTGGTTTAAAGCTCTGTGGAGAAGTTTATCTTCCGGAATTTGAGGGTATTTGTCAGCAATTGCATTAATTCTTTTTTCGCAAGCATGGATAATAGGCCACATCCATTCTGTTAAGTGGTTATTCCATACATAGAAGTGTCCGCCTTGCCCCCAAGAACTTTCGGGGATTTGTATAGCTTCTTTGGGCGGATATTTATGAATATATTCACCTGCTGTCATTCTTTCAACTTCTGGAAGATATGTAGCAAATTTTTTGATAACCTGTTTGATAAATTCAACACCTTCAAACCACCAGTGGCCGAAAAGTTCTGTGTCAAATGATACCATTACAAGTCCTTCTTTACCGGTAGCTTTTTTATAGTCATTAAGCATGTGGTAAATTAAAGTTGTGTAGTGATCAGAGTTTTCGTTAACTTTATTTAGAGCCAAAACAGGATCATACAGCATTTTGTCGCCAAGATCAGTTGTCGGAGAAGTTATTCTCCAATAATGCATGCCTGATTTGTCATCTTTTTTGTGGAATTCTCTGAAACATCCGTCACCGGGATAGCCGTCTGCTGCTGACCAAACTTGGTAGCCTGCTCTGTCATTTCTTCCCATGACTGCGACCTGTGCATCAGGAAGCCAGTATGCCGAATATGTATCATAACCTGTTGCAGGACGTTCCGGAAGCGGGATGTATTCGATGTTTCCGTAAACACCAATTACACGTCTGTTCCCGATAGAATTTCCTCCTTCTATTACATGTGATTCCGTAAAGAAGTATTCAATGCCGTTGTTTTGGAGTGTAACTTCAATAGCCGGTCTCCAGTGTTTTTTACCGTCTTTCCCTACATATTCGTAACCTTGTCTGTAAGCACATTCAGGAAGCCAGCAACCGCAGGCTTTTTTGCCAAATAATCTTTTTGTAGTATCTGAACCTATTTTAAATTGTGCGTTAAGGTTGCTGTCAGTCGCAAGAAGCGGAGAGAATCCGTGAGTTGCTCCGGATGTAGTAATTTCGATGCATCCGAGATCTTGATACTTTTTAAATTGGGCAATCAAATCCATTCCGTATTTATTAACAAAAGAGTCTTTGATATGGGTAAACCAGTCAAAATAGTATTTAGCAAGATATTTCAAATGTTGAGAATGCGCAACTTTCGGGTCAGGATATCTTTCCAAATCTTTAGAAACTTGAGCAATTCTTGAATCAAGATATTTAACAAATCCTTCCTGCAAATATCTGTCGTTGAGCTGCTCTGCCAAAATAGGTGTTATACCTACCGTAAGTTTAGCTTTAATCCCTTCTTCATATAATTCTGAAATTGCGTTCAATAAAGGGACGTAAGTTTCTGCCATACATTCATAAAGGTTTTCTTCCCCGAAAGGCCACATACCGGCTTTTCTATAGTAAGGAAGGTGGCTGTGTAACATAAATACGAATTGTCCTACTGACATTTGTGCCTCCATATCTTATTTTAAACGAATTATTATATAACTATAATTCTTACTTATATATTATTTATACCACAAATGGGTAAAAAATATAATCCTTAAGAACTAATTCTTGTGTATACTGTTACATTTTTTAACAGTAAAAAATACACTTAATACTATGATTGTAATAATAATCTAAAAATCCGCTGGTTGAGAAATCTTAACAAAGGGTAATTGCCGTATTGCAAATTGAAAAATTTTAGTTTAATATAAACTTACTCACATCCTCAAATTGTCCGAAGTCATTAATCGGACTAAGAGAAAAGAAAGGCAAAATATAAAATGGCAAATATTAAATCTGCTAAAAAAAGAGTATTAACAGCTGAAAGAAACAGATTAAGAAATGTTGCTTTCAAATCTTCCATAAAAACTGCTGTTAAGAAAGTATTAGAACTGGCTAAAGCTGATGATAAAAATGCTTTAAATGCAGCTATGTCAAAAGCATATCAATTATGTGACAAAGCTGTATCAAAAGGTATTTTACATAAAAATACAGCTGCAAGAAAAAAATCAAGATTAACTAAAGCCGTAAACAAATTACAGGCAAAATAGTTAAATTTTGAATTGTGAGATAAAAAGTACACTGTTTTATAAGGCGGTGTACTTTTTTATTAATAAATATTTATATAATATTTTAAAACCAGTTGCAGTAATTGAAAAAAAGTGGTAAAATAAATATATGGTTTCTGCAGCTCTTTTATTATTTATTATCGTATTGTTGGTTTCTTATATTGTTTTCTGGTCTTCCAAGCATTTAATATATAAGCTTAATAAACGTGTTTTGGCGCGTAATCTTGCTGTAATTAAAAACGGTAAATATATAGCTGATATTGGCAATTTATCGGAGGATGAAATAAGAGAAAACATTATTCTGCCGTTTTTTATGGTTTTAGGATACAACACTTATGACAGACGTGAGTTTCCTGTATTTCAAAAACGTGCCCCTTTTCTGCCTGACTATATTACTAAAAAATGGGACAGTAGCAGGCTTTGTAAGAGGTCTTTGTACATAAAATATGATAATTTTTCAGAAGAGTCTGTTGATTTTAAAAACAAAAAATATAATGACAGCAGAATTCAGGGTGTAAATATTGATGAAATAATGAATAAACTGTATTTCTGGGGTGAATATTATATTTTAACAAACGGATATTTATACTTATTTTTTGATAAACATTATAGAATGGGAAGCAACAAATTTAAATTCTGCTTTAATTTGAAGAATTTTAGTAAAGAAGATGTGGCTAAACTCGCATATTTCACAAAGCAATATATGTTTTTAGATATATCAGATGTTTACCGTGCATAATTTTGAAATTTTGAAATGTTGCGAAATGTAAATTTAATTGCAATTAGGACAATTTTTTCTATGTTCCTACTTTAATAACTTGTGTAGTAAAAAATTTATCCGGCAGAAAGGAATAGTATGAAATGATTACGTTAGGAACTCAACAAATAGGAAATAAACTGGTAAGAATTATAGGAGAAGGTAAAGGTTTAAAACGTGTTATAACCGAAGTCGTTGACGGAAAGACATTGACACATGTGTTTGATGCTGACGGTAACAGAATTTTGAGCAGAGCAAAAGAAATATCAACTGACAGAGTCGGAGACAAATTTGTCCGGACAACTACAAAAGTTATAAATGATAAATGCCGTTCAAGTATGGCTGTTGAACCCGATACGTTTAGAAAAATTGTTACTGACAGAATTTACGATAGTAACGGTAAACTTGTAGGTTCAAGAACTGTATTTGCAAACGGTGATTCTATTGACAAAATGGTAAAATTCGCGGTGTCAAAGCAGGGCAGCGATGATATAAGACTTACAAAATATTTTTCTCCTGAAAATGGCCGTGTAGTAAGAAAAGAAGCGTTCACAGATATTAATACAGGAGCTGTGTATAATCGGAAGCATTCCGGATTAATAATGAAGTATAATGACAGGGGGCTTCCTATGCCTGATAGTAAGAAAAGTTTAATCGGATATGTTGCTCCTAAGCATTTGCCGTCATCTGATATGTCGCTGCGCCAGATGATTGATTGGAAAAACGTTAATTTCCCGAAAGATTCTTATACAAGACCTGAGTTTAAACTTCAAAAGTTAGATGTTGTAGACGGAAAAACAACGCTGTCGTCTATTAAGAATATTGGAAATGTCGATAATATAAACAGTATGTTAGGAGCTTTTCTTAAATAGCAATAGAATATATATAATAATTACAAAAGACCCGCCATCCGGCGGGTCTTTTGTTTATGTGCGGTCTGCTGAATTAATATTATGTAAAGATAGTGGCAATTAATTATTTATTGAGTATAATTATCTTATTAATAGATTATTAAGTTAAGAAAGATAATTATGCAAAGTACTTTAGAAAAAAGAGCTATAAAAAATATTGATTTTAATATCGATCTGGCACAAAGTTTTGGAATATATAAAAATAATTCGGAATTTGATTTGCTTGATTATGCTAGCTCGGTGAATATTTCCTGCGGATTTCATGCTGGCGATCCTTTAACAATAAAAAATGCACTTTTGAAAGCGAAAGAAAAAAATGTTGTTGTCGGGGCGCATATCGGTTTTGATGATATTCAGGGATTTGGCTATCGTGATATGGATTTGACGGATGATGAGATTGAAGCTCTTGTTATTTATCAGGTGGGGGCTTTGATGTCATTTGCAAAAACTTTTAATATGGAAATTGAACATGTTCGTCCGCACGGCGCAATGTATAAACGTTGTGCAAGCGACTTTTCTTTTGCCTGCGCTGTTGCTAAAGCCGTTCAAAAATGTTCAAAATGGCTTGTTTATTACGGAGCTGCAGGCGAAATTACCGAAAAAACTGGCGAACTAATAAATATCCCTGTTGCACAGGAAGTTTGTCTTGAAAAGATGTATAATGTTGACGGCACAGTTAATACTGTTGCAAAAGATAATGAAAATACGGAAGTAGAAATTCAAAGACTAAAACACCTGTTGGCAACTTCTCAGGTGTCAAATATTGAGGGCGGAAAAACAATAGTCACTGCTGATACAATCCATTTCTCAAACAGACTTTCAAATTCTTTGGAATTGATAAAGCAGGCGCACGATGTGATTACCCCGGTTCCCGTAAATTATAAAAATGCATGTTTATCCGGATGGGTGGAATAAAAAATGAGTAATAAGGTGATGACTAATTTTAGAAAAAGTATGAAAATGCCTGTGGAAGCAAGATGGTTAATGCCCGGTCTACAGGTAAAAAGATGGTTCGCTTTGATATTTCTGGGCGCTGTTTTAATGACCCTTGGAGTCCTGATTTTATTTGATATTAAACCTGTATTTTATACGATGGAGTTTATCCGCAGAATTGCTATGAAGGTTTCTACGGAATGGATTGCCTTTGCAATAGTGATGTTTGGCGCCGGTATATTTTTTAAAGGCTGGCAAAAAACGAATTTATCAATGATTGACGGCAGTGACAACGAATCTTTGCTTGAAAATTTATACAGACGAAGAAAATTGAATAGAGGCCCGAAAATTGTTGCTGTGGGCGGCGGTACCGGTTTATCTATGCTTTTGAAAGGTATTAAAAATATCACAAATAATATAACAGCTGTTGTAACCGTTGGTGATGACGGCGGCAGTTCCGGAAGATTGAGAGAAGAAATGGGAGTTCTTCCGCCCGGCGATATAAGAAACTGTATTGCAGCTCTTGCTGATGATGAAGATCTGGTTACCAAGTTGTTTCAATACCGCTTTAAAACTGGTGAAGGTCTGGAAGGACACAGTTTCGGAAATTTATTTCTGACCGCTTTATGTTCAATTACAGGCGATATGGTTCGAGCAGTAAAAGAATCGTCTAATGTTCTTTCAATCCGCGGCAGAGTTTTGCCATCAACTCTTGATGATATGAAACTTGTAGCAGAAATGGAAGACGGCAGAATTATTCATGGTGAATCAAATATTCCGGAGGCTCACGGTAAAATAAAGAGATTGTTTACGGATCCTAAAAACTGCAAGGCTCTTGATGATGTAATAACGGCAATAAGAGAAGCAGAATTGATTATTCTCGGCCCGGGAAGCCTTTTTACAAGTGTTATTCCTAACCTTTTAATCCCCGAAATTTCTCATGAAATTGCAAAATCAAAGGCAAAAAAGATATATGTTTGTAATATTATGACTCAACCTGGTGAAACTGACGGTTTTTCTGTGAGCGATCATGTGAACGCTCTAATCAGGCATGCAGGAAGTAAAAGAATTGTTGATACTGTACTTGTAAATGATTTTATGCCGTCAAATCTTGCAAAAAAATACCAGATGTCAGGTTCTTATCCGGTTAAGGTTGATTATGATAATTTGAAAAAAGCAGGTATAAAAGTATTTTCAAGAAAACTTATTGAAGATAATAAAGAGGGTTTTGTAAGACACAGTTCAAATCGTGTTGCGAGGGCTATTTATTATTGGTTCAGGAAGGAACATAAACAGGACAAAGGAGTTTTCTTTTCATCGCATAAAGATACTGAAAAACAGGGCTGTAATGTATAATGATTAAAAAAGTTAATGTTAAAACAATTCAAAAATATAAAGATAATAAAGAAAAATTTTCTGTTTTAACGGCCTATGACTATTCTACAGCAAAATATCTTGATGAAGCCGGTATTGATATTATTTTAATAGGAGATAGCCTTGCAATGGTCGCTCTTGGTTATGAAACAACCCTTTCGATTGGAATGAATGAAATGTCAATTTTTACCGGAGCGGTTGCAAGAGGAGTGCAAAGAGCAATGGTTGTAACCGATATGCCTTTTTTAAGTTATCATACGGATATTTCTTCTGCGGTTAAGAATTGCGGAGAAATGATTAAACTCGGCGCAAATGCCGTTAAAATTGAGGGTTTTAGCGAATATATTTTGGACGTAATAAAACGCCTTGTAGAAACGGGGATTCCTGTTATGGGGCATTTAGGGTTTACTCCGCAGTTTTTGAATACTCTTGGCGGTTATAAAATTCAGGGAAAAACCCAAGAGGCAGCCGATGAAATTTTAAGGCAGGCACAGCAGCTTGAAAAAGCAGGAGTATTTTCCATTGTGTTGGAGATGGTGCCTGATAAAAGTGCAAAATATATTACCGAAAACCTTAGAGTGCCGACTATTTCATGCGGAGCTGGAAGATATTGCGATGCACAGGTTCTTGTATCGGATGATGTGTTTGGAAAATTTTCTGATTTTAAACCAAAATTTGCACGTAAATACGGCGATATGAAATCACTGATTTGTGATTGTGCAAAACAGTTTAATGAAGATGTTAAATCAGGTAAATTTCCATCGGAAGATGAAATTTTCTAGGTATTAGCATCTATTATAGTTTTTTCCAAATCTACAAATCTCCGGCCATGAAGCTTGTAATTTTTTACATTGTAGTTATGTGAACTTTGGAAACCCTTTAGTGCATTATCCATATCTGATGCATCTACAAGATAACCTGATGGGTAATCTTTAGGTCTTACAAAACCTAATTCTCTGCAAAATGCTTTCATTGATTTAGTCAAATTTTTTGCAGGGATAATTAATGCAAAATCTTTCAATTTTTTGGTTTCTTCAAGCATTGTATGCAAAAGGCCTTTTCGGGTATTTCTGTCTCTATTCCATACTGCCATTCCTGTAACGTTGATATCACCTTTATCTTCAGCTTTAAGAATACCTGTGATATATTTGTCGTTTTCAACACTTAGTAAAACTTTAGGAGTGTAGTCATCTTCTGTTATTTGTGCAGCTTTTTTCAATGCACTTAATGTAATTTCTTCGGTTGTTTCATTTCCGATTTTTAAAGTACTTTTAGGAATAGCATCATTATCTTCAATTAAATTAACTAATCGAGTTATAAAACCTTTATCTCTGCTGTCCAGACTGTAAATATCAATTTTTTTCCCCTGATTTGTAATTGTTCTTAATTTTATACCGTTGAAATTTATTCTGTTATCAGTGCTGTTAATTCTCATGTTTTCTCCTTTTTTTATTTATGTTTATAGAAAATTCAAACAGAAATTTTTTTGCTATATTTTTTTATGGTAAAATATAGTTTAAGAAGTGAGGCTTGGAATTATGTTAGTTCATACAATAGATGAAGTTAGAGAAAAGATAAAAGAATGGAAAAAAGAGGACTTAACAATAGGTTTAGTGCCTACTATGGGGGCATTGCACAACGGGCATTTAAGCCTTATTAAAAGAAGTGTTGGAAAATGTGATAAAACTGTAGTTTCTGTTTTTGTAAATCCAATTCAATTCTGTCCGGGTGAAGATCTTGATAAATACCCGAGAACTCTTGATGCAGATGAAAAACTTTGCAATGAAGCCGGTGTTGATATTGTTTTTGCTCCATCGCCAAAGGAAATGTACGGAGAAGGCCATATTATGTCAAATGATTTTTTGACATATGTTATTCCCCCGTTTTTTTATGTTAATAAATTGTGCGGGAAATCAAGAGTTGGGCACTTTGATGGAGTTTGTACAGTTGTAAATAAATTGTTTAATATTGTTCAGCCGGATTTTGCATTCTTTGGAGAAAAAGACAGGCAGCAGTTAATAATTTTAAAAAAAATGGTAAAAGATTTAAATATTCCGGTTGAAATTATTCCTTGTCCTATAGTTCGTGAAGAAAGCGGGCTTGCATTATCTTCAAGAAATAAATACTTATCTGAACAGGATAAAGAATACGCACTTGCTTTGAGCAAGATTTTGTTTAATATAAAAGCCTGCTATAATAAAGGTATAACAGATGTTCAAGCTCTTTATGAAACGGCTTATTCTTATCTGAATGAACACCACTCTCTTGAATATTTGGAATTCAGAGATGCGGATGATTTGGATGAAAAAAAGATGGCAGATAATAACACAATAGTGTTTATTGCTTTAAAAATAGGTAATGTACGTTTAATAGATAATATAGCTCTCGGCTGAGGTTTGAATGATAAAAATTTATGAATTAATATCGAAATTTCTTCATTTTTTAATTAACGTGTTGTTTGTTCTGCAGATAATTATAATGATTGTTGTTTTTTTGACGGCTTCGTACTGGTTTTTTGATCTTTTGAACTCCGATATATTCAGTTTCGCAGAACCTCTTGCTGCTTCAATAAGTGATTTTGTGCGACTTTTTTATGACAGAGAAGTTCAGGCCGGAGGAGTCTATGTCGACGGTTCGCTCCTTCTATTTGATATTATTGCGATTGTTGTAGTTTTTCTTATTGCAAAATCCAAATACTATATTTACTTGGCAATTGACTCGGTTAACATTGCTATTAAAGAGTGCAAGGCTCAAATAGAAGAAAAATTTAACCTTGAATTACAAAAAGAAGCGGAGATGAATATAAAAAAGGCAAATAATGTTGCTGTTTTGGTTCGTTTTACCGCAAAAAATATGTTGATAGATGCGACTTGGGGCGGTGACACCGGTGACGGAGTAAAGGAAAAAGAAGATGAGGCATTTAAAACATTTTATTCATCAATAAAAAATTTCACGGGTTGTAAATTCGCTAAAACCGATGATAAGATGCTTATTCTTATTAATGATTTTAATAAGGTGGATAATCTGTTGTCATTTATAGAAGTATCCGTTAACAAGATAAGTACTGAAATGCGCAAGCAAAAGTGGCTCTTATATGCCAATATTGCAGTCGATGTTTACGATAATAAAATCAACTTTAAAACGGGAGTCTATCCGGTATTGGAAAGACTATTGTCTATAAATCATAAAAATGAACCTTTATGTCTGGGGAATTTTACAATACGCTATAAATTACAGCCAAATTCAGCATTTACGCCCTTTGTGAAAGGCCGTTATAATTTGGGTGAAGAATATGAAGTATGGGTTTTAGTTAAGAAAAATTAACCTGCTCTTGATTTTTAATTTGTTTTCATATAATATAAATTTATAACCGCAGACAGTTAGCGGGGGTGGGGCGGAATAAACAAGCCTCGGGACAATGAAGAATATCTTGTTTCCCCCTTAATAAATCAGCTAACCGAGGTGAAACAGTCGAAATATATTACTTAGATTTGTTAACCTGTTAGATTTTGCGGTCTGAATATTAAAGAAGCAAAATCTTTTTTAGTATTCGGGTAACAAAAAAAGGTCGATAAATGTCTTTTTTAAGACGAAGGAATACTAGCAAAGGAGCTAAACATGGCAACAAAAGCTTTTAAATCTGAAAAAATAGATGCTATAAAAGCAAAAGCAGAAAAAGCCCAGGTAGCTATTTTAACAGAGTATAAAGGTTATACTGTAGAAGAAATTACCAATTTGAGAAGAAGCCTCCAAAAAGACGGCGGCGATTATATGGTAACTAAAAATACTCTTGCTAAAATCGCTTTAAAGGGTACTGATTTTGAAGTTCTTACTGATTCTTTAACAGGACCTGTCGCTATTGCGTTTGGTTTTGAAGATCAGGTAAGCCCTGCAAAAGCAGTTGCAAAATTTATTAAAGACACCAAAAAAGGTGCTATTTTAGGCGGTGCTTTAGACGGTAAATTGTTAACGGCTAAGGAAGCAGAAGCATTATCAAAAATGCCTTCAAAAGAAGAACTTATTGCAAAAATTCTCGGTTCTATCAACTCACCTGCTTCTGGCATCGTTGGATCTATCAATGCAGTTATGTCACAGCTTACAAGAACTATGGCTGCTGTTAGAGATCAGAAAACCGCATAAGTTTTTTAATGTATTAAACTAAAACAATTTAAAAGGAGAAAAATAATGAGTAACGTAGAAACTATTTTAGAATCAATCGAAAAATTGACTTTATTGGAAGCAGCTGAATTAGTAAAAGCTATGGAAGAAAAATTCGGCGTATCTGCAGCAGCTCCTGTAGCAGTTGCAGCAGCAGCTCCTGCAGCAGCAGGTGAAGCAGCAGCTGATGAAGCTTCTGAAGTATCTGTAATCTTGGCATCAGCTGGTGCTAACAAAATCGCTGTATTGAAAGAAGTTAGAACTATCACCGGTCTTGGCTTGAAAGAAGCTAAAGATTTAGTAGACGGTGCACCGAAACCTATTAAAGAAGGTGTTAAAAAAGAAGATGCTGAAGCTATTAAAAAACAGCTTGAAGCAGCTGGCGCTACTGTTGAAATCAAGTAGTAACAGGTTAATTCCTAAAAATAAAAAACCTCTCTGCCTGAGAGGTTTTTTATTTTATACAAATCTTTTTGTATTCGCAAAAATCACATTGAGCTGTATATTCGGCTTCTTCCGGAAATTGAGCATTTGTGATTTTATCACAAATTTCAATCAACATTTTTTCATATTCCTGTTCTTTTTCCAAAGAAAAATCTATTAAGACATTTTGGTTATTTTTTAAATCAATGTATACAAATTTAATATTGTATGCGTCACCCTGCACTTGTTTCAGGGGCTGATTTTTTAGTAATTTTGATGTGCACAGCAGATAAACCATAGTTTGATAATCGTATTCGGGATTTTTAGGAGTTGAGCCGGTTTTGTAATCAAGAATATAATAATTTTTTTCATCTTTCATCAGGGCGTCTAATCTTCCGCCAATCCAGTAATCTCCGATTTTGCAGGAAAGGTTATATTCTGAGTTTATGTAATTTTTTTGAAAAAATTCGTTTTGTTTAAGATGCTCCCAGGTCAGTTTTTCTTCACAATTCAAAGCTTTTTCCATTTTGGTTATATCATCTCCGCGAAGATAATAGTTTGCGAGTGCGTGAACCTTTTTCCCTTTTTCAAAAAGACTGATTTTTTGCGGCATTGAAATCTTTTGTATATATTTAAAATAGTATTTTTTAGGACAGGTTTTAAAGGTTTTGAGCATATTGGGAGAAAAGCTATTCATCATATACCTCCGTACAATCCAGAATTTCCGAAAAAATCAAGTTCGGTTCTTGTTCAATAATCTTTTCAAATGATTTAACCTTGCGGCTTGTTGTAAAATAAAGATGTTTTTTGGCTCTTGTGATTGCGACATAAAGCAGCCTTAAATTCTCTGACACAAGCTCCTGTTTCATGTCAAATTCTGTTTTAGGTTTGTAATCTGTATTTAGCCGCTTAAGATTTTCCATAAAATCAGAAGATTTGAGTTTAATTTGTTCAAAATCAATAGTTAAATTTTTTTCGGACATTTCGGGAATAAATACATAATCAAACTCATCTCCTTTAGATTTATGCATTGTCATAACCTGAACTTTTCCGGCAATATATTCTTTGCTGCTTTCTTCTTCTTCGGAGAAAAATTTAAATCCGCTGAGAGAAGGCTTTTTCGCCAATTCTCCCAAACGCTCGACAAGTATCGGGAATTCTTTATAGTTTATGCTCAATCTTTTTATAAGAGTTGAAATAAGGTATACATTAGATTTTTCTATTTCTGATGAAAAATAGTGCAGTCCTATTTTTATTGCAAGTTCATCCGGCGTGAGATGCGGGAATGACAGCCAGTAGGTTAAATCCCAATAGAACTGTGTAAGATAAGGATTTTCGATATCATCGCAGTTTGTTTGTATAAACGGGTTTTCAAACTCCCTTATTTCAAGTCCGAGCCGCTGCTTATAAAAACCCATTTCTGCAAGGATTTCATAGTTATCTGCAATAATATTGTTATCAAAAGGATGAATAATCATTTGCATAATTGCAAAGATTGTTTTAAAGATTGATTTCTGTTCAAGGGATTCGCTTCTTGTAATAGTTTTTAATCCGCTGTTATTAATAAAGTTCATCCACTGGGCAACCTGATAATTATTTCTTAAAAGTATTCCGATTGTACATTTTTCATCTTTGGAAAGAGCTGATTTAATCTCTTTTAATATGTAGTTTCTTTCTTCGAGCGGCTTTTCAAAGATTATAGAATGCAGAGCATTTTCGGATAAAGGATTTTTTCCCTCAACAGGATGCATAAATATTTTGTAAAATGCATTTTTAGTTTCCTGCCGTTGTTCTGCCCATTTTACAAGATTATTAGCAAGAGTCCAAACATCTTTTGTACAGCGTTGGGAGCAATCCATACTTACGTCGGTGCTTTCTTGTATAAATTTTCTGAACCCTTCCACATCGGCGTTTGAAAAAGTTGTTGTAATCGCCTGATTTATATCCCCGCAGCGAATTAAATTTTTGTGTTTCCCGCTTAAGAGATTGATTAACCGTTGTTGAATAGATGAGGAATCCTGAGCTTCATCCTCAATAATATAATGACAGATATCCTGATAATATTCTCGGATATCGGCATTTTCTTCCAGCAGTTTAACTGATGATGTAAGCATATCATCGTAATCTATCAAATTTGATTCTCTTAAAACTCTTTGGTATTCATCGAAAAATGTTTGAAATTTTTGAATTTTATTGTCTGTCGGATTGTTAAATTGTCCGTTCCCGATTTTAAATACGGAAATTCCTCTGTCAAATTCATCCGTTTCAGATTTTTTTAATTTGAGTTTGGTTGAAATTTCTCTTATTATTCTTGTTCTTTGCGTGTCATCGCATATTTCAAAATCTGATGACAGCCCTAATCTTTCATAATTGCCGTTTTCTTTTAAAATTCTCAAAGCAAGCCCGTGTATTGTGCTGATATTAGGAATTTGTGATGAGTTTTGCCTGATATTTTTAATTCTGTCGCGGAAATTTCTTGCGGCGGATTCCATATAAGTCATAACAAATATATTTTCAGGATTTATCCCTTTATCAAGAAGTTTTAGAATAAGAGCAAGTAATATTGTTGTTTTTCCGGCACCCGGAACAGCTGAAATTGCCATCTGCCCGTGTTCATATTCAAGTACTGGCTTTTGATCATCACGCGGAATAATTTTGAAAGCTCCTGCGTCATTGCGGACTTGTTCCTTAATCTCTTCGACTTTTATATATTCTTCAATTCCTCCGAAGTTTTCAATTCCGTTTCCGTCAAACAGGCTTGAATAAGTGTAAACATGTTCTGATGCGCAAAGGGTAAGTTTTCTTAAAATCCTTGCTGTTTTATCTTTGGAAAGCTGGATATTATCATCAATTGTGTATTCATCTTTTGCCCATCCGCGCTGAAACACCCATGCATTATATAAAGGTCCGGTGTCGCTTTTAATCCATTCGTCGCTTGAGATATCCAACCAGAATTGATATTTGGTTTTAATTTGATTATCAATGATTTTTTGCGGAGTTGAAATTACAATATCATTGTCCGAAATTTCAAGGGTTGAATACGGATTTTCCGCAATAATTGAATTTTCAATCTGGGTTATAATATCTTCCTGCCTGTTTTCAAATTCTTTCCCGAGTACATTTTCAAAATCCTGAAGCTGTTTTATAAAAAAGTTAAACTTATTCATTTCAACAGAATTTACATAATAAAATCTGGCAAGCTCATTGTAAATATCATATACTTTTTCTGATAACTTAGATTTGCTTGATTTTAATACTTCAATCAGATCTTTAAATTTTTTGTATCTGCCTGTGTATTCCTCTAAATTAAATTCAAACGGGATTAATTCGTTATTCTGCTCAAAGTTTTCCAAAATGTCTTTACAGTATTTAACCGGAATTCCCAAAAATTCTGAAAGGACAACTCTGAGTTCAAACTCTGTAACTTTAAACCCGCTGTTAATTTTTAATATTGTTAAAACAGATTTTACAAGCCTGTTTTGTATAAGCTTTTCACTGCCGGAGAGAAAAAGCAAATTCGGACGAAGGTTTTCATTCAAAGAGAATTTGAGCATGTCATCTACAACAGGTGTAATTATAGAAATGTCAGACGGCTTTATATTCTTTTCCAGGAGTTCATTGATTTTGCAGACGGCAGTTTCTATCATGGATGCTCTCTTTGATGGCGACTGAATAGAAAAATTTCGTAAAGTGCCGGTTTCCACTCCGGTAATATTAGAAAATAAAGTTTCTGCGTCAATGGAAAGTTTATTTGTTGATTGAATTTTTTCTGCTTTTTGTTTAAATAATTCCTCAAATTTCCACACTGCAGTTTTGTCTGCACTTAAATACCCTGCCCTGCTTGCTCCTTTTTCGTCAAATCCGATAAACACATCTTTTAACTGCGGAGCTAAGTGTGAAATAAAATCAAAACATACAGGAGTGATTTCATCACCGTCATCCAATATAAGATATTTTATTTTTTTGAAGTAGTTTGTGTTTTTATAAATATAATTAAAAACAAGAGTTTGTCTGAGGTAATCGAAATCTCTAAGAGCGAGAGTGTCAGCAAGCAGTTTTTTTAATGTTTTTTTTGCATCATCCGCAAAACTTTCACCTAAAACGCGTGAGCGCCATTCAACTTCTTCATCGGATAAATTGTTTTGTACAATTAGAGAATATCTTCTGAACAGCTGATGTAAAAGTGACTTTTTTGAATTGTAACCTTTAAAAGGTATTTCTTTCAAAATATCTTTTAAAAGAAATTGCGATACTTCTAAACCTGTCATATTAGGAAGGATTGACGGCTTGTTGAAAGGATTAATATTCTCAACAAAAGCCCAGTTATCGTTAATTGTGTTATAAACAAGAGAAAAGAATGAATGTACGTTTAATTTCTCTATAGAATCAATTTTTAATAATTCTAAAGTTTTGTTTATGAAGTTTTGTTTAAGGTTTGAATTTTGAACAAGAACCAAAATTTCAGAAGAACTTATGCCGGTATTTAAAAGATTTGCATAGCTTTTTATCAGAAAATCAGTCTTATTAGTGGATAAATCACCCGAAATTAACATTCATACTCCTTACAAAAATAATTGTATCATGAACAATAAAAAAATTATTTTGTCCTCATCCTAACGAACTATTGCATTTTTTTTTACATTCTACTATTATATAAGCATAAACGGAGATGTAAGATATACAAGTAAATGCATGGAGGTTAGTATGCAAGAATTACAAGAACAAATCGGACAATCAGCAGGTCAAATCTACAACTATTTGAACAATAACGGAGAATCTTCATTCTCTAAAATGAAAAAAGAATTAGACCTTAAAGGAAACTTCGCAGATTTAGGTCTTGGCTGGTTGGCTAGAGAAGACAAAGTTGAAATTTCTAAAAAAGGAACTTCAGTAAGTGTAAGACTTAAATAGTAATTAATTTTACGTAAACAAGACATTTTAAAAAAGCTCCCATTTCGGGAGCTTTTTTAATGTATATAAAAATAAAAAGAGCTTCTAATAAATCAGAAGCTTTTAAAATTTTAGTGATTTCTCGTGTAAAAGGTTAGTAGGTAGAAAGTGTAGTAGGTAGTGTGAAAATTTATTAATTATTGCTTTTGCAATTTATTTATCTCTTATATATTAATAAAGTATTTCTAGAGTATATAATTGCGTTATATTTGATATATTTTAACAAAACTTTACATAATAAATATTATAGGAAATATAATTTACCCTCTCCTTGGAGAGGGATTAAGGGAGAGGGTTTATTTTATATGCGGGAACTCTGCGTCCCCGCACCCCGCACCAAATGTTCTTTTTCTTTGTTGCGATGCAAAGAAAAAGAACATTGGATAAGAAAAAGAAACACGCAAATCGTTTAATCTGCACTAAATTCAACCCGTGCGGATGAATTCGCTATATCTTTCCGTCATTCCGAACTCGTTTCGGAATCTCTTTCCCGCTCAAACAGCATCCGCTTTGTTATTGTTTCATTAAGTGCAGATTATTATATTTTTTCGTGCGCATTTGCGCACCGTTATGACTTAACGTCTTATCGTCTTAACGACTTATTAACTTCTAATAATATTTATTATGCTATTTTTGT
Source organism: Candidatus Gastranaerophilales bacterium (assembly GCA_944323145.1). GTDB lineage: Bacteria > Cyanobacteriota > Vampirovibrionia > Gastranaerophilales > Gastranaerophilaceae > Stercorousia. Next base: position 114,375 of record CALURJ010000002.1, read on the forward strand.
TTTATAATAAAAGAATAAAAAAGGATTTATGATATGAAAATAGCGATTTATCCGGGTAGTTTTGACCCGATTACAAAAGGACATTTGGATATATTAAAAACAGCAGCCGGAATTTTTGATAAAGTTATTATTGCTGTTGCAAGAAATTCTGAAAAACACGGTTTTCTGCCTGTTGATGTAAGAGTAAAACTTATAAAAGAAAGTGTAAAAGATTTAGATAATGTAGAAGTGGATTTTTTTGAAGGGCTTACAATCAACTATGCCCGTCAAAAAGGTGCAACCGTTTTGATAAGAGGTTTGCGTGCTGTATCTGATTTTGAGTATGAAATGCAGCTTTCTCAGGCTAACAGCGCTCTTGCAGATGAGGTAAAAACGGTATTTTTAACAACAAAACCAAAATACAACTTTATTTCTTCTAGTACGATTAAAGAAATTTTTTTGAATAAGGGGGATATTTCTAAATTTGTTCCCGAGCCTGTATTTAATTATTTAGATAAGGAATATGAAAATGTCTGAATTAAAATCGATAGATTATATAAATCAAATTAATAATATAATACATTCAAATAAAAGATTGGCATGTTATGTATTTGTCAAAAAATATGAAATAGAAGAACGTATTGATAAAATATATTCATCAGTGCCGGTTGAAATTATGGAAGCTAAGGCTTTGGGCAATAAACCTGGATTCGGTGAAGGTTTGTACAACGAATTGAAAAATTTTGAAATATATTTGGATGATAGTTTAAAGATATTTAATTTTTGTATTCTGAATATTAATAAAACCGAACAATTACTTAAAAAAATTGCGGGAAATATCTCCTCAGGCGCATAATGAATTACTTGTACAAAAGTTAACATATATAAATTTAAAGTTAAAAATATATTTGACAATTAAAATACGCTTATGTAGAATATAATTATATTTAAGTGAAAGGTATATGTGTGACAACAATGCAGCAAAATAACGGTGTATATGACTTATTGAAAATGTTGGAAATTTCTTTGGAGGAAGGTTTTCCTATCGTTCCTAGAAAATTCACTGTTGTAAAAACCAAAGAAATTGAAACATTAATTGATAGAATTTATGCTTCATTGCCTGTAGAAGTTCAGGAGGCAAGAGCATTTTTAAGACGCAGAGATGAATTACAGCTGGAAGCTCAGCAGAAAGCTGAAAAAATTGTTAAAGATGCTCAGATGGAAGCAGATAGAAAATTGTCAGAGGCTGATTTTATAAAAGCTCTGGAAAGAGAAGGAATAAGAATAAGAACTCAGGTTCAGGAAGAATGCGAAGAAATTAAACGCAAAGCATTGGAAGAAGCTGATAATATCAGAGCTCAAGCAACGGAAGATGCGATGAAAACAAAAGAAGGTGCGGAACTTTATGCTGAACAGGTTTTGACAAATCTTGAAAAAAATCTTACACAGCAGCAGCAAATTGTAAAAAACGGTCAGGTTTATATGGAAAAACTTCGTTCGGAATCTTTTAGAGGTTATGATATGCCGTCACCTTATTCCTCCGAAAGAGTTTCTTCGAGTTCGGATTTTACAATTAATTAAAAAACAGGTTTTAATCAAAAAAACAATCGGTTATATTAGCCGGTTGTTTTTGTTATATTAGCTTATTGTTTGTTAACAAAACGTTTGCAATTTATTTTGTTTGTTTTATTATGTTAACATAAGCCGATTTAATTAGAATGTGAGTGATATCACATTCTTTTTTAAAGCGGAACGGGCGGTAAAAAGCGGTCTGTAAGATGAATAATTAATCAATTGAAAAGGAAATAAAAACAATGGGTATCAAAGGAAAAAACGACAGAATGGTAGTTCTTGCTTGTGAAGATTGTAAAGAAAGAAACTACACAACAACAAAAAACAAAAAAAACATTAAAGAAAGACTTGAGTTGAGCAAATACTGCCCGACTTGCAAAAAACACACCAACCACAAGGAAACAAAATAGATGCAAAGAAGCTAAGAGGCGAAGAGGTTGAGTCTTTATCTTAAATAGCTTTGCATCTTTGCCTCTATTCATCTTAGCATCTGATTTGCGTCCTTAGTTCAGTTGGTAGAACGTCGGTCTCCAAAACCGGATGTCGAGGGTTCGAGTCCTTCAGGGCGCGATTTATAAAGTTATAAGGGAACAAAAATATGATAGGTTCAGAAAATTCAACACCGGCATGGTTAGAAAGTACAACAAATTCAGTCAAAACATACTTCAGAGGCGTAAGAACCGAATGGGGCAAAATCAGCTGGCCTGAAAAACGTCAGGTTGTTACGGAAACTGTTTTTGTTATTGTTATCGTATTTGTTTTCACTGTTGCAGTATATTTGATGGATGTAATTTTTAAAGGTTTGCTAGGATTAATTAAATAGTCCGGTTTACAAAACATAAAGGTGGCTTATGACTAAAAAAGAAAAATCAATGGAAGAACAGCTTAATGAAGATAAAGCTCAGGAAGCTTTAGAAGCTAAAGCGCAAGAAGAAGCAGAAGCTGAAAAAAAAGAAGCTAAGAAAAATCAAAAACGCTGGTACATTGTTCATACATATTCAGGGTATGAAAATAAAGTAAAGGTAAACCTTGAAAAACGTATCGAATATATGAACATGGGCGATAAAATATTCAGAATTGAAGTTCCTCAAAAGACTGTTACCCAGATGAAGGGCGGTAAAAAACAAGAACGTGAAGAAAAAATCTTCCCCGGATATGTTCTTGTTGAAATGATAATGGACGAAGACAGCTGGTATGTTGTAAGACACACTTCAGGCGTTACCAAATTTGTTGGTTCTGCCAAAAAACCGATACCTGCTAGGGATAGCGAAATTAAGAAGATTATTAACCGTTCATCATCTACTCAACAAAAAATTGAACTTGATGTTAAAGCAGGCGACAAGGTCAGAATTACATCAGGACCATTCGCAGACTTTATCGCAGATATTATCGAAGTTTATCCTGATAAATCAAAACTTCGTGCAAATGTTTCAATCTTTGGACGTGAAACTCCGGTTGAACTTGAATACAAACAAATTAACAAATTATAATAAATAAATAGTACAAAGAATGTGGAAGGACCCTCCATATAGCAAATACGGAGACCGTTAGTACCACAAAAGGAGAACAAAATGGCAAAAAAAGTAGTAGGAAAAATCAAGCTTCAAATTGAAGCAGGTAAAGCAAATCCGTCACCGCCGGTAGGCCCGGCTTTAGGTCAGCACGGTGTAAATATCATGGATTTCTGCAAGCAATTCAATGCTAAAACAGAATCTCAAGCTGGATATATTATTCCGGTTGTAATTGATGTTTACGAAGACAGAAGTTTTTCTTTCATCGTAAAATCACCTCCGGCACCTGTTCTTATTAAGAAAGCATTAAACCTTCCTAAAGGTTCAGCTGTTCCTAATAAGGATAAAGTTGGTGAAATTACACAAGCTCAGCTTGAAGAAATCGCTAAAATAAAAATGAATGACTTGAACGCAACATCTATGGAAGCAGCTGTGAACATGATTAAAGGTTCTTGCAGAGCTATGGGTGTTACAGTAAAAGAAGGTTAGATGGAAGGACGTAAGTCCGTTATTACCACGAAAGGAATTAAAAATAATGAGTAAATTAACTAAAAAACAGAAAAAAATGCAGGAAATGCTGGAAGGATTTGTTCAGCCGGCTTCTGCTGTTGATACAATTAAGAAATTAAAAGAAATTTCAAAAGAAGTTTCTAAATTCAACGAAACAGTTGAATGCCACATGAGATTAGGTATTGATGTTCGTCAGGCTGATCAGCAAATCAGATCAACTGTTGTATTGCCCGCAGGTTTGGGTAAAACAGTTAAAGTTTGTGTAATTGCAAAAGGTGCTAAAGCTACAGAAGCTAAAGATGCCGGAGCTGATTATGCAGGCGCTGAAGAAATTATTGATAAAATTTCAGGCGGTTGGTTTGACTTTGATACATTGATTGCAACTCCTGATTGTATGGGTATGTTAGGTAAATTAGGACGTGTTTTAGGTCCTAAAGGTTTGATGCCTAACCCGAAAACAGGAACTGTTACAATGGATGTAGCTAAAGCTGTTAAGGATGCTAAAGCAGGTAAAGTGGAATACAGAGCTGACAAACAGGGGATGATTCACTGTCCTGTAGGTAAAATTGAATTCAGCGAAGAAGATTTATTGAAAAACTTTGCAACTTTAGCTGATGCAGTATTAAGATCAAAACCATCTTCTGCAAAAGGTACATTTGTAAAATCTGTTTACTTATCAACTACAATGGGCCCCGGTATCAAGTTAGATCCGAAAAACATTGCTGCAGAAGTTAAGGAATTAATTTCTTAATATTCAAAGTTAATAAATTTAAACAATTTAAAAAGAGCATCTTCAATAGATGCTCTTTTCTTCTAATATTATTTAAAGCTTGTATTTCAGTTATATTTTACTTATAATTTAGTTATGGAAATTAAAAAAATTAAACTGAGAGACTTTGAAATAGGTGGGGATAAACTTACAATTCTTGCAGGCCCCTGCGCTGCCGAAAGTCAAGAAATTCTTGATGTTACGGCTAAAAGATTAAAAGAAATCACTGATAAATTGGGTATAAATTATGTGTTTAAATCCTCTTTTGACAAGGCTAACAGATCGTCAATAAATTCCTATCGCGGTCCGGGGCTTGAAAAGGGGCTTGAAATGCTTAAATCCGTTAAGGAAAAATTTGATGTTCCGATAGTAACGGATATTCATACACCTGATCAGGCTGAACCTGTAAGTAAGGTTGCGGATATATTACAAATTCCCGCATTTTTATGCAGGCAGACTGATTTGCTTGTCGCAGCTGCTAAAACGGGTAAAATAGTTAATATTAAAAAAGGACAATTTCTTGCACCCGAGCAGATGGGAACACTTGTTAAAAAAGTTGAGGACAGCGGCAATGATAAAATTTTGTTGACGGATAGAGGATGTTCATTCGGGTATAACAATTTAGTTGTAGATTTTAGGGCAATTCCTATAATGCAGACATTTGGATATCCTGTTGTTTTTGATGCAACGCACAGTGTGCAGCTTCCCGGAGCGCAGGGAGCATGCTCAGGCGGTGACAGAAGATTTGTTCCGACTCTTGCTAAAGCGGCAGTAGCTGCGGGTGCTAATGTTTTATTCTTTGAGGTTCATCCGGATCCTGATAAGGCAAAATGCGACGGCCCTAATATGGTTGCACTTGATAATGCGGAAGAACTTTTTAATATTTGTAATGAAATTTTTAAATTGGTGCGTAAATGATTATAAAACAGTTTATTGCAGGACCTTTAGAAAATAATATATATCTGCTTGTAGATGATGATACAAAGCAGGCTGTTTTAATTGATGCAACAGCGCTGACTTCAGATATTACGGATACAGTAAAGAATCTTGGCGCAGATGTTAAATATATTCTGCTTACTCACGGGCATTTTGACCATATTATGGGGTTAAATGACTTAAAAAATGCATTAGGGGCTCAAGCGGTAATTAATAAAAATGACCTGGTTTTGTCTGATAAAATTAATGAGTTTACAAGAATGTTTAATATACCTGAATCTACCCCGCCTGTTTATGAAAGATATGTTGATGACGGTGATATAGTTACTGTCGGCAATATGAATATAAAAGTTATTACAACTCCAGGGCATACAGAAGGCGGTGTGTGCTACCTTGTTGACGATAATTTGTTTTCGGGAGATACTTTATTTAGAGATAGTGTCGGAAGAACTGATCTGTGGGGCGGAAATTTTGAAAAATTATCTGACAGTATAAAAAATAAACTGTTCAAGCTCGATGATAATATAAAAGTATTTCCCGGACACGGCCCGATGACTACAATCGGTTACGAAAAAAAATATAATGAAATAATATAAGAAGAATTGAAAAATTTTTTTGATATAGAGGTTAAAAAATGAAGGAACAACTGGAAAAAATATATAAATGTGCAACTGATGATTTGTCAAATGCAGCTTCAATTTCTGATATTGATGAAATAAGAGCAAAATATTTAAGCCGTAAGGGTGAGTTTAACGAAATTAAGAAAAATCTTAAAAATTTATCTGATGAAGATAAAAGGGTTATTGGTTCGCTTGCTAATGAAATTACCCAGAAGCTTGAAAATGCTTTAAAGGAAAAGCATGCTGAATTTTACAGAAAAGAACTTAATGCGAAACTTTTAACTGAAAGAATTGATATTACTCTTCCGGGAAAATATACTCCTACGGGTAAAATTCATCCTTTAACATCAACAACAAATGAAATTGTTTCAATATTTCAAAGTTTAGGTTTTTCGGTTGTTCCTCAGGAACAATCTCCCGAAGTTGAAACAGAGTATTATAATTTTGATGCTTTAAATGTCCCCAAAGACCATCCTGCGCGTGATGTTCAGGATACTTTCTACACTGAAATTGCTAAAAATGTTGTATTAAGAAGCCAGACTTCCGGTGCACAAATTCATGCTATGGAAGGCAAAAATCCCCCTATAAGAGTTGTATCTCCGGGCAGGGTTTACAGAAATGAAAACATAAATGCGCGTAAGAATAATTTATTCCACCAGATTGAAGGTCTTTATGTTGATAAAGATATTACTTTTGGAGATTTGAAAGGTGTTTTGAACGAATTTATCAGAATATATTTTGGAGCAAGCCGTCCTACACGTTTCAGGAGCAGTTTCTTCCCGTTCACGGAACCGTCTGCTGAGGTTGATGTTCAATGTATTATGTGTGAAGGGAAAGGCTGCAGAACATGTTCCGGAACCGGTTGGCTTGAAATTCTCGGATGCGGAATGGTTGATCCGAATGTCTTAAAGGGCGTTGGAATTGATCCTGATGTATATTCGGGATTTGCCTTTGGCATGGGAGTTGAAAGACTTGCAATGCTGAAATACGCTGTTGATGATATAAGACTTTTCTTCAACAATGACGAAAGATTTTTGAAACAGTTTTAAAATTAATATCAAGTACAATAAAAAACAGACTGCATTATAAACTGCAGGCTGTTTTTTATTATATATTCTGTTTCATTTCCCTTTTATTTTACAACTTTGTCTAATCCGTGCGGTTTATCAACATTACGTCCAAGAGAAAGCGCAATTTCTAAGGCCAGAAGCTGGCTGATTACTACTATGCAGAAGGACTTTACAATCTCGCTTTCGCAGTTTATATCTATATGGAATTTTGTTTTTATTTTTTCGTTTGTACAGCCGATTACGAATAACGGAGGGTTGTAATCTTCTTCTATTTTATTTAAATTCTTTATTGCAGTGTATGACAGTTCATTTATTGATACGTGAATCATAGCAGGTTTGTTGTTCAAAATTGCAACATGGCCGTGCATAAATTCACCCAGAATATTTGAATAAACATTGATATATGATGTTTCCTTAATTTTTAGCGAGGCTTCTTTTGCAATTGCATAAGATATGCCGTCTGCAGTGATTACTATATTTTTGAATTTACTAAGCTGTTTTGCCATTTCTTTTATCTGCGGATGAAGCAGATATGTTTTCTCAATAAATGAGGGCAGAGTTTTTAATTCATTAATATAGTTTGAAATATCAATACCTTTATGCGCGGCATATTTAAGAACAAGCAGCGTGCAGCAAAGCATCTGGGCTGTCAGAGATTTGGTTGCTGCAATACTTTTTTCTTCCCCTGCATGGCAGTCTATTTTGAAATCTGCAGCTTCCCAAATGGTTGAACCTTTTTTGTTAGTAATTGCAAGTGTTCTCATATTGAGTTCTTTTGCTTTTTTTAAGGCCGAATTCGTATCAGAGGTTTCTCCTGACTGTGTTATAAAGACATACAAAATATCGTTGTCATGCGGTACAGTTGATTTCAGTAAAAATTCGCTTGAATATATTGCACGTGCTTCAATACCTGCAATATTACCGAACAGGTCTGCCGTATATCTTGCACAATGATATGAAGAACCGCTAGCAACAAGTACAATCTTAGCAATATCTGTCGGAATATCAAAAAGTATATAGTTGTTATCATTTACATGTGTGCGAAACAGGTTTTTGAGCACTTCAGCCTGCTCAAAAATTTCTGTTTCCATACATGTCGGTTTATTATTTTGTAAAAACATAATATTTAACCTAATATTTCTTTTAATATTTCGTTAACGGCTTTCGGATTTGCTCTGCCTTTTGTTTCTTTCATAACCTGTCCTACAAAGAAACCGAGAAGCTGAACTTTTCCGTTTTTGTAAGCTGTAACCTGATCAGGATTTGCGTCACATACTTTTTGCGCAATTTCTTTAATGGCGCCGGTATCAGAAATCTGGCTTAAGCCTCTTTTTTCAACGATTTCTGAAGCTTTTGAACCATCTTTCATCATATCAACTATGATTTGTTTGCCTATGTTATTTGAAATTGTATTTTTCTCAATAAGAGAAATTAATTCAACAAGGTTTTCCGGTGTTAATTTAGTTTCATTAATTTCAAGTTTTGTTTCTTTCAAGTAAGCTGCAATTTCACCCATAATAAAGTTTACTGCAATTTTAGGAGATGCACCGAGTTTTAAAACTTCATCAAAGAAAAGAGCAAGTCCCATCTGTTCAACAATAACAGATGCATCGTATTCACTCAAACCAAGGCTCATGTAGCGTTCGCGTTTTGCCTGAGGCAGTTCGGGCATTTTAGCTCTTATTTCTTCAACCCATTCTCTTGAAATTTTTAGAGGCATTAAATCCGGTTCCGGGAAGTATCTGTAATCATGTGCATCTTCTTTCCCTCTCATAGATTTGGTTTCTTTTGCATTATCGTCCCACAATCTTGTTTCTTGAACAACTTTTCCGCCTTCTTCAACAATTTCGATTTGTCTGTCAATTTCGTATTCGATAGCTCTTTGAAGGGCTGAAAAACTGTTTACATTTTTGATTTCAGCGCGGGTTCCGAACTCTTTTGAACCTTTAGGCATAATAGATATATTTGCATCACATCTCATTGAGCCTTCTTCAAGGTTGCCGTCGCAAACTCCTATGTAACGGACAATATTTCTCAATTCTTCCATATAATTTCTGGCCTCTTCTGAGCTTCTCATATCAGGTTCTGAAACTATTTCAAGAAGCGGTGTGCCTGCTCTGTTTAAGTCTACAAGAGAATAAGAAGAACCTGCAAGGCCGTCTGCGCCTGCGTGAACAAGTTTCCCTGCATCTTCTTCCAAATGTGCACGAGTGATACCTATTCTTTTGCCTTTTACATTCAGATATCCGTTAACACAAATCGGTTCATCATATTGAGAAATTTGATATCCTTTTGGAAGATCAGGATAAAAATACTGTTTTCTGTCGAATTTGCATCTTTCCGGTATTTCGCAATTCAATGCAAGTCCTGTTAAAATCCCCATATTAACTGCTTCTTTATTTAAAACAGGCAAAACTCCCGGCATCCCCAAAGTAATCGGGCTTGTTTCCGAATTAGGCTCTTTCCCGAATTCACAGCCGTCGGGTGCAAATATTTTTGATTTGGTTTTTAACTGTGCATGAACTTCCAAACCTATAACAACTTCGTATTTATCTCTTAAATCTTCCATTTTATCTCCTTGTAGTACTTTTTAATGCTGTAAAGATATTTATTAAAGCATTAGTCCCTGATTTTCCGGTCCCATTTTATTTTACCATAAATAAAGATTTGTAGTAAAGAGATAAAATTAATAAGTCATTTTCCAACCATCTTCCATAATTCTTGCCGCACAACCGTAGCCGCTGACGTTTTCGGGTGCTTTATTTAAAATTCCTTCCCCTGCACATAATTCTTCATTTGTCCGCCAATAACTGTTCCCTGAAGCTGCACCGGTCATAACTTCTGAATAATCAACCCCATACATTGGATATAAGTGACCGTTCTGTGCGACTATAAATTTAAATAAGTCTCTTCCGTATTGATTTGGGCGTCTTATGCTGTTTACATCTATTGTAACTTCCGCGCATATGCTTTGAATTACGTTTAAATCAGGAAACGGCACTGTTTCACAATTTTTCGGGATAACAAGATACATTACTCCGTCCAGAGTCATAAATTTATAGCCTTCTGTAGAACGCCAATCAAGAGCTTCTGTTAATTGAGTATTTTTAGGTTTTAAAGGCCCTGATTTCAGATCTGGTTCCAGTGCGGTTCCGTTTTCTGCAGATTTAAGAATTTGAACAGATTTTTTTATTTCTTCGTCAAATTTCTTATTCCATGCGGCATCAGCAGATGTTCCGTCAAATACTCCTGTGCATACCATATCAGTGCATTCATGTCGAAACATAATATATTGCATAGCTTGTTCAAATGAGCTTAATGATTTTAGGAGCTGACTGACATACTCTTTTTCGTGATAATGTGCAACAATTCCAGGCATAGTAAAAGCTGCAACGACTCCTATTACCCCTATAGTTATCATCACTTCCGAAAAATTAAAGGCATTTTTTCGCAAAACAGACTCCTAATTGTAATATATATTTATTATAACCTATTTTTCGAAATTTTCAAGCAATTCAACAAGCTTTTGGTGCATTTTTACATTATGAACGCGTATATAATCAGCCCCATTTTCAATTGCTATTGAATTTAGTGCTGTTGTATAAATATCTTTTGAAAAATTATCGGCATCTTTCATATTAAGTAAACTTTTTCTTGACAGGCCTATCATAACGGGATATCCTAACGATTTGAATTCTTTAATTCGTTTAATTATTTCAAAATTGTCTTCTCTGTTTTTTCCAAAACCTATCCCGGGGTCAACTATAATGTTTTCTATCCCTTTGGAAAGTGCAAAATCAATTTTTACCTTGAGAGCCGAGAAAATTTCTTCTATAACATCATTGTATAGCGGACAATCCTGCATATTTTCAGGGGTTCCTTTGGAATGCTGGATTATAATCGGGACATTATACTTCGAGATAACATCTGCCATTTTCCCGTCATAGTCAAATCCGGAAACATCATTTATAATATCGGCACCTGCGTTTATGCATTCTTCAGCAACAAGCGCGCTTCTTGTATCTATACTGATTTTTATTTTACCTTTTGCAAAGTCAACAACAGGCAGAAGTTTTTTTAATTGTTCTTCCGCACTCACAGGAGCTGAATACGGTTTTGTGGACTCTGCTCCGATATCAATAATATCAGCGCCGTCGCGTATCATTTCAAGAAGGTGTTCTTTTGCCTTTTCAAAGTTGTTGTACATTCCGCCGTCAGAAAAAGAGTTGTCCGTAAGATTTAATATCCCGACAATTTTACATTTATTCTTTTTTGGAGATGATACATATTCTATAAGTTTTTCTCCTAATATTTTCAGACCAAACGGTTGGGATTTTAATTTTTCTCCTATCTTAAGAATTTCTGATGTACTTCCGCCTAAAATACAATTTGATTTTTTAATGTTGCCTGTAATAACTTCTCTGTGTGTAGCACAGTCAGCACCTGCAGAGATAGCCGTTTGTTTTAAAATATTTGCCTGAGCAGGTGTCAGAGAATATATTTTTATATTTTTATATCTGAACTTATCAGCACCTCGTTTTGCGTATGATTTGTCAAAGCCAATATTTAACAGCTCTTTTTCTAAATTTGTATTTTGTAACTCTCTTAAACTAAAATCGTGCATAAGCTTAGCTTAGCACGATTTTAGTTTTTTAACAATGTATTTATATAATTGTGCGGTATTTATTTATCGTTATAAAGCAGCTTTCCTTCGATGGCTTCCGTGGTAACTTTTGTTATGTCAGAAAGACCTGATATCAGCGTAACAAAACCGAATCCATAACCTAATGCACCTGCTGCACCTTTGAATAGCGGGCTTTTTATAATCGGTTTAATAAATCTGGTGTTTTTAAATTTTGAACCCCAGTTTAAAATTGCATTTTTTGCCCATCTAGCATTTTCTGCAACTTTTGCCCATAATCCCTTTGTTTGTTTCGTAACATTTACCGCTGTTCTTGTTGTATCAGTTACGCCTCGCATTCCCTGTGAAACTTTTTTCGCAGAGCTAAACATATCAAAGCCGGATTTTGCTGCTTTAGATCTTGCTGCAGCTGTTGTTGCCGCAACAGCACCGCCGCCTGTTACAACTTTTTTTTCGGTCTCTTTTCTTTCCTGATTGCGGTTATTTATCTCCGGATTGGAAGTATATGCTATTTTGTCACTAAAAGAAACGCGCATAATTATTCTTCTCCGTTATCAATCTCAGAATTTTTATTTTTTTCTTGAGTTTCTTTTAATGCAGTTACACCGGATGCGATACCGCCTGATGTTCCGACAGTGTTAACAGCCGCTTTTTCATAAGTTTCTTTTTTGACGCCTTTTATGCTTTTCCAGATTGATTTCAGACCATTTTTAATATCTTTATAAATGGTTTTAACACCGTCTTTTACGTTTTCATAGAATTTTGTTACAGGCGCACCGACTTTTGTTTTGGCAAATTTATTGTACTGTGTTTTAATTGTATTTGACGGTTTTTTGTAAACATCAGAAGCTAAGAACTGTTTTTTTACTGTTGAGAACGCTGTTTTTATAAACTTACGTGTATCTTTTACATAATTCACAAAGTTTTTTACAGGTTTTGATTGTGCAAGTTTTGAGAAAGCCTGTATTGATTTTTTAGTCCCCCAGCCTGTTGCCATACCGCCTAAAAGACCGGTTGTGACTATTGCCCCGCCTTCAAGAATTTTTTTTGCGGGTTTAGGGAGTTTAAATTCTTTATTATTTGCGATATCTAAAAAGTCTTGTTTTTGTTCGCGCAAGTCATCGCTCATTGATTCATATGAATCTTCATCCATATCAGCTAAGCTGATTGATGAATAATCTTCATTTTGTTCATTAGATTTGAATGCAGGTTTGTAATTACTTGAGAATCTTGGTTGTATCGATAACATATTTATCTCCGTTCAGATAATTTTCCACATAACCTAACGCAGCTGAAAAAAAAATTTTGCTGAAATGATTATTTTTTTGTAATAAATCGTTACAAATTTAACTGGTATATTTTGCTGATTTATTATCTCATATAATTCTTTATTTGTAAATAAATTTGCATCCCTGATATGAATTTCTGTTAATGAATTCTTTGTCGATTTTGTTCAGGCAGTCAAATTTTTTACCAAGCCATTTGGGAGCAATTAATTCCGTACTCAATCCGTTGCCGGCAAGTCTGTGGATAGTTGTGGTTTCGGGAAGGTATTCAAGAAAGTCGCAAACTGTTTTTACATATTCATTCTCATCCATAAAATCAATGCCGCCTTCTTTATAAATTTGTGCAAGTTTAGTATTTTCAAGAGCGCAGAGCATGTGTATTTTTACTCCGTCAATTTTGAGTTGTGCAAGTTTTTGTGCTGTCTGCATAATTTCGTCATGTGTTTCCCAGAGCCCGAAAATAACATGAACACAAACATTTATGCCCGCCTTCTTTGTTTTTTCATAGGCTCTTAAAAAACAGTCAAAGTTATGGCCGCGGTTAATCTTTTTTAATGTTTTATCGTGGATTGACTGCAGACCATATTCAACCCAGGTGTAGTAATCATCTTTATACGATGAAATCAGTTTTATTTTTTCATTATCAATACAGTCAGGTCTTGTTCCTATTGAAAGCCCTACAATGTCGGGATGATTAAGTGCGCAATTATATATTTTTTCAAGTTCAGAAACCGGTTTATAAGTATTTGAATATGCCTGAAAATAAGACATAAATTTTTGAGCTTTAAACCTTTTAGATAATGTTTTTATTCCTTCTTCAACCTGACCTTCTATAGGCAAAAGATTTGAATGCGCCTGAGAAAAACTTCCGCCTTCATCACAGAATATACATCCACCTGTGGAAATTGTTCCGTCCCTGTTAGGACACGAAAAACCGGCATCAAGTGTTATTTTATAGACCTTAACGCCGAATTTCTTTTTTAAATGAGCGCTGTATTGATTATAGCGCTTATCAGTATTATTAAACATAAGCTATAAACTATGAATTTTTATCTTCTTCATCATAGATAGGATAAACATAGTGTTCACCGCAGCCGGGGCATACAACTTCCTGCTGTTTACCGTCTTCTACTTTAGCTACTTCAAACAATGTTTTACATCCTGACTGCACGCATCTGATTGCCAAACTCGGTCTTATTAATCTAGCCATTAAACATTCCTCTTTATTAACTCTATATTACAAGAATATTTTATCATTCTAAGTATTTTTGTGCAAGCCCGTAAATTTATATAACTGTTTAATTTATTCATTGATATATATAAGTTAAACTGTATCTGAATTTTAAAAAAGGGTAAAGTTATGAAAAAATCTTTAATTTTTTTATCAATATTTATAGTTTCTTGTATAGCATTCTGGGATGCGAAAGACAGATTAAAAGAACTTGATTCTGTTGCAATAAAAACGCCGGCACAGGTTGAAATGATGCCCATGACTCAAAAATCAGGTGACAGGGCAGAAAAAGATGATTTGCAGAAACAAAATACTCCGAAACAATTTGGAGACAGTTTGAAACATGATAATAACAAAAACTTTAAAAATCCAGTTAATAATACAAATAAAAATCCCTCTCCTATTAATAACCAATTTCGTTAAATCTCGTAAAGCATATCTCCGAAAAATTGTTCATCTTGAGAAGATTCTTGCGGTGAGCGAGGGATGGTTTTGTCGAATTTTAGGGCTCCGCCGTCAGAATTATTTATTTCTTTATTTATTGTTCTAACGGATTTCGGGAAAAAACGAAGAATTATGTTTTGTGAAACGCTTTTAGCAATAATATTTTTTGAATAAAGTCTGATTTTCCCTAAGACTTCGTTTGCCTGCGCATAGTTTTTTGCTTCAAAAGAATTATCATTAGCTCCGATTTTTGTTGAATAATGGTTGCTCCACATTACAATATCGTTGACTGTGTCAATAAGAACTATTGATGTGTCCAGTCTGTACGGATAAGATATATTAAAGGCCGTTGAAATTTCCAAAATTTCCCAGATACTGCGTTTTAAAGAGTTTTTGTTGGTTATAACCGAGCTTGATATTAGCAAAACAGAATTACAGGAAAAGCTGCTGCTTATTTCTTTTAATGCTTTATAGTCTACAGAATTAGTATTATTAAATTTCTGAAGTACGGTTGAGGTCAAATTTTTTAAGTTATTGCTTTGATTTAGTTTGGTTTTAACATCATAAAGACCTGGCGCGCTGATTTTTCCGTTTGAGGAATTAAAATCATGAATAATATCCGATGCAAAAATTTCTGATACCTCATCAAACCCGTAATAATTTTCTTTAGAATTAAGTAAGTCGGAAGGTAAAACCAAAACATCAAATGTAACAGCCTGCACAGATGATATTAAAAGTGAAAATATTATAATCAGCTTAACTAGAATTCTCATGACAAAATTATATCACAATTTCATATAATTAATGGATTGAAAATTTATATAAATGGATTAAAGTACAAATATGGATTATGAGAAAATGTTACAATTAGCTGAACAGGTATCAAAAAATGCCTATGTTCCGTACTCAAAATTCCCTGTAGGAGCTTGCGTATTGTGTGAGAGCGGCAATACTTATACAGGATGTAATTTTGAAAATTCAAGTTTCGGACTGACAATTTGCGCGGAAAGAAATGCGATTGGTACTGCAGTTGCCAACGGAGAAAAGAAAATAAAAGCAATAGCTATATTTTCTCCAAATATGGCAAACTGTACACCATGCGGTGCCTGCAGACAGGTTTTGAACGAATTCAAGTCCGGCGAAGGTTTGGATGTTATAACAAAAACCGAAGGCGGAATGAGAGTTTATACTTTAAACGAGCTTTTGCCTGAATGTTTTGAGTTGTAAAAATGTATCTTATAGAGCTTGCAGTCAAATTATTTAAAGGAAAAAAGAAAAGAAATAAAAATTCTTTTGACCCTTTTGCAAACGAACAGATTGATGATTCGGATGGGTGTGAACATATTTTTCTGCCAGTGGACAGCACCGGAGAAATTCTTGCCTGTTCAAAATGCGGACTTGTAGTAAATAAAAATGACCTGAAAGATATAAATATTTTTAAAAGATAATTTATTTTTTGCTTAATACCATTTTTGAAAGGACATTTTTTGCGGCCTGAAGCTGTGCATCATTATTTGTTTTTACATCCTTCAGGCTGAATTCAACCTGTATATCAGGTGTAATTCCTTTTTTATTTATATCTGTCCCTTTCGGAGTTAAATATTTTGCAATGGTCAAATTTAAACCTGTTTCATTAGGCATTGGAATAATTTTCTGAACCATACCTTTTCCGTAAGTAGTTGTTCCGAGCAGTTTTGCTTTGTTGTAATCTTTCAGTGCGCCTGACAGAATTTCGCTTGCACTTGCGGAATTCCCGTCAACAAGTACAACTGTAGGTTTTTTTATTGAAAATTCCGTATCCTGTGCATTAATATCATATTTATAGCCGTTTCTGCCTACTATACTTACTATATTCCCTTTAGGAATAAATAAATTTGCGATAAATACCGCATTTGGAAGCAGGCCGCCCGTGTTTCCGCGTAAATCCAGAATAAGTCCTTCTGTATCTTTTGTTTTTTCTAATGCTTCCAAAAATTCATTCGGGGTTGTTGAGCCTATAAAGCTCGTAATTTGAATATAGCCTATATTTTTATCTATAATAGAGCTTTTAACGGTTTTAATTTTAATTTCTTTTCGCATGACTTTTTTCAAGAGTTTATCATTATTTCGTAAAATTGTTATATTAACGAAACTGTTTTCAGGCCCTCTTACAAGATTTGCGACTTCGGAAAGCGATAATCCGTTTACTTCTTTGCCGTCAATTGCAATAATTATATCTTTTGGCAAAAGATTTGCAAACTGTGCCGGAGTTCCTTCCATAACATTAACAATGTGGATTTTACCGGCAATTGAGGTTATATTAACACCGATGCCTGTAATTTTTGAATTAATTGAGTTATTTTGTTCAAGATACTCTGATTTTGACATATATCTTGAATATGGATCATCAAGGCTTGCAAGCATTGTGTCAATAGCGACTTTGGCATCTTCATCATTTTTAATTCTGCCATGATAGTGTTCTTTCCATCTGCTCCATGATTGTTTATTCAAATCAGGATCATAATAATTATCCCTTATGATTTTCCAGCTGCTGTCAAAAAGTTTTTGCGCGGAAATGTGGCTGTGATCTACCATTTCCGGCATGTCAGTTATTTCAACCCTGTTGGAGAACATGAAAAATGCATTCAGTCCTGTTAGGATTAAAATTAAAGCAATAAATAAAAATGCCTGACGTTTCCTCATACGAATATTTAACATCAAGCGATTTTTATAATCAATATACTTTATAAGTAGTAAATACGATTAATATGCAAATTTAACTTTGCTAATAGAGTTTTTACAAATCTTCAAAACCGGGAGAAGTTGCAGGGAGATTTTTATACCCTTCATTAGACATTACTGTTTTTTTGATATATTTATTTGAATACCCGCCGCGTTCAAATAGTTTGTTCAATGTATTTTCTCTTACAACAAGCGGGTGAAGCTCATCATTGCTTTCCGGATACAATTTTGCAATTTCATGCCATACAGATGCTTCCATTGTCCAGGCATAGGTTTCTTCCGCAAGTGAATTATATTCATCTTGATGAAGTGCTTCATGTGATAAAAGTGCAGCCAGAGCTCCCGGCGGTGCATCTTTATGGCGCGGATTTATAAAGATAAATAGTTGTTTGTTCTTTTTCCATCCGAGGGCATCAAAGCTTGCATAATCAGGGTTTATTGTCCCTAAATCCCTAAATTCTATTTTGACAGGTCTGCCGGACAGGTTATTCCCTAAAATTGCATTTCTTGAAAATTCGCCGTTAGTTCCTTTAAGCATATCAAGTGCAACGTAAATAATTTCTTCCTTGCCCGTTGATTTGTACATTGGCTTGATTTGTTGAATATATTCTGCTGTATATTTTGCAGGATATGTTTTGGGCATTTCAATTAATTCTTCATTCTTTTTTGCTGAAAAGGCAGGTATCTGGCAAACCATAACCAGTGCAGCTATTAGTATTCCGTTTTGTAATCTTTTTCTATCCACTAATCTTCTTCTCCCTGTAATAAATTGTTCAAAACTACAAATGTAGCAGATAATAAATATTATAATTATATTTTTTTGGCCGTCAAATTATTTTGCTTTTCTTTTTAATGAAGCAAGTTCGCTGTACATAATTTTATATTCAGTATTTCCTGAGATATTTTCAGCTTCTTTAATGTATTCAAGCGCAGTTTTATAATCACCTTTATCTTTATAAATTTGGCTCATTTTAGCATAATATTCCGCATTATTTACATCATAAATTATGGCGCGTTTCATACATTCTACTGCTTCCTCATAATCTTTTTCTTCATATCTTACTAACGCTAAATAAAAATAGCCTTCTGCAAAGTTCATATCCAGATTAATCATCTGCTGCGCAAAGTCTTTTGCCTGTTCAAAATTTTGCATGCTGTAAGAGGTTTTAGCTGCAAGTGCGTAAGCCGCAATGTAATTTTCATTTTTGCCTATAACTTGATGCAGCAAATCTAAAGCATCATCATATTTTTTCTCGGCAATGTATATTTCTGCAAGCTGACATTGATAATTCAAGCTTTCATGATTTCTGTCAATAACTTTTTTTATTGTATTTTCAGCTTTTTCAAACAGTGCAAGTTCTCTGTAAACTTTTGCAAGCGAAACAAGGGTAAAATTGTCATCATGTCCATTTTTCAAGTTATCTTCAAGTTCTGTTTGCGCCCCCAGAAAATCTTTCCTTTCGAATTTTAAAAGTGCATTTAAAACATGCGCTAGCGGATAGTTCTGATTGTTTTGCAAAATATAGTCAATTTCTTTTTGTGCTTTTTCAAAATTCTTTTGTTCGAAATAGAGATAAGCAAGTGAATATCTGAACCCTAATTCATCCGGAGACATGCATATTGCTTTAAGATAAGCCCGGGAAGCTTCTTCAAACCATCCGTTATAAAAATAAGCATTCCCGAGATTATAGAAATATCTGGGATTTTCTTTGTCGATGCTAGAGGCTTTTGAAAAATATTTAATTGCATCTATAAATTGCATATCTTCAAGAGCAAACAAACCCATGTAATTTAGCACTTCAGGATTTTCGGATGTTTTCGGGAATGTATTGAAAATGTTTTTAGACTTATCAAATTCATTTTCATCAAAATATATTTTACCGAGGAGTACTAATGCATTTTCATTTTCAGGATTTAGTTTTAAAGCCTGTTCAAGTTTCTCTTTTGCGGGTGTAAATTTACCGTTATCGTAGTATGCTTTGGCAAGTCCGTAATATATCCTGTCATTGGGTTCATGCGATGTTTCAATCTCCTGAATTTTATTTAAATCGCCGGTTTTTGATATTATATTGATTAATTCAAGCAGATCATCCGGTTGTTTGGTTAAGTTATAAATAATTTCTGCGGTGTTATATGCATTTTTTGAATCATGCGAATATGAATAGATTTGTTCTAATATTCTTAGTGCTTCAATATGTTTATCATTTTTCGAAAGGACTTTTTCAAGATAGTGCGAAGCGCGGGGAAAATTTTTCAGCATAAAATACAGCTCTCCTAGTTGAAAAAGTATTTCAATATTGTCATTTTCCAGTTCTAAAGCTTTATAAAGCATTTCAATAGCCTGTTTGTAGCACTGTTGGGACTTTAATTCAAATGCCTGTTTAATATATTCTAAAACTTCAGTATCCTGCATTTTAGCTCCGTTTTTTATTTCTTCTTATGTTTTTTATTTTTCTTTTTATTATTTTGATTTTGTGCCTGTGTATTGTTTATTAAAACAAGAACTTCGTCTTCCCCCGCCATTTTTAGGTTGTTTCTTGCAATACCTTCAAGGCTTGAGGTTGAAGAAAACAGTTTAATATCTTCTTTTAATTCCTGATTTTGATTTTCAGCATTATCTCTGATTTTTGTTAATGTAGAGATTTTGGCTCTGTAAGATATAGTTTTTGAAATATTCAATATGGCGCCAAATCCTATCTGAATAAGGCAAAACAAAAGTACAAGCGTCAAAAATGAATAGTAAAAGCCAGTTTTAGCCTTTTCCCTTCTGGAAGCCTGTATGTTTGTTTCTTCCCCTGTATTTGTCCGGTCTTGATTTTCAGCCATAAACCCTCACATACAAATTATAAACGAAATAAATCATTTAAACAATATTATTTGTATAAATTTACAATTTCAATTTTGTTGAAAAACTAAACTCGGTTTTAGGTTCTGTGTTATCTGAATAAATAGTTTGTTTTGCTCCGAGTTCAAGGCGTAATCTGTCTGTATCTTTTTTCCCGAAGGGGTTAAGAGAAAATATAAGAGCTCCCGATCTTCTGTTTCTTGTAATATCTGCTTTGTATTCATTTTTTATTGACATATAGTTATTAAGTTTAAATTCCGGGGCAATTGAAATAGTGTCATAAAACTGGTTGTATGTTGTATTAAGATTTTTTTTGTAAGTAGAGCTAAGCGCAAATCTGCTTTTTTCATACCTCGTAAAAAGTCCGGCTTCAGATTCCAGCATTGCAATATTGTCTACTTCATTGCCGTAAAGTGCGCCGAAAGTAAAGTTACCTTTTGAGTCTGATTGATTAATTGATTTTGGAGCTATGTTATATTCCCATTCTTTTGATCTAGCAATTTGTTTTGTTGGTGTTTGAGCAAGATTTAATCCTTGTGATGCTGCAATTTTTTGCGGAACCTTTATGTTTAAAACAAAGTTATCATCATCATCTTTCAGATATATTTCTTCAGCATCTTCAATGTATTGCGCATAACCTTTTAATGTTGTAGCTCCGATAGCGGTATCGTCATTGATATCAAGAGTGACTTCTTCTTCAGGTTCATTATTTTGTTTTTTGTTATTAACTTTTTTTTCATTTGTTTTAATTTCTTTTTTTACTTCTTTTGAGTTTTGCTGGGTATCATCGTCCGGTATTGCGTATATAAAGATATTCGGCAGTTGGTTGCCCGTGTTAGTTTTAGGCTCCATCCTTTTGTTTAAGGAAAAAGCCGGTATTTGTATCAAGCCTGAAATCAACAGAAGTAGCAGTATCTTTTTCATATATACATTTTAAACTTAAACTAAACTTAGTCAAATCCCTTAAAAAAAGTATTTCGCTTGAAATCAAATCTTGCTCATGCTATCCTTTTTATGCTGATTTATAAATAAGAAAGAAGGAAAAAAATGACAGACGTAAGAGTCAGAATTGCTCCGTCACCGAGCGGAAATTTACACATCGGTACAGCCAGAACGGCTTTATTCAACTATTTATTCGCTAAAAAAAATCACGGAAAATTTATTTTAAGAATTGAAGATACAGATGCTGAGCGTACAAGCCAGGCTTATATTGATAATATCTTTGACAGTTTGAAGGCTCTGGGCTTAAACTGGGATGAAGGCCCTGATGTAGGCGGCCCTTACGGTCCTTATACTCAGTCTGAAAGATTTGATATTTATCCGAAGTACGCCCAAATTCTTCTTGATAAAGGTTTTGCATACGAATGCTACTGCACGCCTGAAGAACTTGAAGCAGAGAAAAAAGAAGCCGCAGCAAATAAAAAACCGTATGTATATACTAAAAAATGTTTAAATCTTACGGAAGAAGAAAAAGCAAAATTAAAAGCAGAAGGCAGAAAACCTGCTATAAGATTTAATATTGCTAAAGCGCAGCAAGCTTTCCACAATTCTTCAATGTTAACTTTTGACGATATGGTTAAGGGAGAATTGCACGTTGACACAAATCTTCTCGGAGATTTTGTCATTATGAAATCTAACGGAACTCCGACATATAACTTTGCTGTTGTAATTGATGATATGCTTATGAAAATTTCGCATGTAATCAGAGGGGAAGACCATATTTCAAATACCTTCAAGCAGATTTTGATATTTGAAGCTCTTGGTGCAGAAGTTCCGAAATTTGGACATCTTGGTATGATTTTGGCTCCTGACAGAAGTAAACTTTCAAAACGCCATGGTGCAACTGCGGTTTCTGAATTCGTTGAAAAAGGCTATTTAACAGACGCTTTAATCAACTTTGTTGCGCTTCTGGGCTGGTCACCCTCTGACGGTCAGGAAATTAAATCTCTTGATGAAATTGCACAGGATTTCAGGATTAATGAAATTTCATCATCAAATTCAATCTTTGAATACGACAAATTAAACTGGATGAACAGCCATTATATTAAAATGCTTTCTATCCCTGAATTGAAGGAAAGATTGAAACCGTATTTAACAAAATATGATTTGAATGAGTTAACGGATGCTCAATATACACGTATGGTTGAGATTACATACGAACCTTTGACTCTTTTATCAGATATAACCGATGCCGTTCCTTATTTCTTCGGCGAAGATGTTGAAATAGATGATAAAGCAAGAGAAACTATTGATTCCGACGTTTCTCAGGATGTTTTAAAAACATTTATGGAACAGGCAAAAGATTGGGATTGGACAGAAGAAAATCTCCACGAAAAACTAGAAGCATTCAGAGCTTACTATAAAGAAAAAGGTATTAAACCAAAAGTTACAATGTGGGCAATAAGAGCTGCTGTAACAGGCAGACTCTGCGGGGCTGATATGACAGCAATTCTCGCTATTATCGGTAAAGAAAAGACATTCCACAGAGTAAAAGCTGCAATGAAGCAGGCGGTTTAATAAAATAAATAGTAAATTAGTCCGGCACAAAAAGTCGGACTAATTTTTATTTTTTAATAAATGTTTATATAAAAATAAAATTATTAAAGAAAAATTTAATCTTTACCGTAAATTATTTATATATGTATTGTTACTAATGGCTTGGGGATTATGTATGGTTGAAATTTTTATTACATCAGATGAGATAAAAAAGTATATTTTTATGATAGTTTTGTTTAACGCGATATTTCCGCGTATTCTTGAACAGAGCGGAATGATGATAAATATTGCGGATAAGGAAGATGTTACAAATATACAGCGTCTGCCTTATGATAATTTTATTGATATTTATGATCATTACGGATTAAATCAGATTGCCGAATAATTTTCGTGCTACAATTCTTTTATGGACGAATTTACTCATTATACGGTGATGAAAAATGAGGCTGTAGACGCTCTGGAATGTCAAAACGGCAAGATTTATGTCGACTGTACCCTCGGCGGCGGCGGACACAGCGGACTTATATTGAGCCGCATTCAGCCAGACGGGCGCTTAATTGCATTTGATGTTGATGACGACGCAATAAAAGCTTCTTCCGAACGTCTTAAAGATTACAAAAACTTAACAATTGTGAAAGACTCTTATACAAATATTAAAAAAGTTTTACATAATCTCGGGATTGAAAAAATTACAGGCGGTGTTTTGTTTGATTTAGGGGCATCCTATCATCAGTTTCACAAAGGAGAACGCGGTTTTTCGTTTTCTAAAGAAGCGCCTCTGGATATGAGATTTAATCAAGATGCCGAATTTTCTGCCTATGATGTTGTAAATACTTACAGTGAAGCTGATTTGGTCAGAATTTTTTCGGAGTACGGAGAGGAAAGATTTTCAAAAAGAATAGCAAAAAAAATTGTTGAACAAAGAAAGGTTAAAAAGATAGAAACTACAACGGAATTAGCTGATTTAATCGTTAACTGCACTCCTCATATTAAATCATCCATTCATCCTGCTACACGTGTGTTTCAGGCAATAAGGATTGAAGTTAATCATGAGTTAACAAATGTAAAAAATACTCTGAATGATGTGTTGGATTTACTCGACTTTGGTGCTATAATAAGTGTAATAAGTTTTCACTCGTTAGAGGATAGGTTAGTGAAACACTTATTCAAATATCACTCGCAGAGGTGCCATTGTGATAAGTCCCAAATGATTTGCAAATGTCCGCCTCCGATTTTAGAACTGGTAAATAAAAAACCGATAACGGCGAGTGATGAGGAGATATCAATAAACCCTCCTTCAAGAAGTGCTAAGTTAAGAGTAGCAAGATGTATCAGAAATTAGAGGGAGTAAGATAATTCAGTTGGGGTAGAAACTTGAATACAGCAAGAGTAAGAACATTAGAAGTATCAATTCAGCAGGAAAGTTATTCAAATCAATCATACGTAAATAATCCGATAACAGAAGATAATCAGGTTATAGAAGGTTATTTCCAGAAGGAGATTTCACAAAAAGCTATGGCTATAAGAAAAGTAAATAAAACTTTATGCGGTTTATTGGGTATTGCAGTGCTTGTTGCATTTGTAAGCTATTACTTTTCTATGTCTAATGAACTTACTTTGAACAAGTTAAGCCGTCAAATTACTACTTTGAATGATGAAAATGCAGAACTTCAAAACCAGCTCGACAGATTGAAGTCATTCAATAATGTAGACAGTAAAATGATGGAATACAATATGCTTCAAAAAGCAGCAAAAGTTATTGAAGTTCAAGCTGTTTCATCTCCTGTTGCCGTTGATAACAAGCCGGTCAAATCTGCATCTTTTAATTGGGCTATCGGATATTAGTTTATGGAGAATATAATACTCTGTACTGTTCCGTTTATTTGTTTTATTGTATTGGTTTCAATCCAGCTTATTTCTACAAAACCGAATGGTAAAATAATCAAGAAGTATGGTAAACCGGTAAAATATTTTTCAAACAAAAAATGCTGGAATTCTGTTCCTATGCGTGGAACATCTATTGGATTGTATATTTATTCTGATTTTATAATTCTTTTAGATGGCAGGAAAGAGTATTTTTTAGACAGAGCATTTAAAAATCTTAAATTGTATGGAAGTATTTTCATCAAAATATTTGAAATAGATATTGGTCAAGGGAAAATGCTTCAAATTAATATAAATTTACAGCAAGAAAAGTTGTTAAAAGAATTTTTTGGATTGGAAGATAAAAATATTTAACTAAAGTATGAACTTTCCCATACTAAAGTATGAATTTTTGTAAAATTCATTAAAGTTTTTTCAAATTTGTGCCGTATGTATTTATGAAGGCATGTATAGTAAGGAAAATTTTAATGAAAAAAGAAGAGAAAATTAATGGAGTTTCACTTTTTTCCCAGTCTGAATACTTGATAGACAAGGATCCTATTGAAGAAATTTTTGCTCTTAACTTGGGCGATTTTATTGCCGAAAATCTTATTTCCGAAGATCTGGCAAAAAAAATTGCTTCTAACGTTAAAGATAAAAAAGCCGGTTTAATTAATCAGCTAAAAGAATTGATTTCAATATATTCAATGAAAAATACTTTGTGTGTATTAAGTTTTGACACTAATGAAAAACAGGCTATTTTTACATCTATTGCACAATCAGTTCAACAAATGCTGGAAGTGGATGCATGTCATATTTATTTGGAAAAGGACGGCAAATTGGAGCTTGCCGGAACAACATCCAATGCTGTAGAAGAATGTAATATTGATGAAAATTCACCTGCGGGAAAAGCATTCTTAACAAGAGAAACGGTGTTTGAAAAAGTTATTGCTGTTCCTATGCATTGTAATATTAATTCTCTCGGTGTGATTGTTATTGAGAATAATCCTGAAAAGGCTGTTAACGAAAATTATATAGAACTTGTTGAAAGTATTGCGGTACTTTTTGCAACGTCAATAACCTTGCAAAAAACAATTGATGAAGCTAACAAACTTATTGCTGATGAACATTCTGCTGCCGGCGATCTGCAGCATATAAGAGCTGAACTTACCGCGTTGATAGGTGATTTATGCGATTATCAGCAAATCTTTGTTCAAAATCTTGCAAATGCAGTTGATACAAAAGGCGGATACAAAGTTTCTCATTCTAAAAATACCGCAAACCTTGCAAGAAAAATTTGCAAAGAACTCGGTTTGAACGAAAAAACTACCGATTTGATATATTATGCTGGGCTGCTTCAAAATATAGGCAAGATTGCGCTTCCGGAAAAAATGTTTACCACGGCCGGAAAACTTTCTGCGGAAGAATTGAAAAAAATTCAGGAACATTCAAATGTCGGAGTTCATCTTTTAATGAATATCAACTTCTTATCCGAAGTTGTACCATATATAACTTATCAAAAAGAAAGATATGACGGCTCGGGAGAACCTGAAGGTTTAAAAGGACAATCTATTCCATTCGGTTCAAGAATTATTGCCGCAGCCGATGCATACTGCGCCATGACATCTGACAGACCTTACAGAAAGGCTATGCCTGTTGAAAAAGCTCTGGAAATTATGAAATCGGAAGCGGGGGCTAAATGGGATCCGGTGGTTGTTCAGGCACTGGAAAAAGTTGCGGGATAAACATCTATTTTATATATAAAAAGAGCCGTCGGTTATATGGGCGGCTCTTCCATTTTTTATTTTATGATACTAAATGCGACAATATCTGATATTGAGATATTTAACCAGTCATATTTAAAACATATATAGTCATTACATTCACAGTTATCATCATCGCATGTACAGTAATCATTTAATCTGCATACCAGAGCATTTTCCAGAGTAATAAAATCGTCATGACATTCCTCGCATCTGCCTTCCGGCTGAAAAAGATTCCCGTCAATTTTTAAATGCCCCGTAAAAATAGTGATTTTATCAGACCCGCTTTCTTCAATGATTTTCCCGATTGATTTCATTAGATTTTTTGCCATAAAATACTCCTTTTAAATTTACACAATCGAGTATAAGCAAAATTGTTATTTCTAAAATTCGCCTTTAGGCTATTAATGAGTTTAAAGTTAACTTTTTGTCATAAATTCGTAAAAAAAATGTGTTTGTGTTACAATAAAGTCAAGGGAATTAGACTAATTTAAGGGGAGAATATTATAATGGCAGACGGAATTACAGAAGTAACTAATGAACAGAATGCACAGGCTCAAACACCTGAGAAAATTGAGGTGGTAGACTTACCCGATAATGATGAGGCTATTGAAACAAAAACTTCTCAATCCTATGATGCCAGTAATATTCGTGTCTTAGAGGGGTTGGAAGCCGTTAGAATGAGACCCGGCATGTATATTGGTTCAACTTCTCAAAGAGGGCTCCACCACTGTATTTATGAAATTGTTGATAACTCTATTGATGAATCTTTAGCTGGTTTTTGTACGGATATTCATGTTACGGTTAATAAAGATAACAGCGTAACTGTTGAAGATAACGGGCGTGGTATCCCTGTTGATATAAAACCCGGGACAAATAAATCTGCTCTTGAAATTGTTCATACAGTTCTCCACGCAGGCGGAAAATTTGGTGACGGCGGTTATAAGGTTTCCGGCGGACTTCACGGAGTTGGTGCTTCAGTTGTAAATGCGCTTTCTGAAAAATATATTGTTGAAGTTTCCCGTCAGGGTTATGTTTGGCGTCAGGAATATATGAGAGGCGAACCTGTTGCTCCTGTTGAAAAAGGTGAAACAACGGATAAAACAGGTACAAAAACAACTTTCTGGCCTGATCCTGAAATATTTACTGAAACAACAGAAATTGACAGAGACGTAATTGCTAACAGATTACGTGAAATGGCGTTTTTGAACAAAGGTTTAAAAATTATTTTTACAGACGCACACACTGATGAAACTCAGACTTTCCACTATGTGGGCGGTATCGCAAGTTATGTGGAATTTTTAAACCAGAATAAGAATGTTTTGCATGAAAAACCTATTTATATTGATAAAGTCGTTGACGGTATGCAGATTGAAGTTGCAATGCAATACACAGATGCTTACAGTGAAAGTGTTTTGTCTTTTGCAAATAATATTAATACACATTCCGGCGGAACTCATTTGACAGGTTTTAGAAATTCTTTGACGCGTGTATTTAATGATTATGCAAGAAAAAATAACATCTTGAAAGATTCTGACCAGAACCTTTCAGGAGAAGATGTCAGGGAAGGTTTGACAGCTATTGTAAGCGTTAAAATTTCAAATCCGGAATTTGAAGGACAGACAAAAGAAAAATTGGGTAACGCTGAGGCGCTCGGGGCTACTCAGGACGCAGTTCGTGATAAATTGCAGGAATGGTTAGAGTTCAATCCGAAAATTGCAAAAATTATTATTGAAAAAACACTGCAGGCTCAAAGAGCGCGAGAAGCAGCAAGAAAAGCAAGAGAATTAACAAGAAGAAAATCTGTGCTTGAAAATTCAACATTGCCTGGGAAACTCGCTGACTGTTCAAACAGAGAACCTGAAAAATGTGAAATATATATTGTTGAGGGAGATTCTGCGGGCGGTTCTGCAAAACAGGGCAGAAACAGAATGTTTCAGGCTATTTTACCGTTAAGAGGTAAAATTTTAAATGTTGAAAAAGCCAGATTGGACAAGATATACGGAAATAATGAAATTCAGTCAATGGTGCAGGCATTCGGGATAAACATCAGCCGTAATCCTGATGAAGTTGATTTGGAAAAACTTCGGTACCATAAAATTATTATCATGACCGATGCTGATGTTGACGGTGCGCACATTAGGACACTTCTTTTGACATTCTTCTTCCGTTACGCAAGACCGTTAATTGAAAACGGATATGTTTATATTGCGCAGCCGCCTTTATTCAAGGTTACTCAAGGTAAAACTTCAGAATATCTGTATGATGAACATGCGCTTGATAAAATGCTTAAAGAACGCGGGATTAAAAACTTAAGTCTTTCGGATAAAACTAAATCACGTGTTAAAACAGGTGATGAACTTCTTGAACTTATCAAGAATATGGCAGCTTTCTACAATTCTTACAACAACCCGATTTTGAATTTATATCCGGCTGTAGTATTGCGCGGACTTGTGCGTTCAAAAATTGAACCGGAAAATTTTGAAGATCAGTATAAAATGAATGAAGTTATTGAATACTTAAACCATTATCTTCAAGATCATGCTAAGAATTACAATATTCAGGAAGCAGCAAATTATGTTTGTTCTTTGAAATATAATCCTGAAAACGCAAAATATGCAATTCAATTGAACTTGAATGAAGAAGAACATGTTTTGATTTCACAGAGTGTAATTAAGAGTTCCGAATACAAGAGATTAAAAGCTTCTTATCCTTTAATCAGGGATTATTTGATTGAAGAAGAGGATAACTTGATTTTAGAAACTGATACTGAACAATATGAAATCAATTCATTTGAAAAACTTCAAAAACTGATTGACGACAGGGGTTCAAAAGGTTTGCAAATTCAGCGCTTCAAAGGGTTAGGCGAAATGATGCCGCAACAGTTATGGGAAACAACGATGGATCCTGCAACAAGAACATTGTTGAAAGTAAATGTTGAAGATGCAATGCTTTGCGACCAGTTGTTTGACATACTTATGGGCGACAAAGTAGATCCGCGCAGAAACTTTATTGAAGCTAATGCGGTTTACGCAACAAACATTGATACATAATCAATATTATTGGAAGTAAAACAATCTGCTAAAGATACCTTGTTGGTACTTTCTTGTGCCGACAAGCGGATTGTCCGCAGAGGGCGAAACGGCACTGCAAAAGCAGTGCTGTTACAGACCCGTTTAATGCGGACAACCAAGCAGAAAGTACCGCAAAGAAGCTCTCGGCTTTCACTTCGTTCACTAATCAATTGTAATGCTCAACTTATACCGGCTAAACTCGCTTATGCGTCGCTCTGAACTTGTTTCAGGGGCTAATAACTTTACGCTCAAACAATAGCCGGTCTGTTGTTGTTTCGCAAACATTGATTGTTCACTACGCTAATAGCCGAATTATTTGTTTTGTTGCGGCGATAGCGAAAACAAGCAATAATTGCAGGTGAAGCAAATTTCAAAGGCGAGTATTGTTTGAGCGATAGCGAGTTTACACGCCTTAAAGCTGAGCCGTTGCAATTATTAGTGAGTGAAGCGTGCCGATGGTTTTGAGGCACTTTTGCCACCAAAAGTGCCCCTGTCTGGAGGACCCGCCGGAGGCAAATAAAGTAGGTTGGTTTGTTTTTACTTCCAATAATATTGATTATGTATTTGAATAAAAAATATTCTTGATGTATTATAGAGTCATAGATAATACGAAAGAGAGATTTATTATGACAAAAAAAGAATTGATTTTTTTAGGACCGCCGGCTTGCGGTAAAGGTACGCAAACAAACAAACTCGCTGAATTTTTAAAATTTCCGCATATTGATACAGGGTCTTTATTAAGAGCTGAAATTAAAGGTGAAACAGAAGCAGGGAAAGAAGCAAAAGCTTATATTGATAAAGGTCAGCTTGTTCCTGTAGCCCTTGTTTCCAGAATTATTAAAAACAGACTTGCTCAGGATGACTGCAAAAACGGATATATCCTTGACGGTTACCCGAGAAGCGTTGAACAGGCCGAAGAATTGGAAAAAATGAATGCAGAAATAGATAACGGCGAAGATACAAAATTTATTGCAGTTTATTTTAATATTGATACAAGTATTCTTGTTGAAAGAATTGTAAACCGTCGTTCCTGCCCTGTTTGCGGAGAAATTTATAATCTTGAATTTAAACCGCCGAAAGTTGAAGGGCATTGTGACAAAGACGGAGCAGAACTTACTCAGCGTAAAGACGATACAAGAGAAGTTGCCCAGTCAAGATTTGATACATACAATAAAGAAACAGCACCTCTTGTTGATTACTATACTAAAAAAGGTGTTCTCAAATCAATTGATGCAAACGGTACAATTGACGAAGTTTGGGAAAGATTATTAGAGGTAATTAAATGATTCACAAAAAGTCACGTGATGAAATCAAAAGAATGCGTCATGCAGGGCATATCGTAGCTCTTGTTCATCAAAAGATGAGGGAAGTTATCGAACCTGGTATAAGCACAAAAGAATTAGACAGTATAGCTCATGATATTATAAGAAAAGAACGTGCTGTTCCGACATTTTTAGGTTATCATGGTTTCCCCGGGTCTATCTGCGCTTCTATTAATGAGCAGGTAGTTCATGGTATCCCGCATGAAGATGTTAAAGTTAAAGAAGGCGATATCATAAGTATTGATGTCGGGGCTACTTATGCCGGTATGGTTGGCGATGGGGCATGGACTTATCCTGTCGGCAAAATCAGTGAAGAGTGCCAGAGACTTTTGAAAGTTACAGAGGAAGCTCTTTTTGCCGGTATAGCCCAGATGAAGCCTGATAATGTTTTGGATGATATATCCGGAGCAGTTGAGTCCGTTGCACTAAGAGAAAAACTCGGTATTGTAAGACAATATGGCGGCCATGGTGTAGGTCATGAAATGCATGAAGAACCGTTTTTGTTTAATTACAAAGTCGGCGACCATACATTGATTAAGTCAGGATATGCAATTGCGATAGAACCTATGCTTAATTTAGGCTGTGACGAAGTTGTTGTTGCGGATGACGAATGGACAGTCAGCACTGCTGATAATATGCCTTCTGCACATTTTGAGCATACGGTGCTTGCAACTGATGACGGACCGTTGATTATTACGCAGCTTATGTCGTAAGGAGAATATTTTATGGGTTATTATATAGGATTATCTCTTGCGGCGTCTTCCGGTATGGATTCCGGCGTAGCAGTGTTGGATGAAGACAATAAATTAATCTTTCTTGATAAGCTATATACAATGAATGATGTTATGTATTTTTTTGATAATTTTTCATCATTAAAATATTCAAAAATTTGTGTATCGCTTGTATGGGACAGGACAATGCTTAACGGTAAGTGGAGGATACTCGGTAAACCTTATCAGCTTGTTGCTACAAATCCTTTGATGCCTAATCGGGAAGGGTGGACTCAGAGATATTCTACAAGAGGCTGTGAATATTTTAGATCTTTAAATGAAAAAGGGATAGATATAAGCAGGTTTGAAATGTATTTAACCAGACAGAGTATGAATTTAAATTCATGCTATAAAGAACGCTCTCCGGCGGACTGTAAGTATCTGCAGCAGATGTTAAGGTTTGAATACGGATTGGATTTGCCTTCTAATATGATGCCGATGTCTCAACTGGAAGCTATTGTCGGGGCAATCCTTGCAAGAGAAAGTGTAAAAAATCCTGATAATATCAAGCAAATATCAACATTCAGAGATTTTGCCGTAATCGATTTTGTACATCAGCCTGCAAATTTAATCTCTGCTTGACATTAGACTTAATGCTAGCCCTAATGCAGCTCCAATGCCCATTCCCCACTTAAATCTGTTCCATTTTAGTGATTTATATGCATCTGCGCAATTGTTATCCATTAAATGCGGGTTCTTTTTAAATGTTTTAAAATTTTCGCTAAAGTATGTTTTCAATTTTTTTACAGAAGCAGGGTCTGAAACTTCTTTATCAATATCTATACATTTTTGTGTAATTTCTTTGACATCAGCATTAACTCCTGCTTCCTGCAGAATCATTTTGCTTTCTGATGATAAAGATTTTTTTTCAATTTCTTTTACTGCCTGTGTTAGGGAAGCTATTTTAGAATTAGCTTCATCTTTAGTAACTTTAAACGCTTTATTCACAAATTCGTCTTTTGTGACAGGCAAGTAGTAAGCAGTCATTCCTAAAAGTCCGCCAAAGATTGTACCTCCGATTTTCTTTTTCTTGGAAGATACCGGTGAATAATACATCATATTAGGATCAAATTGAGGAGAGTTTACAGACATACAAATTCCTTTTATATTTTTAAGTTACTTATATAAATCGCGTAAAAAATTTTTTTTGCCTGTAATTTAAAATTAATTAACAAAAAAGTTTGAAATAAGAGAAATAACTTCCTTATGTATTTCATCAATAGATTTTGTTGCATCTATTACCTTAATTCTTTGAGGCTCCAGTTTGGCAAGTTCAAGATATCCGTTTCTCACGCGGTTGTGAAATTCTATTCCGGCGCTTTCCATTCTATCTTTTTGAGTGCCTACACGTTTCATAGAAGTTTCAACATCAATGTCGAAAACAAATGTTAAATCAGGCTTTTGTCCGTTTGTCGCAATATCATTCAGCATATTAATTCTTTCGATGTCAAGTCCTCTGCCGTATCCCTGATAGGCAACAGTAGAATCAATATGTCTATCGCATAAAACAATTTTGCCTTCTTTAACGGCAGGATTAACAATTATATCAATGTTTTGCGCTCTGTCTGCCAGAAACAAAAAAGATTCACATCTGTCAGATACCGGACCTTCATAATTTAACAGGATTTCTCTTACCTTTTCACCTAATCCTTTTCCGCCGGGTTCACGGGTAAGTACAACATCAATCCCGTTTTGTTCTAAATATTCGGCCAATAATTTCATCTGGGTTGTCTTTCCGCACCCGTCAGCGCCCTCAAATGTTATAAACAGACCTTTTTTCATATATTACCTCATGGTCTAAATTATATCAAAAAAATAAAAATCAGACTAAAGTATATCTAATTTGTGTTTTTACTAATATTATGCTAAAATTCGGCATAAGAGGAGAGTTGTATGAATATTGAAATTTCAGAATTAAAAAATAATATAGAATTTGTATACAAGAGAAATCCGGATACCCCCAGAGTTGCTTTTTATCTTAATTTTTCTCTAAATAATCCATTGCCTGAACCGGGAGTTTATTCTTTAATGGTGAGATTATTCTTGCAAGGAACGAAAAGATACAATGCCCGGCAGTTATCCGAAGAATTGGATAAATATGCCATTGAATTTACTGCTGAGATGAAATTGGATTATGTTAAATTTAAATTTGTATGTTTGAATGAGGATTTTGAGAAAGCTCTTGAGATATTCAGCGATATCGTCAAAAATACGACATTTGAAGAATTTGAAAAAGAACGGGCAAAGCTTGAGGGAGAAATTATTGCAGAATTAGACTCTCCGCGTGCAAAAATTATTGACAGCTATTATAAAAATATTTATGCAGGACACAATTACGGTTATACAAACACTGTGATTTTGGAAAATCTTAAAAATCTGAAAAAGCAGGATGTGATAGACGCTTACAATGCAATTGTCGATAATAGTAAAAAAGTTGCGGCCTTTGTAGGAGATTTGGATTTTGACAGGGTTAAAAGCTCTCTTGACGAAAAGCTGGGAGATATAACCCCTTCTGTGAAAGAGCTTCCTGAATTGCCCAGACCACTGCTGTCAAACAAAAAAGAAGTCGAACTTATTCAACAGGATTTGAATCAGGCTCATATTTTAAAAGGTTGGATTGTAGATTCTGCAGGCGGTAATGATTATCCGGCTATTGCGTTGTTGAATATTATCCTAGGTGCAAGCGGTTTGTCTTCAAGGTTATTTTTGGAACTTCGTGATAAAAAGGGGCTTGCTTATGTTGTCAGAAGTGCTTATGATGTTGCAAGACTTTCTGCGAATTTTTCAATTTACATAGCCACAGAACCCGGTAATATAGAAGTTTCTCTAAAAGGTTTTGAAGAGGAGATTGAAAAAATTAAGACTGTTCCTGTTACTGAAGAAGAACTTGAAAACGCAAAAAATAATCTTTTCGGGAAATGGGCTTTTATTTCAGAAACTAATTCGCAGCAGGCAAACTGGCTTGCCCATTATGGTATTATGGGATTTGGCTTTGACTTCCATGAAAAAGCTGTTGAAAGAGTAAAGAAAGTAACTGTACAGGATATTTTAGACTGTGCAAACAAATACTTTAATGACAAATTTGTTCTTTCTGTCCTAAAGCCGTAACCATGTCAGCCAATGGATACCTTTTGAGTATGTTAAATAATATTCATGAGGCGGCCTATGAAATACCTGTATACTATATTTCTAATACTGATTATTATATTTTGTACAGGTCATACCTATTGGGATGATAAAGATTTGCCTGTCTCATATCAGCCTAATACTGATAAACTTGAAACTGTTTTCAGAACTGCTTTGCCGTTAAAGGATGGTATTATTTTTACTAAAGTTCCGCGGGGGCTTATAGTCAGTATTGATGAAAGATATTTCTTCAGTGAAGGAGAAGCACGTATTAAGGAAAGTTCTCTATGTATATTAGACAGAATAACTTTGTTGCTACATGAACTTTCAAACTATTGCGTGGTTGAAAATCATACGGAAGACAATAATTTGTCGGGTACTGTTTATAATGATGATTGTGAAATTTCTCTTGCCCGTTCAACTAATATTGTCCAATATATGATAAAATATGGGAAAATACAGCCAGATAGATTATTTGCTCTTGGATACGGGCAGTATATGCCTTTTAGGGGAAACGTAAAATCCTATGATTTTAAAGGTATTCCGACAGGCATGGCAGCATCAGAGAATTTGCGAAAAAGCAGTTCAAGAATGAATAAACGCATTGATTTTGTAATTCTTGAATACGAAGCTAGGCGATAATACTTTGACGCAGTCTTGTTGTTCTGTTTTCGCTTAAGATATTTTTAAGTTTCATAATAGCCTGAGCATGGAGCTGGCAAACTCGTGATTCTGACATGCTTATTGTTTCACCGATTTCTTTAAGTGTCATGTTTTCCTGATAGTAGAGAACCATTATAATCCGTTCACGTTCCGGCAGTCGTTGAAGCGCACGTTCAAGTTCCTGTTTAACATTTTTTTCTTCTGCCTGTTCCTGCGGATTTAATTTGTTTGTATCTTCAATAGTGTCAATAATCTCCATGCTGTCGTCAGTGGAACCTTTTTTATCGTATATTGAAGTCATTGTTGCATCTTCGGATAAAATTTGTGTAACCTTATCCGGATCCATATCAAGATATTTTGCGACCTCTGATGTTGTCGGGATGCGGCCGAGTTCTTGTTTTAAATGCTCCTGTGCATTTTTAATATCTTTGATTTTCTTTCTTATGCTTCTCGGTAAAAAGTCCTGTGCTCTGATTTTATCTAATATTGCTCCCCTGATTCTGATAAGAGCGTAAGTTTCAAATCTTGTATTTTTTTTCGGAGAATATCTTTCTATTGCATTAATAAGTCCTTCAACACCGTAGCCTGCAATATCTTCTATGGAAATTGTGGATGGCAGAGTAACTTTTACACGACCTACAACGTATCTGATTAGATAAATGTATTGAACAATTAATGTATCACGTGCGTTTTTATTAGTTTTATCTTTGAGATATTCAGCCCAAAGTGCTTCAAGTTCATCTTCCGCAAGTCTTTTTATATTATTGTATGATGTAAAATCAAAACTTTGACTCATTAAAATTCCCAAATATTGTTCAAATAGTTTACATATCTATTCTATACAATAAGGAATTTACAACATCATTTAAAAGGTGGAAATGTTTCATAATTTCTAAAGAGTGTGTTGTATCAGTACTGATTAATTCCCGCTTTTTTCTTCTTCTTTTTCTGTATCAGCAGCTTCTTCATCTGATTTTACTATTTCAAGTTTTGTGACTCTTGCACCGTCAATATCTTTTACGATAAATGTCAGGTTATTAAATGTAACAGTATCATTTAACACCGCAATTCGTCCTAAAAGTTTAACAACAAGTCCGCCGATAGTATCTATGTCTTCATCATCAATGTCTTCTTCTTTAATTTTAAAGAATTCTGCAAATTCGTCCAGACGCATCATCGGGTTTGCAAGGTAAGTATTTGGCGCAATTTCAACTATATCTTCTTTTTGTTCCTCTTCTTCATCAAATTCATCCTGAACATCCCCGAATATTTCTTCAATAACATCTTCCAGTGTTACGAGACCTGAAGTTCCGCCGAATTCATCAACCACAATTGCCATCTGGCCTTTGCGTTTTTTAAATTCTAATACAAGATTGTCCATTGTAATTGTTTCTGGGACAAGGAGAACATCTCTTAGGATTTTTGATATCGGGCAAATTTCATCTTTAATTGACAAAGAATAGAGGTCTTTAACATGAACCAGACCTATAATATGGTCAATATCTTCTTCATAAACCGGATATCTGGTATATTGATTTTCAGCGGCAAGTTTATTCAGTTCTTCCATAGGTGTATCTATTGAAATACAAACCATGTCAGTTCTTGGAACCATAACTTGTTTAGCTGTCAGGTCTGAAAATTTGAATACATTATGGAGCATGTCTTTTTCTGTTTCGTTTAAAACTCCGCCGTCATAGCTTGCATTAACAAGCATGTCAAGTTCTTCTGTTGAATGTACAAGAGAACCCTTGTGGGAATGTGGTATATTCATAGCTTTTAATACCAGATTCCCGAATCCGTTTAAAAGCCAGATAAAAGGATTAAAAATATATGTCAAAATCTGCATCGGTCTTGCAACCCAGAGTGCTGTTTTTTCAGTGTATTCAAGGGCGATTGATTTCGGGATTAATTCGCCTAATACAACATGGAAAAATGTAATCAGTGCAAATGCAATAGAAACGGACATTGTATGTGTTGCAATGTTTTGTCCGATACCCGGCAGGAATGAAAACACCGGTTCAATAATATGCGCAAGCGTGCCTTCTCCGACCCAGCCTAAACCGATACTTGATATTGTGACTCCGAGTTGAACTGCTGCAATGAATTTGTCTAAATCTTTTAAAGCCTCTAATGCAATTTTTGCGTTAAAATTACCTTCATTAACCAGCTGTTCAATTCTGGTTTTTCTAACCTTAACCATTGCGAATTCGGAAGCTACAAAAAAACCGTTTGAAAATAACAAAAATGCTATTACAAACAAATTGAATATTGTATTACCCGTCTCATCCATTATATCTAGTTCCCTTTAATATCTCAGTTTTAAATCAATTATAATATTATTATATAAAAAAAGCAATCCTATTGTTTCTGAAGCTCAATTTCCTTCAATTCCGTATAAATCATAGGAGAAAATCCCTTTGTTGTTGTGATTGTAATAATTTTGTAATAAGGCGGGCTATAAAGAAGTGTCGGAGTTGTTATATGGTATACTCCGTTTCTCATAACTTCGCTGTTCAGGTGCAGGTGTCCTGCTATAACAGAAATTACGTTATCATACTTATCGATTAGTGCCAGATATTCTTCTTTTTGATAAACGCTGTGCGATTTTATTTCAGGTTCGGATATAAGCGGGAAATGCTGTAAAATTATTACAGGTTTATTTTTGTTTTTATTCAACTGCTTTTCAAGCCAATCAAGGGTTTCTTTTTTATAATATCCGTTAGTGCCAGGAATGATTTCTTTAGCCCCGTCGACGACAATAAATACAAATCCGTCTTTTTTAAATACATAGTTAGGTTTTTTGTATTTATAAAATAAATTATTATCTTTTACTATTTGAAGATATTGTTCTTTTGAAAGCCCGTTGTTTCTGAATACGTCATGATTACCTATTATAATATAATAAGGATTGTTAAGCTTATTTGCAATTTTAACAAACTCCGGCAGATATTCCGCATGTGGAGAATCAATGTTATCCCCGGAAAAAACTGTAAAAGCAATATCATTGTCTTTATTAATCTCTTTTATCGCCTGCTCTAATACTTCTGTTCTGTATTTATCATTTTTTATAAAATGAGCATCCGAGATTTGGGCAAATTTTATAGTATTTGCAAAAACCGTACACTGAATTAAAAAGCAAAACAGTAAACTTAAAAATATATTCTTTTTCATTTATATCCTCTGGACAAATTATAACATAAATTATAATATATAGAAATTATGAGATTAGATAAATTTTTAAAAGTTTCAAGATTAATAAAAAGACGGACTGTAGCGAATGAAGTTTCTGATATGGGAAGGGTATACGTTAACGGAAATCCCGCAAAACCTTCAAAACAGATAAAAGAAGGGGATGAAATAAAAATAGAATATGCAAACAGAATTGTTTGCGCGCGTGTGTTAAAAGTTCCGCAGAATAATGTCAGTGTTCAGGAGGCTTCAACGCTTTATGAAATTTTAGAATAAAACTTGACTTCCTTTGATTAATCATTAAATTAATGACACCTAATACAAACAGATGATTTTTTTTATATTTGTTGAAATAAATATAAAATTGTCCGATTGTATTACTAAAAAAAGAGGTAGTCATGATAATTCACGGTGGAATCAGATTCAGCGAAAAAGGTATCACAACTTCGCTCAGGGCTATGCATGTCCAGAGTGAACTTATCGGAATGTATAACGAAAATATTATAGGTTTTGATAAGATAGGATATCAAAGAAAAGATCCTGTAGTATCCTCATTTACAGAATTTCTCGGGGTTCATGGACTTTCGCAAACAGTTGATGATAAAGTCGGCCGTATTGCAATGTCTGATAATCCTCTTGATTTAGCTCTGGCAAATAAAGGATATTTTCAAATCCAAAGTTCAGACGGCGTGAAACTTACACGCGACGGTAGATTTAAAATAGATAAAGAGGGAAATCTTCTTACATTGGAAGATGACAGAGTTCTTTCTAGCGCCGGTGTCCCTATTCAGCTTCCGGTTGTTCCTGAAAAAATTGAAGATATAAAAATTAATTCAAAAGGTCTTGTAAGCGTATTCAACAAAGATACCAAAAAAATGGAAACAGCGGGCTATATCGGGGTTGTTGATTCTAACGGCGTTATAGTTATGGACCCGCAGATTAAACAGGGATACAATGAATTCTCTAATGTATCTCTGCAAAATGAGTTTTTGGGTATGATGCCTATTATTAGAAATTTTGAGGCAAATAGACAGATTTTTATGATTCAAAATCAAAATTTGCAAAAAGTAATATCACAATTAGGATCTACTTCATAAGCAAGGTGAGGAATAAATTATGTACAGCATGCAAGGTATAGTAAGAAAAAGTGTTAATAATGCAACTAACCAATTCGAAAGATTAGGTTATGTTGCCAATAATCTTGCGAACTTAAATACAAGAGGGTATAAAGCCGTGAACTTTGAGGAAATGCTTAAGGAAGACGGATATATTACAGGTGCTGTAAGAGCTGATTACAGTCAGGGTTCTATCCAAATTACAAGCAACCCCTATGATGTCGCAATTAACGGTGTCGGCTTTATTCCGGTTGTTTCTCCTGAAGGTCAGGTAGCTTACACACGTGACGGCGCCTTTAAACAGGGAAAAAACGGTTATCTTGTAACTACTGATGACTGGATTGTCGGAGAAGGTATAAAAATTCCCGCAAACTGCTACAAGTTTGAAATAAAATCAAACGGTGAAGTCGTTACCTATGACGGTGCAACATCAAAGCCGAAAAAAATAGGAACAATACCGCTTGTTCGTTTTCAATCTCAGGAAAATCTTGAGCAGTACGGTATGAATAAACTTGTTCCGACGGCTGATTCCGGTGAACCTGAACTGGTAAAAGATCATGACTGTTTCTGCCAGAATAATCTGGAAAACGCAAATACAAATATTTACAGTTCGGTTAACGATATGCTTCGTATGAATGCATCAATGATTGCAAGTATGCGTATGATGAAAGTGGTCGATGATATGTATAACAAAGCAATAAATATTCGAGAATAGGGAGCGTAGCCGCTCCACCCGCCACTCAGATTTTGCATAAATTTGCTTAGTCTGAACTAAAGAAGGAGCGTAGCCGCTCTACCCGCCATTCAGGTTTTGCATAAACTTGTTTAATCTGAACTAAAAAAAGAGCGTAGCCGCTCCAACCATAACTCAGGTTTTACGTAAATTAGTAAAATCCAAGTAAAAAGAAAGGATAAAAATGTTCACATCACTTGATAATATGGGAAAAGTTTCACTAATGATGGATTTAATTGCACAAAGACAGAGAGCTTTGGGCTCAAATCTTGCGAACGTTGATACTCCCGGCTATGTTCGTCGTGATATTAATTTTTCTGATTATCTGGGTTCGATGAACAGTCCGCTGGAAACAAAATTATCCGAAAAACTTGGCCCGTCGGGTATTATAGAAGAAAAGCAGCAGCAAGAAATTGACCCTGCAAATGAATTAATGGAAATTCAGAAAAACTCCATTTATTACACGATGGCAACCAGAAGAATGTCTAATATAATTACAGAAATGAAAACTGTAATAAATGTCGGCAAATAGGGAGCGTAGCCGCTCCACCCACCATTCAGATTTTGCATAAACTTGTTTAATCTGAACTAAAGAAAGAGCGTGGCCGCTCCACCCGCAACATAACTTTATAAACAGGAATAAGAAAGCATAAAAACGGGAGCGAACTTAAAAACGAAGCGACTGACAAAAAAATAAAAAGAACTGACAAAGATTGTCGGAAAGGGTAAAAAAAACGGGAGCGAGCGATTTTGGAAATAGTTTATAGAATTATAAAAATTTCACGAAAAGCGAAGCGACTGACGAAAAAATAAAAAATACTGACATTAATTGTCGGAAAGGGTAAAAAAAATGAGTATAATGGAATCAATGAATATCGGATCAAATGCTTTAAGAGCGCATGGCTTAAGGCTTGATATTCACGCAAAAAATATTGCTAACGTAGATACTCCTAATTACGTCAGACAAATTCCTGTTTTAAATGCAACGGAAGATATTTCTTTTCATGGGTTGATGAATTCAATGAAAGAAGATGTTTTCGGAGTTGGTACTTTACCGTATATGCAGGGCGGTGTCGTATTTAACGGCTGTGTGGAAGATCCTACTATGGGCGAGAGAATTTATCGTCCGGGACATCCTGATGCAGATGCTAACGGTTATATAAGAGCCTCAAATGTTAATCCTGCCGTAGATATGGCCGATGCAATCCTTGCACAAAGGGCTTATGAAGCTAACCTGGCCTTGATAAATATTACAAAATCAATGGCTCAAAGAGCTGCTGAAATCGGAAGATAAAGTTTTAATATATGAGTATAGACACAAATATTTTTTGTCATATAATTTGAGTATGGCAAAGTTATCGATAATTATTCCGATATACAATGTTGGTGATTATATAAGTGAGTGTTTAGACAGTATTTTGATCCAGTCTTTCAAAGATTTGGAAGTAATTTGTGTTAATGACGGTTCTACTGATAATTCTTTAGAAATATTAAATGATTACAAAAAACGAGATGAAAGAATTGTAATTATTGATAAGGCAAACGAAGGCTCGGGTGTAGCAAGAAATTACGGATTGCAGCTAGCACGCGGGGAATACGTTTATTTTGTCGATGGTGACGATTTGTTGACTGAAAATGCTCTGCAGCTTATTGTCGATGAAGCTGATAAAAAACAAACTGATATACTCATATTCGGAGCATACTCTTATTATGACGGGAAAAAGAAGTATGGCGGATATAGTGCAAATAAACTCCCATGGAAATATTTTAATAAAGTATTTTCTGCACAGGATATCACAAGAACAATATTTCGATTTCCTTCGACCGCGTGGACAAAATTATACAGGCGGGATTTTCTTATTAAAAATAATATAAAATTTCAGGAAATTCGTGCAGGTCAGGATCAGCTTCTTTTCTTCCATTCGATGATTAAAGCAGAAAGAATTGCGTTGCTGCCTAAGAACTTATACTGCTATCGAAAAAACAGAACCGGTCAGGTCACAGCATGTAAGAAAAAACAAAACTACTCTCCGATATACGTATTTTCTGCAATAGAAAAATTGTTGAAGGATGAGGGGCTTTTTGAGAAATATCAATGGGTATTTGTAAGCGGGTATTTTTCAAAAGCCACATCATGGCTCGGCAAGTTTAGGGATGACATGAAGGCCGGATATTATGAAGAATATATGAAGTTATTAAAACATATACAACAAGCATATCCTTCTGGTTGGTGGATAATGTTTTCCCCAAAATTAAATGACAGTTATTGTAAACTAAAAATTAAACAGTTTGTTGCAAAGAAATTCAGGTTTATGTTAAAATAAAAAGGCATGGATTCATGCTTTTGAAAATTTATGTCGACGTGACGGAATCGGTATACGTGCACGTTTGAGGGGCGTGTGGGGAAACCCGTGCGGGTTCAAGTCCCGCCGTCGACAAATAAAAAAGGCTATAACTTTTGTTATAGCCTTTTTTATTGTATGATGGTATTGACGTGAAACGCAAAATAGCGGGTTCAGCGGGTTTGTGGACGGACGGAGTGAAACGAGTCCGGTGAGCGAACAGATTGAGCCGACTGTAGCAAAGCTACTTAGGCGAAACTCTGAGAGCGTGAAGCAAATCCAAGACAAGTCCCGCCGTCGGACGTTAAACGACTTTATTACTATTTTGCCAATCCAAGAGGTCTTAAAATTCCAATCATGCCTTCAGCCGCAATGTCATTTATTATTTTTCCGTTCTCATCGAAATAGTAAAAATTCATAACAGTTGTTGAAATCTTTTTCCCTGTAGGTGTAACTCCAAGAAATTCCCCATCATGTGTTCCTGTTAATGTCCAACGGACTGCTGCCTTGTTTTTACTTACAATCATTTCTTCCAATTTCCATTGAACATCAGAAAATCCGCTCCGCATCCAATGAACAACAGACAAATAACCTTTGCCGCCATATAAAGGCTCCAGAGAGGCGGGAGTATAAAAAGCGGCCGAATCTGATATAAGTTCTCCTGCAAGGTGTTCGTCAGCCGTATTAATCATTTTT
This sequence comes from Candidatus Gastranaerophilales bacterium, assembly GCA_944323145.1. Taxonomy (GTDB): domain Bacteria; phylum Cyanobacteriota; class Vampirovibrionia; order Gastranaerophilales; family Gastranaerophilaceae; genus Stercorousia. Next base: position 157,663 of record CALURJ010000002.1, read on the forward strand.
TCAAATTTTTTCATTATTTTTTCATTTTGTTCAATTTTATCCATAATAATTCCTCAATATCTCATTTCAATTCATTATAGTTAGATATCTAATAATTGTCAAGTACAATTGTTATTAGTCAAATTAACAATTTGTAATACCCTTTGTTCTATTTTATTGTTGTTAATTTCTAAGTAATTCGCCCTTTTTATAAATAATAGCCAAAAGCCTAGTATTTCAAAAAGTGCCGAACTTATATTATATTTATATGGAAGTAGAGGGACAAACATTATTTGTTCTTGATAAAGAAGCAATTAAATCTATTTTAACTATACGTGAAAAGGAATATTTATCCCTTGTTGCAATGGGCTTTAAAAATCACGAAATAGCTAAAATCTTATTTGTAAGCCATAGTACGGTGAAGAAAGAATTAGAATCTATATTTACCAAATTATGCGCAAGAAATCGTGCTAATGCTGTTACTATAGCTTTTTTACACAAAATTTTAACTAATTATGATTTATCTAATACTTATTTTCAGTATAATTTAAAGGAACATGTAAGATTTCAGAATAAAAAATTTTAGTAAATTATTTTTAAAAATTAGCGGGATTGAAAATGTATGAAAAATATGTTATAATAAGTGTATATGGGTGATTATTATAATTTAATGAAGATTGTTGACAAGGAAGTTATTAGTATGAGGGAACTACGTCAAATTACTAATGACGAACTTATTGCCGAAATTAGGGAAACTCCGACTGATGCTAAACATAAGTTTATGTTTAGATATGATCTCAGATTGACTAATGGTGAAATTTATTTTGTATTCGTTAAAAAGCCTTGGTATATAATTCTTGCGGAACTTTACGGCAAAAAGAAAAAATAGTCTTAAACATTACCTGTAGAACTGTTTCTGTCATCTTCTAACTGTTTAATATCAATATTTTCGTTTTCATAGTCATAGCTATTTATTACAGGTATGTCAATTTCTACGTTAACATCTGCATCTACCATTTCAATATCGTTTTTCGGGAATTCTTTGACTTTGCCGTCTTCCATTTTTACTGCAACTTTTCCGTTTAAAAATTGCAGGTAACAAACTTTGCCTAAACCGTCAGGTGTCATAACTGAAGAACCTATAGGTGGCATTCCTATCGCAGCATCAATGTAGTTTGAATATTCATAAGTCAGGCAGCATAAAAGTCTGCCGCAAGTTCCCGATATTTTACCGGGAGTAATCGGCATTCCTTGATCTTTTGCCAATTTTACGTTTATTGTTGCAAATTTTCTCAAAAAACTTGAACAGCAGAACGGTCTTCCGCAAATCCCGGTTCCTTCAACTATTGAGGTTTCATCACGGACTCCGATATGGCGAAGATCTATTCTTACACGGGTAAATACCTGTGTTAAATCTTTAAGTAAAGCTCTGAAATCAACTCTCTCCGGTGCCGTATAATAAAAGGTTATTTTTCTCCTGTCAAATGTAATTCTGCACTGTACAAGATTCATATTTAATTTGTGCTGCTGCACAAGTGCCTGACATTTGAAAAAAGATTGAACTTCTTCTTTTTTTATTTCGTCAAGTGTTTGAAGATCCCGTTGAGATAGAGTTCTTATAACCTGTAACGGTTCCGGTTTATTTGTACTTTTATTCCAGATTTCAGCGACTTTAGAATTAACTAAAAATGCTTTTAAGGCTTCTTCTCCTTTTTCGGTTCTTACAAGCACCATTTGACCGTCTTCAAGTTTTATTGTGTCAGGTACTTCCAGCGGGTAAAAAGTATTTTTTAAGTATTTAACGGCAAATTTCATTATACGTATCTTTCTTCTTCTTTAAGTTTTCTGTTCATTAATTTTTCCAAAAGAGCCTGAGGAGTAATATCCGTATATACAGCTTCATAAATTGCATTTGATACTGGAACTTCTATATTTAATTTTTTTGCAAGCTCACAGATTGCTTTTGAAGTTTTAACGCCTTCGGCAACAGAACCAAGTTCCGCAAGAATATCATTAATCTTTTTACCTTTAGCAAGCATTGAACCTACTGTGTAATTCCTTGACATAGGGCTTGAGCATGTGGCAATTAAATCGCCCATTCCGGAAAGTCCGTAAAGAGTAGACGGATTCGCTCCAAGGTTAATGCTGACTCTTACTATTTCCGCCATACCTCTTGTTAAAAGTGTTCCAGAGCAGTTATCGCCTAATCCCATTGTGTGAGCAAACCCTGAGGCTATTGCAATAACGTTTTTCAACGAACCGCCGAGTTCTACACCTATTACATCGGTATTTGTGTATAGTCTGAATTTATTCGGAACATTCAAAGCTTTTTGAACAAATTCTGCTGTTTTTATGTCTTCACATGCAACTGTTGCTGCTGTCGGAAGCCCTGCAAGAACTTCTTTTGCAAGAGTCGGCCCGGATAAAATAGCAAGATTTTGTTCCGGAAGTACATCTTTGATAACTTCAGACATTCTCATCAAAGAAGGAAGTTCAATACCCTTTGAAGCGTTTACTAAAATCTGTTCGGACTTTATACCGGCTTCTTTAAGTTTTTCGCAAACATCACGTGTCCCTGATGTTGCAACAACAGAGAGGATTATAGCGGCATCTGAAATTGCATCAGAAAGATTTGATGTAATTGCTACTTTATTATCCAATTGAACTTCTAACGGTTTTGAACAGTGTTTGTTTTGTCTTAAATCCTCTGACAAATCCTGTTCTCTGCCCCAAACTGTTATCCTGTCAAAATTATTTGTTAAAAGCCATGCGAGTGTTAATCCCCAGCATCCTGCTCCCAATACTGTTAATTTCATTTTTTCTCCTTATACGGGCTGCCCTATATTTAGTAATTTTCTCAGCACGCCGCCATGTTTTTTTAATTCAGTTCTTGCATGCTCAACATCAATTTTCATCATTATAGAAATTATGGATGTCTTTATTTCCCATCCGGATTTCAATAATGCTGCAAGCGCTTCGCTGTGTGTAACATTTGCAATTTGTGCCACAATTCTGATTGCTCTGTCTTTTAATTTTTCGTTGACAGGCTGCAAGTCAATCATAAAGTTTTCGTAAGTTTTACCGATTTTAATCATTGCACCTGTTGAGAGCATATTTAAAATCATTTTCTGCGCAGTACCTGCTTTGAGTCGTGAAGAACCTGCAATAACTTCAGGACCTACTTCAGGACAGATTACAAGGCCTGCTTCTTCTGCAATTTTTCCTTTGGGGTTACAGGTAACACCGATTGTTTTACAGTTAACTTCTTCGGCTCTTTTTAAGACTCCGAGTAAATATTTCGGGTTTCCGCTAGCGGAAATTACAACAGCGACATCTTTATCTGTTAAAACTTTTGCATCGTCATAACCTAAATCGGGGTTGTCCTCAGCACCTTCAATTGAATGTCTTATAGCTTCATCACCGCCGGAAATAAAGCCCTGTACCATATCCCTTGGGACACTGAAAGTCGGAGGACACTCTGAAGCATCCAGAATTCCGAGTCTGCCGGATGTTCCTGCTCCGAAGTAATATAATTTACCGCCTTTTAAGAACTGTTTGGCAATCATATCTATTGCGGATGCAATATTTTCGCTTTCCTCTTCAACCGCAAGTGCAACGAGCTTGTCTTCTTCGTTCATTTTTCTGACAATTTCAATAGTGGGAAGAATATCAATATTTTTTGTATTCTCGTTTCTGTACTCCGTAATAATGTCGCTCATTTTCCGTTCCCCTTATATTTAATAATAAACACTAAACTAATTTAAGCAGGTTTGCCATTTCAATAGCCGATTTGGCAGCTTCAGAACCTTTGTTTCCGGCTTTTGTTCCGGCTCTTTCTATGGCTTGTTCTATATTATCAGTTGTTAAAACTCCGAATATAACAGGAATACCGGTTTGAAGGCTTACCTGTGCTATTCCTTTGGAAACTTCTGCGCTTACGTAATCAAAATGAGCAGTAGCACCTCTGATTACGGCACCCAATGTAATAATTGCGTTGTACTTCCCTGATTGTGCAAATTTTTGTGCTGTAACCGGAATTTCAAATGCTCCGGGGACTTTGACTATATCAATGTTTTCATCAGTTACTCCGTGACGTTTTAATTCATCAATTGCACCCTCAAGAAGTTTAGATCCGATGAAATCATTAAATCTTGATAGGATTATACAAAATTTTTCATTTCCTGCTACTAACTGACCTTCGTATATTTTCATTTTTTACTCTCCGTTGTCTATAGATACAATAATTTTAACGCATTTGTATCTATTTTACAATAAGAGGTGCAAAAATCTTATAAAAAATATATATTGAAGCAATGACGAGTAAACCGCCGCTAATTTTCAAAAGCCAGTCTGAAAGTTTGTAAAACCATTTACTGTTTTTGAGGTGTGAGGTAATAAAGCCTGCCAGTATTAAAATCAACCCCTGACCTAACGAAAATAGAAACAGCATAATGAGTGCACTTGTAACACTTGCCGATAATGAAGCAAATGCCATTATCCCTGCTAAAATAGGTGTTGAGCAGGGAGTTCCTGCAAGAGCAAACACTCCGCCCAGAATTATCGGGTACAAATAAGTATTTGTATGTTCATTTTTTGGCATCTCCTTTACTATTACGGGAAGTTCAAAATCAAGAACTCCCAATAGTTTTAACCCCATAACAAGAATTATTCCGGCAAGAACAATTCCGAAATATCCGCCTGCAAATGAGATAAATACTTTCCCCGTGATTGCGCATATTATACCTATGACAGAAAATACAATTGCTGTTCCGAACACAAAGAAAAGCATTTGAATAAATGTTTTTAACGGTCTTGCATCAGAATATCCGCCGACATATCCTACAATAATCGGAAGCATTGCAAGCGAACAAGGTGAAATAGAGGCTATAAGCCCGCCTAAGAAAGATAATGCAAATAATATCGGTAAACTTCCCTGTTGTGAGAAAAGATTAATGTACTGTTCCATTATTATTCAAGTCCCTTTAAACAATTGTCCATTTCTTCTTTTGAAACTGCTCCTTCAAATCTTTTTACCTGCTGTCCATGTGAATTTAATAGTATGATAGTAGGAACAAGTGTTACATTATATTTTTTGATTTGATTATCATTAAAAGAGTTTTTATCCTGAACCTGAATTTCAGTCAGAATTATTTTTCCTTCATATTTTGGGAAAATTTCTTTAAATATTTTGTTCATTGTCTGGCAGTCAAGGCACATTGCTGATGTAAATTTTATAACCTGCGGTTTTCCTGTTTGTGCAGTTTGCGCAGTAGATTTATTTGAAGCTGTTAGAAGCATATATGCAAATAATGGGATTGCAAATATCAGGGTAATAATAATGGCATTTTTTTTCATTAGAAAACTCCTTTCTGTTTTATTTTAGCATAAACTAAAAAGGAATTTTTAAAAACCACAGTCGGGTAGTTCTGTATAACTACATAAACTATGTTATAGCCTCCGGCGGGTCCTCCAGACAGGGGCACTTTTGGTGGCAAAAGTGCCTCAAAACCATCGGCACGCTTCACTCACTAATAATTGCAGCGGCTCAGCCTTAAGGCGTGTAAACTCGCTGATGCTCAAACAATACACGCCTTTGAAATTTGCTTTGCCTGCAATTATTGCTCGTTACGCTATCGCCGCATTAGATTTTAACAATTACTGCTTAACGAAACAACAACAGAACGAGTGTTGTCTGAGCGGTAAAAAGATTAAATGCTGAAACAAGTTTAGAATAACATATAGTGAGTTCACTCGTTTCTAGTTGAGTTTAGCAGTAATTAGACGGTCAGCGGGTTTCTCTTTCTTGTCCAGTATTCTTTCTCTTTGCATCGCAACAAAGAGAAAGAATACTAGGTGCGGGGACGCACAGTTCCCGCATAATAAAACCATCTCAATTTATCCCCCTTCCGAAAGAGGGAAACATTCCAATAACATAGTTTATTTTAATCTTCGGGTATATAGAAATCGGCTTTAGACAAAAGCTCTCTTGTGTGTTCGTAACAGCAGGATTTATGACAAATCCTCTGATATTCCCTTACAATATTTAAAATATCATCAACTGACATTTTTATAATCCGTCTTTCTCCTTCAATAATTCTTGCCATTTCAAAATTCCTTTCAAAATATTAAACGGAAGCTTCTGCTGAAACTTTTGTAAAATCATATTTAAGGTATAGGAATATTGATTTAAATAGGAATAAAAAAAAGACCTCTTTTTTCTTTTTAGAAGAGGTCTTTTTTTTTAGATTATACGAATTATTTTTATTCTTCGTCTTCATTGCCCAATTGAAAGTCAGGAGCACCGAACATACCCTCGATTTCTTCCAAAATCGCAGATGGTTTTCTTGCCTGATTTCTTTGAGCAACTGCACGTTTTCTTTCTTCGCGTTCTCTTTCTTCGTTAGCATTTGAAAGATGGTGGAAGCCTGTACCGGCAGGTATTAAACGACCGATGATAACGTTTTCTTTCAAACCTCTCAACATGTCTTTTTTACCTTCAACAGCTGCTTCTGTAAGGATTCTTGTTGTTTCCTGGAATGAAGCTGCTGATATAAAGCTTTCCGTATTCAAAGAAGCTTTTGTGATACCTAACAGCATGTATTCACAAGTTGCAGGTGTTCCGCCTTTTTCTTCAACTTCTTTGTTTTCTTTTTCAAATGTTTGCATTTCAATAAGCTCGCCCGGAAGTAATGTTGTATCACCTGCATCAACAACTTTAACTTTCTTAGTCATTTGTCTTACAATGATTTCAACGTGTTTATCAGCAATTTCAACACCTTGAGAACGATATACACGTTGTACCTCATCTACAAGATACTGTTGAGCTGCTTCCGGTCCGCAAAGTCTTATTACATCATGCGGGTTCAAAGGACCGCTTGTTAATGGCTGACCTTTTGTAATTTTCTGTTTATTTTGAACAATGATATTTGCATCAATTGCGTATTTGATTTCAGTTCTACCGTTGTCGTTAACAATGTATAATCTTGGAAGATCCTCATCAGTAACAATTTCAGCTACACCGTCTTCTTCTGCCAATATTGCACAGTCTTTAGGTTTACGGCCTTCAAGAAGTTCTTCAACTCTCGGAAGACCTTGAACGATGTCGCCTGTTTTTTGTCTTTCAAATACCAATGTTGCAATGTTATCACCGCGAAGTACAAGGGCACCGGCTTCAACCTGTAACATTGTACCCGGGCTGATAAGGTAAGGACGACCGTTTCTGATAGAAATTCCGCCTTTGTTAACAGCTGTTACCATACCTGAAACAGATGATTTTTCTCCATTATCAGTTAAGATTGAATCCAATCTTACAAAATCACCTTTTTTAACGGTTGCTTTACCCTTAACAGGTATAACTGTTTCGTAAGTATCACTTGTTAACAATAGTCTTCTTGCATCTTCTTTATCTGCTTTAATAGATGCAACACCGTCATTAATAGCAAGTACCTGAGTTTTTGCAACAGGTGTTTTGGGTTCAATAACTTCACCGTCTTTTACCAGTAATTCTGTCTGCAATGAAGACATTGCTTTTGCGTTGCCTTCAAACTCACGGCGAACAATTAAGTTTTCAAGAACAACAATTCTTAAATTAGATTTGTCATCCAATTCAACCATACCTTTAAGGTGTGATAAATAACCCTGCATTTGAAGAACTAAACTTGTTCTGGTAATTGTTGAACCGTCTAAGTTTCTTACTCTTGCACCGTCTTTGTACTGCAATTGTGTAACAGGAACGATATCAATTAAATTATCTGAAGTGTTGAATTTAATTGATACATCTTTTTGTTGTACATCCAGTACTTGTACCGGTCTTACAAGAATTTGTATTGGCTGGTTAGAAATATTATCTTCATCAAGAGATAAAGATGTATCAAGTTCTTCATCTAAATCATCTATATCAAGATCATCCAGTGATGAATCCATAATTGTTACGATAGAAGTTTCTTTAGCTTTTATACCGTCAGCAATTACTGTACCTTTTTTCACAACTTCGCCTTCATCAACTTTAAGTTCTGATACGCTTGAAAGCTGGTGGATTTCTCCCGGACGAATTGTAATTTCATGGATTGTATCATTATATTCTTTAAATTCAACAATACCGTCGATGTGGCAGTAGACGTCTTTTACAACTTCTGTACCGGCTGTTACATGCGTTCCGTTTTCAACCATTTTTAAAGAAGAATCTTTATTAATCTGGTGAATTTCTTCCGGTATAAATACAACGGAACCCGGTTTTGTAATAATCTGATTTTCGTCAACTTCAACATCAACGTATCTGATTTCACCGGATGAAGTTACAGCGCATTCATCGTCAATAAGTTCTGCGATAATCATACCGTTTTCAACAGTTGTATCAACAGGAGCTTTAACAATATATTTTTCGCCGGTTTTCTTCACTGTCCAGATTTGTTCTTTTTTAGTCTGTTCAAATGTTGCATTTTCAGGCATTAAAGAAGCAATGACAATTGTTAATTCTTTACCGTGAACAATTTTCTTGATTTTTTTGCCTTCAAATTTAACATCTTCAATAATCAAGTCTTCACCGAAGCGAACTTCACCGCCGTGTTCAGAAATCATTAATGTTTCGGCAAGTTTTTCCCCTTCTTTAATTGCTTGTCCGTCTTTTACAAGAACTTTAGAACCGCCCGGAAGGTTATAAACGTCGCCGCCAAGAACCCAGATAATACCTTGTTTATTTGTTGTTCTCGATATGTTGCCCTGTCTGTCTTTCTTTTCGTCAGCTACAAAGTCTTCATACAATACTTCACCGGAAAGATCTGAAGTGATATCTTTTGTAGCTTTTTCTGTAAGACGTGAGCCGCCTTGAGCAGCAGGTTCAAATTGAGCAAGTTTGAATCCTTTTTCTACTTTCATTCCGTTTGTAAAGAAGATTGTAGAACCTGCAGGAATATGATATTTTTCAGTTCTTTTAGCACCTTTTATTTCAATGTCTGTTTCATAATTAGAGATATTAACGACATCACCGTGGCGTGTTCTTAATTCTCTTGTTTTAACATTTGAAACAACTTCGCCGTCTTGTTTTGCAATAACTTCTTTAATTGCATCTTTAACGCCTACAGCACCACCGGTGTGGAATGTTCTCATTGTAAGCTGCGTTCCAGGTTCACCAATTGACTGAGCTGCGATAATACCGATAGCTTCTCCGATATCAACGAGTTTTTGAGTGGTCATTGCCCAGCCGTAACATTTCTGGCATATACCGTATTCCAAACCGCAGGTTAAGCCTGAACGTACTTTTAACTCTTGGAGATTCAGGTGCTTAACTTTTTGAACATCTTGTCTGTTCATTGTAGTTCCTGCTTTTACAAGAACTGTTCCGTCTGCGTCAATGATATCTTCAGCAATTGTTCTTCCAAGAAGTCTGTCAATTAGAGGGACAATTACGTTATCACCATCTGTAATAGGCTTCATGTTAATTGATTTAGTAGTGTGGCAGTCGTCTGCACGAATGATTACATCCTGAGCAACGTCTACCAGACGTCTTGTCAAGTAACCTGAGTCAGCTGTTTTTAACGCTGTATCTACAAGCCCTTTTCTTGCACCGTAAGATGAAATGATGTATTCTGTAACGGATAAGCCTTCTTTAAAGTTTGATTTAATCGGCAAGTCGATGATTTGTCCCTGCGCGTCTGCCATCAAACCTCTCATACCGACTAACTGTGATACCTGAGATAAGTTACCTCTCGCACCGGAGAATGCCATCATATATACAGGGTTTAATTTATCAAAGTTTT
>CALURJ010000003.1 GCA_944323145.1 Candidatus Gastranaerophilales bacterium
AAAATGACACCTTGTGAATTTAGGAAATATTTAAATGCGTCCTACTGATTGATTACGTTTTAGAGGGTACAATTCATTTCTACCCCAACTGATAAATAAATATTTTGGGGATGGAAGCCCTAGCCTACATGTATCAAAATAAAGGCGGTAGCTTAGAAGATATAAAATTTTATGGATTTGAATTTTGAATAGCTGTTTGATTCAGAGCAATTTCTCTTTTCAAATCGTCGATGAATTCGGGCTTGTACATAAAACCCAGATGTGCGCCGTTACTGAAAAGCAGGGTCTTTTTACCGGAGTAAATTTTTAATTTTTTTAACTGTGATTGATTTACAAGGTAATCGTCAAGTGAGTGATATATTTTGTAGTTATTGCTGTTTTGTAAAAAATCTGTCAAAGAAAGCAGACTTGTGTCATTACCCAAATCGTTAAATGTTTTGTAATTCGCATCAAGAAGATATTTTTGTGCGTAATCCCTGTAATTCATGTTGTTAATTGTTTCGTAAATATCCGTTTTTTTATTTGAGGGTGTTTTTTCGAGTGTAAATATAAGATCGGATAACTTTTGATGCATTATAAAGCCGGTAATAATCTTTCCTTCTTCTTCTGAAAACGGAAGTATTTCAAGGTTTATATCCTGATTATTTTCTTTCATATCAAGTAATTGAATAATTTTGGCAGCAGTAATTGCAACTCTGTTCTTAAGGTCATTTGGATTTTTGCTCCATTCTTCGCTGTTTTTATCTACCTGATCCATGGCATATAAAAGTTCAACAGGAGGGCAGACCGAAATATATTTTGTTATGCCGAGCGTGTTTTCTTTATATTCTTTGTCTGCGAGAAAAAGTGTTGTTAAGGCTCCGAAAGAGGTTCCGAAAAGCATTTTCTCCTTAAAAGTGCAGTTATATTTCTTTTCAAGCTTGTCAATGATTTTTGCTGTTGTAAGTTTCAAATATTCCGCATCCTGAGGAGGTATGCCGGGTTTGTATGTGTCAGGCATGCTCTTAACAAATTCCCATTGAAAGTGGCTTCCCTGAATTATGACCGAATATCCCGCGTCATAGAAAATTTTTGCGAAAATAACAGAATGTTCCGACATTATACCCTCGCCGATTGAGGGGTAAATTATTGCAACAGGCGAGTTTTTGTCTTTTTGCATAATATATCTGAACTTGTAGTTTTCTTTATCCGGTGTAATATTCACCGATGAAGTTTTTATTTTTTCTGCAAAACTTCTGTTCCATATTGAAAGTTCATTCCACATTGACCTGTGGATTTCAGGTAACGAGAATAAAGCCGTTCTCATTGAATCAACAACAGGGTTCTGCGGATTATAGTCAAATAAAATCATATCTGCCATCAGCTTTGAGTTGTTTGCATTGTAGCTGTTTAACACAACGTTATCTATATTTGAGCCGCATTGAACAATATCTGTTACTGTCAGTTTGCCATCGTGCTCTTTTTTCTCCGGTTCATTTTGCGCTTCTATTAAATCTTGTTTATGTTCCACAAATTCGGGGGCTTCATAATTATTTTCCTGTGGCTCTTTTATTTCTTTAAACGCTTTTTCAAGGATTTCTTTTCTGTCGTAATTTTGACATTTTATATAATTGTCTATCCCGTAGGCCTTTTTAGCTATATCGTAAGGGTCTGCATAAGTCGATTCTATCATTTTGATAAAAGGCTGAATATAAGAAGTTCTGTTTACGGTCAAACCTGCTTTTACCATTGCAAGAACAGGTGTTGCAACATAAGTTGTGGGGTTAAGTGAGATATCAAGCAGTTTCCCTGCCGCACCTCTGGGTGTTGTTCCTGATATAACGGGAAGTACAATGTAGGAACCTGAATTACATTTGCACTTAGTGAGTGCCTGCTCCATATCTTCCGTTGACGGTTCTATTTTGAAATATCTTTTTGCAGGGTCAAACATTCCGCCGACTCCAATGGTTGTATTTGTCAAAAATCTTGCGGTTTCGGTTCCGCAGCTTTTAAAATCGCCCTGAATAAGATTGCTTACAAGTCTTTTGGGATATTCAATATTACGGTATGCGTATTGAATGCGTTCAATGCCGTATTCCGGCATAATTGATGACCACAGAATATGAACAGGTCTTATTGCATATTTGTTTAATCCGAGGTTAAATGCAAATATTTTTCTGTTCATTTTCTCAAATTTGTCAGGGCCCAAATATTCATAGGCATAATCCGGATATTTGCTTTGCTGCCTGACGGGTTCTTCTGCATTGCTGAAATCTGTACTTAAAATAATGCACAGTAAAATTACTATAATTTTATATTGTTTTATCATCCTCTTCCCTGATTGGTTTATTTTTCAAATATATTTATATTTTTGAAAATTTAATGTTAAAGTTCATTACTCGTCAGGGTATTTTTTGTATTAATTAAATACAAAAAAGGCTTCCAGTTTATGAAAGCCTTTTCAATTTTTTATGTTTTTCTTCTTCAGTAAGCTGAATTTCTCTGCTATAAGCCCAAAGCGTATTTGTTGCTTACAGAGATCATATTCATTGCATTAAAAATATTCTGTTGTGTGTTTGTAATAGAGTCTGCCTCATCTGAAATACTTGCAAGTTGTGATTGATATTGCTGAGCCGCTTTAATTTTCGACGGATCACCTGTGTCCATCATTGCCTGAATTTGATCGGCGATATTGCCCGTAATATCATCCAGTGTATCATCTGACGATACTGTTACGCCAACTTTTGCGGCAAGTTCTTTAGCTTCAGATATCAGCTGTTGTTCTGACGAATTACCTCCTTGTTGCTGTTGTTGTGAATTCTGCTGTTGTTTTGTTGCTTCTGCCTGCGCAATGAGCTGTTGGGCCTGAGCTTCGGAAGTTACTGATGAGGGGTCTATCCCGAGGGCTTCCAGTTTCATTTTTGTGGAAGAACTCAGCTCCTCACTTTTGTATGCAGACACGGCCATCGATTGTGTACTGCTTATAGAACTGATTGACGACATACCCACATCCTTTCTGTTGTTTACTGTTCTTTAACGATTTTTCATAAAAAGTCAACCAATTTTTTCATACATTTTTTATTTCGGAATTTGTTAAAGAAAACTTTAGATTTTAAAGTTATATTTTTACATTTTTTAAATTAATTCTTTGAAAAATACCTAAAATTCTTCGCGGACGTATATTTGTGATATAATATAAGCAGGAGTTATATTATGAGAAAGATTTTATTACTGGTTTCTATATTGTTATTGATGACATCTCCGTGTTTTGCGGCTAAGTATGTTAAAATTGAACCGGAATTTTTAACTGCGGCTCAGAGTAAAAATTATGAAACCGTAAATGAAACAATAGCTGTAATTTTCAGCAAAATAAAACCTGTTGTAAAAACTGATAAATACCCGAAATATTATCATGATTTTACTCTTGTAAAAGATGACGGGACACAAAATAAGGCATATCGTTATGTTAAAAGCGGCAGTGCCGAGTTGATTTATACAACTGATTCAAACGAATTAAAATATGTTTCATTCAGACGTCCTGAACTTCAAAAATGCAGAATACTGTATGATTATCCTTCTGGAAATCTTCATGCTGTTCAGGTCTTTATTTCGGAAAATGAATCTTATGCCTTTGGCGCTGACGGAAAATATGTTGATTATACCCCTTATGTAAAAGAGGTAAAGGAAAAAGTTATAAAAAGCTGGAAGGTTCCGCCCAGAAAGAAAATAGATGTTCTTGCAAAGGGTCAAAAAGACTTGCTTGTTCAAATGGCTGTAACGGTCGGCAAGGATGGACATGTAAAAAAATGCAGAATTTTAAAATCTTCCAAAATAAAAGAACTTGATGACAATGCAGGAGCTGCAATTAAAGCTGCTGCCCCGTTTAAACCGTTCCCGTCAAATTATTTCAACGAAGAAATTGTTATTATACTTAATTTTAATTTTAGTTTATAGAAATTTCATAACTTCCGTGTTCTATAACAAATTTCATACGGATTGTTTCTCCGTTGTATTCGGAAGGCGGCGGCAAATATTTCGGAACGCTCATCAGCATATAATAAACAACGTCATTCAAAGTTTTGTTATCTGATTCGCGGGTAAATTTTCTGTTTATAAGTTTGCCTGTTTTATCTACGGAAAAAGAAATTTCACAGGAACCTGAGTCTGGAATACTTCCTGCTGCGAATTTTGAAAACAATGCTGCTCTAAGCTCTCCTTTATATTTAAGCATTGCTGGGCTGTTTGGATTATAAGAAGGTTTCGCAGGCTCTACACGTTTAGTCTGTTGTGTAACATCTTTTTTTTTAGAAACAGGGGGCGGATTATAGACTATTTCATACTCAGCAGGCTTTGAAACTGTGGTATTTTGAGAGTTTTTTTTTACTGTATTGTTGTTATTTTGAACCGGTCGGTATAAAGTTTCCGGAGAAGGAGCTATTGCAACAGATTCAGGTTTATTTACTGCTTGAGTCTGAGGTTCTTGATATATAGGTGTGTCATTCCATATCTTGTCAATATCTGGAATTGGCGCTGTAACTGCAGGCTTTGTTGTTTTAGGCGCGGAAGGTGCTTTCTTCCCGCCTGATTTGACGGGTATAAGCCATACAATAACAGAAATTAGAATACATAATACAAAAAACAATTTTGATATAAGCTCTGATTTTTGTTCTAATGTCATGCCATTTTTTTGCTGCTGTTGTTTTTGCTGCGGTATCTTATCTTCTATATAATCAAAGGTATTATTTCCGCATTCACAGTATTCAACTTTTGTTTTATATTCGGTTTTACATTCTCTGCATCTGTACATAACAATTTTATCCTAACACAAATAAGCCGATTTTATAAACTGCAAACATAATAATCATTATTAAAAGCATAATAATGACAATTGCCGTCTGCCTTATTATATCAAAATTCTTTTTTGCCTGCATAAATTTTATTGCAAACGGTATTTCTAATATTGTAAAAATTGTTATACATAAAATTTTAAACAACTACTTACTCCTTACAAAAATTATATTTTCAAGTTTAATTGTTTTATGCATTTGAGGTTTTATATTTATAATCAGTGCTGTTGCCAGACCGATTATAAGTATAGTAACAATAGAAATAACCGTAATTTTTGTTATACTCATCAGTAAGTTATCCTTTCATAATCCGCAAAATTTTCGGGAGTCGAATATCTTTCTTCAGTTCCTATCATAAATCCTCCTATTACAATCGTTGAAGTTCTTTGTGATCCTCGCGGGAATTTTAATATGGGTTTGCGCTGAAGATTTGCTATTGCAGGTTTTACCCTGTTTCTGGCAAGATCCATATAGTTTTGATTAGAGCATTGAACTTTTATATTTGAAATATTACCGAATTTATCTACAACAAATGTAAACATAAACAATGTACCAAGAGGTGCATAATCAATTTGTGAATCTTTCATAATCTGATTTTGCAGGTTGCTGCGCCATCTGTTCCAGGCAATAATTTCTTCCTGTTCCGTCATATATGGATTTTGATTTGTTTTTTCCTGCTGCGGCCTTTGAATATTGTTTTTTACAGGCTTTTCCAACTCAACGGGTTCTTCTTGTGCAGCCTGTTCTATAATATGTTGTAAAAGCTCAAGCTGTGATGTTGTGTCAGGGGTATTTGTTTGAACTAATTTTTTTTCTTTTTTTTCAATTTTTTGAGGTTCAGGAGCAATATATTTTGTGGTATTTTCTTCAAAGGTTTGTTCCTTGACCTCAACAGTTTTATTTTGTTGTGTATCCGGTGGCGTTGATCTGACCGGCTGCGTTACCGGAAGATTTTTTGTGTCAATCGTATCGCTGATTCTTGTCAGCTTAAAGTGTTCATCTTCAATAATCATTGGCTGATGCATATCAGGATGAATTTTTATTGTTAAGATGGTGAGTATTATAAATAAGATAATTGTTATAACTTTTAAAAAATCCATAACTAATCTTTATCTACTTTTGCAAGTAATTCATCGCAGGCATAGATGTCAAATTTTGTCTGACTCAGCATCATTGTTTCTGCTATCAAAAGTGCTGTCGGAACAAGCGCTGCAACTAAACTTAAAAATATACCCTGCATATCTCCGCCTATTTCTGTCATAAAATAAGAAACGTTCATAGCAAACTCAATAAATATGATTGCGCAGGCAATAGAGAGCGAACGTGTTTTTTCGGAATTCAGCCTTCTTACACCTTCAAGTCCGTAAATTGTAACACCGTGGTGCTGATAATCTGAAAAGCCGTCCTGTTTAATTACCTGCGAGCCCTGAACTTTCTTAGTACAAAGAAATGCGTTTACAAAAGAGAAGAATGCAAAGATAATTAAAAAGGTTGCCAGCACGAGAAATACAGGGCTTATCCTTAATCCTGAAATCCTGACCCAACCTGCTGCTTCCGGAAAGCACATCGCAAGGGTATTAGAAACACCATAAGCAAGAAACGGTGCAGTTAAAATCCCGACAACGGTTTCTCCTGCAGATTTCAATTGGAGATTAAACATTTTATCTCTTATGTATTGAAGTTTTGAGTTGCTTAAACTGTTTATATATCGTTCAATCCACTGTCTGTAAGATTTTATAACACTTTCAAAATCTTCTCTGTATTCGTACTTGTCGAGTGTCATTGTCCACTCTGTCCCGTTGCATTTAAAGTATCCGCAGCTTATTGCAAGAACTGCCATTATGCCGGCAAAAAAGAACGAAATAAATATTGCAAATGTCATAAAATCATTTAAATTCATATAATAAACAAGGTTTACAACATAAATTCCGAGCACAAATATCAATGAAAAAATCAGCATAAAGCTCTGTCCGAGTTTGGCGGATTTGGACATTTCTTTTTGTACATTGCTTTGCAGATAGAGGTAAATCCCCTGTTTTAAAAGCAGGCAGATACCATAGATTAATATTGTATAAATTCCCCACACTTTTATGTTTGTCGGCAGGTGAAGGAAGTTTGCGGATTCTTTAATTTCAAGTCCCATAAGGTAATTTGAAACCCCGAATGCGCACACCATCGCACTGAAAAACATTGCAATATGAAGAAAAATGCTTGTTTTAGAGTTTGCCGAAAGTTTTTTCTTTAAGTCATTTATATGAAATGCGACCTGTTTAATTATTGCAACACGGGCATTTTCAAGGTCTTCTTTCTGCTTTTCGAGTTTAACTTTTGTAACCGCGTTCACATCTTTGCCGTAAAGCCCTTTAATATCTTCTTCTGTTAAATCTTCTTTTCCTATTGAAGTAACAGTTTTTGTATGTACTGTTTGAGCTTCTTCAAGCAATTTGACGCTTACAAATTCATCAGTTCCTGCAAACATAAGTTTACAGACATTTTTAACCTCAACCCTTTTTATCGGCTGCCCCTTGAAAAGGACTTTGTCGCTTTGAAAAGTATTCATAATGATACATTTGTTTTCGCCGGCATTGTATTGAAGTGTCAGCAAAATATCATATCCAGGATTAATAACTACGTCACATCCCGGGTTTGTACCGACATTTATTACATCTTTATTAAATACTTTTTCGCCTGATGAAGTTGAAATTATTACTGCCATTTTCTTTTTTATCCTCTTTATTGATTTGATATTAAGTTTTATCTGCCTATTGCGTGAAGAAATCTTCTTATAGATTTATCAATATTCTGTTCCGGAGAAACTATCAAATGTTTTTCTCCTAAAACTGGTGTTAATTTTTCTTTTACAAGATCAAGTTTTGAAGGATGTGCGTCCAAAAACATCATTGAAATCTCAGGTGCATATTTTTTCACATTCTGAACATTTTCCGGCAAAATATCCCAGTTAATTTGTTTTTCTATTGCTCCTTCATTTTCAAGATCGCCTATAACGACAACAGCCGGAACATATCCGTTCTTTTTCATTGTCAGTGCGTGTGAGAAAGCTTTTTTCAGACCTACACCGTAAGCTGTCCCGTAATCTTGTGCATCATACTGGGTGAAGGCATCCATTGATTTTGTAATGGTGCTTCCGTTCATCGGAGAACCTTCATATATTAAATAAGCATCTTCTGATACCCTTAGAATTTTTATCTGATCTTCCGGATCAAGAAGGTTGCAAATTTGCCTTAAAGTCTTTTTCTGTTCCGGCAGGCGTCCCTGATTAGAGGCCGATGAATCTATTACAAAAATTACCGCGGCAGGGTGAAAATCGTCCACTTTGATTTGTTTTAACCCCGCCCAGATAAATTTTAATGCAACCGAAAGTACAAGAATTATTAAACCTAATGTGACTAATCTTTTATTTAACTTCATAAATAAAATATAGCATATATTTATTCATTCTGCAAATATATGCTATAAAAATAAACTCCTCAGAATTTTCTGAGGAGTTTAAATGTTTTAATCAAAATTTGTTTTTGTTTTATTAAATTTATCCATTTCTATTTTTGATTCTTTTAGAACTTTGGTCTTAGCTGTTGAAAACTCTTTAGGAGAAGTTGCAAATTTTTCAGCGACAGCCTTATCTACAACAGCATTTTTATTGTTAAAGCGCTGTATATCTACTTGTTTAATTGCTTTATCAAGCGGCTTTACTGTTTCAACTTCGCCCCTGAGGACTTTTCTTGTATCGACCATCATTCCATCCAATAGTTGTTGAAGTTTATTTGTTGTTTGTCTGTATTTTTCTAATAGGTATTTAGCATCAAATTCTCTTGCTAATTCTACTCCTTTTTGTTCGTCAAATTCTATATGATGTCTTGTTGCCTGTCCTACTGATAGATCAGTTGTAACTTTCCCGCCTTTGCGTGACATACCTGCTGCAATATCTTTTCCGTCTGCGACTTTGCCCCCGTCTATAAATCCGTTGGCCTGCAAGGTTTTACCGCCATCAGCAGAAGCACGATATTTTACGACTGCCTGGGATGAACCCGGATTTGTGATTGATACTGCTCCCTGACCGATTACTTTTTTACCGTCTCTTAATCTCATACCCGCGATTGCATAACTTGATTCTGCTTTATAAGCTACATCAAGTTTGGGATCTTTTAGACCGTTTAGGGTTTTTTGTATAAGTTCACCTGCCTTTTTGTCTTGTTTGCCGAGAGCTTCTAACTGTGTACGCCCCAAAGTAATGCGGCCTGCCGCGCCTTCTGTTTTCGGGAGTACTTTAATAATTTTACTCATAATTTTTCCGATTGACATAATTTAATTTTCCCCTTTCATTTTTCTTTACTTTTTTAAAATTTTTATTAATTCTTTTAATGATTCCTCTTTTGTTTTGAAAATCGATTTCCCCTTACTCTTTTATAAAAACATGCGAAAATCCAAAATTGCTGAAATTTATGAAGTTAAAAGTATAAATTAGCCAAATATAGAATTTACAATGCATTCCAGATTTACAAAACTTAATGTAAAATACTTTTAAATACTAAAAAGTTAAGTTTAAGAAGTAATATTTGTAATGGGTGTAAAACAGGAATTCGGTAAAAAAATTAAAAGAATGCGTTTAAACCGTGGTTTGACACAGGAAGAACTTGCAGAAGCCGTTGATTTATCACAGCGTGCTATGAGCGGCATTGAAACGGGTGAAAATTTTGCTTCGGCTGAAACAATAGACAAATTAGTGTCTGCTTTGGATACGACACTTGAAGAACTGTTTGCAACAAATCATTTGAAAGTAGAAGAAGATTTGCGTCAGGAAATTGATGAAAAATTAAATTCATTAAATAATGACAGTAAAAAGCTTGTTATCGTATATAATGTGATTCAGAGCCTGTTGAAGGAGTAATTTTATACGGTACGGCATTCAATGGTTCTGTCAATTTTAGTTCAAAGCTTGTGCCATCTGGAATATTTACATCTTTTCCCCTTTGCATAGCTCCTCTGAGCCCTCCTCCTAAAGCTCCTATTCCTCCATAGATTGCCATATTTCTTCCCCATTCGTCACTGCCGCCAAGTGCAGTAAATGCCGCCCCGATTAACATTGTCCCGAGGGCTCCTATGACAATATCCCTTGTCATTTTTTTAGCACGTTCGCTCTCTTCTTCAATATAAATTTTTTCTGTTGATATTTTTATAAGATTGCCGTCAGGCGTTAAGATTTCATTAAAACTAAATTCTAAGGCTCCGCTTCCATAGGCATAACCGGCATTTTGCGCATCTGTTGCAGAACCGTAGACAAGACTGCCTGCTGGAGCGATTAAAACACCGTTATAAGTCAAATTTTCGGAAAGAGTTGCAGTGAGTCTGTCATTTTTTTCTAAACTGCCTGAATTTATACCCGAATCAAAAGTTATTTTGAATGTGGTTCCGGCAGGAACAGATACTACATTTCCCAGAAGCGGCTGAGGCTGCGGTGTATATGTATTATTCAATACTTCTTCCTGAATTACCGGCGGTGTATAATTTGTTCTGTTGCGGTGCTCTCTTTTTTTATAAAAATCGTTTTCAAGGGGCGCTGATTGAACAGGCTGGAACTTCTTCCTGTCAAATTCAGCCTGCGCCTCATCGCTGAAGTCATATTCTGCCATAACCGGCAGTGACAGTATTTGAAAACATAATAAGAGAGCCAAAATCTTTTTCATCACTTTAATATTATAATATATTCTTGAATTATTACAATATCCCTGTTATAATTTTTGAACAAGGAGAGGTTATGGAAAAAATATTGGAAATACTGGCAGTAGTTGTAAGTGCCTATATTATCGGCTCAATCCCGACGGGATATATTATTCTTAAGGTTTTTACGGGCGAGGATATAAGAACAATAGGTTCAGGTTCAACAGGTGCTACAAATGTTAAACGCGTTATGGGCAAAAAATGGTTTTTTATCACCCTGCTTCTTGATGCGTTTAAAGGTGCGTTGCCTGTTGTACTGGCTGCATTATTTGCAAAAACTTTTACTAATATCGGCCTTTTGCCTGTGTTAGCTGCTGTTGCGGTTATTTTAGGACACAGCAAGTCAATATTTCTAAAGTTCACAGGCGGAAAGTCTGTAGCATCGGGTGTCGGCACAATTCTTGCTTTAAACTGGCAAGTAGGCCTTATTATTGCCGCAATTTGGGCTGTAATTACGTTTTTTACAAGATATGTTTCAGTCGGTTCAATTATTGCCCTTGCGCTTTCTCCTTTTATAATGTGGGCATTTAAGGCTCCTGCTGCATATATATGGTATTGTGCGCTCGGGGCTTTGTATATAATTTATTTGCACCGCTCAAATATTCAAAGACTTATTAAAGGCGAAGAAAATAAGGTGAGATAAAATGGATTTTACAATACTTTTTATCGGATTAGGCATCGTTGTTGCACTATTTATAATCGGAAAGATTTTTGCAATACTTACAAAGATTTTAGTAGTAATTTTGATTGTAGCGGCTCTTGCTGTGGGATTTTTTATCTGGCAGAATAAAGAAACTAATCCGGACAAAACAGGGGCGGCTTATTCATATATTATGTACCTATAATTTCCGGCGACGATTAGCCTTTTACCATTTTTCTTAGCACGCTGCTGTTTGTAAAGTTTATATCCTGAGCGGATTTATCTTCTTTTGTTTGTTGAATAGCTGTTTTGGGCTGTTCTTTTTGATCTACTTCATAAGTTTTAATAGGACGTTTACCTGTTAAGCGTTTCATAAAGTCGAAGTATGATTTTTTGAAGCCGGTAGCATTATTTTGTTTATTTTCAAGTTCAATAAGTTCATCTCTAGAATGTGTACCTATAGGAACTCCGACAGAAGCCCTTGTCAGCCATTCGCCGAGTGTTGTATTGGTAAGTGTAATCCAGCTCATTCCAAATAATGATCCGTTATATTGTCTGCTGAATGTGCTGTTAAACAGGTCAATCAAAAGGGTTTGATAGAACAATCTTGACATTTCCTGAACAAATCTTTCTTTAAATTTAGTTTGCGCGCCTTCAACATCATTACCGTTCGATTTTAGCATAACCATATTATAGTTATCTGTCATAAGGAACCATATTGTTGCTGCGAGTGCCGCTGTTTTGGCAAGATTTGAAAGTTCACTGTTTGATACATTTGACATTGTTTCAACATTGAAAGCTTTCAAAATATTGTCGCTGACGTAATCTTTAAACTCTTTTTTCGAAATTTTTCCGTTTGAATATTTTTCAGCTTCACGTCCTATGTTTTGGACACTTTTTGCTAATGCTGATATATCTTCAACTTTTTTAGCGGATTTTTTAGCCCCTTTTGAACCGATTGATTTTATTGCATCATCAACAAATTTGTAGGGCATTGTACCGTATTTCCAGACGAATTTGAACGGTGCAAGTACGAAATCAACAGCCGGTTTAATTTTCTTTTCTTTAGCGCCGAGGCTGATTGTGCCGTCAGCATTTACGGATTTTGCTGCTATTTGTCTGTATTGCTGAGCAAGTTCCGTAAATCCGTTTTCTTCCAATACTTTTGTTATATTGTTGAATTTTTCTTTTGATATTTTAAAATCTTTAACCTGTGTAGCATCTGTATAAATTCTCTTAAAGAAGCCGGAGAAATCTTTCCAGGCATTATCAACCGCATTAATTTTTCTCAAACTTTTTACGGCAAATCCGCCCGCAATAATTACTCCTATTGCTTTAGCTACTGTATCAATAGAAAGCAGAGGCTTTTGCTGTTTATCTTTATTTTCTTCTTTGTTTTCAGAGGCTTTAAACGATAAATCAGGTTTAATTTCAGCTTCAGGAGCGTGGTTGCGTTCATTTTCCGCACGTGCTTCTTCCGGAGTAAGTCTTGTAATATGTTTTCCATTAATTATACGGGAGAATGCTTCTGTTGTCAGTGTTGTCAGGGCTGTCATTAACATAATTCCCATTTTGGAATTGTTAATTAATTTATTTAAAGCTCCTAAGGTAACAAGTGTTATATATGCGTTGAAACCTATTCTTGCCATTTCCTGCTTAAATCTTACTTTTTGTTCATGAGTTGCGGCTTTGTTGTCATCGTCCATCATACGCGACAGGTTATAAGCGTCATTCGCAAGAAATATTGCCGGCGGAAGTCCTGATACAAGTCTGTTTAATGACCTTTCATGTTTTGTGTCGTAATTTCCCGTTTTCGGGTCAAACATTTTTACCGAACGTTGGAATATTGCAGAAGTTATTTCATTTTCAGGTTTACCATTTAGTTTATTGGCTGTTTCAAAAAGTCCTCTTAAAGAATTTACCTGGGCATCAATTTTTGAACGTCTTCTAATATTTTTAAACAGAGGTTTATTTAAAGTATTTGCTGACCACTGTTTTAATGGTTTGATTTTACCCAGAGCCTGAACGGTTCCGTTTAAAATATCCCCGGGGAGTATTTTGAACGGGTACATAAGCCCGTCCCAAACAAGCTGAGAAATAGTTTTTTTCTTGAAGAAGATTTTGTCACCTTCTATTGTAATCATTTTTTTTGCTAATTCTGATTTTTTGAGGTGTTCTAAAAGTTCTTCGCCAATAGATGTTGTGACTTCTTTGCCGTCAACTTTTTTAGTTACTCCCATATATTTTTTTGCAAAAGCCTTGAATTCGGAAATACTGTAATCTCCGGCTTTTTTATATGAAGGAGCAATTCTTAAGGCAAGTCCGATACCCGCTAAAGTTCCGAGCATTGCAAGCGTGGGAGCCAGAGCGGACGGTTTTTTCTTTTCTTCATTATTTCCGCTAAAAGAAAGACCTTTAAAAGATAAATCCTGGTGTTTATTTTTTAAAGGTCTCTCGCTTAAATTATTTTTTAAAGACATGAACTCGGAAGAAAGAGGAACATGTTTGACAGATAGTTCTCCTTTCGGTTTCTGTCGCTGCTTAACTGTATCGTAAGTTAATTTTCCTACAAACATTTCTTTTTCCTTCCCGTCATGTATTTTTAACTGAAAATATTTTTTTGACAAGTGGGAGTATATACAAAATTTACAATATTTTATAATTGTGCTTAACTTTAGTCTGTGTCTTGTTTTTTTATTATATTTTTCTCAAAATCTCTAAAATAAGCGACTTAAACTTTGTTTTCGCGTTTGCAGCTGCTTCTATCACTTCTTCATGTGAGAGTTTTGCACCTGAGGAAGAACTGGCAGCATTTGTAATACAGCTTATGCCAAGAACATTAAGCCCGCAGTAGTTTGCAACGATTGCCTCGGGAACAGTTGACATCCCGACGGCATCTCCGCCAAGTTTTCTTATCATATTTATTTCTGCCGGAGTTTCGTAAGACGGCCCTGAATTTGCCCAGTACACACCTTTTTTGATATCTATATTCAACTCACACGCGCATTTTTGTGCAAGTTCAATAAGATTTTTCTTATAAACTTCAGACATGTCCGGGAATCTCTCTCCAAGAGTTTCATCATTTTCCCCGATAAGTGGATTTGAACCTGTAAAGTTGATATGATCCGTTATAATCATCAAATCAGCAGGTTTGAAACTTTCATTTACGGCTCCTGCGGCATTTGTCAAAATTAACGTTTTTACGCCGAGTGCTTTCATTACCTTAACCGGATATGTTATTTCCTGCATGGAGTGTCCTTCATAAAAATGATTTCTTCCCTGCATCATAATAACTTTTTTGCCGTTTATATCCGCAAAAACCAGTCTGCCTTTATGCCCCTGAACTGTTGATTTTACAAAGTTCGGAATTTCTGTATAAGGAATTGCATAATCACAGTATTCGTCCGCAAGTTCTCCCAAACCTGAACCAAGAATAATTCCGATTTCAGGCTGGAAATTGTTTGTTCTTTCTCTGATAAAGTCAACAGTTATCTGCATTTAATACCCCTCATTTAACTGAAAAAGTTAGAGTTTTCTCTAACTTTTTCATAGACTTTATGCGGCTATGTGCGCAGCACTAACCTACCAATCTGTCGTCGTCTGCTTCTGCTGCTTTTACCATAATGGCATGCTCGACAGGATTTTCTTTTTTGTATGTTGTATCAAAATTTTCTTCAAAATTAAAGTCATCATGGGCCTTTTTAGCCTGATTTTCATCGACTAATTTTTTAGCAAGTTCCGCAATTTCGTAAACAAGCTGATATCTGTTATCTGTATTTTCGTTTAAGTCCCATGCAACTCTTATTATTTGATCCATCATAATATTTAAAAACCTCACTTTTTGTTTCTGTAAAATAATAGTATAATACAAAAACTTTTTTGGCAAGTGGCAAAAAATTATGTGTTGTTGTATAATCAGCTTATGAAAATTTTTGAAGGTATGCACAAGTATATTTGGATAGAATTCGGGGTATGGTTTTTTATATTGTGTGTTGCTGTTGCCGGAATACGAATTCATCATTATAATAAACAAAAAGAACTTGTTACATATCAGATATTTATGCCGGATGTTGACGGGCTTATAGTGGGTTCCCCCGTAAAATTTATGGGAGTGCAGGTCGGTTATATTGATAAAGTTAAAATAGTTTCAAATGATGTTTATTTAAAACTTGTAATAACAAAAGAAGACGTTGAGCTTCCGAAAGGTTCAATAGCAACTGTAGAATTTAGCGGCATGGGCGGATCAAAATCGCTGGAAGTTTATCCCCCGACACCGGAAAGTCTGGCATCAAATAAGATTATTGTAGTTCAGGATCCGAAAAGGCTGCATGATTCATTAGGTCTGCTTAATGACATGTTTGATAAAATCGGTTCTATATCAAGCAGACTTTCATTTTTTGCAAAGGAAACAAACGGAGCAGATCTGAGTAAGGGAATTCATACTGTCGGAATTGAAAATAATCTGAATGTTTTAAATAAATGGATAGAAGAATTTAAGGTTAAAAAAGAACACAAAGGAGCGGGGAATTATGAACAAAGAAAGAGTCAGAGTAATCAATAATCCTGTTGTTTTATTGAATTTATGTACAATGCGTGACAAAGATACGGACAGTCAGGGGGTTAGAATTGCAACAAGAAAAATTACAAGATGTCTTTTGTATGAAGCCGCAAAAAATCTTCCGTTAGTGGATAAGGAAATTACTACTCCTTTGACAACTTTTACTGCTAAAACCGTTGACTCTGATATAAATATCATAATTTCTCCTATTTTACGCGCAGGTTTGATTTTTACGGATGAAGCAATTGATATTCTTCCGCAAGCCTGTATAAGACATATAGGAATGTACAGGGATGAAAAGACTTTAAAACCGGTATGGTATTATAACAAAGTTCCTATGGAAGCTCCGAACCCCGAAAAATTCTATATTTATATCACAGATCCTATGCTTGCAACCGGAAATTCATTGATAGAGGCAATAAAACTTTATGCCGACAAAGGTATTCCGATTGAAAATATCAAAGTAATCTGTATTATTGCAGCGCCTCAGGGAATTGAAAATATCCAAAAACACTATCCTGATATAGAAATTATAACAGCTGCCGTGGATGACCATTTAAACGAAAAAGGTTATATAGTCCCCGGTATGGGCGATGCAGGAGACAGAATTTTTAACACTTAATGCGGTAATTGTTTCCAGTAATTTTTATCGTTCAGTGCCTTATATGTACATCCTACACCATTTTCAGTACTTAAGCTTCGGCTGTCGCAAAGTTCTGAACGTGTCCCGTCCGCTCCCATTGGCAATAATTTCCCGTCGTCCATAATTTGGAATGTAAATAGATCGTGTCCCCACCTGTTGGGTTTGTTATCTTTTCCGTTTACATCAACGGTTAACTCCATTCTGTTGTCACCGAGTTCTATTATAACAAATGTACCGTCCTGCAATAGAAAATTCCCGTCGTCAAATCTGTATGTTGAAAGAGTGTTTCCGGTGTATGTTTTATATTCTGTTGGACGGGTATTGCTTGAAAGGCACGTTTTTGTTTCCTCATTTCTGCAGTCATACGCATTTGCAAATTGCTTTATATAAGTATCTTTGAAAAGTGTATTTCCATAAGTACTATCATAATTTATGGTATATCCCAATTCATTTTGTGCCGAAGCCAGAGCCTGGCTCAGTGTGGAATAACTTTTATCTAACTGAGCTTTCAATTTTTTCCCCTTAATATCATTAATTACGGAAGGTAAGGTTATGGCTGCAATAACCCCGAGTATTCCAAGCGTAATCAGGACTTATGCAAGAGTAAAGCTATGCATTTTCATATCTTATATCCTTATTTTATACTTATATAATACTGATATGATACAAGTATAACTATTTAAAATGATTTTGTAAAGTGTTTATATATACAAAATCATGGAGAAATAAGGATGAAGAAAAAATTATCCCGTTCGGGAAGCGGATGGGCGCTGTTTATGCCGAAAACTTTGCTTGAATTGATAGATGTCAATCCTGAAACAGATTTACTTGAGGTAAAAGTCGAAAATAATGTCGTCAAAATTACAAAGGCAGAGGAAACTAAACAGTAATCAATATTTCTCCGACTGTGTCGCCGTGCAGTGTTTTTATGCTGTTATCAAATTCTATATCAGCCCAGTGAAGATTTTTTAAAACCTGTAAAACAACTATTTCCCGGGCTTTCATATCACAGTCGGCAATTTTTACAACAAATGCTTCCTCTGTTCTTGTATTAACAACAATACAAAGTCCTCCTGCACCGACTTTTGCCGCAATCCCGTCCGAATTTTCTATTATTTTTGTATCAGTCCTGTCCTCTCCGCCGATTATATATGGATAGTTTAGAAATGCGTTTTTAATCTTTTCATATTTCGGATTACAGAAAAGATTGAGATAACCATGCAGCATATTAGTTAATGGCATTGACATAATAGGCACGCCGCATCCGTCTTTTGTTATCGGATATTCATGCGTAAGCCGGCAGAGTTCTGTAATTTTAGCTTTTATTGCCTGCTGAAGCGGATGTTCAGGATTATCATAAGTTTTTAAATCCCAATTTTTCATCTTGCATAAACCGAGCATCATGATGTGTTTGCCCGAGCAGTTATTATGCAAAATATTTTCAGGAATTCCTGATATCAGCATTTTTGTCTGTTCTGTTTTGGAAAGAGGTTTATGCAACCCGCATTTTAAATAGCTTTCGTCTAATCCTATTTTCTTTAGCAGGCGCATTGCCGTATTAACGTGAATTTCTTCTCCGGCATGAGAGGCACAGCAGATTGCAATTTCATCCTCTGCCATATCATAGAATTTATCCATTCCGAAGTCGATAATAAGGCTTGCCTGTAATGGTTTAGCGCAGGAACGCAGATAGAACGGATAGTTTTTTGTATCTCCGGTAAAGTCAAAAGCTCTGTCTTTATCAGACAATACAATATATCCGTAATGTTCCTCTTCTACAAGTCCATCTCTTACATATTCAACTAAAAGTTCAGGTTCAGTATTATTATTGACCATTACGTTTAACAAGCTCCAAAAGCTGCAGCATTTTCCTTTTTAGTTTAATATTTTCATCTTTTAAGGCTGCAATTTCTTCTTCATACTTCTGACTGTCATTTGTATATTCTGTTTCAGGTTTTGGAACAGTATTGTAGTCAAGAATAAATCTTTTTTTAGCTTCTTCTTTAAGAATAAATAGAGATTTTAAATCATCTTCGGTAACAAATCCGAGTTCTACCATTATTTCACCGAATCTTTTCGGATTTCCGCTTTCTTGAGCATCCCTATGTGCAAGAATTGCTTGCTGCAGTTGATCTACGGTTATTACGCCCTTTTGTTTAAAATATTCACCTGTTCTGAATTTCCCGGCAATATATCCTGCCATAGCATAAAGTTCTACGGAATCCGGTTTTTTAATAAAATTCTGTTCAAGACACAGCTCATAATATTTAGCAACTTCTTCCATGGAAAGGAATGTATTAACCGAAATTTCAAGCATACTGTATTCATTCATGCAGCATTGAAGAAAGTTGTAAATATTATTATCAAGTCCGTATTTACGTTCTGCTAACTCGGTTTTGCCTTTAAATGTTATTGTAGGTACAAATGTTGCAAATATTTCATCCGGATTGTTACGAAGAAACTCCTCACAGGATTTATCTCTCATTTCCTGTGCAAGTTTAATATACATGACTATTTTTACCCAAAAAGGAACATTAAAAACTTTATTCAGAAACAATTCGAAAATATTTTTTTTCAAATCAACCTCTCATCAAAACATCCTATATATTTATTTATTATAACATATCTTATAAATAATATCAAGATGTCTTACCCGAACAGGTAATTTATTTTTCCTGCTTTATGCTATTGATTTATTCAAATAAAAATTGTATTATTGGTTTATAACAGGAGATTATAGTATGGAAAAAGAAACGAAGAAAAAGATTTCAATTGCTGTTATTGCAATTATAGGAATTATAACAACGATAAAGCTGGCAGTAATTTATTATAATGCAAATTTTAACCCTTATGCGCTTTCAAGTTTTTGTTCTGTTAATGATTTTATTGACTGTGACGGTATTGCAAGAACTACGGAAGCACAATTTTTAGGGATACCTCTTGCATACTGGGGATTGTTTTTCTATGCCTTCGTATTTTTAATGCTTTTTGCCCCAAAATTGAAAAATTTTAAACTATTTAAATTTATGGAAGTATTTAAAAATCCTCTGGATTATATAGCTTCTTTAGGTTTATTTGCTTTTATTATTTCAATGGTACTCCTTTGTTTAAGCTTGTTTGAAATTAAAAAACTGTGTGTTTTATGCGCATTTACATATATTTTGAATCTTTTAATCGGCTGTATTGCAACAGATTTTAAAAATGGCGGGTTTGTACATTCTATAAAACAGAGCGTAATTGACTTTTTAGATGCAATTAAAGTAAAAGCATATTTAATAGCTTTTATTGTTGTAATGCTTGCTGCAGCAGGTTGTTTGGCTTATACCAGAATATCTTTTGTATTTGCCCCGCAGGTTAAACGCCAGTACGAATTAAAGGAATTTACTCATCCAAATTACAAAAAATATAATGTTAAAGGTAATATTTTAGGCGACGAGGATGCAAAGATAACTATTTATGTTTACTCGGATTATCAGTGTCCTATTTGTCCGGCACAAAATATTATGATGTATAAACTGGCAAAAGAAATGAAGGGAATACGGGTTATACATAAAAATCTCCCTCTGGATACCGAATGCAACCCTTATTTACAGGCTCCTTTCCATCAAGGTTCCTGTATTGATGCCAGATATGCAATTGCTGCGGAAAAACAGGGTAAATTTTGGGAAATGAACAGTATTCTGTTTGATAAAAAGCCTCAGACGGAAGATGATATTCTGGAACTTGTAAAAAATATGAATTTTGACCTTGATAAACTTCAGGCAGATGCAAACAGTCCTGAAACCGAAAAGGAAATTAAGGAGCAGATTAAATATGCTTATACTAACGGAATTAACGGAACTCCTGCAACAATAATTAACGGAAAAATTGATATCGGTATTCAGCAGTATAATGAATACAAGGAAATGGTGAAAAAACTTGGAGCAGAAGAAAGATAAAATCGTAATTCATACATGCTGTGCAATATGTTCTGGATATCCCATATCTTATCTACAGGATATGGGATATCAGGTTACTGCATATTTTTATAATCCGAATATTTTTCCAGATACAGAATATCAAAAACGATTGGAAGCGGAAAAAACTTTATGTTCTCACTTTGGGTGTAATCTAGTTGAAGAAGTTTATAATCCCGATGAATTTTTTAAAGCTGCAAAAGGTCTGGAAGGGGAGCCTGAAAAAGGCAGACGCTGTGATAAATGTTTCGAATTAAGGTTAAGAAAGACTGCTGAATTTGCTAAAAAAAGTGGTATAAATAAATTTACAACATCGATTGTAATAAGCCCTCATAAAAGTTTTCAAAAACTTTCCCAAATCGGAGAAAATATTGCTCGAGAGTTTGGGCTTGAATATATTGCCATTGATTTTAAAAAGAAGGACGGATTTTTAAAAACTAATAAAATTTCAAAAGAACTTAATCTATACCGCCAGAATTACTGCGGATGCAAATTTAGTATAAGATAAATCATATATTTACACTATGATTATTTTCAGAAATGTTATATAATAAAATAAAACTTGATTTATTGAAATTTATTATTAAAAACTATGCAAAAGGAATATTATTTTATGAATAAGAAGATTGTTTGGATATTATCAGCTTTTTTAGTATTAAATTCTTTGCAGGTTATTGCTGCCGGAGTGGACAAACTTGAACCTATAGGAAAACAGTCATCGTCTTCACGTTCTTCAAAAACTTCCCGTTATGCGGAGTTATCAAGACAAAAAAATGAAGATTCAGAAAGACAGAAGCCGAAGGTTGAGTTAGATAAGGAAACGGTTTATTACCCTAATGCAAATATTAAAAGTGCAATGGCAAAATATAAAGCGGGAAATTATACCGGCTGCTTGCAGGAACTTTTTTCTTTGACTAAAAAGGAACCTTCAAATGCTCTTGCTTATTACTATATGGCAATGGCATATACTCATATTGACAGAGAAGCGGAAGCAATTGAGGCTTATGAAAAGGTTCTGTCGCTTAACCCGAATGAATATCTGTCTGAATATGCATTAAAAGGCAGGGATTGTTTAACCGGAGGTCCGGCATGTCATGAAGAAGAACCGCAGGAAGAATTATCCGATTTGGATAGGTTCATCAATGCCCCTTATGGAAACGGTTTATCACCAGAGCTTAATCAGGAGGTTAAACAAAAAGAATTAACAAATATTAAAGAAACCATTAATAAAAAAGAACATATGGAAGATAATGATGTAGAAAAAATTCGAAAATTTGATGAAAAATATAAATCTTCTGAAGAGATGAACGATAGAATTGCTCAAGTAAGTGATGAAGAGGTTTTGAAAGCTATTCAAACACTTAAAGATGCGGGTGTAAATGTCACCGTACAGCAGGATAATCCTTATGCTCAAATGACGCAGTATCAAGACCCTAAAATGGCTGAGATGAGTATGCTGCTTGGAGGGAACAATAATAATAACGGAAATAACATGATGAATATGATTCCTATGCTTATGAGCCAGACACAGAAGGGCGAAAATATCGATCCGCGTGTTATGCAGGCATTAATGATGAATTCTATGATGTCAGATTTCGGTTATATGAATAATAACAACAATAATAATTATTAATTGTATGGTTTTAGATTATGAAACAGCAAAAGAAAAATTGTTGACAAAGAAGGATGATGCCTGTCAACAATTTTTCGTAAAAAATGGTTATATTTTGGAAAATGCATACTATGAGCTTTTGTCTGATAACCTTGATAAAGCGAAAAATCTTTTTGGCTTAATAAAGAATAGTGATATAAGGGCGCATTGGGCTTCCTTTATGATTTCTTTAATAGAAGGGGATGTAAAAGAGTATCCTTCTTATTTTGAGTTAAGAAATTTCCTTGAAATAGATTTGAATATACTCCTTACATATTTTAAAGGTAATTATATTGAAAAAATAATAAGATATGCAGATTTCCTGTTTACAATCAATCCTGAAGTACATAAATTTATCGGGAGAGTTTTTTATAACAACGGGTATAAAGAACAGGGAATGTTTTTTTTAGACAGGGCAAGAAATTATTTTTACCATGATCCGGAGCTGCATTATCTTTTGGCTTTTATTTATTATAATGACGACGAGTTTGTAAAAGCAGAAAAGGCCGCCAATGACTGCCTCTATATTTTACCGAATTATTTCCCGGCTGTAAGTATGCTAAAAAAGATTAAGGAAATCAAAAAATAGTTTGCGATTTATAATTGTTCATGGTACACTTATTCTCGCTTAAGACTTGCTAACAGGAGAAAACATATATGATTATAATAATGGAGCGTAATGCTACAAAGGTTCAAATACAACGTGTCATTGATTTTTTACGTGATAACGGATTTGATATAAGATTTAATCAGGGGCAGGTTCACGCGGTAATTGATGCTATAGGAGATAAAACTACTGTCACTCCCGGCAGGGTTGCAGCATTTGACGGAGTAAAAGAAGTTAAAATTATAAGAGAGCCTTTCAGACTTGCATCACGTGACAGAAAACCTGAAGACACAGTAATCGAATTTGCGAACGGTGTAAAAATCGGAGGAAATAATAAACCTGTTGCAATGATAGGTCCGTGTTCGGTGGAAGAAGATTATGAGGGGCTTTTGAAAGTTGCCCTTGCAGGAAAAGAAATGGGCTGTGAATTTTTAAGAGGCGGCGCATTCAAACCCAGAACTTCTCCTTATGATTTTCAGGGCTACGGAGAAAAAGCTTTAAAGTATTTAAAAAGAGCAAGCGAAGAAACAGGTTTGTTGATTGTTTCAGAAGTAATGGATGCTTCTGATTTGAGTATGATGTGCGATTATGTTGATGTTTTGCAAATTGGGGCACGAAATGTACAGAATTTCAAGCTGCTTCATGCTGTCGGAAGATGCAGAAAACCGGTTATACTAAAACGCGGTCTGGCAAGTACAATCAGAGAATTTTTGCTTGCGGCCGAACATATTATGTATAACGGCAACCCGAATGTTATTCTTTGTGAACGCGGAATTAGAAGTTTTGACAGCGCGTTTACGCGTAACGTTATGGATATAGCTTCAATTCCCGTTATTAAAAAATATTCTCACCTTCCGATAATTGTCGATCCGAGCCATGGAACAGGCCAGAGGTACTTAATTGAACCGATGGCAAAAGCAGGACTTGTTGTCGGTGCTGATGGAATTATGATTGAGGTTCACCATGATCCGGAAAATGCTCTGTCAGATGGTAAGCAAAGTTTGCCTATTCCGATGTTTAAAGAAGTTATGGGCAGAATTAACCAGTTCAATAACAGGCTTCACTATGAAAAGACTTGTTTGTCAGCGAATGTGAATTAGATATAAATCTTGAAAAATTCTAGACGGTTTGTTATACTAATAACAAATCGTTTTTGATATTGAAAGAGGGAAAGTATGAATATATTAAAAAATATTAAGAATATCGGGGGGGGGGCCTCTAGGCTCTGAAGGAACTGTTTTTATTTGTCATCCAGCACTGGTTGCGGGATCTGATGGAGTATTAGAAGATAAGGAGGTAGGAGGGTATGCCTTTATCGGTGAGTGCAGCCCGCGTAAAACTCTTTTCCCTCTCTTGGAAGATGGATTAAGGGAGAGGGTATTTTCATGGCATCCTGCTCAAAACGAAGGAACAGAGGATTGTGCTAATGCCGCTAGAATGCGATTGCGGATCAAGTCCGCAATGACGAATTACAACGGACAAGGAAGCCTTTCCTTACTAGGGAAAGTAAGGATGGGTTTTAAACAATCTAAACCTCACCCCATCCCTCTCCTTTACAAGGAGAGGGGGAACAATTCACCTAAATTCACTTCACGTTTTACTGTTCACCCTTCACCTAAAAAACGCACCGCGTTCACTTTGGCAGAAGGCGCTACGCGCGTAGCCCTGCCGAACAGTCAACGTCGGGCTGCGTTTACTTTGGCAGAAGTTTTAATCACCCTCGGGATAATAGGTGTTGTTGCTGCAATGACCTTGCCTTCCGTTATTACTAAATATGAGAAGCACGAAGCAGTTAACAGACTTAAAAAATCATATTCTACAATCAATCAGGCACTTGTATTTTCTCAAGCTGAAAACGGCGATTTTTCCGAATGGGGTATAGAACGGCAGGAAGCTGATTGGGATAACTATCAGGATAAACTTTCCAAACTTGTTAAGCAAAATATTATTCCCTATCTAAAAGTCTTAAAAGACTGTGAATATGATAAATGTAAAGACGCAGCCGACACAACATTCAGAGATGGTACAGTAAGCAGATGGTATGGTAATAGAACTCATTATGTCATTTATCTTAATGACGGTTCAAGAATACTGTTTTTTATAAATAATTCTAATGATAATGACGGAATAAACAGATGGCATGAACTCGTAATGTTGTTGGACATTAATGGAGACAGCAAACCAAACCGTATGGGAAGAGATGTCTTTTCTCTGTATTTATATGCAGATAATAGAAAAGTCAATATGTATGGAACAAGTTTTTCAAGAGAAGCAATGCTGTCTAATTGTGAAAACTATGGAAGTTATTGCGGCGGACTTATACAAACAGACGGATGGCAAATTAAGGATGACTATCCCTGGTAGTTAGGCATTTCTTTGAAAAAATCCTGCGATTTCTTTATGCGGGAAAAATTTTACAATCGGTCGTCCATGAGGGCAAGTGTACGGCATTTTTGTCGTACGCCATTTTTTTACTATTTCCTGCATCTGCCATGTGGACAGTTTTTGGCCTGCTTTGACAGAAGCTTTACAGGCTGTTGTAATAAGAATTTTTTCTTCCAGTCTGTCAATGCTGCCGTCAATATTTTCTAAAATATCCGCTAAAATTTCTTTAGGATTTACTTTGGCTATCATCTGCGGAACTTTTTTGAAGATAAGTTCGTTTTCTTTTAAAAATTCTATCCCGAAGCCGAATTTTTCAAACTTTCCAATATTTTCTTTGATAAGTTCGGCTTCAGTACTTGAAACAGGGATTACATCAGATACAAAAAGCATTTGTGATACTATATTTTTTTCTGACATAAGTTTTTCGTAAATGTATCGTTCCTCTGCGATATGCTGATCAATAATTTCAAGGCCGTCTTCTTTTTCAACAAGAATATAAGTGTTTTTGTACTGTCCGATAATATTTTCTTCAGGCTCCGGTGTTTTTTCAACAGGTACAAAAAATTGGCGCTGTTCTTCCTGAGTCTGCTGGGTATGTTTTTCTTTTTCTGCTTCCATCATTTTGTCGGTGATGTAAATTGTATCCTCATCTTTGTTAAAAATAATCTCTCCGGAGCTTTCAAGTTTTGGCTGTACAAAATCAATTACATTTTCTGTTATACTCGGCATAGCAGGGCTGACAGGTTTTGCCTGCTGTCTTTCCACATAATTCATCAAACCTGCTTGAATAGATGTGTATATAAAATTAAATACCTGATTAGGATTTTTATATCTGACTTCTTTTTTGGTAGGATGAACATTTACATCAACATCTGACGGCGGGATTTGCAGATTAAGAACGATAAAAGGATATTTCCCGCTTGCAATAAGGCTTTTGTATGCGGTATCAATTGCTTTTTGAAAAACAGGACATTTAACCGTTCTTGAATTTATATAAATATGGTAGCTTTTTTTGCTTGAACGTGTGTAATCGGGAGTGCTTACATAACCGCTGATTTTCAGATTAGACAACTCATCCGTTTTCAAAACCTCTTTCAGATTTGAGATTACGTCAGCTGAATAAACCTCTTTAATCGTTTGTAATAAATTATTTTGTCCTGTTGTTTTAAGAACTGTTTTTCCGTTCTTTTTCAATTCAAGCGAGCACTCAGGGTGTGCAAGAGCAAGTGATTGGATGAGTTCCTGAATGTATGAAAATTCCGTATTTGAACTTTTCAAAAACTTAAGACGTGCGGGGAGATTATAAAACAAATCTTTTATATCCATAATAGTCCCGACTGCACAGCCTGTTTCAACCTGTTTAACTTCGGAATTTTCGCATTTAACTTTTGTTCCGGTTTCAAAATCAACAGTTCTTGTCGTACAGGTAAGTTTTGAGATTGATATAATACTTGAAAGTGCTTCTCCCCTGAATCCCAGTGTATGGATGTCAAATAAATCTTCATCAGTTGCGATTTTGCTTGTTGCGTGTTTCGAAAATGCAAGAATAATATCGTCAGGATGAATTCCGCATCCGTTATCCGCTACACGAATATCGCGGCAGTCATTGTTTATTTCAATGCTTATTTTTGTGGCGCCTGCATCAATAGAGTTTTCAACAAGTTCTTTTACAACGGAAGCAGGACGTTCAATAACTTCGCCCGCTGCAATCTGGTTTATAAGATGTTTTGATAGTTGTTTAATCCTCGCCATACACAAAAAGCCCTCAATCTTAATCTCAATCTACATCAAAAACAAATTCATCTAAATGTTTGATTACAAATTTGAAACATTTCTATAAGATGTTTTGTGTATAAAGATAATGCTTTTCTTCCGTTATTAAGTGAAACGTGAAGCGTGAAAAGTGAAGTAATTTGTAAATTAAGGGAGAAAAAGACTTGGTAAGAGCGAGAATTAACACAAAAATAAAACCTTCAAAAAAAGCGGATTTGCAGGTTGTAAAACCTGTTAAAACTACAAAATACAGTGATATTGATTTGAATAACTGGAAAGCTTATGACCATGTTAAAACTGATACTTTGTGGGAATTCCCGACAAGGTTAAGAGAAGGCGGACATTCTAACGAATATCACGGAAATTATATTCCGCAGATTGCCCAGCAGTTGTATGAAAGATTTACCAAGAAAAATGACGTAGTTCTTGACCTGTTTTTCGGCTCCGGAACTTCAGGTATTGAAGCTGTTAATATGGGCAGACGCTGTATAGGGGTTGAACTTAAAGACGAGCTTGCAGAAAGCGTATCTCAAAAATTTACTCCAAAGCAGCTTGTAACAGATGTTAGAATTATTTGCGCTGACTCGGCTTCAGAAGCTGCTAAAGAAAAAGTTCAGGCAAGCCTTGATATTATGCGAGAAGAAAAAGCCCAATTTTTAATTCTTCATCCGCCTTATGATGATATTATTAAGTTTTCAGACAAAAAAGAAGATTTGTCAAACTGTGATACAACTGAAGAATTTTACGATTTATTTGAAAAAGTCGCTAAAAACGGCTATGATATGCTTGAAAAAGGACGTTTTGCGGCATTAATAATCGGCGACAGCTACAAAAATTCCGAAGTTCAGCCTCTTGGCTTTGAATGTATGGCAAGAATGATGAAACTCGGTTTCAGACTTAAAGGAATTATCGTAAAAGATATTCAGGGCAACGAACGTGCCAAAGGTAAAACCGCAAATCTGTGGCGTTACAGAGCGCTTGCAGGCGGATTCTTTATATTTAAACATGAATATGTAATGGTGTTTCAAAAAGCATAATTCATCGTACTATAGAAATTCTGAAAATATTTTTTCCGACAGTTGCTTTTGAGAGATTTTTTGCAAATTTTATAAAATCTTTTGCTGGTTTGCCGTCTAAAATATTAAATTTTATAATTTTATTTTTATTTTCTTTTATGAAATTTATAGTGCCTCTGACTATATCATCGTGCGGAATTTTATGCCCCCATTCAAGAGTTGATGAGATTTTATTTCTTAAAAGATAAGTGTAAAAATATTCTTTTGAATTTGTCATCTTTTTTCGCAGAATCAATTGCGATAGTTCTCTTTCGTTAGGGCGTGCTGTTGTTCTATCTAAAAACTTATTTTCTT
The DNA here is from genome assembly GCA_944323145.1 of Candidatus Gastranaerophilales bacterium. Taxonomy (GTDB): domain Bacteria; phylum Cyanobacteriota; class Vampirovibrionia; order Gastranaerophilales; family Gastranaerophilaceae; genus Stercorousia. The sequence continues at coordinate 28,146 of CALURJ010000003.1, forward strand.
CTATGTATTTAAGAATTTCGTACTTTTTAATAAATTCTTTTTCATTGATACTGAACAAAATCGGCTGTCTTAAAAATGTATCAAGAATATCGGAAGTCGGGATATTTAATTTATCTGAAATTGTATAAATTTTTTTCTTTATTGTTTCCGGTTTTGTTACAAAAATTGTTGGATTATTTAATGCGCAGCGGAGATATTCTTCTCCGGAAAGTCCGTAATTTTCAAATAATTTTACTGTAGTCCTGACATTCTTTTCTACCGTATCCGGTGATAGTGAAAATAAACTCGGACAGTGCATTACGGCTTTTAGATATTTTTCTGTTGTAAGTCCTTCTGTGTTAAATCTTTTTGCAGTTTCTCTTACATTATGTTCCATAGTTCCAGGTTTTTGTACCAACAGAAAAGGATGCCGTTTTGAGGCTTCAAGGCATTGATTGTAGGTGATGCCCTCTTGTTCAAATCTATCTGCTAATCCTTGGATATTAGATCTATTTACGTCTGTTATTCTGCCTTCACTTATACGTTTCGAATAATCTTTTCTGAATTGTTTGCTGTTTCCGCTGAACGTAATATTATTTGTATAAAAATTTATTTTCATACTACAAATAAAACGGGTAAAAATTTTTTTTGCTAAAATTTCAAATTTTTTACAACACGCTGCATAAGCTCATTCCAATTTTCTTTTGGCCCGAGTCTGAAAAGTTTCACGCTGTCGTACCAGTCACAGTGTCCTAAATCTATATGCCACCGCCAGTTGTAATTGTACGGCAAAAGTATAATGCAGGGTTTGCCCATAGCTCCTGCAAGGTGCGCTAAAGATGAGTCGCTTGATATTACAAGGTCTACGTTTTCCAGAGCTCCCGCAGTGTATGAAAAATCCTTGAAACTTTCAGCAAGATTTGTTATGTCATATTTTGAGGCAAGTTTTTCAAATTCTTCTGAACCTTCAAATGTTTGAGCTGAATATATTTTTACATCAGGAAGATCAAACAGCGGAGCAAACGCTTCGACATTAATAACTCTGTCCGTTTCATAATATGTGTTGCCCTGCCATTTTATTGCAATTTTAAATTTATCGTTGTTGAAAAATTTCTCTTTGAAAAATTTTACTTTATCAGGCATTGCTTTTAAGTACTTATCGTGCCTCATAAATATTTCTTTATTATCGAGCTGCAGAACGTATGGAACACTTAAAAACGGAATATGGTAATCAAAGTCAATTTTATTTTCTTCATAGAATACATCCATGAAATCTATGTCCGGAAAATTATCCCTGAAAAGTTGTGAAAGAGCTTTCTGGGGTTTCATAATAATTTTTTTACATCGTTTTTGCAGTTCGGGCAAATATCTTGCAAACATTATCATGTCGCCGAATCCGGCTTCGTAATATGTGTAAAGAGTTTTGTTTGAAATATCTTCACCCTGCCAGATATGAGCTTTTTTCATTAAATGCGGATAAGTTACCTGCTGTGAAGTTATAGCCGTATTTCTGCATAACCTGTTTTCAAAAAATTTCATTCCGGTTTCGTAATTTTTAAGTCTGAAATACCCGAGTGATATAAAATATAAAACTTCTTTGTCATCGGGGGTAATTTCAAGACATTTTTTAAAAAATTCAACAGCTTTTTCCGGTTTATTCAAAAATAAATAAAGACTTGCAAGATTAAATAGAGCCTTTTCAGATTTCGGGTTTATTTCAAGGGCTTTCAGGTAGGACTTTTCGGATTTATCATATTCAATATTATTTTTGTAGGCAAGGGCCAGTAAAAAATATATTTCAAAACTGTCAAAGCCGTCACTTACTGCTTCCTCGAGAATTTTTATTGTAGATTGAAACTCATTTTTTTCATTATAAACTCTTGCAAGATTTTCATAAAAATAGCTGTCTTTTTTTAAAGTAAGAGCTTTTTTTATATACTTTTCAGCATCCGGAAATCGATTTTGGGAGAGTTTTATAAGCCCCAGAAGATTTAATACTTCATAATTGTTTTCTGAGGTGTTTAAAATTTCCGAATAAATTTCCTCGGCTTTTTCTAAATCCCCGTTTTGATGGTATTTAAAGGCTTCATTAAGTTTTTCTTTTTCTGAAACGGTCATAAATTATTATATACAGATTTTTTTAAAAAAATCAAAAAATCTCATGCATTTAAAGGATAAAATCTGAAAAAATATGGTTTATTCTAATAATGTACATCAAAGGCATGCCCAAAAATATAAAAGGCATGGTGTAGAAGGGACAATATTACAAAATATTAACCAAACTTGAAGAAATGTTAATTTACCTGAAACCATGATGGCATCATGGTTTTGGCGGAAAAAATATTGAGGAGGAAAGGTTAGAAATAAAAAAGTTGTCCGCGTCTGATGTATAGAGTACAATTAATACTATATTCAACTTCTTGTAGAGGTAGGATGATTATTCATGCAGGACAGAGTTAGACAAAATCTTTTACAAATACAGGAAGACATCGCACCTTATAAACCAAATATAATCGCAGTGACAAAGTATTTTGACGAAACCGCAATAATCAATGCATATAATGCAGGATTAAGAGATTTCGCAGAATCAAGGGTAGTTGAAGCTGTTAAGAAGATTGACAATCTTCCCTCAGATATACGGAATAATTCAAAATTTCACTTTATCGGACATCTTCAAACCAATAAGGTAAAAAAAGTTGTAGGGAAATTTGATTATATCCATTCTGTTGACTCGCTGAAGCTTGCAAAAGTTATATCGGAAGAAGCTCAAAATACCGGTAAAATCCAAAATATTCTTCTTGAGATTAATATCGCTGAAGAAGAACAAAAGTACGGTTTTTCCGAAAACGAAATTTTCAACGTATTCACCTCTTTGAAAGAGCTTCCAAATATAAACATTGCAGGTTTGATGTGTATGACGCCCCTCGGGGCTTCTGAAAAAACGCAGGATGAAGTATTTTCTGAGATTGTTGAAATTAAACAAGGACTTGAGAGCAGGTTTAATTGCAAATTAAAGGAAATGTCAATGGGAATGAGTCAGGATTACAAAGAGGCAGCTAAATATGGTGCAACTATGTTAAGGATTGGTAGAAAATTATTTAATTAAAGTAAGATAAACGGAGGAAAAACGGTGGCAGCAGTAACAGACAAAATTAAATCAGTAGTGGATTTTTTAGTAAAAGGATTTGAACCCAGAGAAACTATTTTTGATGAAATGGCTCAGGAAGTGGAAGATGATTACCCTGTTCAGGATAATTTAGCAATTGACCCTTCATATTCTTATCAGCCGGCAGTTGATAGAACTAGTGAACTTAAAGTAGTTAATCATCCAAGTTTCAAAGGTTATGAAGTAAAGGTTATGGAACCGAGATCATTTGAAGATGCTGCAACAATTGTTCAACACCTCAGAAACAGAAAGACCATCGTTTTAAACCTTCATCTTTTAGATAAAGAACAATCACAAAGAACAATTGATTTTGTTTGCGGTGCTGCTCATGCGCTTGACGGCAAGCCTCAAAAAGTGGGTGATTTGGTTTTCGTATTCACTCCGAGCAATGTGACTTTGTCTGTTGATGTTTCCGTAAACCAGAACAAATTTAATGACTCATTGTGGAGAGCTCCTTTACAATAGTAACACTGCTCCGCGATAGAGTTTTATTTTATGAGAAAGAGAGAGATAGTTGAATATGAGGTGTTTTACACCTCTTTTTTTTTGCAAAATTCCAAAGCTTGTGTTATAATAATACAAGGAATCAAGCAAACGGAGAGTAGAGTATGGCAAGATTAAGAAATGTTAAGTATCCGGGGGGGGGGCTCTTCTAGGCTTCGCCAAAGGGTCAGAGGTCAAGAGGTCAGGAAGGCAAGATGATATCTGCGGGCAGAACCTGCGTAAAAATAAATTCACTCCCTTATTAGGGAAGGTCAGGATGGGTTTCAATTATTGCTGTTTCTTAAAAAGATCGCTATCCACCCCTAACCCCTGTTTTGCCCGCTTTGCGATAAACGGGCACGGCTCCGCCTTTGGCCCTCTGCAAAGCGGGCGTTCCCTAATCAGGGATGGGAAGAATAATTCATTGAAACGCACTTCTCGTCCTAATGTCTTAACGTCTTATCGTCTTAAGAAAAAAGTTGCCTTCACTCTTGCTGAGGTTTTAATCACCCTCGGTATAATCGGTGTTGTTGCTGCTATAACAATTCCGGGACTTGTTGCTGATTATCAGAAAAAAGTTTTAGTGGCTCAGTTTAAAAAAACTATTCAAATTTATCAAATGCTCTTAATTTAGTTCAGGCTGAATACGGTACGGTATATGAATGTTATAATACCGGTTTTGGCCGATATCATATTAATGAGTGCAAACCCTTTTTTGAGCAGTATGTAAAAAAACTAAATATTATAAAAGAATGTGATGACTGGAAAAATAAATGTCATCCGGAATATAAGACAAAATCTTAAGTTTTGTCTGCTGGCGGCGAAGTGAATAATAATGCATGTTCATTTGATATTGATTCATATACAACTTATTATACATTATCTGATGGTTCAATGTTTGTTTTGCAAAATACGAATAATAACAGTCATCATCAGCTATTTCCGTTAGTTGACGTAAACGGAATGAAAGGTCCCAACAAATGGGGGTATGATCTTTATACGTTGACTTTTCAGCGTAACAACGATGGGCAGAATGTTATATTATCTAATAATGTTTGTGCAATGAAGGAAAAAGGCGGAATGTTTCTTGACGAAGTTTTAGGGGAGTAAGATTTGCATAAAATTTTCTAATATGTTATATTCTGCTGTATGAAAAATTTTGCAATTTGTTTTAATCCTAATATTGATCATTCTGTTGAAATAAAAAATAAACTTTCAAATATTTTGGTTTCAAGGGGAATTAAAACCACCGCTTTAGATATTGATGGCCTTAAAGAGGGATTTGATTTTGCTTTTGTAATCGGCGGTGACGGTACAATATTAAAAACTGCAAGATTTTATGCAAAGTTTCAAACACCTGTTTTTGGTATTAATTTGGGTCGTTTAGGGTTTCTGTCACAATCCTCAAAAGAGGACATTGAAACATCTGTTGATAAAGTTTTGGCAGGCAAATTTATTGTTGATGAAAGAATTATGTTACAAAGCGGCAATTATACGGCCTTGAATGATTTTGTTTTAAAATGTGCTTCAATGGGAAGGACATCAAAGTTTGTTCTGAAAATTAATGATAAGCCTGTTTGTGACTATCTTGCGGACGGAATAATTATTTCAACTCCTACAGGTTCAACCGCTTACGGCCTGTCTGCCGGCGGCCCTGTTTTGACTCCGTCATTAGAAGCTTTTGTAATAGTGCCTATATGCCCTCATACTCTTACTGCTCGCCCGCTTGTTATTTCTGATAACGAAAAAATTACTGTCTGCGTGGATGAAGCCAAAGAACACTATTTGTATGCTGACGGTCAGGAAAATATTCTGTTTAATAAAGAAATTAATATTGAAAAATCAAATTTAAAAGTGAAACTTGCGCTTCTTGAAAATTCTGATTTTTATTCGGTGTTAAGCGACAAACTTCACTGGGGTGTGCCTCTTAATTATAATTATTAATTTTTGTTCATAATTTTTGATTATTTCTTGTACTTTTTTTCTATTTAAAATAGTATGTTATTATACTATTGTAGATGTCTAATTATACAATTATATAAAGAGGTAAAAAAGTGGAAAATTTCGTATCAGATATCTTTGCTAAAAAAGATGAAACAACAAGCAATGATCAAGCTCAAAGGTCTCCTGTTAACCCTACAAAAATAAAAGTTATAGGTGTTGGCGGCGGCGGTGGTAATGCCGTTAACCGAATGATAAAAGCCGGGCTTTCAGGTGTTGAATTCTGGTTAATGAATACAGATTTACAGGTTTTGGAATACGGCCAGACTAAAAATAGAATCCAATTGGGTGCTAAATCTACAAACGGTCTTGGCGCAGGCGGCGATCCTTCAGTAGGAGAAAAAGCTGCTGAAGAAGCTCAACAGGAAATAACAGAAGCTTTAGACGGCGCAGATATGGTATTTATTACTGCCGGAATGGGCGGCGGAACTGGTACCGGTGCAGCTCCTGTTGTTGCTAAAATCGCTAAAGAATTAGGAATTTTAACAATTGCCGTTGTTACAAAACCATTTACATGGGAAGGAAGAAAAAGACAAAATCAGGCTAATCAAGGTTTGGAAAAACTTAGAGAAGCTGTTGATGCCGTTATTGTTGTGCCAAACGACAAATTATTACAGGTTGTCGACAGACAGGTATCTTTAACAGAATCCTTCATTATTGTTGATGAAGTTCTTTTAAGAGGTGTTCAGGGTATTTCCGACATCATTACGGTTCCCGGACTTATTAACGTTGACTTTGCTGATGTTAAGTGCGTTATGCAGGCTTCAGGCTCCGCTCTTATGGGTATCGGCCGTGGTCAGGGTGAAGGCAGAGCTGTTAAAGCTGCTGAAATCGCTATCAACTCACAGCTTCTTGAATCATCAATTAACGGTGCAACCGGTGTAATTGTTAATATTACAGGCGGCCCTGATATGACTTTACACGAAATTTCAGATGCAGCAAATATTATTCATGACGCTGTTAACGATGATGCAACTGTTATTATCGGTACTGCTGTTAATGAAAATATTCAGGGTGAAATTCAGATTACCGTTATTGCAACAGGTTTTGAACTGAAAAATTCTTCTAAACCTGAAGAAAAAACTGATGTAAAACAGTTGAGTGCTTCTGATTTCTTTGCAGGAACATTTAATAACTCATCTGCTTCTTCTGTTTCTCAGTCGCAGGTCAGAAGATCTTCAATGCCGGATGTTTCTCCCAGTTTCACAAACATTGAAATTCCGGATTTTCTAAAGAAATAAATCACACTAACAACAGTTGGAATATGAAAAAGATAGAAAGAGAATCGGTTGTTTAATCGGTTCTCTTTTCTATTATGTAACATAATTTGAATATTGTTACGAATTGTAAATATAAGTTTAAAATGGTCTGAAACCCAGATATACTCTCTCATAGAATAGGATAAGATAGGATGTGGATGGGAACCTTTAGTCAATTTTTCCTTCAAAAAATTTTTATTAAAAGCATAGGGGATATTACCAATTAAGAAAAAGAAAAAAGATTTAAGGCTGCGGTGAAGATAACTATCTTTGTCGTTCAAATAAATCTGTCAAAAAAATATAAATAGCTTTTATGCTATTTGGGGATATTACATTACGAGGAAATACGAAAGGGGAAATTAAGATTATGTCTAGATGGCAAATTGAAGGAAACGCTGATTATTACACAAGGTACAGAAATTATGAAACTTATTTAAGAGCAAATGCAGGTAAATTAGGTTTATCAGCTGAACAGGTTAACGAACAACTCGGTCGTTATGCACAAGGTTTACAACAAAAAATGCAGGTAGAACCTGGTAACATTCAAGTCGGTAGAGAAATTGCAAGAAATCCGCAGGCTTACGGTATTATGAATCCGAATGAAGTTACTCAAAAACTTGAAGATGCTCAAAGGCAGCTTCAGAAACTAACTGCAAATTTGGGCGATGGCGCAACTTCAACAACATATTTTGGAACTACAGATCAATTAAGAAGTGCAGCTCCATTAGGCAATATTGCGCCTGATGTTACTTTTGAAAGTGAGTTTAAAAAATCACAATTGTATAAATCAACAAAAGGACAGCCCGTTCAAAAATTAGGGAAAAGAAAACAGCAGCAGATTGCAGATGAAATTGAAAAATTAGCAAGATTAGCTAAAACACCAGAAGAAAGAAAACTTTTGGAAGAAAGAGTTGCAAAATTCAGAGGCGGAAATGATAAAGCTTTATTTAACAAGGTTTTACAGGAAAATAAACCTGCAGTTGGTGAACCGCAAATAAAAGCAGAACCTCAAAAACCTGAGGCTCCCAAGACCTGGAAACAATATGCAGAAGCCCATGGTACAAAATATACGGCGCCGGCTAAATCAGGCATATTAGAAGCTGAAAAAAGGGCACAGGAAATTATTGCAAGAAATGAACTAGCATCAAAGATTCCGGCTGAATCGAAACCTCAGATACAGGAAGCTCCGAAACAAATTATCGACGACATAGCAAAGCCAGGAGCTAATTTAGCTGATGATGCAGCCGTTAATATAGTTGACGATATAACAGATGATGCAGTAAAATCATTTACAAATACAGCTGACGATATAGCTGACAATTTAGCTGATGATGTAGCAAAAGGTGCAGAACATACAAAATCTACAGGATTTTTGTCAAACGTTAAAAATGCTATGAAAGGCAAAAAAGGAAAAGTTGCATTAATAGCTGCAGGAGCCGCAGCATTGATTGGCGGAGGAATTGCCCTCTTCGGTGGTAAAAAAGACGAAGAAGTTCCTCAGCAGCAGCCGGGACTTCCTGCACCAGGCACAGCTGAACCGGATAAACCTGTAGTAACTCCTGAAAATCCAACAGATACTGTCCCAGAACAGCCTACACCGGTTGTAACACAGCCGCAGCCTGAACCGGAGCCAGTAGTTGCTCAAGAACCTGAATATGACGAATATACAGTTAAGAAAGGTGATCATTTCTGGGGCTTGGCAAAACAAGAATTGATAGAAGCTCATAAAGATGATCCGAATTACAAACCGACAGACAAAGAAATCTTAGAATTAGCTGAACAAATAATGAAAGATAATAAATATGGATTTGATGACGATCACTGGTACCCTGATCCGATGTTGATGCCGGGCGATAAACTTAAACTTCGCAAAATAGCGTAAATTTAACTAAATAACAAAAAGACCGCTTTTAAAAAGCGGTCTTTTTGTTTGGTTTTATCTAAAGTTTTGCTTGGAAAGCGGCTGTGCTCCATCTTTAGTTTAGTTTTGCAAACTTTATGTGCAACCCCTGTTTGGTGGGTGGAGCGGCTACGCTCCCTAGTCTTTTGCGTGTCCAGCTGTACCTAGTACGTCGCGCATTTTATGCATAACCATTTCTTTAACAGCAGTTCTACCCGGTCCCATATATTCTCTCGGGTCGAATTTTTCAGGATGTTCAACAAAGAATTCTCTGATTGTTGAAGTCATAGCTAATCTCAAGTCTGTGTCAATGTTGATTTTAGCAACGCCGTGTTTAGAAGCGTAGTTAAGCATTTCTTCAGGAACACCTTGAGCATCAGGCAATTGACCGCCGAATTTATTACATTTAGCAACGAATTCAGCAGGAACTGATGAAGAACCGTGAAGAACTAACGGATAATCATATCCTACAACTTCATTTACAGCTTTTTTAATTTCTGCAAGTCTTTCAAAGTCTAATTTAGCTTCGCCTTTGAATTTGTAAGCACCGTGAGAAGTTCCGATAGCAACAGCTAAAGAATCGCAGCCTGTTTCTTTAACAAATCTTGCAGCTTCTTCAGGGTCTGTGTATGTTGAATCTTTTGCATGAACTTTAACATCATCTTCAACACCTGCAAGTTTACCGAGTTCGGCTTCTACAGACACACCGCGTTGGTGAGCATAATCAACAACTTCTTTAGTTACTCTGATGTTTTCTTCAAGCGGGAATCTTGAACCGTCAATCATAACAGATGAAAATCCGCCGTCGATACAAGCTTTACAAATTTCAAAATCTGCACCGTGGTCTAAGTGTAAAGCAATAGGTACAGTAGTTGTAGCTAAAGCAGCTTCAACAAGTTTGATTAAGTAAGTTTGGTTTGCATATTTTCTTGCGCCTGCAGAAACCTGTAAAATGATAGGTGATTGAGTTTCTTCAGCAGCTTCAGCAATACCTTGTAAAATTTCCATGTTGTTAACATTGTAAGCACCGATAGCATAACCGCCTGCGAGTGCTTTTTTGAACATTTCTCCTGTTCCAACTAATTTTCTTTCACTCATTTGAGTTCTCCTTCTTTTATACTATATCCTGACAAAAGTCAGCTTCTAAACAGAGATATTACAATAGCAGATTACAACAAACAAAAAAAGGGCGCAAGTGTAAAGAAATATTAATATCGTATATACTATTTTACAAAATCCGAAATGACTTGTTATAATACGTTTAAAGGGGAATTAATGAAAAATTTGGCTGTCAAAAAATATTTTGACAAGTCTTAATTTGACATACAAAAATGGTGAAAATTAAATAAAAATAAAGTGGGGTAAATTATTATGACTATCAGACCAATTACATCAGTTTCCTATGGCAAAAATTACTACAGCCAAGCGTTTGAAGGGAAAAAGGACAGGCGAAATAATCACAGGCCGTCCTATGTTTCGAACACAATAAAATCCATACCGCTTGCGGCAATATTGGCGATGAGCCCGTTGAATAGCAGTATGAATGTGTATGCTCAAGAACCTGTGCAAAAAGAAATTGTTATGTCAGGAAAAGTAAGAAATGCAACTCCGCCTGATGCTGTTGGTAAATATGGTGAGTGTGATATTGATTTTATAAGTACTGACGGGAATAATAATAATGCAGAGATTATACAATTGATGTTTTTTGATCCTCAAAAAGGTGAGGAGTTTATCAATGGAGTCAGAACTGAATGCGAGTATACTTATACAACGACTATGGAGCTTAAAGCACTTGAACTATGTAAAGAAATAAGAAAATATGATGGTGCTCCTGATAAACTGAGTGAACGCTATTTTGTTATAGGACCGGGTTCATATGCAAGATCATATTTTTATGATTTAGATGGTAACTGTTATAATACCGGTAATTTTGATAGAAAAGGCACTCAAAAACAAGAAGTAACAAAAGAGTTTTATGACTATCTTGCAAATTTGTTAAAAGATGCTGATATGGTTGAATATAAGACAACAACAAAAACTATTGACGGAGATGAGGAAACGGATCAATTTTTAGATGCTCTTACTGGAGGTAGTTTTTATTAATTTGTAAATTTTTGTAAACATGAGAAAACATGCTGAAATCCATGGTTTTGGCATGTTTTTATATTGGTAAGAGAGAAACTAAGAGAAATATAATCATGTCAGTTGAATTTAATAATACAAATTATAATATTAATACAGGAGCTGTAGGCTCTGCCGGACAATTGGTTGGTTCGTCATCAGTATCCGGCAGTGGATCTAATGCTCCAATTGACTTGGTAGATGCTAAAAAGCAGGAATTATTAAAACGTTTAAATCTAACTTCTGATGAATATGCTGCAATTGTTAAGAATAATCGTGACTTTCCGACTTTAGATGAAGCAAAACAATTAGAAATTGTCGAACAATATAGAGAAAAACAAATCTCTGCTCCGACTGAAATATCTGTCAATGAAGACGCACGGGTTTCTTCATTAAATTTTGATAGAGCTGCATACAATTCAAAGAGTAAAGACGAAAAGTTTGATAGTTTAAAATATGAATTTGCAAAAAATATATTTATTTATGGCATCAAAGATAGTAATGGTGTAACAGTTGCTGGGTTGTCTGCTCATTCTCCGGAAGAATGGAATAACATGTCGGAAGCTCAGAAACAACAGTTTATCACTCATTTAATGGATGGTATGAAGAATGATGCTAATTTACAAGAAATAGGAAAATCTATCAAAAATTTTGTCCAAGGTATGTCTGAAAGTGCGCAAATTGGTTTAATAGATTCAACTATGCGTACTGTTCAGGTCGCAAATTCTCAAAATTTATCATTTTTAGAATTTATGGGTTTAGACGAATATGACAAAATAGATGCCACGGAAAAATATTTGAATAAAAATAAAGATACTTTAAATGCAAGCGATGAAAATTATTTAAATATAAATAATTTTGTTAAATCAGAGATGCTTAAATCTCTAGAGAATCGCGGTGTGGGTTTACGTGAAGAACCTTCTATGTCAGAGGTAGCAGAATATGCCCGCCTGTGTAACCTTGATCCTACAGAAGAAGCTTTGCGAAAATTAAAGACTAAAAAAGAACAATCCGGCCTGTCTAAGGAAGAAGAACAGTGGTTTAAAGAATTAAGCAAATTTGGTACCGGTAATGGTAAACATATTATAGAAAAATCAAAAGCTGCTAATTTAATAGAACTACAAAAAGAATTTGACGAATTAAATGAAAAAATGGCATCAGGCCAAGTACTTGATGTGGATGACCAGGGCAAATATAATACCCTTTCTCAATATTTAGGTTCAGATGAGGCAAAATATTTACGAGAAGAAGTTATTCCGAATTTACCTCAACCCGAAACCGAATATGAAAAAGGTATTGCAGCTGAAATAGACGAATTAAAAAGCAAGTTAACAGCCTATACAAATGACAGCAGATTAATAAATGCATTTACTAATAAATACATTGAAAACAAAACTTCCAGTATGAGTCAGGCAGAAAAAGAAAAGTATATTCAGACTTTTCTTAAATTTAACAATGATACTACATCTGTTTCAATTATAAAACATTTTGGTGACAAAATTCCGAGTTTGTATGGAGATACAAATACCATTTCTGAAAGTATTGCAGCAACAGATGGAAATACAAGTGTTGAAGCATTAAATATGCAGTCTAAAGCTTTGGCAGGAGCTGCATCTTCTGGTAATTCCTATATGAAGTCCATAGCTATGGATGGAGCTATTTATAGAGCTGATAAAATAGTAGCAGATGGAAATGATGATCAGAAATCTGTTGTTTCTACAAATATGATTGATATGGCAGAGTTGGGTGTATACTCTCAGGACGAAAATGATACATTAGCCTGTAAAGCAGTAGATTTGAACATATCAATTGATGATGTAGAGAAAGAACGTCAGGCTCAGGCTAATTTAGAAAAAAGTTCTGTTTTCAACACTACTGTAAGAAATTATACAACTGATCATATCGGTGAGTTTCATACAAAAAACCAGCTTGCAACTTATGAAGCAGCAATTACCGGAGATAAGGATGCTGCAGCGCATGCTTCCGAAAACGGTTCTGTTTCTAAAATGGCTACTGAAAATCAAACTGAAGGTTTTGATTTATTATATAACAGATTAAATGAATATTTTGAAGGTGATGAAGCTGTAAAATATTTAAACAATTTATCTGATCAAATTCCTGATTGTGCTAAAGAAAATCAGCTTGATATGCACAATCGTATGATGGGTTCACAATACTCCGAAGTTCAGGAACATGCTGCAGGTAATATCGGAAATTATGACCCTTCTGTTCAATCTGAAGCAATGGATTCTGTCTATGCTACAGGTAATCAGGAAGCAATTGAATCGGCTTGGAGCAGTTTAGGTTCTAATACAACTTCGGAAACACGCGGTTATATTCAAAATGAAACTGAGCTGCCAGATGCTATAAAAAGTGCAATTCTGGATAAAGTATATTCAGGTGCACAGTTGACTCCGCAGGAATATGCGTCATTATCACACAGAGAAAAAATAGAATATCAGGCAATTTATTTCAAAAACTTATCTCCTGCTAAACAAATTAAACTCTTGGCTTCTATTTCTGACAACAACCAGAAAAAAACAATTTATCAGTTAATAATGAACAGCAACAGTGCTTTATTCCAGAGTATTGTTGAAAGCAGCGCTGATACAGCTAAATTTATTTATAATAACATTGATTCTGCAAGAGGGATTGTCAAACAGACCGCAGAAAGAAAAGCAGCTTCTGATATATCTTTCAGCGAATTATTAAAACAGATTAATAAAGATGAGTCTGAAAACATTCAGAATTTATCTTCTGAAAGATTAAAAGAAAATGTATCATATACCTCCTTTCCGGATACATTAGGACGATTAAATGCCCAAAACCCGAAATACGATATGTATCCTAAAGACCGTTATGGAAATCTCCTTTCTTAGTGCTTGATTTTTACGGATGTTTATATTTTAATGGACTTACAGCGATGATTATCGCAAGTTCATTTGAAAGAAGACAATTACAAATTGCCCGATAAAATAGCAAAAGATATTAAATTAGCAAAATATGCAGGTTTCTGTTACGGTGTGAAAAGAGCCGTTGAAACAGTTAAAAAATTAAAATCCGAAAACCCTGATAAAAATGTTTTTGTTCTGGGGGAGTTAATTCATAACGCTCATGTTATCAAAGAGCTTGAAAAACTAGGGATTAAAACGTTAACGGAAATTCCTGAGAAAGGTGAGGGAATTTGCGTTATAAGAAGCCATGGTGAAAGTCCGGAAGTAATTGAAAAAATTAAACGGGCCGGTTTTGAACCTGTTGATTTAACCTGCCCTGATGTTAAAAAAGTTCAGCAAAAAGCTGTTGAGCTTGCTAAAGAAGGTTATTTTCTTGTAATTGTCGGGAAAGAAGAACACCCTGAGGTTATTGCGATTAAGGCAAATGCAAAATTATGGTCGGATAAAGTTATTGTTGCGGCAAATCCAGAACAGTTAGAGCCTTATAAGGAGCAAATCAAATCTAATAAACGTGTCGGGGTGGTAGTGCAGACTACACAAAGGATTACCGCGCTTAATGCTGTAGTTGAATATCTCACATCTGTTGCAAAAGAAGTTCATATCGCAAATACAATCTGCCAGAGTACTGCTATGCGTCAGGCTGAAGCAAAAGAACTTGCTCAGGAAAGCGATCTTGTTATAGTTGTAGGTTCGAAGAAGAGTGCTAATACAACACATTTAGCAGAAATTTTGAAAGATATTACAAGCACAATACATATTGAAAACGCGGATGAACTTCTCTGTTATAAAGATTTAATCGAAAAATCAAATAAAATTTCTGTTACTGCCGGAGCTTCCACTCCGCAGGATATTATCGAAAAAGTTATAAAAACTCTTAATTAACTATAAAGAAAGGAAAAATAAAATAATGACAACAACATTGGAAAAAACAAACTTAGATGAATTTGAAAGATTATTGGAAGAATCTTTCTCAAAATCTTTTTCAGTTGCTGATATCGTTGAAGGTACAGTAATGAAAAAAGAAAATGACGGCTATTTAATCAGTGTTAAAGGTGCTAAAACAGAAGCATTTTTACCTGAAAAAGAAATATCATCTTCAGAAGGCGCTGATTCTATGGAAATAGGCGATGAAAAGGAATTTTATGTATTAAAAGAAGAAAATGATGAAGAAGGAATGATTCTTTCTCTTAAGAGACTTGCTAACGCTCAAGCATGGGCTCAGCTTAATGACGCAAAAATTCAGGGTGATACTATCCTTGCAAAAGTTGTTTCAATTGTTAAAGGCGGTGTTCTTGTTGATGTTGCTGATTTAAAAGGCTTTATACCATCTTCTCAATTAAGAACCGGAACTCCTTTTGACGGTTTGGTTGATACAAAAATCGAAGTAAAAGTTCTTGAAGCTGATCCTAAGAAAAATAAACTTATTCTTTCTCAAAGACAGGCTGTAGCAGAACAAAGAGATCAAGTTGTTGATAACATTTTGGCAGAACTGGAAGAAGGACAGGTTGTTAAAGGTGAAGTTGTAAGAATCGCTGATTTCGGTGCATTTGTTGATATAAACGGCATTGACGGATTGCTCCCGATTTCTGAAATTTCCTGGTCAAGAATTAAACATCCGTCAGATGTAATTTCTCTAGGTGAAACTATTGAAGTAAAAATTATCAAAATAGATAATGAATTAAAAAGAATTTCTCTTTCTTTAAAAAGAATGGGTGAAGATCCATGGCATCAAATTGAAGGCCAGTTTGAAGAAGGACAGGTTATCACGGGAACTGTTAATAAAGTAACCGGTTTTGGCGCATTTATTAACATATTCCCCGGAGTTGAAGCTTTACTGCCTGTTTCTGAAATGGCAGAAGAAAATGTTAATCCTTTCAACACTTTCAAAGTAGGTGACAGCGTAGAAGTTCTTATTAAAAAATTCACTCCGCAGGAACACAGAATTGCGTTGAGCATTAAAGACATTAATAAAGATGCTGAATAATTAGTTTATATTTATTTGACAAAGGCCGAACTTGTAAAAGTCGGCCTTTGTTGTTATAATCAAAGTATGGTAGAAAAACGAGGAGTAATGTATGAGAAAGAATAGTGTGAATTGTAACTTCGGGGGGGGGGCCTTTAGGCTTCGCCGGAGGCTCAGAGGTTAAGAGGTCAGGAAGGCAAGCTGATATCGGCGGGCAGAGCCCGTGTAAAAATAAATTCCTTCCCTTATTAGGGAAGGAAATAGAAATTCCCTTAAACAAAAAAACGGCCTTTACTCTTGCTGAGGTTCTAATTACTCTCGGAATTATCGGTGTTGTTGCGGCAATGACCATTCCTTCAATTGTCGGAAAATATCAGCGAAAGACGCTTGAAAGTCAGTTTAAGAAAACAATTTCAGTTGTTTCTCAAGTTATTCTGAAATCAAAATCAGAAATGGGAATTGAGAATTTTTCACAATATTGTACAAATTACGATGAGGCTAATAATTTATACACAAATACTAAAGAGTGTTATAATGTGCTATATCGCAACTTGTTAGCTAAAAATATAAATAGTAAATATGAAAACTGGTCTGCTGGCTGGAGCTATGATATTAGCCGTGAACCTGAGTCGATAAAAACTTATAATGGTAAGCAGACACTTACTGCAAGTGCTCTTGCTGTAAGCGGATATGGAATATTTAGTACATTTTCGATGTCTGATGGAAGTTTTATTAACTTTTATATAGGTGAAAGGAATTTATTAATTTCGGTTGATACTAACGGTTTTAAGGCACCGAATAAATTTGGTCATGATATTTTTATACTATATGTGAATCCTAAAAATGATGCTGTTTATTTTTACGTGAAACCTAATAATAACTTGACTGATGAAGATATTCAAAATGGTATTGATGACGGGACATACAAAGAGGATTGGCAGGCTCAAAGAGCAGGGTACCCATGCAGTATAACTTCAAACCAAAGGGCCAACGGTATAGGGTGTATTTACTATGCATTAATAGATAAATGCCCGTATGATTCTTCAAAACGGTATTTTGAATGTCTGCCCTAGGATTTTTGTTATTTGCCAAAATAGTTTTTCAAACCGACAGCGAGTTTTTTGTTTATAGGTGATAACTTTTCTAATATTTATGTTAGAATCTATTTTGGTATTATTTTATGGAAAATAAGTATAAACATTTTTCAGATTTTAACTGTGACAGCCGACATTTTGCAGAATATGTCCGAAAAAATACTATCGGAATGTCTGTTGCACAGCAAATAGAATTTGCAAGAAAAGTTTATACAAAAGATTTGTTGAATAGCAGACTAACAGTTGGTTTCTTGAGTGATGATGTTAAAAACATGCTTGGGAGCAATGCTAAATTATTAAATTTTTCAATGGATAATATGATTAAAAACAGACTATCTCATCCAGAAGTCACTGATGAGGATTATGCAAAAATTGTAAAAATAATTAAATCACCTTCAAAATATTATAGATCAAAAAGCGGGTATGATGTAATACTCTTCAAAGAAGATGAAAAATATTATAAGTTGGTAATTAAAACTACGCGTAACAGAAAAGAAAATTTTGTAAAGTCGTTACATTTGCTAAATAAAGACAGGTATAATAAATATTAAAAACAATAAAATAGTCTTGATTATGTGGGCTTGCTCCACCACTGTCGCCTGTTGGCTCGGTTGCAAGATTTACCGTATCAAGACTATCTGATAATATTATAACTTATTGGGATATATTTTTCAACCCCTATTTTGTAAATTACAAATAGGGTAATAAAATTATTCGCCAAAATAGTTTTTCAAACCGACAGCGAGTTTTTTGTTTTTGCAAAGTTTTTTGAGCTTTGCAATTGCTCTATTTTCAATTTGCCTTATGCGTTCTCTTGAAACTCCGTATTGCGAGCCTATTTCATCCAACGTCTTTTTAGTCCCGTTATTATCAAGCCCGTAACGCAGAATAAGAACATCACGCTCTTTCGGACTTAACTGGTTAAGGATTTTTCTTATATCTTCAAACAAATTTTCCTGAGAAACCCTGCTGTCCGGCGTTATAGAATCTTCATCAACGATAAAATCAGCGATTTTGGAAGAATCCTCAGAAGAATTCGCCGGAGTTTCCATACTAATTGTTGATTGTGCAGATTTAATAATCTGGGTTAATTTATTTACGGGAACTCCAAGCCTGTAGGCAATTTCCTGTTTTGTCGGAGAATGTCCGAGTTCTGTTGTCAAATCTATTGTTGCACGGCGGATTTTCCCGAGCGACTCTATCATATGGATAGGAAGTCTGATAATCCTTGCTTTGTCGGCAATTGCACGGGTAATTGACTGTTGAATCCACCATGTTGCATAGGTTGAGAATTTGTAGCCTTTTGTGTAATCAAACCGGCTGGCGGCTTTCATCAATCCCATATTCCCTTCCTGAATTAAATCAAGGAAAGACAGACCTCTGCCTATATATTTTTTTGCAATACTTACAACAAGTCTTAAGTTTGCGTTCACAAGAAGATTTTTTGAAAATTCATCATGCTCTTCATAGATTTTTTTTGCAAGGTCCAGCTCTTGTTCTGCTGACAGAAGCGGAATTTTCCCGATTTGCTGAAGATAAATTCTTACGCTGTCGTCGGAATTAACACTAGAAAGGTTTTCCTGAACTTTTGGATCTTCAACGGATTCCAAAACATCTTCATCTTCGTCTGGAATTTCTATTGCATGAAAATCGACATTTTCATCAGATATATCTTCGGTTAAAAGTCCGTATTTTTCTAATTCTTTTTTCATTTTGCAAATTCTCTCTCTTAATCTAATAATACCGATTATAATAAAATTTTGCAATCAAATATTTGGACTATATTTTATTTTTTTGTAAGTTTTTGTCTGACGGTTTCAAAAATTATTGCACTTAATGCATTTGAAACATTTAGAGAGTTAAAATCCTTTAGCATAGGAATTTTTACCGTAAAGTCCGCAAGTTTCAGAAGCGATTTTGAAACCCCTGCATGTTCTGCCCCCATAATTATTGCAAAATTCATATCATTATAGTTTATATCATAATAATTATCTTTTGCTGAGGCGTCTGTTGCAACTACCCACCAGTCTGAATTTTTTAAACTTTGTACTGCACTGACCAGACTGTTTACTTTTATAATCGGAATATGGTTAATTGCCCCTGCGCTTGTTTTTTCAACGATTGCGTTAACCTGTACATTACGTCTTGAAGGTATTATTATCCCTTCAACCCCTGCGCAAACACATGTTCTGATAATTGCTCCCAAATTGTGGGAATCTTCAACCCCGTCAAGAATTACAAGAGATGAATTCTCATGCCGTTTTTCTAAAAATTCCTCAAGGTCTTGGTATTTTACGGGAGATATTTGTGCGATTATACCCTGATGGTTAAATTCTGCATAAGGTTGAAACTTTTCTTTTGCAACAAACTGAAAAACAATTCCGTTAGCTTTTGCAAGCTCTTTGATTTTATTAAGTTTGTTGTCGGAATGGCTATTTTTTGAAATAAGGATTTTGTTAATTTCTCTGTCGCCGGCAATTAAAGCTTCCATTACCGAATTTTTGCCGAAAATTATATCATCCATTATTTTGCAGCTCCGTTTTTTGACACATCAAGCATTCTGTTTATACAATTTAGCGCTTTTGATGCAATATCTCTATCTACATCTATTTCATGTTCTTCTTTCTCAAGTGCATTATAAATATCAACAAGTGTATGCCATTTCATATTCGGACAGATTATGCTGTTTTTAATAAGAATAAATTCTTTTTCGGGATAATCTCTTTCGAGCCTTTCAACAACACCTTTTTCTGTCGCAATAATAAAACGTTTTTTATCACTTTCTGTTGCATATTTCATAATTCCTGTTGTCGAGCCTACATAATCTGCTAGTGCAGTAACCGATTGATGGCACTCCGGATGTGCGAGAACCGGAGCATCAGGATATTTCTTTCGGGCCTTTTCAATATCTTCAGGTCTGATTTGCAAATGTGTCGGGCAAAATCCCGGATATGTAATAACTTTTACGTTCCCGAGCTGAGCTTCTACCCATTTGCCTAAATATGTGTCAGGAAGAAATAAAACTTTTTCGGCATTAAGACTTTTAACTATTTTTACCGCATTAGAACTTGTGCAGCAAATGTCACATTCTGATTTAACTTCTGCTGTTGAATTTATGTAACATACAGTCGGAATATCAGGGTTTTTACTTTTGAATTCTCTCAATTGGTTTAGTGAAATCATATCTGCCATTCTGCAACCAGATTCAAGACGGGGAAGAAGGACTTTTTTATTTGGACAGAGAATTTTTGCTGTCTGCGCCATAAAATATACACCTGCAAAGAGTATTATATCTGCATCTGTTTTTGAAGCCATCTGACTTAAATATAGGGAATCTCCGATAAAATCTGCGACATTGTCTATTTCAACATTTTGGTAACAATGTGCTAATATTACAGCATTTTTTTCTTTTTTTAATTTTTTAATTTTTTCAATAAGTTCTTTCATTCGGGTAAACTCTCCTACATTTAGTGTAAATTTATGTTAAATTTGCGAACTTTGTAAAATATATTGTATAATAAAAATACTAGAGAGTAAATATTTATAAATTATAAGAAAAAGAAATTATGGATTTAAGCAGTATACTTTCACAATTAGGCCTTGGAGCAAGCAGGAATGTTGTCTATCTATCGGTAACTCCCAGCGTTGGTTTGGAACTTATTCAAATTGATGCAGCTTCACGTACAGTTAAAAATTATTCATACAGGCCTCTAGAATATAATGAATCTTTAAGAGAAATTGCTAATATTGAAAGCTTTAAAAATGCTGTTACGGAACTTTTTGAAGAGTTAAAAATAAATATCAAAAGCAACGTTGTTTTAAATTTACCAATGGTTCTATTCGGTAGCAAAGAGCTCCCTCTTTTGCTTGCTGATGATGCTGTTACAGAGGCATTAACTTCAGAGGTTGAACAATCTTATATATTTAAGAGATATGAGCCTGTTGTAAGTTGGTGTGATGCAACTTCTACACAGTCAGGAGATAACAGAAGATTATTTTATTCTGCTTTGCAGAAAAATGTTGTTGACGATATTAAAAATGCTTTATTTGAACTTGGTATAACACTTGTTGGTGTTGAAATATCTTTAACTTCGATATTAAAAGCTCTTGCTTTCACCGGTCTTGCAGAAGATCAGATGAAAGACAATGTTTCATGGAATCTAATGCTTATAAATCAAAATGGCTATTCAATATGTTCCATGGTTGGAAAAAATATTGTTGAATATTATGAAGAGCCTCTTGCTATCAAGTCATTTGAAGGCGATGAAATATATAATGCCATAAATGCATCCGCACAAATCACTCTGATGAGTTACCCTGCAAACTATCTTTATATCGTTTCTACAACTGATATGGTTAGTGCGGAACTACTTTCAAAACGTATCAGTGTTGAGGCTATTGTTAATTATTATGATAATAATGATTTTAAAAGAGATAACCCGATTCCTGTAAGTTTGGATGTCTTAGAGGATACGGCGCATAAAATTACTTTAGAAGCTATAGGTATTGCTGCCGGTTCTGCAGTTAGTATGCCTGTCAAATTTAATTTTATGACAACTTCGTCGGAGTCAGGTGTTGAAAATCCAGATGAACCTTTCCATGTTGAGTTGGGTTCTTATGAATTTGATATATCTCCGAATGCCGCAAGAAATATATCTTTGCTTATTTCAATATTGCTTTTAATTCCGGTATTCGCTATATATATTATTGTTCCTATGCTTGAAACTCAGAAACAAAACCAACTTAATGAGCTTAATTCTAAGCTGGAACAAACAAATAATGAGATAAAAAGAATACAGGAAGAACAGAATAAGTTGAATGATTTTGATGCAAATGCTGAAATTAAAAAGGTGCTTGGATATAATAGATCCAAACTTATGGCATATACTGCATTGGGAGAATCTGTTCCAAGAAGTTTGTGGATTACATATTTTACTGCCAAAGATGACGGAAAAATTGATATTAAAGGAAATTCCGAAAATGTAGAGGATATATATACTTTCTTCAAAAATATGAAAGATTCTTTGATTAATACAAAATTAAGGCTTCATAAACTTGAAATGAAAACTGATTCCGTTGACGAGGCAGTTAGTATTGATCCTAACATGCCTACTGATTATCAATTTGAAATAACAAATATGACAGATGCTGAAGTAAATGCAATAGCACAGGCAGCTGCTCAGGCTGCTGCCAATGAAGCAGATAAAAATGGGAAGACAAATAATGCTGTGCCTAGCGTAAAAAAATAATTAAAATAAAAAACAGATAGGAAACATAAAACGTGGAAAAATACAATATATATTTTAAAAAATTTCAAGTAGCAATAATGATTTTTGTTGCAGCTATACTCACAATTGCTTTTTTAATATATAAGACGGTTCCCGTAGTGCAAAAAATAATTGATATACAAGAGCAGCAAAAAACTCAGTCTGCTTCTCTTGCTGATGCTGAAAGAAAACTCGCAGATCTTAGAGCTGATGCTGAAAGAAGAAAAGTCGAAAGTGAAAACTTGCCAAAACTGTTTTTTAAACCTGTTAATATGGGATTAGATACAGAAGCTGCAATAGCCGAAGAATTTGCTGAAATATTGCAGCTTATAAGAGAAAATAAAATAAAAACACGTTCAATTGTTTATGAATATGATCCGAAAGATGATAATTTTGTTAAAAACGTTCCTGAAAAATATCAGGTTTGCCGCATAACCGCTGAAATGATAGCCAATTACAGCAATTTTGAAAATTTTTTAAGAGATCTTTATAAACATGAACATTATCTGGAAATAGCTAAAATTGAAATATTGCCTTATGAAAAAAATAAAAGAATTTTACTTATAAATATGCAGATAAAATTGTATGCTCAAAGAGATCCTTCAACTTATATCCCGCCTGCTCCAACGGCAGAAGAAGGAGCAAATAAAAGCGGCGATAGCAGTACAAAGGTTCCTTCGCCTCAAAAGGTTGATACATCGGGCGGAGTCTCTCCAGAAGCTACACAATAGCATTATTGAAATAATTTATAATTTATTCCGAACAATTTTTCTTTATTGTTTATACAGGTGGCGCAGAATGATGTTTCAAGCGAGTTATGCTTTGCATAATCTTTAAAGTCTGCTCCGCATCTTCCTCTATGGTCATTTGCGAGGAAAGGACATGTATAAACGCCTTTTGAGGTTAAAATTCTGCCGTATTCACAGTCTAAATTGTTCCATTCAAGTTCAGGAAAATTATCAAAAGGTTTGTTTTTGTCATAGAATAAGTTTACTGTAAAATTACTGTCTTTGGCATTAAATCCTGCTTTTAAACATACCTGTTTAAATTCGTTGAGAAGAGTTTTTTTATCTTCGTTGTAATAATTTGTGATGCATATTATCGGATTAAATCCATATTTAACAAGGCTTTTTATTGCGTGTATACTTTGCCTGTATGAGCCTCTGCCACGTATGTCATCATTTTTAATTTCATTATAATGATCAATGCTCAGTTTAAATATGATTTCAAAAGAGCTTTCTTCTTCTACGCGTTTTAAGAAACGAACTTTCTTTTCGTTTATAAAAGTTCCGTTTGTAAAAATACAAACATTTGAGCGTTTCAGGCAGGCTCTTAAAATTGAATTGAAATCGGGGTGTGTCATTGGCTCTGCCCCTGTAAGGTATATACATTCAATATTTTCGTTTTTTGTATCGGCCAGTGCATTTTTTACTATATCAAACGAAATAAAGTCTTTTATATTTTTGCTCAGCGGAAAGTCTATATAACAATGCTTGCAATGCTGATTACAGTTTTTTTCGGTTAGTTCGATAAAAAGATTGTTTAATTCTTTAAGTTCACAGACGGGTGTTTGGAAAATCGCATTTTTCATATAATATCAACTCCTCTTTTTAGTTATTGATATTTTAGTTTTGTAAAACTTAAAAAAAAATTCTCCTACAGGGTAATTATTTTTGAAAATCGTCAGGCTTTTTATCTTCCAGCCATTTACTCATTATATAGTGCTCGTAACTTTGTGCATAGTTGTATAGAGCGTTTACTAGAGTCCTTCCGCTTTCTGATTTCCCGACTATCAAAAAATCACCTGATTTATTTTGGGCAAGCATTATTTCTCTATGGACAATTTTGTCAACATGGTTTTTGGGATTTTTATTTATAACAAATTGTATCCACTCGCATAAAAGTTTTGTGCAAGTGGTTCTGCTGTTTATTATGTCGTCTGTTTTTGACTGTATATATTTGGAAAATTCTTTTAGTATCATAATTTTAATTTTCAAACGGGGTTGTTGCTGCAAGACATATTATATCTGTTATTCCGTTTCTTGTAAGTTCATTTATCATTTCTTCAAATGTTGAGCCAGTTGTGCAAATATCATCTATAAGCAGAACGGCTTTTCCTTTGTAATTTTCTTTGTTTACTTTAAAGGCATTTGAAAGGTTTAGCATTCTTTCCGCACGCTTGAGCTTGTACTGTGGTTTTGTGTCTTTAATTCTTCTTATCAAATCTTTGTTAAGTTCATTTGAAGTAAGTCTGCAAAATTCTTCTGCAACAAGGTTCATATGGTTGTATTTTCGTTTTTTCTCACGCTTGGGGTAAATTGGTACGGGAACAACTTCAAAATCTTTTTTATCTGTTATTTTTTGAAAATATTCAGCCATGAATTTTGCAAGGTAGAAAGCCAAATCCTTCTGATTAT
This sequence comes from Candidatus Gastranaerophilales bacterium, assembly GCA_944323145.1. Taxonomy (GTDB): domain Bacteria; phylum Cyanobacteriota; class Vampirovibrionia; order Gastranaerophilales; family Gastranaerophilaceae; genus Stercorousia. The sequence goes on from CALURJ010000003.1 coordinate 52,750, forward strand.
GATATTTTAGCCCTCTGATAAGTTTTTGCAGGTTTTTAGAATAAACTCCCGCGCAGTAGACTTTTTTACCGTCAATAATCCTGTTTACTCTAACCGGCAGATAATCAAGAGTGTCATAGCAGGCAGAGCACATTCTGATAGCTTCTTTTGAGCTTTTGCAAAAGTAGCATTTCTTTTTGTATATCCAGTCTAGAAGATTTATTAAGCTTTTAAACATAATAAAATTATACTACAAGGATTTCCAGGGGTAATCATCTTTTATTTCCCATCCGTCTATCATTATAAGCCTTGAGCATGCTGGAGAGTTTTTTTGACTACATTTATTTATAAGTTCACTTCTACTGTTCCCGACCAAGTTACTGTTGCCAACTATAAGCTTTTCATTACTTACAAATGTCATTGAAAATCTGTCTCTGCCGGTTTTATTGGGGGCGTGTATATTGTTAATATCAACTGTTATCATTAGGGTTTTTGGTCTAATACTGCCATCTGATGTAGTTTCTGCATCAAATGCAAAGGTCAACAACACTCCATTGTTTAACGATATAAAATATCCTCCGGATGTTAGATCCGTTGTGTTTATTTTGTCGCCGTAATAGTTTTTATATGTTCTCCACCCATTGTCTGTGTAATCGTTAATATAAGGTAAGAAATATTTTTTAACGTAAGTTTTAGTTGATTCTGATATGGTTTCTGAAGGTTTATCCCAACTTGATGAGTCTCCGTATTCTGCTTTTGCATGTTCAAGTGCATTTGCACAAATAGAATAGGCGCTTGCAAGTCTTTTTGCCGTTACTTTTTTCTGGTGATTTGTAATTAACGAGGGCATTGTCATTGCAGCCACAACACCAATAATTCCGAGAGTAATTAAAACCTCAGCTAATGTAAACGCTGCACGACATTGACCGTTCGGCACAGCTACGCGCGTAGCGCCTTCTGCCAGAGTAAAAGCTCGGTTCCTTGAAACGTTTACAATAAGGCTGTCTTTTCGTAGGGGGGGGCAGTTCAAAGCTTCTCTATTCAACATATAAATACCTCCTCAAATTATTATCTATAATTTATCCGGAATTGTCAAGCTGTTAACGTTATTGAACATTTACATCGGGAGTTTGACGCAGAATTCGGTTCTTACATTTTCTTCACTTTCAACAATAATTTCTCCGCCATGCGATTTTACGATTTGTTGGGAAAGATAAAGCCCCAAACCTGTTCCTATTTTACGGAATTTTTTAGCAGCGGAATAATATTTGTTAAATATAAGTTTTATTTCCTCAGGCGGAATTCCCTGACCGTAATCTATTATGGAAATTGTTATATATCCCGGTATCTCACCTGTTGTTATATCTATTCTGTCTTTAGTGTTACTGTGTGATATTGCGTTTGATATAAGGTTTTTGATAACCCTTTCAAGCTGCAGCGGGTCTGCCGTTACTTTTATGTCACGCGAGGGGGTAAAGTATATTGTGATTCCAGAATTATTTGCAATCGGCTGTGTGCTGTCGACAATATCTGAAATAAATTTGTTCAGCATGATATTTTCTTTTAAGAGTTTTATGCCGGTTTCTTTTATTTTGTATGTTTCAAGAATTATCTGTACAAGTTCGACAAGTTCTTGATTTGAATTTTTCATATTATGCAGTGCAACCCGTTGTTTTTCTGTTATTTCTCCAAAAGTTCCGTTGAGCAGGAAATTTATAATATTTGATTCAGCAACAATAGGAACTTTCAGGTCATGGGTTAAGGTTGCAACAAAATCTTCTTTTAATGTTTCAATTTCGCGTTCTTTTGTAACATCTTTAATAAGAATTACATAACGTTTTTTATCATCATCAAGCGAAAGTTTTATAACATTCATCACGAAGTTGTTTGTTGGCGTGTGTTTAATAAAAACATCTTTATTTTTGACTCTTTCAAGCGGAGTGTCATCGCTTATTTGTATGTATTCGAATATATTTGTGCCGACAATTTCCTGCCCTTTTAGTCCGAACCATGTTCCGACCTTCGGTGTTACACGCAGAATGTTGTATTTATCGTTAATGATTAAAATACCGTCAGAAAGCGAGTTAATGACTGATTCGAGAAGTTTATTCTGGCGCATAAGTTCTGCCTGATATTCAATAATCATTTTTTCTCTGTCGTTAAGCGTTTCAACCATTCTGTTAATACTTTCGGTTACATTTTTATATGTAGGGTGGTTGATTTCTTCAATTTTTGTTGATAAATTCCCGTAACGTACCGAATTTACGGTATTTGTAACCATGCCTAAATAATCATTAATTTTTGACCAGCGTCTGTTAGTCTGTCTTGCAACTAAAAATAAAACCAGAAATATCAGGATGATACTTAAATTTAAAATATACCAGAGCATTTTGTTTTTCCCTCTCTTTATGTTAAAATTATACCAGATAAGGGATGTTTTGTATATGGGAAATTTAAAATTACCAAACACAATTAAAATGGTTATTACTGATTTTGACGGAGTAGTTACGGATAACTGTGTTTATATAAAAGACGATTTTACAATGTCAAGAAGGCTGAATTTCAAGGATATTATGGCTTTTTCTATTTTAAAAAAGAACGGTTATAAAATCGGGATAATTTCAGGAGAAGGAAATGCCGCAATTGAAATTCTGGCGAAAAAATTCGCAGTTGATGAGGTTCACCAGAATATCAGAATCAAAATTGACGTTTTAAAAGATATTGTGGAAAAATACAAGCTTTCAAAGGAAGAATTCCTTTATATTGGTGATGATATCAATGATATTGAATGTTTGAACTTTGCAAAATACAAGATTACTGTCCCTCATTCCGTGGACAGAGTAAAATCTGTTGACGGTATTCAGGTAACGCAGAATAATGCCGGCGACGGGGCTTTTAGAGAGGTAGCGGATTGTTTGATTGGTTAGTTCTGGCTTTAAATAAAATTAAAGAAATCAGCGGTTCTATTGATAAGTATAAAAAAGATACGGTAATTCAATCTCTGCCGTCATATTCATGTGTCATCAGGGCAAAAAAACTTATTGAACAGAATAAAATTGCGGAAGCAAAAGCAATCCTTGAAAAAGCTCTTTCACTTCCGCAGAAAGATGCGCTTGTTTATAAATATCTGGGTATTGTCTATGAAAAACTCGGGGATAACACTATGGCGGTTCAAAATTATCAGATGTCAGCAGATATTGAGCCGCAAGATAAAGAAATCTGGAAAAAACTCGGTTTTGCGTTAATTTCTGCCGGAAAGTTTGAGCAGGCTGAGAAGTCTTTTGAAAATGCTGATAAAATTCAAAGTTCAAATACGGATACTTTTACGGGCTGGGGCATGGCACTTATGAAACAGAAAAAATTTGCTCAGGCGCGTGAGAAATTTATGTCAGCAATTAAATTTAACAGATATAATTTTTCTGCAGTTTTCTTGTGTGCAGTAGTTGAAATTAAACTGGAAATGTACGATAAAGCGGAAACAAAACTTACATTTCTGGCAAACGTTTGCCCTAACGAGAACAATACATTTGAATTCGCAAGATTAAAAGCTTTAAGAAATGATATATCTAGTGCAATTCACTATGCACGAAAATCTTTGGAATATAATCAGAACATGCTTCCTGCTTATATTTTGCTGGGGCAGCTTTATGCTGATAACTATGATAAAGAGAGGGCGCTTGAATATTTCCAAAAAGCAGAACAGAGAAATTTAATCAGTGTAAATCTTTATCTGGAATGGGCAAAAGTTCTGGAAAAGTTTGGCTGTTATGATGAAGGGAAATTGAAACTTTTAAAAGCAGCAGAACTTGATAAGGATAATCTTGACGTGATGGCAAATCTCGGTTTGTGCTGTGTAACAAGGCAGGAATTTGATGAAGCACGTCCGCTTTTGGAAAAAGTTCTTGAAAAGGATTGTGATAATTCTGTTGTTAAACAGGCGCTTGGTATAATTGACTATGAAAATGGCGATATTGATAAGGCCATGGAATTTTTTAAAAGTAATGACGAGGATTGTGTAAATTGCTACTATCTTGCAAAATGCTATGAGAAGAAAAATAATGATACAAAAGTTAAAGATTATTACGAATCTGCAATTAGCCGTAACCCTAAATATTTAGCTGCTTTTATTGATTATTCAAAATATCTTATTTCAAAATCCGAGTTTGACGAAGCACGTCGTAAGCTGCGTAAAGCGCTGAAAATTGATGAAAATAACATAACTATTTTAAATATGTTGTTTTTTGTTAGTTATGTACTTGTCAAAGATGAGGTTTATGAATATAATGTAAAAGAAACAATTAAAATTGCACAAAAAATAGAAGAAATTAATTCGGACTTGTTTGAGTACCCTGAGCAAAAAGCAGAATTGGAAAAGCTTTTGCAAGACAGTTCAGAAAGAGAATAAACCTTGAGAAAAATTATTGTTCAAAAATTCGGCGGAACCTCGGTTGCAGACACAGAAAAAATTAAAAATGTAGCCAAAATAGTAATAAGGGAAAAAGAAAATGGAAATGATGTTGTTGTAGTGGTTTCCGCTATGGGACATACAACGGATTACCTTGTTAAGATGGCTAAAGATTTATCTCCAAATCCTTCGGAAAGGGAAATGGACATGCTTCTATCTACAGGAGAAGGTGTGTCAATTGCGCTTCTTGCAATGGCAATTCAAGCACAAGGATATGATGCTGTCAGCTACAACGCTATGCAGGTTGGAATTTTGACTGAAAATATTCATTCAAAAGCAAGAATTTTAGATATTAAAACTGATAAATTAAAACAAAATTTAAAAGAAGGTAAAATTATTGTTATAGCAGGATTTCAGGGTGTAACGGAAAACGGCGAAATTACAACGCTCGGCAGAGGCGGCTCAGATACTTCTGCTGTAGCTCTAGCTGCTGCCTTGAACGCCGAAAGATGCGATATTTATACTGATGTAGAAGGTGTTTATACTACCGATCCGAGAGTAGTTCCGCATGCTTCAAAATTGAAAGAAATTTCTTATGAGGAAATGCTTGAATTAGCTCATGCCGGAGCAAATGTATTACATCCGCGGAGTGTTGAAACCGCGAAACTTAATAATGTTCCCCTAAGAGTAAGAAGCAGTTTTAAACTCGACAATTTAGGTACTTTAATATTAGGAGTTGATAAAATGGAATTAAATAACCCTGTCGCAGGTATTGCGCAAGATTTGTCCCAGGCAAGAATTGTTGTTTGCGATGTTCCTGATAAGCCCGGTGTTGCTGCAAAATTATTCAGCAAACTCGCGCAGGAAAATATTTCTGTAGATATGATTATTCAGTCTTATGCACGTAAAGTTTCTAATACAAATGATATTGCTTTTACTATAGATAAAACCGATTTAAATAAAACAGTTGAAACACTGAAAGTTTTAAAGGAAGAAATCGGTGCAACAGGCGATATAGAGGTCGATGAAAATATTGCAAAAGTATCTATAGTTGGAGCGGGGATGATTGACAGACCTGGTGTTGCCTCTGCTATGTTTGAAACTCTTGCCGAACAAGGTATAAATATAAGAATGATTTCAACAAGTGAAATTAAAATCAGCTGTCTTGTTGATAAAAATCAATCCTCGGCTGCTGTAAAAGCTCTTCATAAAGCATTCAATCTTGATTGTGAAGAAGCTGCAGATGTAAAAGGCGACTTGCCTGATGTTTAGAACATAAAATAAGGGGAATATTATAATAATTAACAAATGCCTGGCTTACAAAAAGCGGGTATTTGTTTTTTTATTAAAAAAAAACGGGAGCAAAATAGCTCCCTGTTGGAATTAAGAATAGCTGGAAGTATGAAAAAGATTTATGAATATATTTAACAGAATAAGTGTTATTTTTACAATTACCCACCTGATTAATTATAAAAGTCCGGTTGGCTAATCTAAAATTTAAAGAAATCAGGGCATGCTTTTTTAAAAAATCATTGTACAAAATATATTGTGAATTAAATAAGTGTACATTCTGCACTTATTTGAAAAAACTTGATATATTGGTGTTTTGAGACATCTTAATAAAACTTTATAACAGGGGTTGACAAAATGTTTTTTATAGTTTATATTAAAAGTGTTAGATGAAGTGTTAATTAAACACTTAATAAAAACCTCACGAGAGGAGGGCTAAAATGATAACAGTAAATCCAGTAAAATTTAATACAATAAAAACAATTACTTTTGGCGAAGGTAATTTGAATAATATAACGCCAAGCTTAGCAATTTTATCACTGCAAAACCCCAACGCGAAAATCAATTTTGAGAATGATTTAAATCGTACTCAAAAAGCGGATATGGTACAAAATCCGAATCTGTTTAACGCTTTAGGCGCTAAACTTCGCAAGACTTATAATATACTATTTTCACCCAGCTACGACAGAGCAAGCAAAAGTCCTAAACATATATCTTTTTTAGGATAGTTCTTGTCGCAGTTACCCCGTAAAACTTACTTTATTGATTATATACATGTTGCTAAGTAATAATTTAATAAACTGATTTATCCTTTCTGTGGAAACATAGAAAGGATATTCATTTATGAACGAAAAAATTAAAGAAATACGGTTTGACTCTGAAAAAGCCCGTTGTTATTTTTCGAAAATTCTGGCTTTTACATTGGGGCCTGTTGAACTAAAAACACTTATGGATGAAGGGAAAGTAAAGCTTTTGGATGTAAGAAGGAAAGAGGATTATGATATTTCTCATATTCCTGGAGCTGTGTCCGTCCCAAAAGATGAATTGGAAAATAACACAGATAAATTTTCCAAAGATGAAACAACTGTAGTTTATTGCTATAATCAGCAGTGTCATCTTGGGGTTGAAGCGTGTTTAATTCTTGCGGATTACGGCTATCCTGTCATGCTTTTGGAAGGCGGCTTCAAGACCTGGAGTGAAGATTTCCGTTTTACGACAACTTAAAGGACAGTTTAACTGTCCTTTTAAATATTTGCTCCGCCGTCGTTTTTCATCTTATCAAGAACATTTTTGGAGCCTTCTTTTGCTTTTGCAATTTCAAGGGCAAAATTTGTGGCTTCCTGGTCGCGGTTAATTGCTTCTTTCAAACCTGTCATTTCGTCCAGATTAAGATTAGAAAGTATTGCCTCATCAGAGTTTAAATATATTTTAAAAAGTTTCTGGGAAACAAAATCATAACCCGGCAGTTTCATTTCAAGCGCATACCATTTATAAAACTGATGAGCCATATAGTAAGGATCTATATTTCCGTTGCGCATAATGAACATGGGTTTTGATTTAAAAGAGAAGCCGGAATGAGTAATTAAATTAATGTAAAATGCTTCAATCCCTTGGAGTTCTGTCACAAGTCCTTCTTCTTCTTTTATAACGGACAGGAGTTTGTCTGCGTTGTCTAGCCTTATAACTTTAGTCCCTTTGCTTTCAATATATGCTAAAAGTTTTGCGGGGTCATTGTTACAGCCTTTTACAATATCAGACACATTTTTTTTAACAAGTTCTTTATTTTTTTCTGTTTCTGAGCTCAAAGTCATAGTAACGCCGGTAGAAAGTACGGTTTTTGAAGTGGAATTTGAACTTGAGGATTTCAAATGCCTGTCAAGCTTTTTTGCAAGCGCTTTTTCCTGCATTTGTAAGAAAAAGTAGATGATTTTTTGAAACATATTCATAATATAAATATATTATATTATTTAGTTCTTGTAAATATATTTTACATAAAGAATATTATCGGAAACTAAAAACAACCTAACATACTTTCTTTGCCTCCGGCGGGTGCTACGCGCACAGCGGTCGCTTTTATGGAAAAGCGACGTAAACCAGCGAACACGCTTCATTCACTAATAATCTCTAAAGGCTCAGCTATAAGGCGTGTAAACTCGTTACACTCAAACAATACACGCCTTTGTCATCTGCTTCGCCTGAGATTATTGTTCATTCCGCTATCGTCGCAATAGAACAAATAATTCGGCTGTTAGCGGAGTGAACAATCAATGTTTGCGAAACAATAACGAGGTGAGCATTGTCTGAATGATAGTGAGTTTGCTCACCTTAGGTTGAGCAATTACAATTGATTAGTGAACGGAGTGAAAGCCGGGAGTTTCTTTGCGGTCCTTTCTTGTCGGCACAAGAAAGGACCAACAAGGTATCTTTAGCAGATTGTTTAGTTTCCGATAATATTCTTTATGAAAATATTAAATTTGTATAAAGATTGTAAAAAATACACTTGCTTTTTATTGTTTATTGTTTTATAATGTAATTGTGAAATAAATCACGAATAAAAATTATATTTTATAAAATGTGCTGAGCACAAGGAGATACAAAACTATGACTACAAAAAGCAAAAAAACGGTTGAAAACCTTGAAAAAGCTTTAAAAAGCGATTCAAGTAAAGTAGAAACCGCTGAACAATTAGAATTGTTAATTGAAAGAGTTAAGAAGGCTCAAAAGATTTATTCAAATTATTCTCAAGAGCAGGTCGATGCAATCTTTAAGGCTGCAGCTACTGCCGCTGATAAAGCTCGTATACCTCTTGCAAGAATGGCTGTTGAAGAAACAGGTATGGGTGTATTAGAAGATAAAATTATTAAAAACCACTTCGCATCAGAATACATCTATAACAAACACAAAAATGCTAAAACTTGCGGTATTATCAAAGAAGACAAAACTAATGGTATTAAAATTGTTGCCGAACCTTTAGGAGTTATTGCAGGTATTGTTCCTACAACAAACCCGACTTCTACTGCAATATTTAAATCTTTGATTGCATTAAAAACAAGAAACGCAATAATCTTTTCACCTCACCCGAGAGCAACAAAATGCACGATTGAAGCTGCAAAAGTAGTTTTGGAAGCTGCAGTTAAAGCTGGTGCTCCGGAAGATATTATCGGCTGGATTGATGTTCCGTCTATTGAATTGTCTAACCAGTTGATGAAACATGAATCTATTTCATGTATTTTAGCAACAGGCGGCCCGGGAATGGTTAAAGCAGCTTATTCTTCAGGCAACCCTGCATTGGGTGTAGGCCCCGGTAATGCTTCTGCAGTTATCGATGAAACAGCCGATATTAAAATGGCTGTATCTTCAATACTTATGTCAAAAACATTTGATAACGGTATGATTTGTGCTTCTGAACAATCTGTAATCGTTGTTGACAAAGTTTATGAAGAAGTTAAAAAAGAATTCATTTACAGAGGTGCTTATCTTTTAACTCCTGCAGATGAAAAGAAAATGATTGCACTGCCGTTTATTGATCCAAAACGCGGAACTGCTCATCCGGCAATCGTAGGTCAGCCTGCTCACAAAATAGCAGAACTTGCAGGTTTCAGTGTTCCAGAAACTTCAAAAATTCTTTTAGCAGAAAGACCTTCCGTAGATTGGGAAGATCCATTCTCAAGAGAAAAATTGTCCCCGATTTTGACAATGTATAAAGCAAAAGACTTTGAAGATGCTACAGAAATGGCTTACGAACTTGTATCTAAAGGTGGTGCAGGTCACTCTGCAGACCTTTACACAGATACCCGACATCAGGAAAGAATTGACAAATTCTCAGAAAAAATGCCTGCTTGCCGTGTATTGATTAACTCTCCATCTGCTCAAGGCGGTATTGGTGATTTATACAACTTTAAGCTTGAACCGTCATTATCTCTTGGCTGCGGTTCATGGGGTAAAAACGCAATATCAGGTAATATCGGCGTTGAAAACTTATTAAACTACAAAACAGTTGCAGAAAGGAGAGAAAACATGCTCTGGTTTAAAGTTCCGCCAAAAGTTTACTTCAAAAGAGGTGCAGTTGATCTGGCACTTCGTGAACTCCAAGGCAAGAAACGTGCCTTTATTGTAACTGACAGATTTTTGTTCAATTCAGGTGCAGTAGATCATATTGTTAACGTATTGGACGAAGTTGGTATTGATCATCAAATCTTCTTTGATGTTAAACCGGATCCTACATTGTCTACAATTAATCAGGCTATGGAAATTATCAGACCTTACGAACCTGATATAATTATATCGCTCGGCGGCGGTTCTCCGATGGATGCTGCTAAGATTATGTGGTTAATGTATGAACAGCCTGATACAGTATTTGAAGATATCTCAATGAGATTTATGGATATCAGAAAGAGAATCTGCCGTATCCCTGAATTAGGTAAAAAAGCAACAATGGTTGCAATTCCTACAACTTCAGGTACCGGTTCTGAAGTTACACCGTTTGCAATCATCACTGATGATGAAACTCACGTAAAATATGCTATTGCTGATTATGCTTTAACTCCTAACATGGCAATCATTGACCCGAACTTTGTTGACGGTATGCCAAAAGGATTAACGGCAGCATCAGGTATAGATGCATTAGTTCACTCAATTGAAGCTTATGTATCTTCTATGGCTACAAACTTCACAAATTCAAATGCACTGGAAGCTGCAAAACTTGTATTCAGATACCTTGAAAGATCATGGTCTGAAGGTGCAAACGATCCAATTGCAAGAGAAAAAATGCACTATGCAGCAACAATTGCAGGTATGGCATTTGCAAACGCATTCTTAGGATTGTGCCACTCAATGGCTCACAAACTCGGTGCTATGTTTAACGTACCTCACGGTGTTGCAAACGCATTGTTAATCAGACAGGTAATCAAATACAATGCTGTAGATTGTCCGAAAAAACAATGTATCTTCCCGCAATACAAATTCCCGAATGCAAAAGCAAAATATGCTCAAATTGCTGATGAACTTGGTTTAGGCGGAAAGAATGACGATGAAAAAGTTGAATTGTTAATTCAGGCAATCGACAAATTGATGAAAGCTGTAAATCTTCCGAATTCTATCAAAGACTTTGGCGTAAAAGAAGCAGACTTTAACGCTAAGTTGGATGAAATGGTTGAATTGGCATTTGACGATCAATGTACAGGTGCTAACCCGGCTTATCCGTTGATGGAAGATATCAAGGCTATTTACAAAGATGCTTACGAAGGTATTGTAAGAGATTACTACCCGACTAAGAAATAATTATAATTCAGCTGAAAGTTAAAAAGGAGTCGTTTTAAACGGCTCCTTTTTGTAAGATATTATATTTTATTTATAATGATTATCTTGACTTTTTAGTATGTCTTTTTTATTATAAAGTAACGTTAAGGCGACATGGCCAAGTGGTAAGGCAGGAGCCTGCAAAGCTCTTATCCCCCAGTTCGAATCTGGGTGTCGCCTTTTTTATATTTGTTTTTATCGACTATTGACATAATTTTTATATACTGATATAATTTTTGTATGTTTAAGAAAAGTTGGTTATTGGTATTATTTCTTTTGGTGTTTTTACCTTTACAGGTGAGTGCTGATATTACACTAAAATTTAACGGATTTATTGCTGATGAAGCAAATTTGTTGTCAGATGAGGTCGAAAATGATTTAAATATGACTTTATGGGATTTGCAAAAAAAATCGGGTGCAGATCTTGTTGTAGTTACACTCCCTTCTTTAAACGGAAGAACTGTTGAAGAAGTTGCAATTGATATAGGGCGTTCATACAAGTTGGGTGCTGTAGGTAAAAATAACGGCATGGTATATTTGACGGCTTTAAATGAGCGGAAAATGCGTATTGAACAAGGGTTGGGATTAGAAGATAAAATTCCAGTCAGTACTCTTGAAAATATAATGAATAATGATATTCTGCCCTATTATAAGCAAAATAGCTATGAAACGGGTATAAGGAGAGGTACTTATCGTTTGGCTCAAACCGTTGCTCAGGCTGAAGGTGTTAAAATCAAGAAGCAAGGTGTCTGTCCGCCTGCATTATCGCCTTCATCTTCCGGTTCGAAAAGCAGCGGCGGTGATATTCCTTGGTGGGCTTGGCCTATAGTTATATTAGGAGCGTTATGTTCACCACGCCGCAGAAGATTTAATTCTAGCAGTTTCGGCGGTTTTGGCGGAGGCGGAGGCTTTGGCGGAAGCGGTTGTTCAGGAAGCTGGTAAACTGGCTTTAGGGCGGAAAGGGTAAAAAAACGGTAGCAAGCGCAAGAGGAAATTCTAAAAAATTTCAGAAATAAAAACCAAAAGCGCAGCGACTGACAAAAATATATTAAAAATTGCAACGGATATCGACAGAAAGGGCAAAAAATGAAGAATTTGGATAAATTTTTAGAAGATTTAAAATTTAATTTAGGTGACAATTTAGTATCTGTTTTTGCTTTCGGTTCGCAGGCTAATGTTGAGGATGCTAAAAATAATCTCAATCTTATGATTGTTACCAATCAGCTAACTGCTGAGAATTTGTATGCGATATCAAAACCTGTTCAAAAATGGGTTAAGGCAAAAAATCCTGTCCCTGTAATTATGAACAGAGATGAATGGTATTCTTCGTTCGACGTATACACTATTGAATACTCTGATATGAAAGATAATTACCGCCTTTTGTACGGAGAAGACCTTGTTCCGTCAATCAATATAAATAAATATTTTTTACGTCTGGAATGCGAATCAGAGATTAAAAATCTTCTTTTAAAATATAAAAATAATTTCTTAATGAATATTCGCTCAGATAGAGAAATGAAAAAAGTTCTAAATAATGTTATAAAGACACTTGTTGTTATGTTCAGAGCTGTTTTAAGGCTTCATGACAGACCGGTGCCTTACAGAGCAGTTGACATTATAGAACATTGTTCCGAATTTTTATCTTTTAACAAAGTTGTTATAACAAAACTTGCTAAAATGAAATATGAAAATGATGACTGTAACAAGCAAGAATTGTTATTTATGGAAAGCGAACTGCTAAAAGATATTCAAACTATTTTAAAACAAGTTGATGCTATGCATTTTTAAATTTTTGTGCTACAATTAATTTACGGGCGATTAGCACTCTGCCGAGCAAAACAATTGATAATTGTTTTGTGAGAGGGGTAGCGCATCGCGTAAAAACTGAAAGTTTTTACTGCACATTTAAAATACGGGCGATTAGCGCAGTTGGTAGCGCATCACATTGACGTTGTGAGGGTCACGTGTTCGAGTCACGTATCGCCCAGTTACTTTTTCTTTAGCACAAAAAAAAGTAACCAAAAAGAAAGCAACACTCTAAAATATTTTTTTGTTTTTTGTTGCAAAAAGTAGGCAAAAAAGAAAAGACCACTTAAGTTAATTTCAGGTAGTACAGACTGTTGTGCAACTAGAAAAAGCAACATAAGGATATTAAAAAATAGGATTTTATTATGCAGGACGTTACAATTACAGAATTGGATTCAAATTTATCATTTAAGGCAAAAATTGATAATCCGCCGGAAACTAAACAAAATTTTACAACGGTATATATTGACGAAAAAGAGGTTAAACGTCCTACCGTTACGCAATCTAGTGGTTTAATTGAAGTAAAAGCTGATAATCCGGATGATGAAGTTGCTGATTTTCTAAATTCTTGGAAAAGCTCAAAAAAAAGAATTGATTTAATGATTGAAACTGATGAAAACATGTATTTTATAAAGGGTTGTTCGCTTAAGAAATTTGAAGCTCCTAAAAAGGTGTTTTCAGTTTTTTATAATTCATTTAAGCAGGCTTAAAGGCAGTTTGAATATTTTTCTATATCTTCGTCTGTAATCATTTCTGTTGCAGCTACAAGTATTTTGTTGTTATCAAGTTTTAATCCGCCTATAATATTATTTTCTTTAAGCTTTGAAAGAGTTTTCTCTGCATCTTTTACTTGGATAACAAATTCGTTAAAAAACTGTTTATTTAGAGTTTTTATACCTTTTTGTGCAAGTTTTTCTGACAGTTTGTGAGCCATTTTTGCTGACAGATATGATGCCTGTTTAAAACCTTTTTCTCCCATAACTGTGAGATATAAAGTCGCACATAAGCCCATTAAAGCCTGATTTGAACAAATGTTGCTTGTGGCTTTTTCCCGTTTTATGTGTTGTTCTCTGGTTTGAATAGTTAAACAGTATGCAGGATTGCCTTCTGCATCAACAGTTCTGCCTGCAAGACGTCCGGGAATTTGGCGTAAATATTTTTCTTTGCAGGCTATAAAACCTGCATACGGCCCGCCATAGGACATAGGCAGCCCTAATGTTTGTATGTCCCCGACAACAATATCTGCGTTGCATGGCGGCTCAATAAGTGCAAGCGCTGATATATTTGTACAAACAATTAATAATGTATCAACTGCCGGTGTTTGTGTAATTTCTCCGTAAAAATCAGGATTTTGCACCATTATACAGGCAAAATCTGACGTATTTTCAGGGATTTCATTGAACATATTGACTTGAATATTGCTTGCCCAGCAGTAAGTTTTGATTACATTGATATATTCGGGATTAAGTTTACTAGATACAAGCACTTTGTCTTTTTTAGATATTCTTACGGACATCAAAATTGCTTCTGCACAGGCTGTTGCGCCGTCATACACAGTTGCGTTGGAAACATCCATTCCCGTTAAACGGCATATCATTGTTTGGAATTCGTACATAACTTGAAGCGTACCTTGCGAAATTTCCGGCTGGTATGGCGTGTATGCTGTCAAAAATTCAAATCTGCCAGCAACCTGTGAAATGCAGGCAGGAATAAATTTGTTATATACTCCCGCTCCAAGAAATGTTGTAAAATCCGTATTATTTTTTTTTGCAAGAGCTTTAATACGTTTTTGTACATCCATTTCGCTAATGGCAGGTTCTAGTTTCATTTCAGCCATGCGTGCTTGTTCGGGAATTTCTTTAAATAAGTCCTCTATATTTGAAATTCCTATACTGTCAAGCATTTCACGCTTTACTTCATCATTATGTACTAAAAAATTTTTCATTTGTTATTCCAATTCTTCTTTATAATCTTCGTATTCCAATAAATCAGCTTCTTCTGTTTCTACATTGCCTGTAGCTTCAATTTTAACAAGCCATCCTTTTTCAAAGCTGTCCTCATTTAAAATTTCAGGAGTTTCGACAGCATTATTGTTGACTTCAATAATTTTACCGCTGATAGGCATATAAATTTCAGATGCTGCTTTAACAGATTCTACAGTTGCGAAAGTTTCGCCTTTTTTGAATTCACTTCCGGCATCAGGCAGTTCCAAAAATACTATGTCGCCAAGCTGTTCGACTGCATAATCCGTTAATCCTATGGTGAATGTATTATCACCGTTGTCTGATAAATATTCATGTGATTTAGAACATAATAGATTTTCGGGCATAATCATTTAATTCTCCATTTCTTTATAACTTAACTCTGTTTCTTTTCTGAATAAAAGGTTTTTTTATAATTTCTGCATCATGTAATTTCTCTCTTATCATAACTTGAACAATTGTTCCTGTGCAAATTTCTTTATTATTATTTACATAGGCAAGAGCAATATTTTCTCCCAGTGTCGGGGAAGGTGCGCCGCTTGTAATTATACCGGCTTTTTCACCATTGTAATAAACTTCATATTCGTGGCGTGCAATTGATCTGTCAAGCATCTTCAACCCGACAAGTTTCTTTTTCCCGCCGTTTTTTAACTGTTCTTCTATAATTTCTTTGCCATTATAATATTCTTTTTTATCTTTGGGGATTGACCAGCTTAAACCTGCTTCAACAGGCGTTGTATTTTCATCCAAATCGTTGCCGTACAGGTGTAATGCTGCTTCTAATCTCAATGTATCGCGGGCTCCGAGGCCTATTGGTTTAATCCCGAAATTCTTACCATCTTCAAGAATTTTATCCCACAGATATTCGGAATGTTTGTTTTCAACGAGAATTTCATAACCGTCCTCGCCCGTGTATCCTGTACGCGATACAAGAACCTTAATCCCCCCAACTTTATCAGGTTTAATAGTAAAAGATTCCTGTTGATTTGTCATGCCGAGTTTACGCATTAAGCCGTCGGCTTTAGGCCCCTGTACGGCAAGAAGTGAATAATTATGGGACTGGTTATCTATTTTTACATCAAATTCCTTGCTGTTTCTTACCATCCAGTTTAAATCCTCATCAATTCGTGAGGCGTTACAGATTACAAGATATTCTAAAATTCCGAGTTTGTATATAATCAAATCATCGATAAGACCGCCTCTTTTATTTGTTAATTGACAGTAAACAGCTTTTTCATAGTTAAGTTTGGAAATATCTTGAGGAACAATTTTATTAAGAAATTCAACGGAATCTTTCCCCGAAACAAATACTTCTCCCATATGAGAAACATCAAACAGACCGACATTGTCGCGGACATTTTTGTGTTCTTCAATGATTGATGTATACTGTACAGGCATTTCCCACCCCGCAAAGTCAACCATTTTGGCTCCCAGTGCGATATGTTTGTCATGTAAAAAAGTTTCTTTTGTCATTTAAAATATCCCCCAATTTGTATATGTATATTGTGCATATATTGAGGGATATTGTCAATGTTTTTGTTTAGTTTTATAACTCTGCAATTTTTTTGTAAAGTTCAATTTGTTTATCCGATAAGTTTTTCGGTATTACGATTTTAATTTTTGCATTTAAATTTCCGTATCCGCCGCCTTTTTGAGGTAATCCAAGCCCTTTTAATCTTAAAGATTGGCCGGAAGATGTTCTGGGGGGAATCTTAATACTTATTTTACCATGCAGCGTATCTATTTCTTTTTTTGTCCCGAGTACTGCCTCAGGCGGTGTAATTTCTATTTCTTTAGTTAAGTCAGAGCCGTTAACCTCATATTCTTTATCTTTTATATTAACTATAAGGTATAAATCGCCTTTTCTGCCGTAAGAATCAGATTTCCCTTCGCCTTTAATTCTGACCTTCTGGCCTTCTGTAATATTTGGCGGAAGTTTAACTTTTATAGATTTTGGTTCTGATTTAAAGCCTGTACCGCCGCATTCACTGCAATAACCGCCGTTACCCGAACATTTTGTGCAGCGTTCCATATTGTTAAACTTTACAGTTATTGGTTTTTGCTCAAAAATATCCTTAACAGTGACATTTAAAGTCATTGTGATATCAAGATCTTCTGATTTTGAGGTCTGTCCGGTAGTTCTTCTGCGTGAAGTTGTTCTTTGTTGTTGCGCCCCGCCGAAATCAAAGCCGCCAAAGTTCATACGTTGGGTTCTTGCGCCGCTGCCCATCATATCCCCGAATAATGAACTGAAAAAGTCTGAGAAACCGCCTAAATCTTCGCCGTTAAAACTGAAACTCTGGTAGTTTCCACCCTGACCGCCGCCAAAACCGTACTGTTCAAAGCCCGGAGGCGGAGTCCAACTTTGACCGCCCTGCCAGTTAGAGCCTAAACTGTCATACCTTTCACGTTTTTGTTTATCTCCTAAAACTTCATAAGCTTCATTAATATCTTTAAATTTACTCTCGGCTTCTTTAGTTTTATTAACATCCGGGTGATATTTTCGCGCAAGTTTTCTGTAGGCTGATTTAATCTCGGCTTCTGTTGCATCACGTTTTACACCCAATATATCATAGTAATCTTTATATTCCATATTTCAGTATCTCCTACTATATATGATAATATAAAAAATTTGAAAACCTGAAATAATTAATTATTTTTTAAGTATTAAAAAAAAGACAGATTTCATACAAAATCTGTCTTTTTTTATTTTTTGGGTTAGAGCAGCGTGCTCCTAGAACATCAAGCCTGCTTCTCTTGCAGCATCAGCCAAAGCAGCTACACGACCGTGGTATAAGAAACCTCCGCGGTCAAATACTACGCATTCAATTCCTGCTTTTTTAGCTTTTTGAGCTATAGCTTCGCCTACAACTTTTGCAGCTTCAATATTTCCGCCGTGTGACAATTTCGATTTTAAATCTTTGTCATTGGAAGAAGCAGATGCTAAAGTTACATGGTTTACGTCATCAATTAACTGTGCGTAAATGTGTTTTGTGCTTCTGTAAACTGCCAATCTCGGAAATTCAGCCGTTCCTGACAATTTAACTCTTATAGTTCTGTGTCTTTTTTGAACTTTTGGTTTTCTGGCTTCTTGTTTAATCATTTTATTTTCCTTTCTTGTACCCAAACCTTCTTGAAGAACCATTTCAAGGGTTTATACGGGCTATATTTTATACTTTTGTATCTATTATCAGCTCAACTTTTGATTTATCAACATATTGTTGAACTAGATTTTGATTCCTTTTTCTATCTAGAAAATTAAATATATCTGACAAAATATATGGATTATCAATGTTGGCTGCTATTCTTATGCCGTTGTCGGCAAGTTTTTTTGAAGTTTTTTGAGTATTGAAATAATCTTTCCAGTCAACATTTATAACACTGTATTTGCCGTTAGCATTGTATGTTTGGTTAACATAGTTTTTAACCTCATTATAATCTTTTTTTATCTCCTGAGGATTTGTACCGTACGGATAGCGTATATCATAAATGCCTGAAAAAGAAACTTTCATGTTACTTATTTCTTCCCTGCTTTACCGGCTTTACGTCTGATGTGTTCGCCTTCATATCTAACACCTTTTCCTTTGTAAACTTCAGGAGGACGTTTAGATCTGATAAATGCTGCAACATCACCTACAGTTTGTTTGTTAGAGCCTTTTACTGAAATTTTTGTGTTAGCTTCAACAGAAATTGTAATTCCTTCAGGCGGTTCAACAATAACAGGATGGGAATAACCTAAAGCTAAGTTTAAGTTTTTGCCTTCCATGTTTGCACGGTAACCAACACCCTGAATTTCTAATCTTTTTTCAAACTGTTCTTTAACACCGTGAACAGCGTTAGCAACTAAAGTTCTTGAAAGACCGTATAAAGCGTCTGTTTCTCTTGATACGCCGATTTTAGAAAGTACGATGTGATTATCTTCAACTTTCACTTCAATTTCCGGGCGAACTTCTACAACTTCAGTTCCGTGAGGGCCTTTAACAGTAACTGTATGACCTTCTATTTTAACTTCAACTCCTTGCGGAATTTCTATAGGTTTTTTTCCAATACGTGACATTTTAATTTTCTCCTTTGGGTATATTGTGTACAACGTTTAAGCTTTTCTACCAATTGAACTTAAACTTAAAATTGAATGGCTACGTTCCTTCTTTAGTTATTACCTCGAAGATTTATACAAAACCTAAGTGGTGGATGGAACGGTTCTTGCTCGTTCGCTTTTAACGGGTCTAGTCTTTGCCTGCTCGTCTTGCTCACGCCAGCCGACACTGCAAAGCCGTCGCCCTCAGCTCACTCGCGCTACGTTCTAATATACGTAGCAGAGAACTTCTCCGCCAAGATTTTCTTTTCTGGCTTTTCTGTCAGTTAAAAGCCCTTTGCTTGTAGAAACGATAGCAATACCCATACCTCCCAAAACTTTCGGAAGATTTTTAGCTTTGCTGTAGTTTCTCAAACCAGGTTTAGAAATTCTTTCTAATTTAGTGATGATAGGTTTATTTTTAGCATCATATTTTAGAATAATTTCCAAAACTTTGAATTTGCCTTCGTCTTTTACGCTGTAGTCAGTAATGTAACCTTCTTCTTTTAATAATTTAGCTAATTGAACTTTCAATTTAGAAGACGGCATAGAAACTGACGGGTGAGATACCATATTAGCGTTTCTAATTCTAGTTAGCATATCTGCTATCGGATCTGTCATTGACATAAATCATTTCCTTTCGAGGACTTACCCACAGTTATAGGCAGTATCCTTTTTAACTATTACACCACTTACTGAATTAATTGTTGCTTTATAAAAAAGCGTGTTTCAGCAGTCTGGAACTGTACTAATATATTATTATAAAAATCATTATTTTACAATAGCGAGAATATAATTATATAAATTTGTTACAATCAGTTAATATAGACTTATAATAAAAGCAATTTCAAATATTCATTTTACTTAAGAAAATTGTGTAATGTGTGTTATAGAAAGGATTATTTATTATGAGTCTAAATACTATGTCATCTTTGAATTTTACTGGGAAGTACTCTATGAATGCAAACCAAACAATGCCAAGTCAAGATGCTTGTTTGAAAAGAGATAATTTAGTTGGTTTTTGGACAACAAAAGCAAAAGATGGTGAAAAAGTATATAAACAATTAAAAGATTTTTACCTAAATGATTATAATAAAAATCCTAATGCGAAATTAGATATTGTTCTGGAACTTCCTGATGCTGAAGACAAAAACTTTGAAGAAAGTATGAAAAAAGTAGGACAAAATTTCTCTAAGTTAGCTTAAAAATATATACAGCTTAAAATAAAAACCAAAAAAGACCGCATCCCTCGGTCCTTTGGTTTTTATTTATAAATTTAAGTGCTGGTGGAATTGCTACGCTCCTTTTTTAGCTTAGAAGATTTTACAAGTTTATATACAAAACCTGTGTGTCGGATGGAACGGCTACGTTCCTACCAGCTTGCTTTTGTAACGCCCGGAAGTAAACCTTCGTGAGCCATTTTTCTTAAACAAATTCTGCAAAGGCCGAAATCTCTGTGGTAACCGTGAGGTCTTCCGCAGATACTGCATCTGTTATGAAGTCTTACTGCAGGGTATTTACCGGCTGCAACAAGTTTTTCGCGTCTTAGTTCTTTGTTTATCATCGCTTTTTTAGCCATGAATTTCTCCTTTTTTTATTTTTTCTTGTAATAAAACCCTGATTTTGGGTGGAGCGGCTACGCTCCTTATTTAGTCATTACCTCAAAGATTTATGTAAAATCTAAGTGGCGGATGGAGCGGCTACGCTCACTTATTTGTTCATCCCTTTGAAAGGCATACCGAGTAATCTTAATAATTCTCTTGCTTCATCATCAGTTTCAGCAGTTGTGATTACTGATACGTTCATACCTTTAACTAAATCAACTTCTTCATAAGTGATTTCCGGGAATAATGCTTGTTCTTTTAAGCCTAATGTATAGTTTCCGCGGCCGTCAAAACTTTTCGGGCTTACCCCTCTAAAGTCACGGATACGTGGAAGAACTACGCAGATAAGTTTTTGTAAGAAGTCATACATTCTTTCTCCGCGTAATGTAACCATTGCACCAACAGGCATTCCTTCTCTTAACTTGTATGATGCGATTGATTTTTTAGCTTTAGTAACTACGCATTTTTGGCCTGCAATTTTAGTTAATTGAGCTTCGATTGCTTCTGCAATTTTAGAGTTGTGAGAAGCTTCGCCAACACCCATATTCAAAACAATTTTATGAAGTTTTGGAATCTGGTTGATATTTTTATAGCCAAATTTTTCCTTTAATGCAGGAACTACTTCTTCTTGATATTTAGCTTTTAAGTTTTTGGTTTTAGTTGTCATTTTCTTAATTTCCTTAATTCTGTGATACTGAAATTATAACACGAATTATAATTTAGCATCTAATTGTTCACCACATTTTTTACAAACACGAACTTTTTTGCCGTCAACGACTTCATGTTTGATCCTTGTCGGTTTGTCGCAAGCTGGACAGATAACCATAACATTTGAAGCATCAACAGGAGCTTCTATTTTGATTAATCCGCCCTGGATACCTGCCATAGGCTGAGGTTTTTGAGCTTTTGTAACCATATTTAAGCCTTCAACAGTTACAGTACCTTCAGAAACATTTACTTTTTTAATGTTTCCGGCTTTTCCTTTATCCTTGCCTGCAATAATCATTACTCTGTCAGTATTTTTTACATGCAATTTTTTCTTAGTCATTTTTTATATTCCTTTTGTTGTTTGTTATGAGGATTTTTTAATCTTGTTCGCTCGCGTTTAGCAGGTCTGCGGTTGAATACTACATAAATTTCATTTATTCCGTATTCAAGCCTTCGCCTTCCGCTCGCTCACGCTAAATAACTTCCGGAGCCAAAGAAACTATTTTCATATATCCTTTGTCTCTTAATTCACGGGCAACAGGCCCAAAAACACGTGTTCCGCGCGGATTGCCGTCTTTGTTGATAATTACTGCCGCATTTTCATCAAATCTGATAACAGATCCGTCTGCACGCTTGATATCAGCTTTTGTTCTAACTACAACAGCTCTTACAACTTCAGATTTTTTTACAGGCATATTCGGGTTAGCATCTTTTACTGCGGCAACGATTTCATCGCCTACTGCCGCAAATTTTTTGTTAGAGCTTCCCATAACGCGTATACACAAAAGTTCTTTTGCACCTGTGTTATCTGCTACTTCTAATCTGGTTTCTTGTTGTATCATTTTTCTTTTCCTTTATTTTTTTAAAGAATGTTTACTTTTTAGTCCTCTCATTACGCTATGGTAATGTTGACTCTAAGATATTTTACTATCTTGCTTTTTCTACTACTTCTGCTAATGTCCAACGTTTGCCGCCTGAGATAGGTCTAGATTCAACGATTCTTACAGTATCGCCTTCATTGCAAACATTGCCTTCATCATGAGCTTTATAGTGTTTATTTGATTCTATAATCTTTTTGTATTTCGGGTGTGGTTCGTAATCTGCGACTTTTACAACAATTGTTTTGTCCATTTTATTACTGATTACAACACCTTGTTTTTCTTTCTTAGGCATTTTGTTTTTTCTCCTTAATTTTGCATAAGATTATGCATTAGCCTTCTCACGTAATACAGTTTTTGCTTGAGCTATAAGTCTTTTTGTTTTAGAAATCAACGCTGTGTTTTCTAATTTGTGAGTTGAAAGTTGTAATTTGTAGTTAAACAAATCTTTCTTCCAATCAACTATTGCACTTTGCAGCTCTTCAACTGATTTTTCGCGCATTTCATTTAGTTTCATCTTTTATTTTCCTTATAGTTTTGAGCGTTATTACGCTTCTAACTTAGCTTTTTCTACTACTTTTACTTTAATAGGCAGTTTTTGAGCAGCCAATTCTAATGCGTGAACAGCAACATTTCTGTCGAAATAGTCAAGTTCAAATAGAATTCTGTTCGGTTTAACAACTGCTACCCAGTATTCCAAGTTACCTTTACCTGAACCCATACGAGTTTCTGCAGGTTTTGCAGTAATCGGTTTATCCGGGAATATTTTAATCCAAACGTTACCGCCACGTTTGATTTCACGAGTCATTGCACGACGTGCAGCCTCGATTTGTCTGCTGGTAATCCAGCCCGGTTCAACAGCTTGAAGGGCATATCCGCCAAATTCTAGTTTTGTTCCTCTAGTTTCTGTGCCTTTCATTCTGCCTTTCATCATTTTGCGGTATTTAGTTTTTTTAGGCTGTAACATTTTTATTTACTCCATTTACTTTATTTTCTTACTATTCAGCTTCGATGGCTCTGCGTCTTGGACGTCTGCCGCCTTTGTCGGAGCCTTCTTTGCCGCTTTTAGCTTTGATGTTCTGGTCTGCTTTTTCGCCCGGCATTAAATCGCCTTTGAAAATCCATACCTTAACACCGATTTTACCCATAATAGTATCAGCTTCAGTGAATCCGTAATCTACGTCAGCACGAAGTGTTTGAAGAGGAATTCTTCCTTCTTTAGCCCATTCTGAACGAGCGATTTCTGCTCCGCCTAAACGCCCTGATACCATAACTTTAATACCCTGAGCGCCGGCTCTCATTGTACGCTGCATTGCTTGTTTCATTGCACGTCTGAAAGCTACACGTTTTTCTAATTGCTGGGCAATTGCTTCTGCTACAAGCTGTGCATCTGCATCAATTCTTGCAACTTCTACAACATTGATTACGACAGGTTTGCCGATATATTTTGAAACTTCTTTTTTCAAATCTTCAATACCTTGCCCGCCTCTGCCAACAACTATACCGGGTTTAGCAGTTACAACAGTTACGGTTGTATTTTGAGCTTTTCTTGAGATTAAAATCTTAGAAATGCCTGCTGTATAAAGTTTTTTCTTAATAAATTTTCTGATTTTTGCATCTTCTGCAACGAATGCGCTATAATCTTTTACCTTAGCAAACCATGTGCTTACCCAGGGCTGGATTATACCGATTCTAAATCCTTTTGGATGTGTTTTCTGTCCCATTTTATTTACCTTTTGTTATTACTACTACTTTTTAGTGATGTCACTTACTTTTAAAGTCAAATGAGAAGTGCGTTTAAGTCTTTTGTACATACGACCTTGCGCTCTTGTTCTGGCTCTTTTGTATGTAACGCTTTCATCAGCGAAGATTTCTGAAACTTTTAATGATTCAGCACCTACGCCATATTTTTCCTGTGCATTTGCAACAGCAGCTTTAAGGTTTTTTTCAACCACTCTTGCTGCAAAATAAGGCATGAAACGCAACATATCCTGAGCTTCAACGACAGATTTACCTCTAACTTCGTTGATTACTCTGCGAAG
Organism: Candidatus Gastranaerophilales bacterium; assembly: GCA_944323145.1. Classification (GTDB taxonomy): domain Bacteria; phylum Cyanobacteriota; class Vampirovibrionia; order Gastranaerophilales; family Gastranaerophilaceae; genus Stercorousia. Next base: position 76,817 of record CALURJ010000003.1, read on the forward strand.
TTTTCTTGCTGTCATTTTAATATCTGTTTGTCTTGCTTTAGCTTCCATTGTTTTTTTCCTTCTAAAATTGTGTGCGTAGCACTACTTATTTTCTTTTTGCAGTTTTGTCTGAGCCTGCGTGTCCTTTGAATAATCTTGTAGGTGCAAACTCGCCTAATTTGTGACCTATCATCTGTTCTGTTACATATACGGGAACGTGAGTTTTCCCGTTGTGAACAGCGATGGTGTGTCCTAACATGTCAGGTACAATCATAGATGCTCTGGACCAAGTCTTAATTACTTTCTTTTCAGAGTTTGCATTCATTTTAGTAATTTTATTTTGTAGAGCTTCTTCTACGTATGGACCTTTTTTTAATGAACGTGCCATTAATTTATTCTCCTTTTGTGTTTTGGTTTGTTTTGGCTTCTTGCTCGCTCGCTTTTAACGGGGCTCCCGTTGTCGTCTACGCGACTCCGTACGCCCTCAGCTCGCTCGCGCTATTTCTTTCTTCTTCTAACAATTAATTTATCAGAAGCTTTTCCGATTTTTCTTGTCTTATAACCAAGAGCTGGTTTACCCCAAGGTGTTTTCGGGTGTCCGCCGGGACCTGTTTTACCTTCACCACCACCGTGCGGGTGATCGCATGGGTTCATTGTAACACCGCGAACTGTAGGTCTGATACCTAAGTAACGTTTTCTTCCTGCTTTACCTATTGAAAGGTTTTTGAATTCTGCGTTGCCTAATGTACCGATTGTAGCCATACATTCTTTTCTTACCATTCTCATTTCTGAAGATGGAAGTTTAATTGTTACGTAATTGCCTTCTTTAGCCATAACTTGTGCAGCGTTTCCGGCAGATCTAACCATAACACCGCCACGTCCCGGGGTAAGTTCAATATTGTGAACTATTGTACCTAACGGAATTAATTCAAGAGGCAATGCATTACCTGTCTGAACAGGTGCATCCGGACCTGAAACAATTACGTCGCCTACATTAAGTCCTTCCGGTGTCAAGATATATCTTTTTTCACCGTCTGCGTAATATACTAAAGAAATTCTAACGTTTCTGTTCGGATCGTATTCAATAGTTTTAACTGTTGCGGGTACGCCGAATTTTTCACGTTTAAAGTCTATGATACGGTATGCTCTTTTTACACCGCCGCCTTTGTGACGGCATGTAATTCTACCTGTATTATTTCTTCCTGCTGTTTTTTTCAATGATTTTAACAATGATTTTTCAGGAGTTGTGCAAGTGATTTCCTGATAATCACTTTTTGTCATCCCTCTTTGTCCGGGAGATGTCGGATTTATTTTTCTGATTGCCATTTTTATTTTCTCCTTTGGCTTTGTACTGTTACGGGACTTGTGCCTTTCGCCCCTTTTTAATTATCTTGGATTATCGGCAACTTGAAATTTTTCATTCCACTGTATAAATTTTTTTATTTATTCAGTTTCATCAAATTTCTCATTGAGACGTGCTGGGTTCGCTTTCTTCGTTCGCATAATCATTTTATGCTCACTCGTGCTTACACGGCACACTAGCCAAAATCCGTTAAGCACCGATTAATTCTTCAATCGGGTCGCCTTCGATTGTTACGATGGCTTTTTTGGAAGAATCTGTTCTTCCGAATTTATATCCCATTCTTTTTTCGTGAGAAGGCATATAAACTGTTCTTACTTTTTTAACCTTTCTACCAGGAAAAGCTAATTCTACTGCCTGGGCAATTTCAACTTTTGTTGCATCTTTTACAACTTCAAAAGTGTATTGTCCTAAAGTTGTAGCACCTACTGACTTTTCAGTGATGATAGGTTTTTTGATTACATCATATAATTTTTCTGTATTTGTTCTTGCTTTACTCATTATTTTTTCCTTTATAATTTTTGAATGAGGTCCCGAAACAAGTTCGAGATTAAGCTTCTGTACGCCTCATTTCTTCGGCTACATTAGCTTAACTTTTCTGTTATATCTTTAACAGCAGATTCAGTAATTACAACAGAATCAGCTTCCAGTAAATCTTTTACATTGAGGTTTGAAGGTAAAATAATTTTTACGCTCGGGATATTTCTTGCTGAAAGTTCAAGATTTTTGTTTTCTTCAGCTTTAATATCAGCAACGATTAAAACTTTACCTGTAACATTTAAAGATTTCAAAGCACTAACCATTAATTTTGTTTTAGGTTCAGTGATTGCAGAGAAGTCTTTAACAACAATCATTTGTTCGCTTCTTGCAGACAATGCAGATTTGATAGCCAATTGTCTTGCTTTCTGAGGCATATTGAATGCGTAGCTTCTCGGTTTTGGTCCAAAGATTACGCCGCCGCCTGCAAACAATGGTGAACGAAGAGAACCTGCTCTTGCTCTGCCTGTACCTTTTTGTTTCCAAGGTTTTTTGCCACCGCCGGATACTTCTGCTCTTGTTTTAGCACAAGCTGAACCCTGACGAGCATTGTTTAATTGTCTTCTTAATGCTAAGTGCATTACATGAATATTAGGTTCTACACCGAATACGTTTTCGTTCAATGTAATTTCGCCTAATTTTTCTCCGTTTGTACTTAATATTTCTTTTGACATTTTTGTTTTTCCTTTATACTTATCTTTTACTGCTTACCCCTTTCCGTAGTATCGCTTGGTTTTATATGGCAAGTCAGGATTTTTAAAACTTATTCTGTTTTTATCTTGGATTATTGCTTTACTCGGACAAGCCGCTCATTCCGTTTTACTGACATTCGCTTTTGTCCTCACTACTTCGGGTTGGGTTCGTGCTTCGCACTCACACGGCACCCTACGCAAAATCCGCTAGTTCCATTTAGTTCTTGTCGGAACTATTGTTACAAGTCTGCCTTCACATCCCGGTACTGAACCTTTGATTAATACCAGATTGTTTGCCGCATCAACTTTAACTAATTTCAATTTAGTGATAGTAACTCTTTCATTTCCCATATTGCCGGCCATTCTTTTACCTTTGATAACACGTGAAGGAGTTGTACCTGCACCGATAGAACCAGGTTCTCTGTGGTTTTTAGAACCGTGACCCATAGGTCCTCTTGAGAAGTTCCATCTTTTTACTGTACCTTGGAAACCTTTACCTATTGATTTTCCTGTTACATCAACTTTTTCTACATTATCAAGAACTGATAATTCGATTTTGTCACCTACTTTGTATGCTTCAGGATTGTCTACTCTGAATTCCTGAAGGTGTCTGAAGTTTTCAAGATTATTTTTCTTAAAGTGGCCGATTTCTGCTTTTGTTAAGTGTTTTTCTTTTGCAGCAACAGTACCGACTTGGATAGCGTTGTAGCCGTCTGTTTCAACTGTTTTTACCTGAGTAACAACAATCGGGTCAACTTTAATTACAGTTACGGGAATTGCCAAACCTTGTTCATCAAAGATTTGTGTCATTCCTAGTTTCTTTCCTATTACACCTAGTGTCATATTTATCCTTTCTTTCCCGAATTATTGGCAACTCAAAACTTTTCAATTCACTCCATAAATTTTACAAATTTATTTCGTTGCATCAAGTTTCTCGTTAGGTCGTGTTGGGCGGCTTCCGCCACACGGCACACTAGCCAAAATTCGTTTCTCTTGCGAGCGCTACTTCTTTACCTAATTTTTTGAGGACTTACACCTCTACAGCTTTTTTGCTGTTCCGACCCGGGGTTTTATCAAAGACTGACCTTTGTTTTTATCCCTGTTCGGTTGTAGTTCACATTACATGCATAATGCTTATTTAATTTTCAAGTGTTTACCTGTCAGGTTAAAATTAAAGTTTAACTTCAATATCAACACCTGCAGGAAGGTCTAATCTTCCTAATTCTTCAACAGTTTGTTGAGTAGGTTCGTATATATCAATAATACGCTTGTGTGTTCTCATTTCAAAATGTTCACGGGATTTTTTATCAACGTGGGGTGAACGCAAAACGCAATATATACGTCTTTTGGTAGGTAAAGGAATAGGGCCTGCTACTTTAGCATCTGTTCTTTTTGCTGTTTCTACGATTTTGTCTGAAGATACGTCGATTAATTTGTGATCATAAGCTTTCAAACAAACTCTGATTCTTTGTCTTTGTGTAGTTGCCATTTGTATTCCTTTTTCTTTTTGTTATTGTAATACACTGCTTGAAATGTGCTATTCAACAAATATTTCGGATTTTGTAAATACATTATTCCAAGCATACCAATGGTAAAACAAACAAAACGGGCTGTCAACAGTGATATTTAAAAAATGTTTAGATTTGTTAACGTTGATTTACAGCGGTAAATTTTTGAATAAATCTTATTGAATATATTTATAAAATAAAACAAAAAACATAATGCCATATAAAAATATGGCATTATGTTTTTTGTTTTGCTTTTCATTAAAATTTATTCTTTTTTATCTGAATCTTTGACCTCATCGGAGTCTTCGGATTTTTCTTCAGAATTGTCTTTATCTTCTGAATTATCATCTAAATCTTCGTCATCTTCGGAACCAGTTTCGGTTTCTTCTTCTTCATCTTCTTCATCCTCAGATGACTCTTCTTCTTTTTCATCTGCTTCAAGTGCAGCTTTAATTTCGTCTTCGTCCTTAGCTCTGATAACCGGAATTGAAAGCATCAGCGCAACCTGCTCTCCGTCTTGCTCAAGATTAAGTTCAAGAGCTTCTTTATCCATTTCTACGTATTTTGAAAGAAGTTCAACGAGTTCTTTGCGCATGCGCTCCATAAGTTCTGGTGTAAGATTTGTCCTGTCCTGCATAAGAACAACACGCAATCTGTTGCGGGCGGTGTCTTTTGAAGATTCTTCGGCTTCTTTTTCTGTCTGGCGGAAAAAACCTAAAACTTTGTTATATAAATTTGCTAAAATCATCCTACTTCTCCTTTCCTGTTAAGCCGGAGAAGAACTTTTTAATTTTAGCCATTACGCCTTGAGGTTCTTCCAAATTTAAAAACGGGACATCTTCGCCGATAATTCTTCTTGCAACGTTATTGTAAGCTTTACCGGCAAGTGATTTTTCATCGTTAACAATAGGTTCGCCTTTGTTTGTAGATGTAATAATCCCTGTATCTTCCGGAATTATTCCGATTAAATCAGCGGAAAGTATTTCCACAACGTCATCTACGCTCATCATATCGTTTGATTTGATAAGGTTAGGACGTACTCTGTTTAGTAATAGTTTGTAAGATTTGATTTCTTCTTTTGCTTCCAAAAGACCTATAATTCTATCGGCATCGCGGACTGCTGACATCTCCGGTGTTGTAACTACTATAGCTTCGGAAGCACCTGCAACTGCATTTTGAAAACCCTGTTCAATACCTGCGGGGCAGTCAACAAGAATAAAATCAAAATCTTTTTTCAATTTTTCGCATATATCTTTTAATTGTTCTTCGGTTACAGCTGATTTGTCACGTGTTTGGGCAGCAGCAAGAAGACAGAGGTTAGGATTTTTCTTATCTTTTACCAGTGCCTGTTTTAATTTGCAGCGTTCTTCAACAACATCTACTATAGTGTAAACAATTCTGTTTTCTAATCCGAGCAAAAGATCCAAATTTCTCAAACCTAAGTCGGTATCAATCATTACTACTTTTTTGCCGGCTCTTGCAAGAGCTGTTCCTATATTGGCATTAGTAGTAGTTTTTCCGACTCCGCCTTTTCCGGACGTTATTACGATAACTCTACCGCTCATTATTTCTCCTTTTATGATTCATGTATTTTATGTATAATAATTTGTTTTTTCCTAATGCAGGCTTCTTCCGGAATGAATGTATCTGTTTTTTGAATATACGGAATATTTATATTATCCGGACGTCTTGCAAAAACATCTGCAATTCTTAATTGTATAGCATTCATTTTTAAAGCACGTATTTTTGCATACTGGTTTCCTTCGGAACCTGCATGAGCAATCCCGCCTAAAATTCCCCAAACAGTAATATCACCTTTGGCAATAATTTCGGATCCGGGATTTACATCCCCGATAATTACAATATTACCGTCAGAAGTTATGCTCTGGCCGGAGCGTAATGTCCTTTGAATGTAAAGGGTCGGAAGTTTTTCAGTTTCTCTTAAAGATTTTCTCAAATCATCAAGATTGAAATCTACATCTTCCAGTTCATCTCCTTCAATTTTGTTGGCATTTTCAAGCTGATTATTGAAATTTTCCAGTTCACTTTCAATATTTTCGGCTGATGATTTAATATCTTCAACATTTTCGGAAGTTGAATTATCAATAGTTTCCATCTGATTTTCAGGGTTAATTGTTTCGGGTTTGATGTTCGCAATTTTTTCAATATCTTCTGACGGAACTTCTTCTTTTAATTTTTTGATATCTTCTTCCTGTGCAAAAGTTTTGATTTCAGAGCTTTCATCCCCGAAAATTTTATCCAGAGCTTTTTCAAGTTCTTTATTTACTTTTTCCTGATCTGCATTAAATTCTGGAGTCGGGACTTTATTTTCCAGAACAGAAACTTTAATATTAAGATCTTCGGCAGATTTTACCGTTTCATTTGAACTTGTGCTGATAAATTCAATTTCTGAATTCATAGATTCTACAAGAGCTTTAATACTTGTAAGTTCTGTAGAGGTCAAATTAACAGAGCCCAATTTAAGGCAGACTTTTTTACTCTGGGCATCAGGCAAGTCTAAAATTCTGCTAAGCTCATAAATTATTTCGGAAGTCTTGTTAGCGTTTGAAACATCGACAATAAATCCGTTTTCAATATATCCCTTATCCATTGTTGCACCTTTCCGCAAATATTTAATATATTTCATGAACATACATTAAACATTTGACAACATCAATGGATTATTTAGTTTGTTTAAGCAACGGTATAATTTTTATAATTATTATAAATTTTATCTACATAATTTTTTGTTTCTTTAAACGGAGGAATTCCATTGTATTTGTCTACATTTCCGGGACCTGCGTTGTAAGCTGCAAGAGCGAGTTTTACATCTCCGTTATATCTGTCAAGCATTTGTTTAATAAATCTTACTCCGCCGTCTAAATTTTGTTCAGGATCAAACGGGTTTTTAACGCCGAGCGAAGAAGCTGTTCCAGGCATTAGCTGCATTAGCCCTTTTGCTCCGGCTGATGATTCTGCATTCGGATTAAAACCTGATTCTGTATCAATTATTGCAAGTACAAGACGTCTATCAACTCCGTATTGGTCTGCTTTTTTGCAGGCAAGATTAACGATTTCAGATTTTGGTATTACTTTTTTATGTTGATTATTGCCTGTATTTAAAGATGTCGGATTAATAGAAAAATTAAAAAAGTTGTTTGAATCAAAGGATGGCACTGTTAAATCAGGCTTCCATTCAAGCGGATTAAACAGACTTTGTGCAGGCATTTGCAATGCTGCAGGATAAGTCGGAGGAGTGAATTGTACACTCGGAGTGTAAGAGGGTAAAAAAGGTACAAAAAACGGCTGGAACTGATATCTTGGCATAGAAAAATTAAACAGGGATGTAAACATTCCAAAATTAAAGCCGGAGTTAAACGCGTTCCATCTGCAGCCGCCCCAGAAAGGTCTGAAACCGCAGGGCATAAACGGCCTGTTAATAAATATATTATGATTATGTACGTGATGATAAAATCCCATTTTTCCCCGTATTTTTTATTCCCCTTAAATATATAAAGTATTTTCTTTCTTAATATTTGATAAAAAAATGTTTCATGTTAAATTTTGTTAATAAAAATCAACCGTTAACTAATGTAAAATTATATTTTTATTATATTATTAAGCTAAGGGTAGAGATAATATGATTTTTAACGAAACCAAAACACATGAAATTACGGTGGACGTAGTTATTGTAACTATGAAAAATAATGCGCTCCATGTACTGCTTGTTAAAAGAACAAATGAACCGTTCAAAGATAAATGGGCAATACCCGGCGGTTATGTGAGACTCTCTGAAAATCTTGATCAGGCAGCATTAAGAATATTAAAAGAACGTACAAATGTTGATAATATTTATCTTGAGCAGCTTTATACATTCGGGGATCCTCTTAGACACCCTAATGCAAGGGTTATAACCTGTGCTTATTTCGCTCTGGTACGTGCAGAAGATATCAAAGTCGTTACAACGCCGGAACTGGGTTGGCACAAAATTTCCGACCTCCCGCCGCTCGCATTTGACCACAAAGAAATTATTGAATATTCTCTGAAAAGAACCCGTGAAAGATTAGAACTTTGCCCTGTAGCTTATCAGCTTTTGAATGAAAAATTTACTTTAACAGAAATGCAAAAAGCTTATGAATTGATTATGGGCAAGAAGCTTGATAAGCGGAATTTCAGAAAGAAAGCGCTTGCTACCGAAGGCTTGATTGAGTTGAACGAATATACAAAATCTTCTTCAAAACGACCTGCAAGGCTTTATACTTTTGAAAATATTAAGCTTAACTCTAAAAGAGCTCATTTTATTTCAAAAAACAAGGAGAAAAAATAAATGTTAGTTAATATAGTTTGGGCCGTACAAATAATTTCAGCTTTGCTGCTAATTGTATTGATATTATTGCATTCACCGAAAGGCGACGGCATTGCGGGCATGGGCGGAGCCTCTCATGTTTTTGCTTCCCAAAAAAGTGCTGAAAAAGGCTTAAATAAGCTTACGGGAATAGTTTCTGCAATATTTTTAATTTGCACATTCCTTATTGGTTTTGGGATTATCAAATAGAATAATTTTTGTCCCTCGCCCTATTCGGGAGAGGGTTGAATTTCAACTTAAGCTGTGCGAAAGTTAGAAATTCGGGTGAGGGTTGAAATGGAAAATATTTTTTCACGCAATGAACTTTTCTGGGGAGAAGAAAATCAAAAACTTCTCTCTTTTAAGCATGTTGCAGTTTTCGGCCTTGGCGGTGTCGGCGGTTTTTGTGCTGAAGCTCTTGCAAGAGCAGGAGTCGGTGAGTTAACAATAATTGATTTTGATACGGTTTCTAAAACAAATATAAACCGACAGCTTATTGCTCTGAATTCTACCGTCGGACAAAGCAAAACAAAACTTTTTGAGCAGAGGTTAAAGGACATAAATCCTGATATAAAATTACATGTTGTTAATGATTTTTATAACGGGAATTTGGATTTATCAAATATTGACTATGCTGCTGATGCAATTGACACTATGCGTTCAAAGATAGAATTGCTTGAAACCTGTGTGAATTCAAATATCCCTGTAATAAGTTCTATGGGGGCGGGTAACAGAATTGACCCGGCAAAACTTTACATCTCTGATATTTCAGAAATTGAGGATAAGAATGCGCCTTTTGTTTCAAATATAATATATCAGTTGAAAAAACGCGGGATTGAAAAGGGGATTACCGTTGTTGCGAGCAGGGAAAAACCTTTTGTTCAGGAAAGAATTTCATCAACCGAAAAAATCGTAACAAATTCGGGTGAAAATATTGAGTTTACAAAAATTACCCCGTCATCAACTCCGTTTGTGGCAAGCTGTGCAGGAATATTTATGGCATCATATATTACGCAAAGCTTTTTAAAGGAGTACAGACAATGAATATACTTGTAACAGGAGCATCAAAAGGTATAGGAAACGTAATTGCCTCAGAACTTCAAAGCGTTGGAGAGGTTTTTGTAACCGGAAGAAACGAACAGGCGCTGGCGGCATGTAATGCTAAAGGTTTTTGTATTTGTGATTTATCAAAGGATATAAATAATCTTGCAAAGTTTATTGAAGATAAAAACATTGATGTACTTGTAAATAATGCGGGTGAATATATTTATGCCGGTCTGGAAACTATGAATATTGCTGACATTCAAAGGCTTTATCAAACAAATTTGATAGCTCCTGCATACCTTATCTCCAGGGCAATTCCAAATATGAAAAGGCAAAAATGGGGAAAAATTATAAATATCGGGTCAATATCAGGCGTAATGGGTGAAGCTTATGCAAGTATTTATTCTTCGTCTAAATCAGGGTTGATAGGTTTGACAAAAGCACTGGCGTTAGAGCTTGCCGAATATAATATTACAGTAAATACAATAAATCCGGGGTGGGTTGAAACGGAATTAGGATTGAATTCTATTGAGGATAGCGAGTTTTCAAAAGATGAAATTATTGACACAATCCCTCAAAAACGTTTCGTAAAACCTGAAGAAGTGGCAAAACTTTGTAAATATTTAATTTCAGAAGATGCAAAGGGAATAACAGGACAGTCAATAAACCTTTGTGCGGGTTTGAGTGTCGGAATTTAATTTAATATTTTACTTACAATATCTTCAGCTGAAATCTTTAAACAGTCAAGTTTATCGCAGGTCGTCTGTCTGTGTTCCCAGAGGCACGGTTTTATAGGACATTTGTCATTAGCTTTGATTGGTATAACATTTTCTGATTGCGGAATTAATTTTTTGTCATCTGTCGGCCCGAAAATTACATAAGTTTTTGTTCCCATGGCAACAGCAACATGCAAAGGGGCAGAATCTGAGCATATAAATTTTTCAGCCTTGCCAATTAAAACAGCTAAATCTCTTAAACTTTTTGTTTTACCGTAATAGTTTGTGAAGAGTGAAGAGTGAAGAGTGATGCGTGAAAGAATTGTTTCTATTACTTCCTTATCATCGGGCCCGCCGGCTAAGATAACGTGTTTGCCTTTCTCAATAAGTAAATCAACGGTTTGCGCCCATATTTCCGCAGTAATTGTTTTAACCATTCCTTTTTGTATGCTCATTTTGCTTACCCCGGGGTGAATTAAAACGGAGTTCGTAATTTTTTCCTGAGTTTCGACATTAATTTCAGGCAGGTATGTTTTATTGTTTGTAATCGGTGTTACAAGGTCGTGATACATTGCACAGGCGTACTGATTTTTATTTAGAGGAACAGCTTTTGTAAGCAAAATTCGGCTTAACTCCCCTGTATCATAGCCGTATCTCTTTTTAATTCCCGTTAGTGTCAAAAGGATACTGATTAACTTGTTGCCGCCTGATGAAACTACAAGGTCAAAATCCCCTTTGCGAGCGAGATATACAAGTTTTAAAAGTTCTGTATATTTATTTTTCCCTTTAACATCAATAAGGAATAAATCATCAATAATATCTGTTAAATCCTTAACACTTTTGCTTCTCGGCTCAAGTGCAAGAGTTATTTTTGAGTTTGGAAATTCTTTTTTTAATGATATAAGGGCAGGCAGAAAAAATATTTCATCACCTATTCCGCCAAAGTTGATAGCTAAAATATTCATAAGATAATTATACAATAAAAAAATACTGTCATTCCAAACTTGTTTCGGAATCTGTTTTATATTAATATTAACTTATGGTAAACAAAGTTACAACCGCAACTGTAATAGGTCTTAATGCATATAAAGTTTCTGTGGAAACGGATGTTTTAAACGGACTTCCCGGGTTTTCAATTGTAGGGCTTCCGGACACCGCAATAAATGAAGCCCGTGACAGAGTTCGCTCAGCCATAAAAAATTCAGGATTTACTTTCCCTGCCAAAAAAGTTGTAATAAACCTTGCGCCTGCTGATTTAAAAAAAGAGGGTTCTAATTTTGACCTTCCGATAGCTGTCGGATTGTTAGTTGAAGAAGGTATTATTGATGAGGGGAAAATCAAGGGCTGTGCCTTTATCGGTGAACTTTCCCTTGATGGAGAATTGCGCGGAGTGACAGGTGTTTTACCTCTTGTTCTCGGTTTGAAAGATGCGGGAGTAAAAAATATTTTTGTTCCTTCCATAAATGCCTGTGAAGCGGCTCTTGCGGGAGATGATGTAAATATTTTCCCTGCAGGATATCTCGGAGATGTTGTAAATCATTTTACCGACAATCCTATAAAGCCCGTAACTGTCAATATCGCAGAGTATTTAACCGAAAAATCGGCAGAAGATTATCTTTATGATTTTAAAGATGTAAAAGGCCAACAAAAAGCCAAAAGAGCTTTAGAAATTGCAGCAGCAGGCGGACATAATATGTTAATGACAGGTTCCCCGGGCTCGGGTAAAACCCTTATGGCAAAATGTTTTGCATCAATTTTACCGCCTCTGGAGCTTAAAGAAGCTCTGGAGTTAACTAAAATCTACAGTATAGCCGGACTTTTACCTTCCGATGAACCTTTGATGACGAAAAGACCTTTTAGGGCAGTTCATCATACGGCGTCTGCAAACGGTATAATAGGCGGCGGTTCAAATCCAAAGCCCGGTGAAATTACTTTAGCTCACAGGGGTGTGTTATTTCTTGATGAAATGGTTGAGTTTCCGAGAAATGTATTAGAGGTTCTCCGCCAGCCTCTTGAAGACGGAGAAATTGTTATTGCGCGTGCAAAACATTCTATAAAATATCCTGCTAAATTTATGCTTCTCGGGGCAATGAATCCTTGTCCTTGCGGATATTTAGGGGATAAAGAAAAACAGTGTTCATGTTCTGAATTTCAAATAAATCGTTATCAGTCGCGTCTTTCCGGCCCTCTGTTAGATAGAATTGATTTACAGGTTGAAGTTCCAAGACTGACGGCCGAAGAACTTTTGAATATAAAGCCTTCAGCTGAATCTTCAAAAGATATACGTGCCCGTGTTGTTAAAGCTCGAAAAATTCAGGCAGAGAGATATAAAGATGACGGTATTTTAACAAATTCTGAGCTTACATCCAAATTAATAAAAAAATATTGTAAACTTGATAAAGCGAGTATGGAAATTTTAAAAACCGCGGCAATTAAATATCAGCTTTCCGGCAGGCGCTATGACAGAATTTTGAAACTTGCAAGAACTATTGCAGATTTGGAAGGCTCACAGGATATTACTCAAAATCATCTTATGCAGGCGCTGCAGTACAGAATGGTTAACCGGTCAAATTAAAAAATCCCGCAATTAAGCCGACAAGAGCTGATACACCGAGATAAAACAACGGGTCTCTTTTTTCGGTTAAACTTGCGAAGAATAAGCCCGCAAGAAGAATCATTCCAGGAATGTTTATATTATTGATAAACATATCAACGCCAACAGCAGCTAAAAGCCCGCAGCCTGCAGGTTTTAATGTATAAATTACGGAACGCACATATTTGTTATGTTTAAATTGTTCCAAAACTTTTGAAATAATTACAACAATTATAAAAGACGGAAGGATAACTGATGTTGTTGCGATAAGAGATCCTAAAATCCCCGCAGTTTTAAATCCTGCAAATGTCGCAACGTTTACACCGATTGGCCCCGGAGTAATCGATGATATGGCTATCATATCCGCAAGTTCTTTAGTCGTATACCATTTTTGAATATCCGCTATATGATAAAGAAACGGTAATGTGGCATAACCGCCGCCAAATGAAAACAATCCTATATGGAAAAATTCTAAGAACAGTTTTAAATATATCATTCTTGACTTTCTCCATGTTCAATTTTTTTCTGATACTCAATCCAGAGTCCGATAAATATCGAAAGAATTATGAGTATAGCTGGCGGAGCTTTAAAACATGCTGATAATATAAATATTAAAAAGAAAATCCCGCATGTGAATTTATCTACAATACTTTTTTTCCACATTTCCTTGATTGCAAGAAATACCAGAATTACAACCCCGATACCAACACCCCAAAAAATGCTCTGTATAAATTTTAGTCTTATAATTTCTTCAATTAGCTTTGCGATAATAATTATTGAGATAAATGCTGGCATGGTTATTCCAACAGCTGCTGCAAATGCCCCCGCTGTTTTTTTTAGTTTGTAGCCTACAAATATAGCTGTGTTGGCGGCAATAATACCGGGAACACTCTGTCCAAGTGCATAATATTCACATAACTCGTCATCATCTATCCAATTTCTTTTGTCAACGAGTTCAGACTGCAAAAGCGGCAGGATTACATATCCTCCGCCTAGCAGTAAAGTTCCTACTTTAAAAAAGGTTTTGAAAATTTGGTATAAAGTCTTTTCCATACGTATTATGAATTGAGAGTTGCTTTTAATCTTGCCATTGCTCTTGCCATTGCAGCTTCGGCTCGTTTGGCGTCAATTTGGGCATCCTTATTGGCTAATAATTCTTTAGCTCTTTTTAAAGCTTCTTTGGCTCGTGTAACATCAATTTCATCCCCGCATTCGGCTGTTGATGTTAAAATTAAAGCTTCATTGTCTTTAAATTGAAAAACTCCGCCCATAGTTGTAAAGTATTTTGAATCGTTATTTTTTACGGCCTTTGTAACTCCGATATCAAGAGCAGCCATTACAGGAACGTGATTTTTCAAAATACCTATTTCGCCGTCTGTTGTTTTTGTGTAAACTTCATCAACGTCTTCGTCAAATACAACTCTTTCCTGTGTGATTATTTTTAAATGCATAAAAATTCCTTTCAGAAAGCTGAAAGCTAAAAGGGCTTAAGGTTTCTGAAATGTTTGCCTTCCTGCCCTCCTGCCCTCATATCTTCTATTTTAATGTTTTTGCTTTTTCAACGGCTTCTTCAATTGTACCTACCATATAGAATGCTTGTTCCGGCAGGTCGTTATGTTTACCTTCAATAATTTCTTTGAAGCCTTTGATTGTATCTTCAAGTTTTACGTATTTTCCCGAAATGCCGGAGAATTGTTCTGCTACAAAGAACGGCTGAGATAAGAAACGTTGAATTTTTCTTGCTCTGTTTACTGTTTCTTTATCTTCTTCAGACAATTCATCCATACCTAAAATTGCGATAATATCCTGGAGTTCTTTGTATTTTTGAAGAATTTCAAGAACTTTTCTTGTTGTATTGTAGTGTTCTTCCCCGATAATATTCGGATCAAGAACTCTTGAAGAAGATTCAAGAGGATCTACAGCAGGATAAATACCTAATGATGCAATTTGTCTTGACAATACGGTTGAAGCATCAAGGTGTGAGAATGTTGTTGCAGGAGCTGGGTCAGTCAAGTCGTCTGCAGGTACGTAAATTGCTTGGACTGATGTAATTGAACCATCTTTTGTAGATGTAATTCTTTCCTGAAGTTCTCCCATTTCGTTTGCAAGTGTAGGCTGATAACCTACTGCTGACGGCATACGTCCAAGAAGTGCTGAAACTTCTGAACCTGCTTGAGTAAATCTGAAAATGTTATCAACAAATAGCAATACATCCTGTTTCGAAAAATCTCTGAAGTATTCTGCTGCTGTCAGTGCAGACAGACCTACCCTCATTCTTGCTCCCGGAGGTTCGTTCATCTGACCGTAAATAAGAGCAACTTTATCGATAACTCCTGATTCTTTCATTTCGTTCCACAGGTCGTTTCCTTCACGGGTTCTTTCTCCGACACCGCCGAAAACGGATACACCGGAATGTTCCATTGCGATGTTGTGGATTAATTCCATAATAAGTACGGTTTTACCTACACCGGCACCGCCGAATAACCCGATTTTTCCGCCTTTTTGATAAGGTTGTAAAAGGTCGATAGCTTTAATACCTGTTTCAAGAATTTCAATATTTGTATTTTGATCGGTAAGTTTCGGAGATTCTCTGTGAATCGGGAGATAAGTATCAGTTTCAATAGGTCCCATCTGGTCAACAGGATCACCTGTTACATTCAAAATTCTTCCTAAAATTGGTTTCCCTACTGGAATTTTAATAGGTTCGTTTGTGTTTACAACTTTCATGCCTCTTTTTAGACCATCAGTTGAAGACATGGCAACTGTTCTTACTTTGTTGGAGCCAAGCATTTGCTGGACTTCTGCAACAACATAGGAGCCGTCGTCTTTGTGAATATGCAATGCAGTATAAATTTCAGGTAATTCCCCTTGTTGAAATTCAACGTCGATAACAGGTCCGATAATTTTTGTTATCAATCCTTCATTTTTAGTTAATGTATCCATTTTCCCTCTCCTTTAATAAATTTATTATAATACAAGAAAAAAAAATAACAAATATGTAATTTGAGAATTTACATAAGGCATGTTATCGGAAACTAAAAACAAACTAACCCTACTTTATTTGCCTCCGGCGGATCTTCCAGACTGTGGCTTTTGGGGTGGCAAAAGTGCCTCAAACCCAATGAGTAATAAAAAGATTCGACCATTAATGGAGCGAATAATTAATGTTAGCGAAACAAGAACAAAACGACTGTTGTTTGAGCGGTTATGAGATTGCGGATCAAGTCCGCAATGACAAAAATTTAGCGAGTTCAGTCGTTTTTGGTTGAGCGTTACAATTAATTAATGAGCGAAATGTCGGTCGAGAGTTTCTTTGCGATACTTTCTTGTCGGTACAAGAAAGTATCAACAAGGTATCTTTAGTAGATTGTTTTACTTCCCGTAACATGCCTTATGTAAAATTTATTTATATTAAACTAGCAAAAAAATTTTTTCTTGTGTATTATATTTTGCATAACTTTTTATGGACGATATAATGCAATTGTTAATTGAAAAAGAACTGAATTCTGATGACAAGATTTTGAAGCCTGACTTCAACTCCAAAACCGGAAGGGAATTTCTTGCGTTTTATCTGCAAACTAAGTTTAAACAAATTCTTGCTTATGATAAAAGGTGTGAACATCCGGTTTTTAAAGAAGTTAATCCGACTTTTATTAACAGATTTACAAAGCGTCTGATTAATAATCCTTCAAAACGCTTTTTGATAGGTATTTCAGGAGAATCTGCATCAGGGAAATCAACTATCTGCAAGGAAATAAAAAATACTATAGAGCAGCTTTCCATGCCTGTTTCCGTTTTAAGTACCGATAACTATTTCAATGACATTTCGAATTTGATTAAGCAATACGGAAGTTTTGATAATTTGCGTGATAACGGGTATGATATTGATGCTCCTGAAAGCTTTCAGCTTGACTTGTTGAAAAATGATTTGGAAGCTCTTTCGCATGGGCTTGATATTAAGGCGCCTAAATATGTCCCTAACGGAACAGGTGTATCTATCCCGGAGGCTATTGAAGTTTGTTCTGACAAAATTATTGTTGTTGAAGGAATTGCAACAATGTATAAAGATGTTAAAGATGTATTTGATGTAAAAATATATATAGAAACGGAAAGTGACATCAGACGGGAAAGAATTATTAAGCGTGCTGTAACAGAGCGTAATCAGGATGAAGAAAATGCGTGCAAACACTGGGAATATCTTCTTCACGCCGGTGAAAAATATGTTAAGCCGTGCAGGGAATATGCAGATTTTGTTTTGGATGGGAACTCGGATTTGCATTATTTGGATCAAATTCTAGAATATATTTATGCTGTTACAAATAATTTTCAATAACTTTTCTTAATATTTTTGAAAATTTTGCCCTAAATAAAAAAGTATGATAAACTAACAATTAGTTATAATTGTGTATTTATTTTGAATTAAATACACTAAATAATTGATACGGTAATTATTATATTTATTTATAATTGTACTGTATATAAAAGAAATAGGTGGCAAGTGAGTAGGAATTTTATAGAGAGATTTAGCGAAGAATTAGCAAAAGATAATTTTTGGAACCTGAATAAAAAGATAGGGGTTGTGCTTGTTGTCGTATTTTTAGCTGTAATTATGCTTAATACTACCGGTTGTACACAGAATAATCAGGTAGAAGATATTACTGCTATACCATCTCCGGATCAAATTCAAAAAGAAAAAGTGAATGTCGGAAATGATGGAGAAAACGGTGCAATAGCAAAAGATGATGATGTTGCTATTGTTTCTGATCAAGAAGCATTAAAAGACAACAATTCTATGGTTGCTATGTCTGTTGAAGATATGGGAAGATCCGACCCTTTTCTTCCGGAGTCCGAAAAAATTGTTGTGAAACCAAAACCGAAAAATTTTGATCTTTTACCTCCGCCTGAATCTATAGTTGTAGATTCAACTGCTACGGATGTTATAGGGACAAAAGTATCCGGTATTATGTTTGACAGTATAAATCCTTCCGCAATTCTTAATATTAGCGGCTCAGATTATCTTGTTAGATCCGGAGATATTATTAACGGTTATAAAGTTTTGTCAATTGGACGTGATAATGTTACCGTTCAGTCAGGCAGCAACGTTTATAAAGCAGGTGTAGGTGAATTATTTACAGGCGAAGGAATTAACTTCAACACAATTTCTAACCTGGAAACTAAGTTTGGCGGCAGAAAAAATACTGTCAATAAAAAATAAATGTAAATAAAAATCAGGAGCAGATATGAAAAATAGTATGATGAAAAAATTAATTGCAGGATTTATGTTAACGACATTTATATTTTCTAATGGTTTGTTAACATCTTTAGCAATGGAAGATGCGGCTGTTATGCAATATGGCGAGCCTGACAAACCATTGCTGCGTAACGAGGATAAGGACCTTAGTTCTTTAAAGTTAAAAGGGGATGTAAGTTTTACGGATAAGAATATTCCAATAAGCATAAGTCTGAGGGATTCTGATGTAAAACAGGTTTTGAGAATGTTTGCCGACAAGGCAGGCATGAATATTATTTTTCATAATTCTGTATCTGGAACGGTTACACTTGACCTTGTAGATGTCCCGTTGAATGATGCTTTTGATATGGTTATGGAAATAAATGATTTGAACTATGCTGTTCAAGGAAATACTATTATTGTCGCTCCTAACGGAACAAGCGGGTTTAATCTTGCTAAGCAGGATATGACTATGATCCCTGTAAAATATGTAAGTGCTGCTGCATTGGCTGACTTTTTAAATAAAAATATTTATGCAATGAATAAATCAGGGCTTTCATCATCTGAAATTGTTACAACTAATCCTGTAACAAATGAATTGATTATATTCGGCGGTAAAAATGATGTGGCTATTGCACGTAAAATTGTTGATAGATTTGATAAAAAACCACAGACAACTGTATTTAAAGTAAACCATACAACTCCTGCAGAGATGGCAGATATGATTTGTAATATGTTAATGCCTGCTTCAGGAGCAACCGGGGGTGGTCCCGCAACCGGCGGTGGTCCCGCAACCGGCGGTGGCGGCGGAGTTTCTTCTGGAACTGCAGTCCCAGCTCCGTCAGGTGCAGCAACAGGTGGTGCGGCAGGTATAATGACTGGAGCAGCAGCTGCTTCAGGTGGTGCTGGCGGAGCTGGTGGAGCAACCGGCGGCGGTGGCTCAAGTTCTATGAAACTTAATGCCGGTACTGTTGCTTGTACAATTGATGGAAAATCCGGTGGCGAGATGACCGCTCTTGGATTGCAAAACCTTTCTATAGCTTATTATTCTCAGCTCGGGACTATAAATGTTATAGGCGGTTCTGAGCAGCAGATTGAAATGATAAAAGATTTTATTACTCAGACAGATAAAAAACAGCCTCAGGCTTATCTTGAAGTATCAATTATAGAAATGAATGAAACCGGCAGTAAAGAACTTCATAACAGTTGGACATTTATGAGTAATACTTTTTCTGCGACATTTAGCGGTACAACAACTCAAACAGATCCTATGCATCCGATATTTATAACAGGAAGCGGATACGATGTTTATGACACTACAAGTGAAACACCTACTGTTGTTAACAGACTTACACCATTCAGCGGTCCTGTTAATATTTCATATGCAATTAATTATTTGATACAAAATTCAAAAGGACGTGTTGTAGCTAATCCGAAAATTTTGGTTACTAACGGAGAAGCTTCTACTATTGATATTACTCAGGATTATATTGAAACAACAGAAACTGAACAGAGTGCATATACAGGTGGTGTAGTTGCTTCCAGAACTTATAATATTGGTGAAGACGCCGGTATAAAAGTGGAAATAACTCCTTTTATTAGCCCTGACGGTTATGTAACATTGAATATTAAACCTGAATATGCTACTATTTTGGAACAAATTCCGGGAGAAGATGAAAACGGAACTTATATTGCAGCAACTTTGCTTTCAAGAAGAAACCTTGATTTGAAAAATGTAAGAATTAAAGATGGAGAAACTCTTGTAATCGGCGGTTTAATCCAGGAAGAAGAACAGAAGACAATAGGTAAAGTGCCTATTTTAGGCGATATTCCGTTAATCGGGCTATTGTTCAGAGATACTACATCAAGAAAAACTAAAAACGAGATGATAATAATGATTACTCCGAAAATAGTTACGGATACGGAGGATGCGGTTGGAAACGCCGACACGTTATAAATATAATATTGATATAAAATGAATGAACTACTAAGCAGGTTAAAAAACAGTATCAATTCGCAGATACTGCATAAAGTAAACAGCGCACTATTGGAACAATATAAATTTGTTCCAATTAGTGTTAAAGACAATTTCCTGTTTGTAGCTATTAATTCAGCTTCGGATAAAGAGGTTATTAACCTTAAACTGAAAGAGTTTTATCCGCAGCAGATTAAATTTATTCAGGTGCCTGATCAGGATTTATCCGATTTAATTGCAAGTTTAAAGGATGAATTTAATAAAGACACTTCTGATGATGGTACGTCAAAGCAGGTTCGCTTAGGTGAACTGCTTGTTCAAAAAGGTTATATCAATGATGTACAACTTCTTCAGGCGCTTGCGGAAAGTAAACGCCAAAAAATTCCTATAGGTTCTACTTTATTTAAACTCGGCTTTATTACTCTTGACCAGTTAAAAGAAATACTGCATCTTCAAACCGGGTATGATCTTGTTACTCCGGAACAGCTTGCTTCTCAGGAAAAGTTTATTAAAATTTTGCCTGAGGATTTTATTAAAACAAATAAAATTATCCCGATATCTTCTGACGGAAAAACTTTAATCCTTGGTGTTGTTACTCCTGTAAAGCCTGACGTTCTTAAGGAAATTATTTATTTAACAGGGCAAAATCCAAAACAGCTTTTAATGACTCATTATGAGTTTGAAAACTCATTAAATACTTTTTTCAGTGAACAGAAAAAAGAAACTGAAAGGGTAATTAAGCAGATTGAGAGCGAAGCTGAAGATTTTGAAGTTGAAGAATCGCTTGCAGATATGGTTGATAAACAGCTCAAGGATTCAACCGGCTCTGTCGCAAAGTTCGTTAATCAGATTATTACTAACGCGATTGACAATAAGGTTTCAGATATTCACATAGAACCCAGACTTTCAGGTTATATTGTCAGATACAGAAAAGACGGCATGCTTCAAAAAGTTCTTGATATCCCGCCTAAGGTTGAAACATCTGTTATCGCCCGTTTCAAGGTTTTGTCAAGAATGAACATTGCAGAACACAGGCGTCCGCAGGACGGTACTTTTTCAATTAAATATAAAAACGGTTCTTATGACTTCCGTATTAACACGCTGCCTGTTTCCGGAAAGGAAAAGGTCTGTATCCGTATTCTTGCTCCTGCAGTAAGCTTGAACGCTGATGACAAAAATATTAAACTTATCGGCGGTACTGATGAAGATATTGCAAAAATTAAGAATATGGTCAGCTGCCCGAACGGTATTATTCTTACATCTGGTCCTACAGGTTCCGGTAAAACAACTACTCTGTATTCTGTACTGAAAAGTTTGAATGATGAAGATGTAAATATTACAACAATTGAAGACCCGATAGAAATTAAGCTTGAAGGGATTAACCAGTCACAGATTAACGCCAAAGCTGGTATTACATTTGCATCATGTATGCGTGCAATCTTAAGACAAGACCCTGATATCATTCTGGTAGGTGAAATTCGTGACTATGAAACTCTGGAGATTGCAATTTCTGCAGCCTTAACAGGTCACCTTGTATTGAGTACGGTTCACACAAACTCTGCTGCAGCAACTGTTACCCGTTTAATTGAAATGGGCGCGAAAGATTACCTTGTTTCTTCAACCCTGTCCGGAGTTATAGCACAACGTCTGGTCAGAAAATTGTGTGATGATTGTAAGGAGCAGTATTCTCCAACACATGATGAAGCAAGACAAATTATTGCCAATGAAGGTGAAATTCAGGAATTTATGAAAAAACCTATATATAGAGCAAAAGGTTGTGCAAAATGTGATTTTACAGGTTATAAAGGCAGGCTCGGTGTATATGAAATTATGACTATTACAAAAGAAATTAAAAAGTTGATTGCAAGAGGTGCACATGATTTGGAAATTGAAGAATCTGCAGTGAAAAACGGTATGAGAACACTTCACCAATCTTGTATAAATCATATACTTAACGGAGAAACTACAATAGATGAATTCGTAAGGGTTCTCGGGGTTGTAAATGAATAGGAGATACTATGACGATATATAGTTATATAGCACTAAAGAATAATAAAGATATTGTTAAAGGTAAGGTTGATGCTGCTGACCAAAGGGAGGCAAGAGAAGCCATAAGAAAACTCGGGTTTATTCCGACCAAGGTTTATGAAGAAAAATCCAAGGAAGATGAAAAGAACGCTAAAAAAGATGTTAAGGGCGGCAAGGTTCATAAACTCGGGCTTCAAGATCGTATTGATTTTACCTCAACGCTTCAAATTCTTGCACAGGCCGGTATCCCTATTATTGAATCATTAATGTTTATTGAAAATGACGCTGCAAAGTTAAAAGTACGTGAGGTTGCTAAGGAATTAAGACGCCAGATTATGGCAGGTGCGACTTTTGCCGATACCGTTGCTAAGTATCCGGAACAATTTGGACAGGTTTATATCGGTCTTGTAAAAGCCGGTGAAGATTCCGGTGAATTGGAAAAAACATTACAACGTTTGTTGGAACTTCAACAAAAAGAAGCAAATATCAGAGGTAAGGTTATTGGAACATTGATGTATCCTATGTTCGTTATACTTTTGGCAATTATTATCGTACTTGTTATGTTAATGTTTGTATTCCCTGTATTTAAAGAAATGTTTGACGGTATGGGGAAAGAACTTCCCTGGATTACGGCAACATTGATGAGTGCGGGTGTATTTTTGAAAACGTACTGGTTTTTTGCCCCTATAATTGTCGGTTCAATTGTCGGAACTTGTACATTTATAATGAAATGGCAGCCTTCAAAGAGAAAAGTTGATGAATATGTTTTAAAGGTTCCTCTTCTTTCTTCTCTTATTGAATACTCAAATTTTGCAAACTTTATTGCAGTTATGCAGGTTGCTTATGATGCGGGTGTTCCGATTATTGAGTGTTTGTATCTTGCAAATATGACTTTGACAAATCATACTTTGAAAACAAAGGTTGAAACAGCAACATTAAAGGTTCAGCAGGGGCAGCATTTATCTATTGCCCTGCGATCAACACGTGTTATGCCGAAAATGATTTTGTTTATGATTGCCACCGGTGAACAATCAGGTAACCTTGGGGAAATGTTATTACAGGCAACTTCCTATATTGATAAAATGCTTGACGGTATTATTGATACGATGACGAAGATGATTGAACCGATAATGCTTATCGTAATCGGTAGTATCGTATTAACTCTGGCTCTTGCTCTGTACTTACCGTTGTTCAACTCTTATATGACAGATTAATAAGGACAAAGAATGAAAAAGACTTATGTTATTACAGGAACTACATCAGGTATCGGAAAAACTTTATTAGAAGCTTTTGCAAAAGATAATATTGTTTTTGCCGGTTACAGAAATGAGAAGTATCTTGAAGATTTAAAATTCGTTTCTGATAATGTAATTCCTTTCTATATTAATATGGAAAGAAAAGAGTCAATAGCTCAGGCTGCTGCTTATATAAAATCAAAAACTGATAAAATCGATACAATTATAAATGTTGCAGGATGTGTTGTTGCAGGCTTAATTGATAGAATTGATGTTGATGATATAAGAAAACAGTTTGAAGTGAATACATTTTCTCATCTTGATTTAACCCAGAGGCTTCTGCCTTTGCTGAGGGATGGGAAAGTTATTAACATTAGTTCAATGGCAAGTTTTGGCATATTTCCGTTTGTTGCGCCTTATTGTGCATCAAAGCGGGCTTTGGATATTCTTTTTAATTCTCTGGCAGTTGAGTCAAATATTAAAGTCGTCTCTGTGAAACCAGGTGTAATTGCAACTCCTCTGTGGGGAAAATCAGTTGAAATAAATAAAAAGTCAATAGAGAGATGCAAAGAATATGAAAAAGAAATGCAGTATATGGTTGCAAATGCAAGGAAAAACGAAACTAACGGACTTAATGTTCACAGAGTTACGGATTTAGTAATAAAAATTGACAGGATGGAAAATCCAAAGTCGTCTTATACTGTAGGCAGGGACGCTTTTTTTGCAAAGCTGGTTTCCAAACTTCCGCAGGATTGGCTCAATAAGATGATAAAATACGGGATTAAAGCTAAGGTTTCTTCCTTAAAATAATTTCGTAATTTAAAACCTCTGCAATTTCTGCAAGTTCAGTGACACGCAGTCTTTTGTGCTTAAGCTTGTTATAAAGATTTCTGACGCTGTCTTTTTTATCAAAAAGTTCATTTACGGCATATTTTAGAAGAGTCATATTGAGACCTTCAATGTTAGCCAAATATTTTAATTGTTTAGACAAATTTTTTGTGTCAAGTTTAATTTCATCTGCCATGATTTTGATTATATAATAATTTTTATATATATTCAATTAATAATGAATAAAATACTATTCGGAAATATACTCGTGCTTACTTGAAAAAAGCTTGTTATTTATGATAAAATGCGGATAAATATGAGGTAGATTATGAAAATAGCTTTGTTAAACCACGGGTGTGCCAAAAATTTAGTTGACAGCGAGTTAATGCTTGGACTTCTTGCGCAAAAAGGATATGAGGTTTCTCTGGATGAAAATGATGCCGATATTGTAGTTATAAATACCTGTTCTTTTATTCATGATGCGGAAAAGGAATCAGTACAGGCTATTTTACAGATGGTTCAGGATGGAAAAAAGGTTATTGTAACCGGCTGTCTGCCTCAAAAATACAAAGGTGAACTTAAGAAAGCAATTCCTGAAATTGCTGGAATGATAGGAACTTCCGATATCAAGGAAATTGTGGAAGTTGTTGATCACGTCGCAAATAATAAAAAGTATGTTTCAATGGTTTCGGAAAAACCGGAATATATTTATCCTGAAAATATTGAAAGACAGCAGATTACTGTCGGTGCAAGCTCTTATATAAAAATTGCAGACGGATGCAACTATCATTGCGGTTATTGTATTATTCCTCAATTAAGGGGAGAGTATCATTCAAGAACTATTGAAAATATTGTAGAGGAAGCAAAAGAGCTTGTTGGTAAAGGAGTAACGGAAATTGTTCTTATTGCTCAAGATACAACGAGCTATGGAATAGATTTGTACGGAAAACAGTCACTGTCGCTGCTTCTTGAAGAGTTGAACAAGATAGACGGTTTGGGATGGATTAGAATTATGTATGCTTATCCTTCGCAGATTACAGATGAATTAATTGATACTATCGCAAGGTTAGATAAGGTGGTTAAATATATTGATCTTCCTCTTCAGCATTGTAATGCCGAAATCCTTAAGGCAATGCGCCGTCCTGTTATGAATTATGAAGAATTGATTAAAAAAATTAGAGCTAAAATTCCTGATGTTGCTATCCGTACCGCATTTATCGTCGGTTATCCCGGAGAAACAGATGAACAGTTTGATGAATTATATGAATTCGTAAAACGTGTAAGATTTGAAAAAATGGGTGTTTTTGAATATTCAAGAGAAAAAAATACTGTTTCTTATGCAATGTCGGAGCAGGTTCCGGCAAAGATTAAAAAACAGCGTCATAAAAAACTGATGTCATTGCAGCAGAAAATATCAAAAGAAATAAATGAATCTTATATCGGAAAAACTATATCTTGTATAGTTGAAGGTTATACGGATGATGGAGTTGTGCTGCTGCGCTCGCAGCATGATGCCCCCGAAATTGACGGATTGGTTTATGCATCATCTGAAAATCCGGTTATCCCGGGAGATATTGAAAATGTTTTGATTGAACGTTCTGATGAATATGACTTATTTGGCACAATAGTATAGTTGTGTTATAATAATTTCGGGATAAATTAAATAATGGAATTTATAGAAAATAAGGAAGTTGAAAAAGAACAGCTAAAAGCTATTTTTAGGGATATGATTAAGTATTCGCCGTCCAAAATAATCGGCATGTTCGGCAATGCAATTATTGTTCCGGTATATACAAGCCTTTTGCCGCCTGATCAATATGGTTTATATTCCCTTTCAATTGCTGTTCTTTCTTTCTTATGTATTATATTCTCCGATTGGGTCGGACTTTCCGGCTTAAGATTTTTTAAACATCACCAGATGATGCAGGATATGCCAAAGTATTTGACCACTTTGGTTACGATGCTTATATCAAATATATTTATTATGTTTGTTTTGGCATTGACCTTTAGGCAGAATTTTTATGACTTTTTCCATATTCCAGTAAAATATTTTCTTGCAATCCTTGTTTTGATAATTCCTGTTGCCATAAGAGCGCTGCTTTTCCAACTTTTAAGAGCACAGCTAAAGTCGATGTCTTTTACGCTTTCAACAATTATTAACCAGTTTTTAACAATTCTGTTATCGATATTTTTTGTTAAGTTCTTCCACCTCGGTGCAATTGCGCTGCTTTTAGGTATGGGAGTTTCAATTTCTTTGATTGATTTGCTTTTGATATATCAAAGTAATATTTTATCATGGTTTAAGCTTCAAAAGATTGAATGGAGTTCTGTTTTTCCAATTATAAAATATGGAATTCCTATAGCAGCAACATCGTTGAGTGCATGGATTATTAACCAGAGTAATAAATTTATTATGAACAGTATCCATGGATTTTCTCAGGTTGGTATTGTCGGTGTTGCATACGGTTTGACTTTACCTTTGCTTATGACAATCTTTTCAATTATAACGGTTGCAGCTGTACCTAGAATTATAAATATGTATGAAGAAAGAATTGATGTTCGTCCTATAATTTCAAGATTTACGGGCTATTATATTTTAATAGCGCTTCCTGTTATTACTGTAATTTCTTTGTATGCAACGGATTATGTAAGCATGCTTTCTTCAAATGATAAATTTTTGGATGCATTTAAATTAATCCCTTACTTTGCATTCGGTACATTTTTTATGGCAATAACAGACTATACAACATTACAATACCATCTTGCAAATAAGACATATATTGATTTTATTATAAAATTGACCTCCGGTATTGTCGGGGTTGTTTTAAATATTTGGTTAATACCGCCGTACGGGCTTGTAGGTGTCGGAATTGCAACATTAGGTGCAAACTTTTTATATTTTCTGTTAAGTATAATTATTGTACTGCCGGGGCTTAAACTTATTTACCCGTCTTCGGTAATGGGAAGAATGACTATTTCGTCCGTACCGTTTTTTGTTTTGTATTATTTGTTTAATAAATTAATACACTTGCCTGCTTTGGTTGAAATGCTTATGCTGATGTGTGTATTTTATGCTAGTTATTGGCTGTTATCACGAAAAACTGTCAATTAAAGAATATCTTTACAATTATTAATAATTTAGCAAAATAAAATATTTATATATTTTTATAATTTAGCATTTCTGTATATAAACTTAAATGTTTGTAACAAAAAATAGCAAAAGAGTTTTGCTCTTGATAAAATAATAAAACTGGAAGTTAAAACTAATCAGATTAGGGAAAATTTGAAAGGAATATAAAAACATGATTCAGGTTAAATCCGCTAAAAGAAAAGTTGTAGCATCAGCATTGACATTTTGTTTCTTTTTGCAGCAATCATTTTGTTTACAGGTAGCGGCTACACAAATTACCGGTGTTGTTGGAAATAATGGCGTGTATGATATTGATCCTACTGCTGTTAACGGTGATGTAGGATTTAGAAAGTATAATAATTTTAACCTGAGTGCTGGTGATATTGCCAATCTCATATTTAACATGGAAGGCAAAGATGTTTCTACCTTTGTAAATATGGTCGATAATACTATTAATATTAACGGTATTGTAAACTCAGTTAATAAAAATGGCGGATTTACTGACGGACATGTAGTTTTTGTATCCCCGAACGGAATGGTAGTAGGAGCTTCAGGTGTATTAAACGTTGGATCTTTATCTGTTATGACTCCTGACCAAAGTACTTATGACAGATTTAAAGGAAGTGTTAATGTTCCATCAATTGCGGAAGATTATGAAAGTATATTGAGCGCTCCGGGAACAGGAGCCGTTAAAATTGACGGTCAGGTACTTGCACGTGATTTTGTGAAAATAAGTGCAGCTGACGTTAATATAGGAAACAATGCGACAATTCTTGCCGGTGTGAATGATACAACAAAAATCCTTTCTAACAGACAGGCGGAAGATTTATTCAGCAAACTCGTTAACAGTGATGTAAGTACTGGAAATTCTTTTGCTAATAACAACGGCAGTATTGTTATTACATCTTATGGTAAAGATGGCGGAACAAATATCGCAGGGCAACTTAGAAACTATGCTAAAAATGGTAATATAGAGATAAAGAATACCGGTTCTAAAGGTATTGATATTTCCGGAAATGTAATAAATACAAACGGGACTTTGTTGGCTGATAATAGTGGTGCAGGCGGCTTACTGGTTAGCGGTAATGTTACAAATACCGGCGATTTGACAATGACAAACAGCGGTAACGGCGGTTTGCTCGTATCAGGAAATGTTACGAATAACAATGGTGCGTTAAAATTAGAAAATACAAATGGAGAATTACTTGTTAATACAACAGGTATAGTAACTTCCAACGGTACATCATTGCTTGTTGATAACTCTGGTGCCGGTGGCATGGATATTCAGGGTAAAGTTAAAAATACCAACACAAATGCGAATGTGAGATTTAATAACAGCAATTCTGATATGAAACTAGGCAGTTCTGCTGTTGATAAAAATATTGAATCAAACGCAAATGTAAATATACAGATTACAAACGGTGACCTTTTAAATAACGGTGTAAGCAATGTCTTAATTGCAACTTCAAATGGTGCAGATTTAAATATAAAAGCAGAAAACGGAGCAATAGGCAAAGAAGTCGGGCCTTGTGACGGCGGTGTATGTACAGGTATCGGTACAGATGCACGTGACTTGACCAAATCTGTTAATATTGCGGTTGACGGTAAAGTTAATGCTGTAAGTACAGGTTCTGTTAATGAGTCTTTGGTTAATCTTGCAAGTATTGATAAAAATATGAATGTTGACCAGATAAAAGCTGACGGCAGAGTTATACTTCTTGCTGACAGTTCTGTTAAAGGTTCAAAAGCTTATGATATTATTAACGCTTCTTCAGACTCTACAAAACCGAATGTTGAAGGTGCAGGAATTTCAATAATTTCCAGCGGTGATATCGGTAAAGCTGATAATGCATTGACGTTTAGACAGACTCAAGGAAAGTTTGGCAATATTGATTCTAATTTGAACTATTCTTCTGACGCTAAATACGGCGTTGATATGCTTGCTATTAATAATATTAATATTAAAGAATTGGATTCTGAAGATGGTAACAAGCTTGATACTAATGTATGCGGGCTTATATCAAGGAACGGAAGTATTAATGCTGAATTTTCTGGTGACACATATATAAGAGAAACAACCGCAGCTGATAATATAAATTTAACTACGCGCGGTAAAAATATATATATTGAACATCTCGGAGAAGTTCCTACTTATGCTCAGGATTATTATGGACCGAATACCAATATTCATCCGGATAAAGTTAAAATTACATCTTTAGATCTCGGTACAGATTGGAATAATCGTGCTGATTCAACAATTATTATAAAAAATGGTACAATTGATGGTCTGGGACAGGGCAGGCCGTCATCAGAACAGGATTTGACTCTTGTTGCTGATAATGCTTATGCCGGCGGATATTACTTTAACATGGGTAATAATAGAGGCGAGATCCCGAATGAAAACCCTGCAAATTCTACAGGACATAAATTTAATCCGTCTACTGTTGTAAAAGATGACCGCACAGGAGAAATTACAACATCAAACGGCGGAACAATTTCAATTAGGGCAAAAGCAGTTCGTCCTGATGATGTTACAGCAATCGGCAGAAATGAGGAAGAACGTAATTATTACTATGGCGGCAGTTCTCAAGGTGGCGATGAAGGCTACGATGGCGTTAACGGTGGTAATGACGGAAACAAACAGGGTACTGAAGAGGATGATGACAACCTTGTAGTACCAAAAGATGATCCTGATGTTCCGCCATTGGATACAGATACTGACACAGATACTGATACGGATACAGACACAGACACAGACACAGACACTGATACTGATACTGATACTGATACTGACTCGGATACAGACGTTGACAACGATAATGACAACGACGATGATACCGATACAGACAACGATACGGATACCGACACAGATACTGATGTAGATACTGACACAGATACGGATACAGACACTGACACAGATACTGATACAGATACCGACATTGATACAGATACCGACACAGACACAGACACTGATACTGATACTGACTCGGATACTGACGTTGATAACGATACCGACAACGACAATGATAACGATAGCGATAATGATAATGATGATGATACCGATACGGATAATGATACCGATACTGACACGGATACAGATGTCGATACGGATACCGATATAGATACGGACACAGACACCGACACGGATACAGACACAGATACGGATACGGATATTGACACAGATACAGATACTGACAATGATAACGATAGCGACAGTGACAGTGATAGTGACAATGATACCGATACCGATGTCGATACGGATACCGACACAGATACTGATGTTGATAATGACAACGACAATGATAATGATGTAGATACCGACACGGATACTGATACTGACACCGACACAGATACTGATACCGATACGGATATCGATACAGATACGGATACTGACACAGATACGGATGTCGACAATGATACTGATAATGATAACGATAGCGACAATGATAACGATAACGACAATGATGATGATACAGATACTGACAATGATACAGATACCGACACGGATACAGATATAGACAATGATTCAGATTCCGATGATGATCCGGAAATCCCTCCGTTCACTGATCGTGATATGGGCAAATACACATATAAACAACGTGTAGTTGATTATAATGTAAACTCTATTGACAAACGTCAATATATGAGGTTTAGTGCTCAGGACAACAGAAATCCTGTTCAGCTCGCAAAAAATACTCAAATTGATTCATTACTTGATATTTCAAGAGGTGGTATTGCAGTTACTCACCATAATGACCTTAAGGTCGGAGATGTGGTGCCTGTTCAGATTACATACGGTAATTTAAATATTAATGCTGATGTAAAAGTTGTTTCTGCAAACAGCAGGCGGGCAGGAGCTGAATTTATAAATCTTGATGAAGCGACTGCAAATAAACTTCTTTATATGAATATACTTCTTGAAGAAGAGGCTACTGCAAGAGCCAGGGGAAATGATTTATCCTGGATAAAATAAAAAATATGTTTTATAAAATAAAAGAAGCTGTTATTATAAACAGCTTCTTTTTTATTTTTACATTGCTCCGATTGCTGCTCGTCTGCGTTGATTTTTTGCCATGATGTCAAGAGTTCTTTGATCAAAATAAAAATCGGGTACGGTGTTAGTTTGTGTATTATTATTTTGCTGATTTCCGTATGCGCTATATAGTGCGGCCGCATTCTGAAGAGAAGTACCCCATTTTTGGAATTTATCCCAGAAGTTTTCTGAAGATTTCGCAGCTTTTGTTCCGGCATTTTTAAAAGTACCGGAAAATGCATTATTAACACTCTTTTTAGTCTTTTTGCTGACTTCTTTACCGGTGCTGTCAACAATTTTTCCTGTTGCGGAGTCAAATTTTAATCCTTGATTAGTTAGAGTGTCAGTAAAGTTTGTTTGAGCATTGCTGAAAGAATTATTTAAAATTTCTGCACCTGACTGGCCTGATTTATTAGTTGCGTTTTGGGTAAAGTTGGTTATTTTATCTTTGCGGCTTAAACCATCCGCAAATGTAATATCTCCATTTGCCATTTGGTTTTGCAAATCACTGCTGACAGCCTTTCTTGCCTGTTTTTCTGTCATGCCGCCAAGGCCTTCACCGCTTTCAATTTTTTGATCTACAATATCTTTAGCGGCTTGATTGGCTGCTGCTTTTTGGGTTGCCTGTTCTGCGGCCGCATCAATTGAAGCAAAGTTTTTCTTCAAATCGGCAGTACTTTTACCTGCGGCAGTACCTGTTTGAATTGCAGCGGCCGCACTTTGTAAGGCCCCTGCAAGGTTGCCGTCTGCGGCGTAAGCTGCTGTTTTAGTAACATTTGCAGCAGCCTGTCCATATTGTCCGACCATATCTGTTACGTTACCAATCTTTTGCATTACTGTGCCGACAGAAATTAATGCTGCTCCAGCACCGCCAAGCCAGCTTGTTGAACTGCCAAGGGCTACGAGAGCCTGACCTGCATAATTTACTGCCTGCCCAACCTGTGAAACAAGTGCTGATACCTGTTCAATTGTTGTTGCGACTTCAATTACTTTATCAGTTTTTGATTGGTTTTCTTCTATATTTTTCTGGTTTGTATTTTGTGTTCTTATATAAGCTTTATTAGTCTGTCCCATCTGCTTTAAGGTTCTTGCAGAATTTCTTTGAATACTGTAAATAACTTTTCCGTTTGACTGAACTACAGCTGTTTTAGAACCTATTATTGTTTGTAATTCTTTAATTCTGTCACTGTTAGAGCTTGAACCGCCATCCTGACCGTTAATTGAAAAAGAATTTGAACCGAGCAGAGATTCAAGTTCATTTGCTGCATCATCAATTTCTTTTTGTGCATCTTCTGTTTCTTTTACAACTTTTTCTAGCTGTGCATTATCTTGTTTGAGCTCTTTTTCTTGTTTTTGTAATTGTTTTTCATATTTTTTGTTATCTTTTGTTATTTTCTCATCAAGTTTTACCGCGTCAGAGCTAAATTTGTTTACTGTTGTTGCGTCTTTTTGGGTATCACTTGTTAAAGAGCGTACGTTGTCTGCTTTCGCTTCTGCATCATTTGCTGCAGCTTTTCCATCAGATGCATTGTCAATATTTTCAATACTTTCAATAGATGATGAACTTGAATTGTTTGTGGAAGTTGCAACGGTTGTTTTTGAACCATTATTTAAATCATCAATACTTCTTCTTGTATTTAAATCGGTAATTGTACCTGTAGTTTTAGTTGTAGCCCCTGGAGCATTAAAAATAGAGCCTGTCATTTTCATATACTCAGGCTTAGCTGCCTGGGCAGACTTTTGTGCCTGCTTTGTCATTGCAGCTTTAACTATGTTTACTTTGTTGTTGTATACGTTGTTAACGCTCATGGCTCTCTTTTCGTGTTAATCTCTCTTAAATATATAAAAACGTTCTATTTACCCCGATTTCAGCATGTTTGCATGTTGTTACATTTGTTAATATTTAAAATTTGCTTTAATTTATTGTTTTTGATAAAATTAATTTTGTATTTTAGTTAGTAAAAGAGGGAGATATAAATTATGAAACTAATGGAAGGCAAAAAGGGTGTAATTTTCGGAGTATCAAATACTCACGGAATTGCTTATGCAATAGCAAGACAGCTTTATGAAGCAGGTGCAGATATCGCATTTACTTATGCAGGCGAAGCAATGGAAAAACGTGTAAGACCGCTTGCTGAAGAAATGGGCGCAAAAATAATTATGAGCTGTGATGTTACAAAAGAAGATGAAGTTGCAGCTGTATTTAAAGAATGTGAAAAAGTTTACGGCAAATTGGATTTTGTTGTTCATGCTGTTGCTTTTGCCGCAAAAGAAGATTTACAGGGAAGATTTATTGATACATCAAAAGCAGGATGGGATTTAGCATTAGGTGTAAGTGCTTATTCTTTAATTTCTCTTTGTAAACATGCTGAACCAATTCTTAATGAAGGAGCATCTGTATTTGCATTAACTTATTTAGGTTCTGAGTATGTTGTTGCGAACTATAACGTAATGGGTGTTGCAAAAGCTGCATTAGAATCTTCAATGAGATACCTTGCTGCAGATTTAGGTAAAAAAGGTGTCAGAGTTAACTGTATTTCTGCTGGTGCTGTTAAAACTCTTGCTGCTAAAGGTATTTCAGGGTTTGATAAAATGCTTAAAGCTGCAGTTGCAAAATCTCCGCTTAATCGCAATGTTGCTTTGGAAGATGTTGGTAAAGCAGGCTTATATCTGGCATCAGATTTGTCAACTGGAACAACCGGGCAAATCCTTTATGTGGATTGCGGATGCCACGCCGTATATGCATCTTTAGAAGAAATGGAAATTATTGCAAATTCTATTCCGAAAGCGTAAATTAAAATAAATAAAAAAAGACAGGAAACTCCTGTCTTTTTTTTTGCCTTTTTTTGTGCTATTTTTTTTATATAAGAAAATTAAGAGGGATTTTTTATATGACAGCAACTAAAATTGATGATTTACCCACGGTTTATAACCCTAAAGAAACAGAAGAAAAAATATATAAATTTTGGGAAGAAGGAGAATATTTCAAGGCTGATGCAAAAAGTGAAAAGCCTGCATATTCTATAGTTATTCCGCCGCCGAATGTTACGGGTGTGCTTCACATGGGACATGCACTGGATGAAACTTTACAGGATATTTTAGTTCGTTATCACAGAATGGCAGGTTATGAAACCCTCTGGCTTCCGGGAACAGATCACGCAGGGATTGCTACACAAAATGTTGTTGAAAAAATGCTTAGAGAGAAAGGACTTTCCCGCTATGATTTAGGACGTGAAAAATTCCTTGAAGAAACATGGAAATGGGCAAATGAACATAAATCAGCAATTTTAGATCAATGTAAACGACTGGGTGCTTCTTTTGATCGTTCAAGAGAAAGATTTACATTTGATGAAGGATGTTCGGAAGCTGTTAAAGAAGTTTTTGTAAGACTTTATGAAAAAGGATTAATTTACAAAGGAAAATATATTGTAAACTGGTGCCCGCGCTGCAACAGTGCTATTTCAGATGTTGAAACAGAATATGTAACAGAACAGGGACACATGTGGGAAATTTCATACCCCTTAAAAGGTGAAAGCGGTGCTATAATTGTTGCAACCACACGTCCTGAAACAATATTCGGGGATGTTGCAATTGCTGTACATCCGTCTGATCACAAATATTCCGAACTGATAGGCAAAACGGTAATAATTCCTCTTTCCGGCAGAGAAATTCCAATTATTGCAGATGAATATGTTGATAAGAATTTTGGAACGGGTGCTGTTAAAATTACTCCTGCACACGACCCGAATGACTTTGAAGTTGGTAAACGCCACGGATTTAATCCTATATGGGTTATCAATAATGACGGCACCATGAAAGCATGCAAAGAAGTCCCGCAGGAATTGCACGGACTTGACAGATATGAAGCAAGAGAAAAAATTGTCGGAATGCTTTCATATAACAACTTCCTGCTCCGAACAAGAGATCATGAACACAATGTCGGAAAATGCCAGAGATGTGGAACAACTATTGAACCGCTTCTTTCCGAACAGTGGTTTGTCAAAATGGAACCTCTTGCTAAAGAAGCTATTGCCGCAGTTAAAGACGGAAGAATAAAATTTGTTCCTGACAGATGGGAGAAAAATTATCTCGGTTGGATGGAAAATATCAGGGATTGGTGCATATCCCGCCAATTATGGTGGGGACATCAAATTCCCGCATACTACCATAACGAAACAGGTGAAATGGTAGTTGCAAAAGAAAATCCTGACCCTGCAAACTATACTCAAGATAGTGATGTATTGGATACTTGGTTCTCGTCAGGATTGTGGCCGTTTTCAACTATGGGCTGGCCGAATACAGACAGTGAAGATTTCAAAAAATTCTACCCTACAACCACTTTAGTTACGGGTTTTGATATTATCTTCTTCTGGGTAGCAAGAATGATTACAATGGGGTTGGAATTTACAGGAAAAGCTCCATTTTCAACGGTTTATATCCACGGTCTTATCCGCGATGAAAAAGGTCAGAAGATGTCCAAGTCAAAGGGTAATACTATTGACCCTGTAAAAATTATTGATAAATACGGATGTGATGCCTTGAGATTTACAATGACATCTCTGTGTACTTACGGCGGTCAGGATATTAAAATGAGCGAAGAGAGATTTGAGTACGGCAGAAATTTTGCTAACAAAATCTGGAATGCTTCGCGTTTTGTATTGATGAACCTTGAAGGAATCGACAATAAAGATATTGATTTTGAGAACCTTACAATTGCTGATAAGTGGATTTTGGACAAATTGAATAAAACAGCAAAAGAAGTAAATGAAAATATTGAAAATTTCAGAATAGGTGAAACTGCACATATTCTTTATGATTTCTTCTGGAACTCATATTGCGACTGGTATGTTGAAATTGCAAAAATTCAACTTCAGGATAGTGCTTTGAAAGTAAATACTCAGCGAGTTTTAAGATATGTTCTTGATATGTCGCTGAGAATGCTTCATCCGATTATGCCTCATATAACGGAACAGGTTTGGCAGCTAATTCCGAAAGCTGATTGCAAGCTGAGGACGAACAGAATTGCAGATCCGTTAAACGCGAGCAACCAGGCAGTCAGGGCGCTTATTGTTGCGCAATTCCCGAAATATAAGGATGAGCTAGTATTTTCTAAGGAAGCTCAGGAAATGGAGCTTGTTTTTGAAACAATTACATCTTTGCGTAATCTTCGACAGAGTTTTAACATTTCGCCTTCCGTAAAATTTGATATTGAAATTCGTGCAGAAAAATCTGAAAAAACAATTTTTGAGGAAATAGAAGCATACATTAAACGTCTTGCGAGAGTAGAAAATATTTCTTATGCTGAAGAAACAGCTCCTGTTCCGCCAAAATCTGCTACAGCAGTTGTTTCTGCTTCAAAAATTATTGTTCCTCTTGCTGATTTGATTGATTTGGATGCTGAAATTGCAAGACAGCAAAAGAAACTGGATAAGCTTACGGTTGAGAAGAAATCAATGCTGGGAAGAATAAATAATCCGAAATTTGTTGCGAATGCTCCAAAAGAATTGATAGAGCAGACAAAGGCAAGAGTTTCCGAAATAGAAATTCAGGAAAAGACAATTCTTGATTTGATATCTTCTTTAAAAGCTTAATTGTAAAAAAATGTTAAATGAAAGCGGGAATTTAGGAAAAATTTTATCTTTATAGTACTTATATGTTCATAGATTGGCAGATATGCTGATATTTATTGAAAGGACGATGAGTTATGTCTAAAATTACCCCTGTAAGTATTAATTTTGTTGATCGTGCAAAACAGTTAGGTAGAAGATTTGCAAGTATTCCGCTAAAAGACGGAAGTTCCGCAAAGTTATCCTGGGATGATAATGCTTGCGATTGTTTTATTGTAAAAAATAATAAAATTACTGGTGCCCGTGGTGCTTATGGCAGACCGGAACATATAGAAAATGAACTGGCTGTTATTCTCGAAAAATTGGAAAAATTGATTTCCCCGGGAAGTAAAATTAACCTGTAAAATTATAAATAAGATTTAATAAAGAAACAGAATATGATTTTTTATATTCTGTTCTTATTTTGTGTAACTGTATAAGAAAGGATTTATATGAACATAAGATCTGGTAATGTTACTGATATTGAAAAATATTCACAAACCCTAAAATTGAAAATGCTTATGCTTCCGTTAAAGGATAAATCTAAAGCGTATCTTTTAAAAAATGATGAAAGATTTGATTATTTTCTTGTAAAAGATGGCAAAATACAAGATGGATGCAGTATGTCAGGAACTCCTTCACAGGTATGGAAGTATGCTGTTAATGTCGCTTTAAACCTGGAAAGTAAGGTAGAAGAAGGCGTATGCTTTATCGAAGAAGTTTATAAAGCCTTCCTGAAGTATGCTGAAGGCAAATAATCTCTGTAAAAGAAGTTTACAAAAACTTTACAAATATTTAAACATTTGTTACAATAGTCGCAAGGTTAATATAGTAGTGTCTTATGACAATGGAGTGAAAATGACATCAAAAGAATTGGACTTTGAAGAATTATTAAAACAGTATGATTACAAATTTCAAAAGGGTGATTTAGTCAAGGGCATCGTATGCGGCTATGACAGTCAGGGTGTAATGGTTGATATAGGTGCTAAAACTATTGCTGTTGTCCCTACACGTGAGGCTGTTGACAAAGATGAAAATATTGAACAAAAGTATGAAAAAGGTAAGGAATACGAATTTTTGATTATTAAAGAGGAAGATGAAGACGGAAAATTCCTTCTCTCCCGTAAAAAAGTTGATCTTGCCTATGCTTGGAAAGAACTTGAAAAAGCTAAGGAAGCTGATGAAACAATTCTCGGAACAATTGCCGGTATTGTTAAAGGAGGTGTCCTTGTTGAAATTTCAGGAGTAAGAGGTTTTGTTCCTTCTTCTCAGCTGCGGACTAAAGAGAGCGACTTGGAAGTCGGCGGAAAACTTGAATTGAAAATTCTTACTCTTGAACCTCAGCAGAATAATTTTATACTTTCTAATAAGAAAGTTTATGATGATTCGGTTGTTGAAGCCAGAAAAAATGTGTTCTCACAAATTGAACCCGGTCAGATTGTAAAAGGCGATGTCGTTAGAATTACTGATTTCGGTGCATTTATTGATCTCGGCGGAATTGACGGCTTACTCCCTCTGTCACAGCTTTCCTGGAGATGGATTGATCATCCGACAGATATATTAAATGTCGGAGATAAGATTGACGTTGAAGTTATTGCTGTTGATCATGATAAACAGCGTGTTTCTTTAAGTTTAAAAAATCTTGAACCGGATCCGTGGGTAGAAGCCGAAAAACAAATTAAAGAAGGTGATAAAGTTGAAGGGACCATTACAAGAATAAAACACTTTGGTGCTTTTGTTGAAGTGTTCCCTGGTGTGGAAGCTTTGCTGCCTCATGCAGAAGTCGTTGAATTGCAGAATAAAAAAGATTGTATTTTGCAGGTAGGCGATAAGGTTGACACTTATATTCTTAAATTTAACCCGACAGATAAACGTATTGCTTTAACGGTAAATCCTGATAAGTTTGAATCCAAAGAAATCGAACAGACTGATGACGGAAATGAAGATAAAGAATAAGTTTAATATATAAATAAAAAGACGGGGATATTTATTATCTCCGTTTTTTTTATGAAATTTATCTGAATTATTCATCCGTATGAAGGATTTTTAACCTAAAAGCATGTATTTATTTTAATTAATACAGTATAATTTTTATAGTAATGTTGACTTTTAGAAAATCGTCATTATTAAATAAACTGTAAGGTAGAAATTTAATACATAGGAGAGTGACCATTATGGGTATGGCGGCTTCACAGGCAAGATATTTAGGCTTAACTGCCAGAAAAACTAATGTAGAATATGAAGGACAGCAGATAAATCAGGCTCGTACAGCTCTGGCAAATCAAAGTGCAAATACATTTAATGAGCTGCTTGCTCTTGAAGTGCCTACAGCTCCTAGTACTCAGGATTATACAACTGTCCAGTATTCGTATCAGGACGGGACTTACGGTGAAACTATTACTGACATGACTGCAATTACTGATGATCCGAATTACAATTATTTGATAACTCATTATCATAATGCTGATGTTTATACCGGAGTTCAGGTGAACAGATCTAATCCTCAGGTCGTTTTAGGAACTTCTGCTGTTCAGAATTCTGTAGCAAGAGGAGATGTTACTTATGATGGTCAACAGGATATATACAGCATAGGCGGTACACAACTTACAAATTATGATTCTATGGTTGAAGAACAGAGAAATAATTTTGAAAGAATTTGTCAGGATTATCCTGATTTGGCAAATGAAGACCCTGCAAATATTTTTGTTTATACTGATGCAAACGGTAATATGAATTTTACAACGCGTACTGAATTGGAAAATGCTGTTGCTGGAACAGCTGATGTAAATACATATTCTGTTCAATCAGGAATTCCGACTTATGTAGGAAATTGTGAATTATCTGCTTATGACGAAACGGATCCGGATCAGAAACTTGCTTATGAACAAATTTGTGAACAGTTCCCGACAGAGGGATTTGCAACATCTGATAATATTTATACGTGGGAATATCAGGGAAGACGTTATTTTGCAAGTCTTGAAGACCTGACAGCTTCTGCAATATCGGCGCCAGATCCTACAACACCCACAGAAAATCAGAATAAATTAAAAGCTTATTATGCAGAAAATATTGAAACACGAATTGAACGAACTCAAAAAGCGTTTGTTGATTTTGATGAATCAGGGCGTGCTCAGAGTATCAGGTTTGAAGATTCATCGGCAACATATACTGTAAATACAGAAACTGTTACTGATGAGAATGCTTATCAGGATGCAATGAACCAGTATAATTATGATATGCAGGTTTACGAAAAGGCTATTGCTGATATAAACGCAAAAACAGAGAGAATTCAAGAACAGGATAGAACTCTTGAATTGCGTTTAAGACAGCTTGACACAGAACAGGAAGCTTTACAGACAGAAATGGAAGCAGTTCAGAAAGTTATTGAAAAGAACATTGAATCCACTTTCAAAACTTTTGAATAGTATAATTAGAATAGTAAGAGGTTTTATATGTCATATAAAAACGACAGTTACTTGGTAATAGCAAACAAATTCGGCTCAGCAAGCAGTGATGCAAAAGCTCAGTTATGGGAAACTTATGACCAGCTTAGAGATTTAACAGTTTCAGGAAACGGTTTGGGCTCAGGTTTCGGTATGACAGGCGGTTTCTTATATAATCTTGCAAGTTTACTTGCTCCATCATCATTTGCGGCTGTTTTTGGGGCATCGGAATCTATGAATGTTCCCGGAACTTCTTATGCTTCTACATTTAGCGGTGGTTCTTCTTACGGACTTGATTCTCTTTATAACTATTCCGGTTTCCCTAACGGAGCAGCTCCTATTTCCTGGGGGCTTGACGGTTATGCGACTGGTGGCGCTTCTTCAATTGTCAGCGGTTGGGGAACTGATAGCGGAGTTGCTACAGGTTATGCTTCAGGTATTGGTGGAATTGCCGATGTTGCAAGTGCTGCTGCATATGGACTCGGTGCTGCTAACGGTTATGGATTTTCCATGAAAAATTTAGTACTTCCCGTTGCCGGTGTGATTTCAGGATGGGGCGGTATAATGCAGGCTGCTGCACCTTATTTAGGTGAATACGGGCTTCCTGCCCTTGTTATGGGAAACTTAATGCAGGGGACTTCATCTGCGGCTCTGGCTGCATACCAGAATGTTACGGGGAATATTACGGCTAATGCCGATACCATACTTTCAAATAAGGTTCGTAACATCGAAACGGTATGTAAAATGCTTGACACTCAAGGGGATGTCGTCAAAAAGATGCTCAAAGAGTCTATTGAAGGTGACAGTAAAGCAATTCAAAACTTGTAAAATTATTTTACAAGTTTTTTTATTTTATTAAAGTTTCATCTAAAATTGTCCGTAATAAGTAAAAGTAGACAAAAATACTTTAGGCTGCGAATAGTTAAGACATGTTAAGCAAATGTTACCAAACATGGCAATATTTGACTTAAAATTGTTTTAATATACATGTAGGTCTAAAGTGTAAGGAGAAAAATGCTTCGTGATACTTTAGAGATGAATATAAAAAGATTATTTGACTTCTTGATATATTCAAAAAACTTTCTAATAAGAAAGAATCCTATAAAAGCAATGGCAAATTCATTTGTAGAAGGATTAAAAGAATTCTTAACAATGAATAAGAAACGAAAGATGGCTCAGTATAGATTAAACTATCACCGCCATCAGTTTCAAAAGATGGAACAGTTGATTGCAGAAAACAATCAGCACGCGTTTCTCAGAGGCAGCCATCTCAATGAAACAAGATAAGGGAAAAATAAAATGGGATTAGTCAACTCGCAAATCAGATTATTGTATCTTCAACAAACCAGGTTAGATCTGGAATATAAAATAATGTTGATTACCCAGGCGAAAATGGGGTTATCAAAATCAGTCAGTGATTTGATGGAAGTCGGTAATGATTTTGATCCTGATTCTCCGACAACCAAAATGCTTCAGCAGCGACAGGCGAAATTAAAAGTTCTAGAACAAAAACTGGATGCCCAGATGCTTTCATATCAATCAAGATTGAAAATGATAGATGCGGAATATCAATCCTGTCAGGGCATGATAGATAAAAACATTCAATCATCATTTACATATAGGTAAAAAAAATCGGTTAGAAATAACCGATTTTTTTATTAGATATTTGTTTGGATAAAAAGACTTATTATATCATTTAGAGCTGCGTATTGTTTTTGCAGTTTTTGCGATTGCCTTTCAAGAACACCTATTTGTTTTTTGTATTCCATAATTGATGTCTGGCATTCTCTTGATGAATTATTCAAACTTTCCTGCACCTGTTGTGCTTCCTGCAGAACACTTTTCATTGAAATACCGAGAGCTTCCATGGTTTGTTTTATAATTTGTGCGCCGGTTTGTTTGGAAACACCTGCCGGGAGCTGATTTATTAACTGTTTTAAAACAGCGATATTTGTCGGTATTTCAAAGCCCTCAAGATCAGATGCAAACGAATCTGTCATTGAGTTTTGCTGGGTAAAAGGCATAGCACCTGATGCTGTAAATTGGTTATTAACTTCCAATGTTTCATCAAAGTGCGGATGAAGATTCTCTTCATAGTGATATTCTGATGAAATTTCCGGCTCATCATTAACAAACTCTATGTCAGAACTGTTATTCGGAAGACTGTCCGTATCTGCCGGATTATCAACTACACTTTGAATTTCTATATCTGATTGCTGTTTCAGTGCTTCAACAATTTTTTTGCCTACGCCTTCTGTAATTCTATTACTTACCATCATTTCCCTCTTTCAGATTTGATTATAATATAGCAAAGAAATTATTTCAAGAAATTCATAAAATAGTTACGAAATGCTAAGAAGATATCAAATTTGAATTATAATGCTATAATAAAGAAAGAAAGGAAAGTTTACAAAGTAAAACAGGTGCGAGGGATAAGAAAAAAGCCAAACTAATTCTAAGTGACGGCAGCACCCGAGTGCATTGACAGAGTAAAGCGATAACACAAAAATTTGAAAAGTTAATGCAAAACAAAATAAAAGCGCCTTTAAGATAGTCGTAAGCTATGGTATAAAGATGAAAAGACGTGCGTTTATTAGTGTATATGACAAAGTTGGATTAATAGAATTCGCGAAAAATCTTGTGGAAAAGTTTGATTATGAGATTGTTGCTTCAGGTGAAACTTTTCAGGTTTTAAAAAATGCTGATATTGAGGTAATTGATGCATCTGAATTTTCGAGTACTTCGGGAATTTTGACGGCTGAATATAATGCGTTAAACGAAACTATTTTGGCTGCAGTGCTTGCAAACAGTAATGATTCACAACTGATGAATGATTTGGAACGAACGGCGATAAAACCTTTTGACATGGTTGTTGTTAATTTGTGTCCCTTTGAAAAACTTGCACTGGAATCAAATGATATGG
This sequence comes from Candidatus Gastranaerophilales bacterium, assembly GCA_944323145.1. Taxonomy (GTDB): domain Bacteria; phylum Cyanobacteriota; class Vampirovibrionia; order Gastranaerophilales; family Gastranaerophilaceae; genus Stercorousia. The sequence goes on from CALURJ010000003.1 coordinate 120,022, forward strand.
ATGAGGTTATATCTAAAATTGATATTGCAGGTGTTACTCTTTTAAGGGCTGGTGCAAAAAATTATAAAAATGTAACTGTTATTACGGATAAAATTGATTATTATGTAGCATTGAATGCTAATGAATTCGGAAGGCTTAAACTTGCAACAAAAGCTTTTTATATTACATCTAATTATGACAGAGCCGTCTCTTCTCTATTTGCTGAACAATCTGGAGAGAAACCGTTTAAGACCTTTTCTCTTGAAAAATTAAGAGATTTGCAATACGGCGAAAATCCTCATCAGAAAGGTGCTGTTTATAAAACTGGTAAAATGGTAGATTATGAAGTTATTAATGAAAAAGAACTTACTTTCAATAACATTTTGAATGTTACAGAAGCAGTAAACCTTGTTAGTGAATTTTATGACGTAAACTGTGTTGCAATTATAAGACATACAAAACCATGCGGCGTTGCTCTCGGACGTTCTTTATATGAAGCTTATACAAAGGCCTTCGACTGTGATCCGGTTAGTTCTTTCTATGGTGTTGTAGGTTTTTCAAAACCTGTTGATGAAGAAGTAGCAAAACATTTGAATTCTATGGCTGTAGAAGTTGTTGTTGCTCCGGATTACGATGAGAAAGCCATAGAGTTATTTAAAGACAATTCTGATATTAAACTTGTTAAATTGAAAACTTCTTTAAAAGAATACCGAAAACTTACGGTTGAAGAAATTATTCTGACACCATTCGGTGCGCTTGTTCAGGATAGGAACAACAGTGAGCTTGATAAAGATAAGTTTAAAGTTGTAACAAGAGAAAAACCTACTGCCGAACAGATTGAAGATGCTGTTTTTGCATGGAAGGTTGTGAAACATGCCAAGACAAATTCTGTTGTAATTGCAAAAGATTTTAAAGCTGTTGCGATTGCTCAGGGGCAGACAAATGCAATTACTGCAGTTGAACATGCTTTGAATTATGCCTGTGACGGTTCCAAAGAAGCAGTTCTTGCCTCTGACAGCGTATTAACGGCAGAAGATTGTATATATTCTGCGGTACAGTCAAGAATAAGCTTAATCATTCAGCCGGGAGGTTCAATAAAGGATCAAAGTCTTATAGATGTCTGCGATAAATACGGAATTGCAATGATTACAACAGGTATTAGAAATTACAGGCAATAAGAGAATTATTAACTGTTTTTCAATATTCTTATAATTTGCGGATAATGGTTTAGTACTTGTTCAATCTGTAAATCATTTCCGCCTTTTTTATTGGAAGAAAATAGGGTAATTTCATTTGTCATCCCCCTTTCTCTTTCAGGATTAACATAAGTCAGTTCTGTAATTCCGCTTTTAGATATGGCAATTTTTGTCCCATTTAAAACAGCCATTGCCCAAAACCAAACGTCATCAGCATTTGGAGCTAATTCAGTAAATAATTTTTCATTTAAAACGTCTTTATACAAACAGCCGGACGGATATAAAACACCTCCGACACCTGTAAGGAAGTTTAAATAAGAAGGTTTGCAGTTTTTTATTTTTTTAGGCCATTTTTTATATGGAGCAATACCCGTTTTTGAAAGTTTAACTTTATGTGCTCTGTGGCATACAATGTAGTTTGGGTTAGCTTCATAAGTATTTATGAGTCTTTCGAGCCAATCTTTTTCATAATATATATCATCATCGGCAGTAACAATAATATTATCAGGGTAATTTTTTAATGCAGGAATAAGCTTTGTATATGAACGTAAGTTTTTGTGCCAGCCTATAGTTAAGCCAATATTCTTTAGTTTTAAAACTTTTTCAGGAATGTCTTTTTCCCTGTTAGGAAACTGTTCTTCCCCCAGCCATAAAATGACTTTTGAAGGTTTCACGGTTTGAGTAAGCAGAGAGTATAATGTAAAGTGAATTTCATACATTCTTTGGGGAAAAGATGTAAGAGATATTATTACGCCATTTTTATCGTTTGTAACACCGCTTTCTTTTGCTTGTGTAATTATTTGTTCAAGAGACACTTTATCAATTGTTTTAAGCGGTTTTTTTCTAAATAAATTAAACATAGGTTTATGATATTATATAAAGAAATATTTGCAAGCGTAATTCTTTTATAATACAATATGTGCGGAGGAAAGTTATGGAAATTAAATCATGGGAAGATTACTTTTTAGACCTTGCAAAAACCTGTGCAAGCAGATCTAATTGTATAAGAGCTCAGGTAGGGGCTGTAATTGTAGGAGATGATAAAAAAATTAAAGCAACCGGATATAACGGAACGCCTTCTAAAGTTGAATCTTGCTATGAACGCGGTGAATGCTACAGAATTAAGCATAATATTCCTTCGGGAACCAGATATGAAACCTGCCGTTCAATTCATGCGGAGCAAAATGCTATAATTCAAGCTGGTCAGGACAGATGCAAAGGTTCTACAATGTATATCTGGGGGCATAATTTTATTTGTATTCTGTGTAAAAGATTTATTGTTCAATCAGGTATAAAAGATGTTGTTTTGAGAAAAGATGAAAATTCTCCTGTTTTGCATGTAACGGTTGATGATATAAGACGCGAACTTGAAGAGGAATAAAACCTCATACTAACTTGCTTTTCTAAAAAAAATCATTAAATTCATGCCGGCAGGTAGTAAGTTCGACCTAAATTTCTTAAATTGTCTACTGAATTTGGAGGATTTTTGCCTGTTATCTGTATAAAATCAGCAAATATTAATGTATGATAAATATAGAAAGGCAGGTAGATTTAATGGACAGTTTTTATCCTCAATATGATTTGGCGGGCAGAATTCAGCACACAAAACTTGATACCGGTATGACACCGTCTGTCAGAATGTCAAGAGTTGAAGATAACGCATCACCTGATTTTAAACAGGTAATGTCAGGTCTGGTCGAAAACCTTAATACCGAACTTAATGCTCCTGATAATCTGTTGAAAGATGTTATGTCTGGAAACGGCAATGTTGATATCCATGATGTTATGACTGCTATGGCAAAATCGGAAATTAGTATTAACGTTGCAACTCAAATCACCGGAAAAGTCATACAAGCGTATGACAAAGTTATGCAGATTCAGGTGTAAAATAGGATTAGAAAACTATTAAATCAGATTGGGGCATAGCATAACATTAAAATTTATTGGTTAATGCTTGCTAAGAGGACAAAGAATGGATTTTTCAAAGATACTGGAGAATAAACCTTTATTATACGGGATAATCGGCGGAGTTATTTTATTACTGGCTCTGTTTATCACTATAGGAATTGTAAGTTCTTCTAACAAATCCGCTGGCGGTACGGAAATAACAGGCGAACCTTTAAAAGAGAATGTGGATCTTTTAACAACGGATAATGCGGGAAAAGCTATTGAAATTCAGGCGCTTCTTGCGAAATATGATATTGCGGTCAGCAGAAGACTGGACGGTACAAAATCTATTCTTTACCTGAAAAAAGGCGACTGTAAAACCGGTAGAAAGGCCTGCTATACAACTGATAGAGATTTGGCTTTAATCCAGATTGTTCAAAGCGGTCTTATGGATCAAAATGTAGGACTTGAAATTTTTGACAAAGGTGATTTTACATCAACTAAAGAAGACAAAAAAATAAGGCTTTCAAGAGCTATTAACGGGGAACTTTCAAGACTTATAAGACGAATTGACGGAGTTGACAATGCTTCGGTATTTATTTCAATTCCGGAACAGACTATGTTTACCTCAATGCAAAAACCTGTTACGGCAACAGTTCAAATTACTCTGGCAAAAGATTCATCCAAGCTCGATCAGCTTAAAGTTAAAGCTATTACAAATCTTCTTCTCGGAAGTGTTACGGGATTAACAGCTGAAAATATTGCCATAACTGATACAAACGGAAACACCTACCACAGTATTATGAATGCGGAAGATGAAATGCTCAGACGCCTGGAAGAAAATGATAAGTATATGACTACGAAGGTTAATCAGCAGTTGGATAGACTTATCGGTCAGGGGAATTATGTTGCAACCGTAAGCACATTCCTTCGTCAGGCTCCTGTTGAAAAGTTTACAATAGATTATGACCCTGAGAGAAAGGCTTCAGTAACTGAACAAACTTTCTCTGAAGGTTTAGGCGACAGAACAAATGATACAAACAGAAATGTAAATGCAGTGAGCGTATATCTTCCGAACGGGCTTCCGAACGGTTCTTCAGATTCAAGCCAGAACAGAAACTATTCAAGAACAGCAAGAGAAACTCAATACGGGGTTACCAAGACACAAACAAATGAATATATAAAACCGGGAGTTGTAGAAGATATTTCAATTGCGGTAACATTAGATAAAAATGCTCTTCCGTCAAATACGACTCTTGAGGAATTAAAAGAGTTAATTGCAAAAGCAGCAAGCCCGAAAGTTGATCCGGAAAATGTTTCTATAGCATTTTCAGATTCAACGGATCCTTATCTCGCTTCCGACAGGCCTGCTAATCTGCCGAAGCCGGATGAAACAGGGAATCCTTGGTGGCTTGCAATCGCTCTCAGTGCAATCGGTTTAATAATAGTATTTAAAGCTGTTTCCAATAAAGTTCAGCAGATACAGGAAGCAAACAGACGCGAAGTTGAACAGCTCAGACAAAAAACCGCACAGCAGGAAAAACAATTGATGGATATTAATCAGCGTGCAGCTCAATTGACGGAAAGGCAGTCCGAACTGGCACAGGGACTCGTTGAACAGCAGCAGAGAGGTTATATACAACAGCAAACTCCTGATCAACTGGTAGATACATTATCTAATCTTTCTGCAGAATTGTCGGATGCTGATGATGAAGCCGGTGAAAAGATAAAAAGCTGGATTGAGCAAGGGTAGTTTAGAAGCGGAAAGTCCGGAAAGCAAGAGGGCAGGCTAAATAAAAGAAAGGAAAGTTTATAAAGCAAAGAAGGTGCGAGGGATAAGATTAAGCATAGAATCGAGTTCAGATTGGTAAAGCTCCCCGAGTGCGTTGACTAAACAAAGCGACAGTACTAAAGATAATGGAGTTAATGTAAGATAAGCTAAAAGCGCCTTAAAAGCAGTCGTAAGCTATGGTATAAAAGATGGCAATAGAAGGATTTGATTATAAAGGTTTTGCACAGAATTTAGCACAGCAGGCTCTGGAATTAATCCCTAAGGATTTTGACGATAACCAGAAAAATTATGTTGCAAATACTCTTTTGAATTTTTCAACCATCGCCGGACAGGCATTGAATGATGATAACCAGATGAATTTTAATCTGGATCAGGCAATGATGATTACTCAAATCATTGCGGAATGGTCTTTCCATAAATCGGTCGACTTAATACGTTCGGGCATCCCGCAGCAATACTGGGATCCGATTATGCAGAAAATTGCTTTCACAATATTTGAAGTGGCAAAGAATGCTTATCATCAAGGATTGCCTCAAGACCAGTGTTTACAGCTTATTGAACACCATGTTAAAAAGACTTATCTGGACTGTATTGCAGAACTTAAAGATAAAAATTTAATAGATGAAGGTTTGATGGAACAAGCTGCAAGCCAGTCTAATATTGATGCTATGATGCAGGAACAAACTCAGGCTGAGCAGCAGGCACAACAGGCGCAGCAAGCTCAAAATCAAACTGTTCCTCAGCAGACTCAAGGCCCGATACCTCCTGGGGCTCCTGTTCAGGAACCGCTGGGCGGCGACGCAAAAGTATTTAAACTGGCAACCCTTGCTCTCCTGTTCCAAAAAATGAAACAGGAGAAGGTACAGACAATTTTAAATAAGTTTAATCCTGATGATGCAAATTCTGTTATAAAATTTATGGGAATGCCGGATTTGGGAGAAAAAATTGACCCGGGTATAACAATGCGCTGCCTGGAAGAAATTAAAACTTCTTTACCTGCTTTTCATCAGGATTTAAGCCCTTCAAAAATTATTCATAAAATTCAAAATGTTTCGCAATATTTCGACAGATCACAACTTGAAAATATATTAAGACCTGAACGCACAAAGGTGAAAAGGTTTGTCTTTACGGCTTTAGAGGGAGAGTACTTAGAAATGCCTCCGAAAGTTGCAAATATTATTGCCACACATATCGAAGATAGTGTATAATACAATTAATCATGATTATTAAAAAGAAATCATCCAAACCTGTTCAACAAAATGAGAATGTTGAAGAACAGGTTAATAAAGAACCTGAAATTAAGGTTGAAAAAGAAGAGGAAACAATAGACCTGTTCAACCTTGATAATATAGATTTTAAACAGCGTCAGGAACGCAGACGTGGTGACAGAAGAAGAGGTTTCAGGAGAATTGACGACAGAAACCTTATTTCGCGTGCAAGGGAAGAAGCGCAGAGTATAAAAGAAGCTGCTGCAAAAGAGGGTTATCAGGATGGTTTGACTCAGGCAAAATCTGATATTGATGAAGTTAAAAATGCAATAACCGGTTTTATGTCGGCTAAGCAGGAAGTATTTGATTATATTGCTCCAAATATTCTTGAAATAAGTCTTGATATTGCAAAAAAAATTATTAAAAAAGAAATACAGCAGGATTCTTCAATAATTTTGAACAATCTTTTGGATATATTGAAAGGGCTTTCCAAAGAAGAAACAAAAATTACGTTGAAGGTAAATCCCATGCAGGCTTCAATGTTAAAAGCTGAAATCCCGGAATTGTTGAATACGGCGGGACTGGAAGCTAAGGTTCTCATTGTTCCGGATGAAACAATAATGGAAGGCGGTTGTATGGTTACAACCAATAACGGTGTAATAGATGCGACAATTGAAACGCAATTGTCGGTAATAAGTGAGGCTCTGAAGGAAATTTAATGGCACAGGAACAGGCTCAAGGCGGAGGAACAAATTTAAGTGAAATTTTTATGGCAATATTTGTACTATTGCTTATTGTTCTGTTGCTTGTTGAGCTTCCAAACTGGGTTGTTAATTTTTGTATAAGTTTGAATATTGCTCTAGGTGTTGTTCTTTTGATGATTTCTTTATACGTTAAAAAGACACTGGAGCTGGCTTCTTTCCCTTCAATTATTCTTATCGGAACGATGTTCAGACTTGTTCTGTCAATCGCATCTACCAGATTAATTTTGTCAAAGGGTGAGGCTGGCGAAGTAATTCATGCTTTTGGAACATTCGTAACCGGCGGTAATATGATTGTAGGCGGTGTAATCTTCCTGATTATTACTGTTGTACAGTTTATGGTAATTACAAAAGGTGCTGAACGTATCGCTGAAGTTGCTGCCCGTTTTGCATTGGACGCTATGCCCGGTAAACAGATGACGATTGATGCGGACTTTAATGCCGGCTTGATATCTCCTGAAGAAGCTACTAAAAAACGTGAGGACCTGCAGAGAGAATCAAACCTTTTCGGTAGTATGGACGGTGCCATGAAGTTCGTAAAAGGTGATACAATTGCGGGTATCATTATTGTTTTAATTAACATTATCGGTGGTTTATGTATCGGTTGTTTGATGAACCAGATGCCGATAGCAGATGCAGTTTCTAAATATACAATCTTAACAATCGGTGACGGTTTGGCTTCCCAGTTGCCTTCACTTTTAATGTCAATTGCGGCAGGTGTATTCATGACTCGTTCATCGGCTGCTAATTCTTTAGGTACTGATGTAACAGGACAGATTATAAGCAAACCGAATGCTCTGTTTTTGGCTGCAATGTTCTTATTCTTCCTTGCAATCACGGGGCATACATGGTTCTGGCAGGGAACAGGGCTGCCGTTTCTGCCGTTCTTTATGTTTGCTGTCGGGCTTTTTATTGCCGGATTTTCAACTCTTATCAACGCAGATGTTCAATCTCAATTAGGGCAGCTGGAAAATGTACGTCAAAACATGCAGGATCTTGTTAACCCGAACAGAATGTATGAACGTTTAGGGGTTGATGTTTTGAGCTTGCAGGTAGGGTCAAATCTTCTTGTAATTGCCGACCCTGACCAGGAAGGCCAATTGCTCGCCAAAATAGCCGCTTTACGTCAAAGAGTTACTGATGAACTCGGATATATTCTTCCAAACATAAGAATTATGGATTCATCCGCGCTCGATGCCAATGAATATATGATATCAATCCGCGGTAACACAGTTGCAACCGGATATGTTTATCCGGGTAAATTAATGGTAATTGCAGACCAGTGGGATGCTATGAAAAAAGATGTTCCGCAGGATGCTATAATAGGTATAGATCCGACTTACCAGACACAGGCTTACTGGATTTCTCCGGAAGCTGCTAAAACTGCGCGTTCTGTAACGGCTGTTGATTCAACCGATGTTATTGTAACTCACCTTCAGGAATGTGTGAGAAAACACGTTGATGAGGTTATGACAAAAACCGATGTTCTTAAACTTATGGAACTTGTTCGTTCACAAGACCCGACACTTGTTAATGACCTTGTACCGACAATTATTTCTACAAGCGATTTGAGAAAGATTTTTGTTAACTTAATCAGAGAAAAAGTTTCTATCAAGGATATTATATTTGTATTTGAAAGATTGTGTGATTACGCAAGATTTTCAAAAGAACCTGATATCTTGTCAGAACGTTTGAGAGCAGCCTTGGGACGCCAGATTTGCCTTGCGAATGTCGGGGATGACAGAGTGTTGTATGCCCTGACACTTTCTCCGGAATGGGAAAAAACACTTGATGACAGCTGCCAGAGAACAGAACTCGGTACAATGTTTCTGTTAAATCCTATGCAGGTTCAGGAATTAATTGAAACAACAGCGACAACCTTAATGCGTGCTCATCAGGCGTGCGGCCAGCAGCCCGTAATTTTATGCTCTCCGAGAATACGACTGCCTCTCTATCAGCTTCTTGAACGTCATATTCCGACAATTGTTGTAATATCTTATTCTGAATTGATTACTGATATTAAGGTCGAAGCTATAGATACAATCGGCGAGTCTTATGCCGTTGAGTAACGGTGCGCAGTTGTGTTGCAGATAAGGGGTAGACTCAATGAAAAGGTTTATTTTATTTTTAATCTCAATTTATCAAAAAATTTCAAAGCATACCCCTGCAGTGTGCAGGTTTTATCCGACATGTTCAGAATACACCCGTCAGGCGATAGAAAAATACGGGGTTATAAAAGGCGGGTGGCTTGGTGTAAAAAGAATTTCAAAATGTCATCCGTATCATGAAGGCGGTTATGACCCTGTTCCGTAGGTTGGCTTCGAACCTCTTAATATTTTTAAACATAAAATTTGCAATTTTGCTATGTTGGTCGTAGTATGAAAAAAGCACGTGTGAGCCGATGTTGGTGTGCCTGTGCAGATTAGTGTAAATAGTACAATATATTGGAAATTGATATGGCTTTAAACTTTCAGGAACTGGTTTTTAATTTACAAAAATTTTGGTCGGATTACGGATGTATAATTCAACAGCCTTATGATATTGAAAAAGGTGCTTCTACCATGAACCCTGCAACTTTTTTACGTGCGTTAGGCCCTGAACCCTGGAATACCGCCATGATTGAACCATGTAGACGCCCGACTGATGCAAGATACGGCGAAAACCCTAATCGTTTGGGACATTATTTCCAGTTTCAGGTTATTTTAAAACCGTCCCCTGATAATGCTCAGGAACTTTATTTGAAAAGTTTAGAGGCTATGGGAATTGATTTAAAAGAACATGATGTACGTTTTGTTGAAGATAACTGGGAATCACCGACTCTCGGCGCAGCAGGTGTGGGTTGGGAAGTTTGGCTTGACGGTATGGAAATTACTCAGTTTACATATTTCCAACAGGTTGGCGGTGTTGAAGTTAAGCCGGTGGCACTCGAATTGACATACGGCCTGGAAAGAATTGCAATGTATCTTCAAAACAAGGAATCAGTATATGATATTATGTGGAACGATACATTAAAATATGGTGACATTTACCTTCAAAATGAAATTGAACAATCTAAATACAACTTTGAAGTCAGTGATGCAAAGGCTCTGTTTACAATGTTTGATTTGTATCAAAAAGAAGTTGATAATTGTATTAATGCAAAACTTGTTTTGCCCGCTTATGATTACGTTTTGAAATGTTCTCATACATTCAATTTACTGGATGCAAGAGGCGTAATCAGTAAAGATGAAAGAATTAATTTTATTAACAGAGTCAGAACAATGGCTTCTGCTGTCGCAAGACTATACGTAGCACAAAGAGAAGAAATGGGATTTCCTCTTTGTAAATAATTATAAGGAAAATAAATGGCAGAAAAATTTCACCGCGCGACATTTACTCGCAATTTTTTGAAAACTATCACAAGGATTAAAAATCCTGATGAAATGCTGGCTGAAGCTAAAGCTGAAGGTTTGGAAAAAACTTTAGGCGTTTGGGACTTAATTATTTTAGGTGTAGGTGCAATCATCGGCTCCGGAATTTTTGCGGTTGTCGGTATCGCCGCTGCGGGAAGTGCCGACGGCTCAATTATCGGCGCAGGCCCGGGGCTCATTGTCTCAATGGTTATTGCGGCAGTAGCATGTATATTCTCCGCACTTTGTTATTCTGAGTTTGCGACAATGATACCTGTTGCTGGCGGTGCTTATACTTATACATTCGCAACTCTGGGCGAGTTTGCAGCATGGATGGTGGGTTGGGTTTTGATGCTTGAATATGCAATCGGTTTTATTGCGGTTGCATGTGCATGGTCAAACCATTTTATCCAGTTTTTGAGCGGATTTGAAAAAGTTCTGCCGGCATGGATTGCTAATCCTCCTGTATGGCTTGTAAATGATGTATTTTCGGTTACAAAGCTAGCTAGTGATAATCCTGATATACATGTGCCTATGTTATTTGGAATGCCAATTAGCATAAATCTTCCTGCAATTGTTATAGTCCTTTTAATAACCATGATACTTGTCAGAGGTACAAAAGACTCTACAAAAATGGCAGGACTGATGGTATTTATAAAACTTGCGGTTATAGCATTGTTCGTTTTTGCAGGGATATTTTTCGTAAAGCCTGAAAATTGGACACCTTTTGCACCAAACGGTGCAGCAGGAATTTTTGCGGGTGCATTTTTGATATTCTTTGCTTACATTGGCTTTGATGCACTTGCAACTGCGGCGGAAGAATGTAAAAATCCTCAAAAAGATCTTCCTGTCGGCATAATTGGTTCGCTAATAGTAACTACAATTGTCTATGTTTCGGTTGCTCTTGTTATGACCGGATTACAGGATACAAGCGCGGCTGTTCCTATTGCGTTTTTGAAAGCGCCTATGGCATATTGTATGTCTGTTTTAAATATGAACTGGGCTGCAGGATTAATTTCGCTAGGTTCTTTAGCAGGTTTGACATCAGTACTGCTGGTTTTGGAAATGGCTGCAACAAGAATATTATATGCTATGAGCAGGGATCATTTTATTTCCCAAAGATTTCAAAAATTACATCCAAAATTTAAAACTCCTGCGCTTTTAACATGGACAGTCGGACTTCTGGCAGTTGTCGGTATTTTGACTTTAAATCTTGATGTTGCTGCGGAATTATGTAATTACGGAACATTCACATCTTTCATAATTGTTTGTGTTGCAGTATTGATTTTAAGAAAGACCGATCCGGAAAGACCCCGTCCGTTTAAAGTTCCGTTTTCACCTGTAACGCCTGCGTTGGGCATAATTATATGCGGCGGATTAATGGTATATAAGTCAATGCAGCCTTCGGGTTCTGCACTGTTATTCCCTGTATGGTTAGGCGTAGGAGCGATAATATACCTGTTATACGGATTTGTCAGAAACAGACAGAATGAAAATAAAATTCATAATGAAAAAGTGGAACTTAAAAAACAAGAAATGATGAAATAATGGAATTAAAATCAATAATAAGTAATGCATTTAAGAAAAAAAGCCCCGACGAACTTATAGCTGTGAGTAAAAAATCAGAGCTGAAAAAAACTTTGAATGTTTTTGATTTGATTGTTCTTGGTATTGGTGCTGTTGTAGGAACCGGTATTTTTACTATTATCGGTTCAGCAATACAGGGCGGTCCTGAAAGTGTCGGCGCAGGGCCTGCAATCATTATTTCAATGATTTTGGCTGTGATTGCCTGTGTATTTTCGGCCTTATGTTACAGCGAAATTGCGGCGATGATACCGGTTGCAGGAAGTGCGTATACTTACACTTATGCTACTATGGGTGAGTTTATGGCATGGATGGTGGGCTGGATTTTGATGCTTGAATATGCTATCGGAAATATTACGGTAGCCTGTGCCTGGACAGGTTATTTTGTTCAGTTGTTAAAGGGTTTTAAGCATATTTTGCCTGATTTTGTCGTGAATTTTCCTATGTGGCTTAGGAATGATTACAGGTTTATGTTTGCATACTGCGACAAATACGGACTTGATCCGCATACACAAATGCCTTTTATTTTTGATAAAATTCCGTTCGCAATAAACCTTCCGGCAATGGTTATAGTTTTACTTTTGACTATTTTGCTTGTAAAAGGTGTAAAAGAGTCAACAAGATTTGCAAGTGTTATGGTTGGCGTGAATATGTTCATGATAATTTCATTTATTGTTGTGGGCGCTTTTTATGTCAAGCCTGAAAACTGGACTCCTTTTGCGCCGAACGGGTTTGAAGGTATTTTTATGGGTGCATTTTTGATATTCTTTGCATATATTGGTTTTGATGCGATTTCAACAACGGCTGAGGAAACTGAAAACCCGCAGAGAGATTTACCTATTGCGATTTTAGGAACCCTTGTTATATGTACTGTTTTGTACATTTGTGTAGCACTCGTATTAACAGGCAATGTGCCGCTCGGACAGATTGATATACAGGCGCCTATTGCTCATGCAATGCGTGCAATAGGAAAAGATTGGTTTGCAGGATTAATTTCAGTAGGGGCATTATGCGCCTTGACATCAGTAATCTTGATTTACCAGTTAGGTACTACAAGAATATTATATGCAATGAGCAGGGATAGATTTTTACCAAAATCACTGCGTTTAATCCATAAAAAATACAGAACCCCGCATGTTCTGACATGGATTTCCGGTATCATTGTAATTTTATGTACATTCTTTATGGATTTAAGTATATCGGCTGAATTGTGTAATTTCGGAACATTTACATCATTTATAATAATTTGTATTGCAGTATTAATTTTAAGAAAAACAGATCCAGACAGACCAAGACCTTTTAAGGTTCCGTTTTCCCCGGTATTCCCGATTCTGGGAATTTTGACATGCGGAGGATTGATGATTTATTCAATGAAATTTTTGACAACGTCATCATTGTATTTCCCGCTCTGGCTTTTAATCGGGCTTGCAATTTATGCTGGATACGGTTATAAACAAAAGAGACTTGAAGAAAAATTAAAGGGTCAAAGACGTGTTAAGCCTAAAGTTGAATTAGAGGCCAAATAATTGTAGTAAATAATTATTAAAAAATCGTTCAGGCACTTGTTAAAATTCCTTTAGTCCGTATAATAAGTGTATTGAGTGTACTTATTTTAGTTCAGGTTATTTTGAAAAGGAGTACAGATGATAACTTTAGACTACCGAGATATTGATCAAAGTGTTATTGGGTGTGAGAACGGGTTAAATATTCAAGAAGAGTTTGAAAATTACAAAGACAGAATTACCTCTATTATTGCAGATTTAAATAAACGTAAGGACAAACCGGGGCAGTGGCTTCAATGGATGAATTTAGGCTATAGCGAAGAAACTCTCTGGTATGTTAAAGAGTATGCATCTATGGTTGAGGGAAGGTTTGATAATATTTTGGTTCTGGGAATTGGCGGTTCTGCACTGGGCGGATTGGCTGTTACGGAAGCTTTGCTGAAGCCGTACTGGAATTTACTCTCGCCGGAACAGAGAAACGGGCTACCGAGAATTTTCTTTTTGGACAATATTGATCCTGATACAATGACAGGATTGCTTGATATGCTTGATTTGTCTAAAACTCTTGTAAATGTTATTACAAAATCGGGTTCAACTGCAGAAACCATGTCGCAGTTTATGATTGTTAAAGATCGTTTGGAAAAAGAACTTGGTGACAATTACAGATATAATATAGTTGCTACTACTGATAAGAAGACAGGAATTTTAAGACAGATTGCAGAACAGGAAGGATATAAGACTTTTGTTGTTCCTGATGATGTTGGCGGAAGATTTTCTGTATTTTCTGCTGTGGGACTTTTACCTTTTGCACTTGTCGGTATTGATATTGACGAAATTACAAATGGTATAAAGGATATGGATTTGGCATTAAAAAATACTGATATAAATGAAAATATTGCGGCACAAAATGCTCTTATTCATTATCTTATGGATACTCAAAAGGGTAAAAATATGTCTGTTATGATGCCTTATTCAAGCAGATTAAAATATGTATCCGATTGGTTTGCGCAGTTGTGGGCTGAATCTTTAGGAAAAAATAAGGATAAAGACGGAAATGACGTATGTGTCGGCCCTACTCCTATAAAGGCTCTCGGAGCAACAGATCAGCATTCTCAAATTCAACTTTATAACGAAGGACCTAACAACAAAGTCATAAATTTTATAAGAGTGAAAGAGTTCGATAACAATCTTGAAATTCCATCGATTTTTGAATATACAGGTATCGGATATCTCGGCGGAAAAACTATAAATCAGCTTATTAATGCTGAGGCAGATTCTACAAAGGTTGTGCTTTCGGATTTTCAAAGACCGAATGTTACCATCGCTCTTGAAAAAGTTGACGGTTATAATATTGCGCAACTTCTTTATATGTTAGAAGTCCAAACTGCAATCGCAGGAGAACTTTATAATATTGACGCATTTAACCAGCCGGGGGTTGAACAGGCAAAGAATTATACTTATGCTTTAATGGGCAGAGCGGGTTATGAAGAATCAGCCCAGGTTATTAAACAAAAAATGGCTTTAACCTAAGGGATATATGAATTTTATAAAAAAAATACTTGTTATACTTTTGCTGTTTTTCGGGACATGTGTTACCGGGCAAACTTTAAAGGCCGGAGTTTCGATAGATAGTGTTCCAAAGGCATTTTACGGAACCTGGCGTGTTGTTGCCAAGATAGATAAACAGACCGGAAACAGGGTTAATTTTAAACCAAATACCATAGATGTATGGAACTTATCGAGAAGCGGGAACGTCATAAATTTAAACAACCCGTTTACAGGAGCGAGTGCTTCTGTTACAGTTGATTATGTTGACGGAAATATCATAAGGTTTACCAAAACCGGAAAATATGATAACAAAACGTTAATCGATACAGTTGATTTAAAACTGAATGGTGATACTTTCACAGGGATAAATACGTTAGTTCTGGAAACTTTTTCAACGTATGACAATTCATTAATTCAAAAAGATACTGCTTTATATATACTAAAAGGGGAAAAAATTTCCGGATCAAGTATAACAGAAAAATGAGGATAGACATGGAGCAATTGAATTTTGATACGATTATATTAGGAGGAGGGCCGGCAGGTTTGTCTGCCGCAATATATGCCTCAAGAGGTGCGGTTTCGACTGCAATTGTTGATATAAATATGCTTGGCGGCCAGCCGTCAAACTATCTTGAACTTGAAAATTATCCCGGTTTTCAAGTCGTGGGCGGTTATGATTTAATGGAAAAATTTGAAGAGCATGCCGACAAATTCGGTGTTCAAAAATTCCCTATGCAGGAAATTGAAAGTGTAGATTTAAAAAACAAAATTATTAAAACTAAGGAACATGAATTTAAAGCAAAAACAATTATAATCGCAACAGGGGCACAGCCGATGAAGCTTGGGGTTCCGGGGGAAAAAGAATTTGTAGGCAGGGGCGTCAGCTACTGCGCTGTTTGTGACGGGGCTTTTTACAGGAATAAAATTGTTGCTGTTGTCGGCGGCGGTAATGCTGCTGTAGAAGAAGCTATGTATTTAACAAAATTCGCGGATAAAGTTTATGTAATCCACAGACGTGATGAGCTGAGAGCTGACAAAATAGTTCAGGAACGGGCTTTTAAAAACGAAAAAATTGAATTCATCTGGAATTCGGTTGTTAAAGAAATAAAAGGGGATAATCTTGTAACAACAGCGGTTTTGGAAAACGTTAAGACTAAAGAAGTTTCTGACCTTGCAGTAAACGGTGTTTTCCCTTATATAGGCATGACACCGAATGTTGAACTTTTTTCCGGACAGCTGCAGCAGGACGCAAGAGGTTTTATTATAACAGATGAAACAATGGCAACATCGGCAGAAGGCGTGTTTGCCGTAGGTGATGTCAGAACAACTCCTTTAAGACAGGTTGTAACAGCAGCTGCGGACGGAGCTGTTGGGGCAGTTTATGCAGTTAAGTATCTTGAAACTCATAAAGAAGCAATGCCTGCATGAACATAAAAAAATAAAGGATGCGTCATAAGTGCGTCATTAATAAAATAAAAAAGCTGTAAAATTAAAAGTTTTTACAGCTTTTTATTTATGTACGTATAATTATCCATATAAAAGCAAAAAAAAGTTGCCTGAAATGAGGCAACATTAAATAAACACGAGGATATTAAGAGAGAGAGTATAAAAATAAACCTTTTCTTTTTCATCTCATTCTAACCGTTTGAAGAATTTGATTACTTATATATTTAATATCCAATTATTAATTCGTTTGTAAATTTTACATTTCCCTTACATTTATATAAAGTATTTTTGTATTATTAAATTTCCTTTTTAGAGTTCATTGTTACATTTTTGTTACATTAAATATATTATTGTCATGCAGTAGAAAAAATGATATAATTTTCTTATTGAGAGGACATTTATGGCGGAAAATTATTCAAACAGCAAATTTAATATTATAGCCTTTTTAAAAAAGGCTGTTGCAATAGGTGCATCAGATATTCATCTTCAGGTAGATGAGCATCCTGCAATACGTATAGACGGAAAAATTACAAAAGTCGACATGCCGGCTTTGACTGAGGATGATATTTCAATAGCTTATGATATATTGCTTCCAACCCATTTTAAAGGCAAGGTAAATGCAGTATTTGATTTGGATTTCGCTTATGAAATCAGAGGTGTTTCACGCTTCAGGGTTAATTTAAGCCGTCAACTTGGGAAAAGTGCTCTTGTTATAAGAACAATCCCTTATAATATAAAGCGAATTGCGGACTTGATGCTTCCGGAATCAATAGAACAGTTTGCAACGTTAAATAACGGACTTGTTTTAATTACAGGGCCGACAGGTTCTGGTAAATCTACAACAATTGCTTCTTTAATAGACTATATAAATATAAATTATCCAAAACATATTATAACAATTGAAGATCCTGTAGAATTTATTTTTACTAACAAAAAATCTCTTGTTTCTCAAAGACAGGTTTTGATTGATACTCCGTCTTTCCCGGATGGTATAAAGTATGCATTAAGACAGGATCCTGATGTTATATTTATCGGTGAAATCAGGGATAAAGAAACTGTTACAGCGGCATTGAAAGCTGCAGAAACAGGTCACCTAGTATTTGCAACTATTCATACTAATGACGCAATTCAAACAGTAAACAGAATTGTTAATATGTTTGAGCCTTCGGATAGAGATTTTGTAAGAGGGCAGCTTGCTTCTATTTTACGAGGAACTGTTTCGCAAAAGCTTATTCCGATATCAAATGCATCCGGACGCAGACCGGCATGCGAGGTGCTTGTTGTAACTCCGACTGTTAAAGATTTTATTGAAAAGGATAAACTGGAAGAAATCTATGAACTTGTTAAAAAGGGTTCTTTCAATAATATGATTACTATGAATGCTTCTTTATACAGACTCTATGAACAGGAATTAATAACGGAAGATGTTGCAATGTCGTATTCTGATAATAAAAATGAATTGCAGCAAATGTTCAGAGGGGTATTCCATGGAACATTCGGACCTTCCGGAAAATAGTAAACTTCAGGGATAGTTGTATGAACAATTTTGTTACGGATGCAATTAATCTTAAGGCTTACAATTTAAGCGAGGCTGATAAAATTATTGTAATGTATTCTAAAGATAAAGGGCTTATAAGAGGCGTTGCAAAAGGAGTAAAAAAGCCAAAGAGTAAACTCGGCGCAAGGATGGATCTGCTTGTTGCCAATAAACTTATGCTTTATAAAGGTAAAAATCTCGACAGAATATGTCAGGCTGAAGCTCTTAATACTTTTCAAAAGACCAGACAAAATATGGATAAAATTTTTTATTCAATGTATATAACGGAGGTTGTAAATAATTTCGGGGTAGAAGATGATCCTTGTTCCAAAGAGGTGTATGACCTGCTTTATAAAGCGCTTGATAAAATATCAAATGCTGAGAATAATGTTGAAATTCTGATTGCTGTTATAAAATTTCAATTGAAAATGATGCAGATATCCGGATTTGGAATAGAACTTGATACATGTTTGTGTTGCGGTGAGCCTGTGAAGGATACTAATATGTATTTTTCTTCTAACATGGGCGGTATTGTCTGCAGTGAATGTAATGAAACTTTTAAACTTAAGACAGTGATGCATCATAAACTTCGGAATTTTTTGAATGCCTGTTTGCAGTTTGATTTTGATTACAGGTCAGAATATGATGAAAAGGCTAATGACAGAGTATGTAATGTGTGCTTTGAACTTTTAAAGGATTATATAAATATTCATTCCTCAAAGAAGTTTAAATCTACTGATATTTTACAGGAAATAAAATAGGTTATTATATGTTTAAGAATTTGTTTAATCTGTCTATAAAACGTACTGGAATTGAAATATTAGGGTTTTACCTCTTTTATTCTATAGCAGGTTCAATTGCTGCTGGCTTTATTTGCGGTATTTTAATATTTATACTTCACCCTCAGGCGTTAATAACAAATGATATCCAAAGGCTTGCTTCATTATACGGAGCAGTGGCAGCAATTGTCTATGGCGTTGGACTTTCTCTAGCAATAATTGCCTCTAAAAGGATTTTTAATTCCTTTAAAGCGGTATTGATTACCATACTTGCAGTTATCCTTTTATTCTTTTTCGGTGCTCTTGCCGGAATGATTCCTGTGGCTTATTTAACTTCTTTTGATAAAAATACCTGTTTGGAAGATTAGTTTTACGGCAGACATTCAAAGTAAGTTTTAGAGCTGTCAGACGGGCATTTATTCATAGAGGCATAGTAAGAACAGCCAATCCCGTTGCCTCCTTGGCTAGATGTAATATTACAAGGGTTTCCGGCTCTGTTGGCAGTCCATTCGCTGTCATAATTCCCATTAGCAATTTCTTCATCAGTATAATTTTTTGGCTCAGACAAATATGTAATCATGTCTTTTTGTTTGTCTAATTTAAAAAAGAATATGTCATGTCCCAGTTTATTTGGTTTTTTTGCACCATTTGTATCAATAGTAATTAAGA
Organism: Candidatus Gastranaerophilales bacterium; assembly: GCA_944323145.1. GTDB lineage: Bacteria > Cyanobacteriota > Vampirovibrionia > Gastranaerophilales > Gastranaerophilaceae > Stercorousia. The sequence continues at coordinate 139,299 of CALURJ010000003.1, forward strand.
AATTTCCTTCAACTATTGAAAAACCGATATAACTTCCATCCGGCATTCTATTTGTATAATATAGAGGGGTTCCCAAACCTGCTAAAGATGAGATTGTAAGTTTAGCTTTGTTATTATATGTTTTTATATCGTCATTAAGTCTTATAACTCTTGTTGGAGTGTTATTGTAAATGCTTGTTATACCTTCATAATTTAGAAGACTTTTATATAGGTTTTCATAGCATTCTGCCGCATTATCGTATGGTTTCCCGCTGTCACTGGCATAAGGGTAGTAGGTACAATATTGTGCAAAATTATCAAGTCCGTAATCGGCTTTAGCTTTAAGTATCGCCTGTGATACAATAGAAACAGCTTTTTTATATTGTGTTTCAAGAACTTTATTTTGGAATTTATGAATAAGAGAGGGCATAGTCATTGCCGCAACAACGCCGATAATACCGAGTGTAATTAAAACTTCTGCGAGTGTAAATCCTATTTTATATTTCTTTAAGTGATGTGTTATATCACAATTATGATACGATTTGTAAATTGTGTCAATCAAATAGCTTAAAAAGTTAGTCTTGCCTATCTTTTCGGGGGGGGGGGCGATTCTCAGCTCTTCTCTATCCATAATTTTTGCCTCCTGAAATTTTAAAACTATATTTTTATTATTTACAATTTTTTTTTATTTGTCAATATGAATAATTAATTAAACATTAATTTCAATGACTTTTTGAAAAATAACGTTAAAATGATAATATAAGATATTTTTTTTAAGGAGTTAATGTGTATGCCTGATTTTGAAAAATTTACTAACTATTCACAAGAAATTTTGAATTCTGCCGGAGCTTTGATGCAATCTCATAAAAATTCCGAGATGCAGCCTGAACATATTATGTTGGCTATGATTAAGTCGGATGGGATTATTAAAGATTACTTAACAGAATTAAAGTTACTTAATCAAGGATTTATAGATAAAATTGTCGGTGTAATAAATTCTTTCCCGACAATCTCAGGGCCGCCTTCGGGGCAGGTGTTTTTATCAACACAGACTTACAGATTGTTAGATTTGGCAGCTCAGCAGTCTGAAGAATTAAAGGACGATTATATCGGTATTGAGGCAATTCTGCTCGGGATGACCAAACTGGAAAACAGCCCTATTCAGCTTTTATTAAAAAACTACAATGTTGATACAAACAGAGTTTTAAATGTAATGAAAAAAATAAGAGGTAATAAAAAAGTGGATAATAAAAATGCAGAAGAAAATATGAAAGCGCTTGAAAAGTTTTCGACTGATTTAACGGCGTTAGCAAGAAAAGGTAAATTGGATCCTGTTATCGGCCGTGATGAAGAAGTCAGAAGAATTATTCAGGTTTTAAACAGACGTACCAAAAATAATCCTGTTTTAATCGGTGAACCCGGCGTTGGTAAAACTGCTATTGTTGAAGGACTTGCACAGCGTATTGTGAGAGGTGATGTTCCGGAAAGCTTAAAAGATGTTAAACTCGTTTCCCTTGATATGGGTGCACTGGTCGCGGGCGCTAAATTCAGAGGAGAATTTGAGGAACGTTTGAAGGCAGTTTTGAAAGAAGTTGAAAATTCAAACGGCGAAATTGTAATGTTTATTGATGAACTCCATACAGTCGTAGGTGCCGGTGCGACAGAAGGTTCAATGGATGCCGGAAATCTATTAAAACCGATGCTTGCTCGAGGCGTTTTGAGAACAATCGGTGCGACAACAGTTAACGAATATCGAAAATATATTGAAAAAGACCCTGCTTTGGAAAGACGTTTTCAGCCTGTACTGGTTGGCGAACCGTCTGTTGAAGACACAATTTCTATCTTGAGAGGTTTAAAAGAAAAGTATGAAGTTCACCATGGGATAAGAATTCTTGACAGCGCCCTGATTGCTGCTGCAAAACTTTCCGACAGGTATATTACAGACAGATTTCTTCCTGATAAAGCAATTGACTTGATTGATGAGGCTGCATCGTCTTTGCGTATAGAAATAGATTCTATGCCGGAAGAAATTGATAAAATGATGCGTCAAAAAATTCAGCTTGAAATTGAACGCGAAGCTCTAAAGAAAGAAGATGACGATGATGCAAAGGCAAAAGTTGAAGATTTAACCCAACAAATTGACGAGCTTGAAGGTAAAATTTCAAAATTGAAAGCCCAGTGGGAACAGGAAAAAGCTTCAATTACGGGCGAAGCAGGTATTAAAGAAGAAATTGAAAAAGTTAAAAATAAAATTGAAGAGGCAGAACGAAACACCGATTTACAAACTGCGGCTGAATTAAAATACGGTAAACTTCTTGAACTTGAAAAGCAGTTAAAAGCTGTTCAGAATAAAGAAAAGACAGATAACAAACTTCTGAAAGAAGAAATTGATGATGAAGATATTGCAAATGTTGTAAGTAAATGGACGGGAATTCCTGTTAACAAGCTCGTTGAAAGTGAAAAGCAAAAACTTCTTAATATGGAAGAAATTCTTCATAAACGTCTTGTCGGTCAGGAAGAAGCTGTTGATACGGTTTCTGATGCAATACGCCGTGCGCGTTCGGGTTTAAAAGATCCGAAACGTCCGATAGGTACTTTCTTATTCCTTGGACCTACAGGTGTTGGTAAAACAGAACTTGCAAAATCACTCGCAGAATTTATGTTTAACGATGAGGATGCACTTATTCGTATTGATATGTCTGAGTACATGGAAAAACATAATGTTTCAAGACTTGTTGGCGCTCCTCCGGGATATGTCGGTTATGATGAAGGCGGCCAGCTGACAGAAGCTGTAAGACGTAAACCTTATTCGGTTGTGCTTTTTGATGAAATCGAAAAGGCTCACCCTGATGTATTTAACATTATGCTTCAAATATTTGATGACGGACGTTTGACAGATTCAAAAGGCCGTACGGTTGATTTTAAAAATACATTAATCATTATGACATCAAACATCGGTAGCGATATAATCCTTGAAAATACATTAAATTCTCTGGGTTCTCAGCAAAACTTTGAGGATACAAAAGAAAAAGTTCTAGAAGTTTTGAGAAGCAGGTTTAAACCAGAGTTTTTAAACAGAATAGATGAAACAATTTTCTTCAGAGCCTTGAACATGCAGGATTTGACAAAAATAGTCGATATTCAAATGGATTATTTGAGAAAGTTGTTAAAAGATCAGGAAATTGATTTTGAAATAACAGATGATGCAAAAGAATTTCTTGCAACCCGCGGGTTTAACCCTGTATACGGTGCAAGACCTCTTAAACGTGTTATAAGACAGTTAATCGAAAACCCGTTATCAAAACAAATTCTTGCCCAGAAATTCCTGCGCGGGGATAAGGTCATTATAGATGTTGATAACGATGAAATAGTTTTCAAAAAAGCATAAAATGTTAATCAGTCCTCTTATATAAGAGGACTGATTTTTTATCTTAATACTTCTTTATATTTACAGCTCTCAGGTATTGCAAATTAGTGTTTGATGTACAATTGTGGTATGAAGATTACAAGAACAGAAAATAATCAAATAAACTTTGGATTAAACTATAACACTCACAGAAAAATTGCTGAAAAATTAATAAATGAAGAATTCCCGAAACTACAAAATTATTCTCCGGTTATAAAAAAGGCTGTTGTTGACCCTGATTTTGATGAATTGGGCTTTCACTCAAATACTCATTTTTATTTTCCGTTTGATAACTGGCTTAAACCGAGAGCAAGTTTTCTTGACATTGACGGTTCTCATAATGCATATGTGAAATATACTTCTCACGTTGGGAATTCTCTTGAAGCATTAAAAAGAGGTCAGTTCCCTGTGATGGCAGAAGAGATTGGCAGGGCAAAACATTTTTTGGATGATGTGTGTGTAGGGTTACATGTAAAACAAGGCAACTTTATTCAAAAATGGCGGGAAATGCCTGTGCACGCTGCGTTTGAAAATTTTATACACAAGCATGAAGATGAATTAATTGCGAAGAGTTCACGTTCAGTGGCTGATTTAAAATCTGATACTTTCGAAGATATTTTTGTATCTGTTGTAGGACATTCTAAAAACACTGAAATGCCGACCAAAGACAATGTTTTACACTGGGATGAAATTGCTCAGGATACAATAAATCTTGTTTTAGACAGTTCAAGATTGTTTTTTGCAAAAGTTTCTGATTTACTTAGGTAAAAAGGTTATTTAATCCAGATATTGAATTCAATTTTATCTTTGTCCGGAATGATTGCGATTTCTTTTCTATTTTCAAATTTGCAAGTTTAATGTAAAACTTTTATAAGGATATGTAAATTTGCATGTTTCAATGTTATAATGTATCTATTCGGATAAATAATTATTGAGAGGAAATATATGTGCGGAATTGTAGGATATGTAGGAAATAAGTCAGTTGTTGATATTTTGCTTGACGGACTTGAACAATTAGAATACAGAGGGTATGATTCTTCCGGTATTGCTGTTATGTGTGAAGATGAAATCAAGGTTTACAAAGCTATCGGAAAACTCCAAAATTTGCGTGACGAATTGCGCGGGCATGAACATGAATATAAAAGCTCAACTATGGGAATCGGGCATATCAGATGGGCCACCCATGGTGCTCCTACTCTTTTAAATGCTCATCCTCATACCTGCAATTGCGGGAACCTTGTTGTTGTACATAACGGAATTATTGAAAATTACAAGGAATTAAGGGAACAATTATCTCAGGACGGCTGTGTTTTCAAATCACAAACTGATACTGAGGCTGTTGCTCATCTTGTTGCAAGAAAATATGCAGAATGCAAGGATTTAACAGAAGCAGTCAGACTAGCTTCAGAAGAAATTGAAGGTGCTTATGCTCTTTGTGTAATGCATAATGACTGCAAAAATAAGCTTGTTATAACAAAAAGAAATGCTCCGCTTCTTGTTGGTATCGGAGAAGGTGAATACTTCGCTGCTTCTGATGTTCCGGCAATTATTAAACATACTAAAAAAGCTGTTTACCTATCAGATAACCAGATTGCGACTTTAACTCCGGATTCTATGCATCTTATTGATGAGAACGGAAATACGGTTGAGCCGAAAGTTGAACTTCTTCCATGGGAGCCAGTTGCGTTAAGTAAAATGGGCTACAAACATTTTATGCTTAAAGAAATTCATGAACAGCCGGATGTTATAAGAAATATTCTGGTCGGAAGGCTTCATGCTCCTGATGAACATATTATTTTGAATGAGGTAAAACTCAATAAAGAAACTTTGAAAAAGTTAAACCGAATTCAAATCATTGCCTGCGGAACATCTTTGCATGCTGCAATGATAGGCAAGTATTTGATAGAAAGTTTCTGCGGCATTGCTGTTGATGTGGAAGCATCAAGTGAATATATTTACAGAAAAACTGTGACTGATGAACATACTCTGGTAATCGGAGTTTCTCAATCCGGAGAAACTGCGGATACTTTAACAGCAATAAAGCAGGCTAAAGCTAAAGGTTCGCATATTTTAATTATTACGAACAGACCTGATAGTGCCATGGCAAGAGAAGCTGACAGTTTAATTCCTGTTAATGCAGGGATTGAAGTTTCTGTTGCTGCAACAAAATCATATATAGCACAATTGATGGCTTTTTATCTTTTATCTTTGTATATGTCTGAAATTAAAGACAGTATAGCCGCGTCAACTCTAACTTCTTTAAAAGCAGAGTTAATGGTGCTTCCGCAAAAGATTGAACAAATACTTGCACATAAAGAAGATATTCAAAAAGTTGCAAAAACTTATGCCAATACAAAAGATTTTATTTATATTGCAAGAGGTATCAATTATCCTACAGCATTAGAGGGTGCACTTAAGCTTAAGGAAATAAGCTACATTAATGCAACCGGATATCCTGCGGGCGAATTAAAACACGGTCCTATTGCAATGCTTGATGAAACAATGCCTGTATTATCAATTCTTATGAACGGTTCTGTCTATGAAAAACTCCTTTCAAACAGCGAAGAAGCAAAGGCCAGAAATGCGAGAATGATTGCGCTGACAAATTCAAAGGATGAAAAGTTAGTTGATTTATTTGAACATATAATCAGAGTTCCTGATGTTCAGGAATTGTTCTCTCCGATTATTGCAATAATTCCTTTACAGCTTATGGCATATTATATCGCGGAATTTCTGGGCAAAGACGTAGATCAGCCGAGAAATCTTGCAAAATCCGTTACTGTGGAGTAGAATTGTATTTGTAAAAAGCCGATATAGCTCAGTTGGTAGAGCAACTCATTCGTAATGAGTAGGTCGCGAGTTCGAGTCTCGCTATCGGCTTTATTTTAAAACTTATGATAAAATCCGCCGTTGTAAAAATAAATAAAATAAATAATTTTGATAACTGCTATATTGAATCCGAATTAAGAAAATTATATAGAGATATAGTGCGCTGGGCTGTTATTGATGTAGATGATGCCGATATTTCCATAAGTGTTTCTTACATAGCGTAATATATATTAATACAATATTTGCTTTTGAGAATTTTTAGTTCTATAATGTTGTTCAATGAAGTTGCCGGGTCGGAATTAAAAACCTTACCGGCAGGATTGACGGTGATATGGTTCGCCGGATCCGAAATACAAATTAAGGAGAATTTGAAATGACACCAAGAAACTTTTTATTTACTTCCGAATCAGTTACGGAAGGCCACCCCGACAAAGTATGCGATCAGATTTCTGATGCTATTTTGGACGAGTTTTTGACAAAATACCCTCAATCAAGAGT
>CALURJ010000004.1 GCA_944323145.1 Candidatus Gastranaerophilales bacterium
AAAATTATTTATATATTTGATAAATTTTGTTTCCTTTCCCTTTAAATCTAACGACCAAACCGGTCGTTTTTTATTTTTTATGATAAAATAAAAAGATACAGGAGGGTGTTATGGGGCAAACTTTAGCAGAAAAAATAATTTCAGAACATGCAGGTAAAAGTGTTAAAGCAGGAGAACTTGTCATAGCAGGGATTGATGTATGTGCCGTTCAGGACGGCACAGGACCTTTAACAGTTCAGGAATTTAAGAAATTAGGGAAAGACAAACTTAATAATCCTCAAAGAACTATTTTGTTTATCGACCATGCTTCCCCAAGTCCAAGGAAAGAACTTTCAAATACCCATACTGTTTTACGCAATTTTTCAAAAGAATATGGCGCTATTCTTTCAGATGTTGGAGCAGGCGTATGTCATCAAAGGCTTATAGAAACTTTTGTAAATCCCGGAGAAATTCTTGTCGGAGCAGATTCTCATACCTGTACCTCCGGGGCTTTAGGGGCATTTGCGACAGGAATGGGTTCAACAGATATTGCAGTTGCAATGGCACTCGGTAAAACATGGCTTAAAGTTCCCTCAACTTATAAAATAGAAGTTACAGGAAAATTTAGAGAAGGAATTTGTTCAAAAGACTTAATGCTTCACCTCATAGGTATGATAGGAGCAGACGGTGCAACATACAAAGCATTGGAATTCTGCGGTAATACCATAGAAAATATGAGTATGTCAGAACGCTTTACCCTCGCAAATATGGCTGTGGAAGCAGGAGCAAAAGCCGGGCTCTTTGTTGCGGATGAAAAAACTAAAGAGTTCTTAAAATCAAGAGGAAGAGAAGAGAAATTCAGAAGTATAAAACCGGATGAGGATGCAGTATATGAAAAAGTTATAAAAATTAAAGCAGAAGATATTGTGCACACAGTTTCATGCCCGCATACGGTTGATAACACAAAAACTGTTGAAGAACTTAAAAATGTAAAAGTCGATCAGGTTTTTGTCGGAACATGCACTAACGGCAGAATTGAAGATTTAAGAATTATTGCAAAAATACTAAAAGGTAAAAAAGTTAATCCCGATGTAAGGATGCTAATTTGCCCCGCCTCAAAAGATATTTATCTTCAGGCTCTTAATGAGGGCTTGATAACAACTTTTGTTGAAGCAAATGCAGCAATTTTGCCTCCGGGATGCGGGCCTTGTGTAGGTGTTCATGCCGGAACCCTTGCAGACGGTGAAGTGTGTCTTGCAACGCAGAACAGAAATTTTCAAGGCCGAATGGGCAATACAAAAGGTTTTATTTACCTTGCCTCTCCTTATGTAGCTGCATACACTGCAATTAACGGCTACATATCAGCTTCTTAAAAACAGAATTTATAAATTTATAATCATCATAAAAAAAATATAACCCGTTGGTTATATATCAATGAATGAGTATTTCCTGAAAAAAATTCCTTACTATAAATGTAAGGAGAAGTTTATGTCAGGCAATAAATTGCAATATAAGAAAATGCCTTTGGAAGAACTTGTTGTTCTGTCACAGCAGAATGACTTTAAAGCTCTGGAAGAACTCATTAAACGTGAGCAAAAAAATGTTTTTGCCGCATTTTCTTATCTTTCTAAAAAACAGGAAAATGTTGCAGACCTGACACAGGAAGCACTGCTACGCGTTGCAAAAAATATACAAAGCCTTAAAAATCCGAAACTATTTAAAAGCTGGCTAAACCAGATTGTGACAAATTTGTTTTACGATGAGCTTAGAAAATCTCAAAGAAAGATGGATACAGTTTCCCTTGATGAAGAAACAGAAGATACCCCGCCTATAAAATTCCAACTTCTGGACAAAAAGTGTAAACCGCCCGAAAAATGTATCTCTTCTGAATTGGAAAAAATAATAAAAAGCGCAATTATTGCACTGCCCGAACAATTCAGAGTTGCAATTATATTAAGAGAATTTCAGGGACTGAGCTATGAAGAAATTGCAGAAGCTACACATTCAAGTATTGGAACGGTAAAGTCGAGAATTGCAAGAGCACGAAATAAATTACAGGAAGATCTTAAAGCCTATATATAAAGGAGATTATAAAATCATGCAAAATCAATTAACATGCGAACAGGTAAGCGCACTTTTAAGTTTTTATGCGGAAGACAAACTAAGCAAAAAATTATCTGAATACGTAAGGCAGCATCTTGAATCATGCCCTGAGTGCATGGAAAAATATATGAAAATGAAAAATATGCTTAATAAATTTATTGATATTCAGACCCGTGAAATTGATAATCCTTATGCAACAAAACAATACGAAGATTTTAAAAGCAACCTCTCTGCATATGTGGATAATGAACTTAATGATTTTGAAAATATTAAAATAAAAAAAATTGCAATATCAAACCCGCTTGCAAGGCAGGATTTAGAAAATATATATACATTTAAAAAGCTTTTACATACATCATTTGAAAAAACAAAAAATGAATGTAAAAATGATTATTCCAAGTCAGTAATCAATCAACTGCAGCATGAAAACAATGAAGTAAAAAATACAGATCCTTTTTTTAAACTTGTTATAAGCTTTTTTGTAATGGTAACATTTATAGTTGCCGGAATTATAAGTATACTATATTTTTAAAGAACCTGAAGGATATTTTATCGAAGCAAGCTTAATATAAGAATCCATTGATATAGATTGAGGCTGTTTTATTTCATTTTTTTGTTCTGTAGCGTGCATTTTGGCAATTGCTTCTTTCTGCCTTTTGGCAGCATATTCGTTTCGCAAAATAGGTGTAATAATATTACATGAAAGAATTGAACCTATAGTGCTTGCAACAACATCCACCCCGTTTTTAAAAGCTTTATAATCACCTTTTATTTCCGGAAAATCTTTTTCTATATTAGAGTCTAGTTTCCCAAAATAATCAGCAGGATTTACTCCTTTTGCTTTTATATAATTTCTTATTTTAGATGTTGAAAGTTTACCTGTAGAAACAAGTTTTGATGCTAAATTTTTAAACGAGCTTGTAACTACATAAAAAGAAATAATATTTATTGCAGCATCTGCCATTTCCTGCGGAATTAAAAATGATTTTTGCTCTTTTGAGATTTTATCATTGAAAACAACAGCGCTAACCTGGGCCATAGCAGACAAAATCCACCCGAGAACACCTGTATGAACAAGCATTTTCCCGGGGTTTTCACCATAATTTTTATACATAACAGATTTGAAATTAGAGAATAAGTTTGCCATTATTTCTTATCCTCCATTTCCTGATGTTTAACAAATGTATTAGTTAAGAATTTCGTTAAAGGTGCATCAATCAAAAAGTTTGTGAAGACCATAACCCCAAGAGCAACAACAGTCCCCATAGCATTACGGTATTGATCAAATGCATCAGTGGTATTATCAGTAACACCTTTCGGGGTAAAAATAGATTTATATTTCGGAACACCTTTTCCGGGTATTTGAGAAAAAGCTTTAATCGCCTTAATACATCCGTACCTTATAAAAAATCCGGTAAGAGTTCCGGCTATAATCTTTGCAATAGTACGAGCAACCGAAACTTTTCGTGTTTTTTCATCAACCCTCTTATTCTTGGCATCAATAATCGGCTGGGTAGCAAGAGCCGTTACCCCTAAGGCCAGACGTTGTTTATCCGATGAAAAATTTTTACCTATGTCTTTTAAATGATATAAAAATTTTTCATTTGAAAATTCGGCATTGGGCAGTATGTTCAATCCTTTCTGTTTGATTGAACGCATGGAAGCCCGCAGTCTACTGCAAAACGGGGTCTTTGACATTGAAAAATTTATACCGTATAACACCATATTTCTACCCAAGTCTATAAAACCTGTAAAGGAATTAAATTGCCTGAATATCTTTATATATTAATAAAGATTTACAATAGCTACAGTATAATAAATCAAAGATATTTAAATTGCTACCTATAATTTTGCACCTTTTGGGACAACTGTAACTCCGCCGGGAGAAACGTGGAATCCGCGTCTTTCATCTTCTTCGCGGTTAAAACCTATTCTCGAATTTGGCGGCACAACAACATTTTTGTCTATAATAGCACGTTTAATCTTTGAATATCTTCCGATTTCTACATTTTCCATTAATATACTTTCTGAAATTTGCGAATAACTGTTTACTTTAACTTTCGGAGAAAGAACACAGCGGGAGAGACCTGCCCCCGAAACAACACATCCTTCCGACACCATAGAATTAGTTGCCATGCCGACTCTTTCACCTTCAGCCCAAATAAACTTTGCAGGCGGATAATTATAATTAAACGTTCTTAAAGGCCAATCCTGCGAATACAAATTAAGTTCCGGATCGTAAGCCAGTAAATCCATATTTGCCTGCCAGTAGGCATCAATACTTCCTACATCTCTCCAGTAGCCGCGTTCAGTATCTGTCATTCCGGGGAATGAATTGTCATTAAAATTATAAATATATATTTTTTTACCTTCTTTTAATAACATCGGAATAACATTTTTCCCGAAATCATGGTTAGAATCTTTTATTTCTTCATCCTCATTTAAAGCAGCTAACAGAACATCTTTATTAAAAATATAATTACCCATAGACGCAAGGCACATATCAGGATTACCGGGAATTGATTTTGGTTTGTCTTTAGGCTTTTCGACAAAATTAACCAATTTCCAATCATCATCAACCTCTATTATGCCAAACTCATGAGCTTCTTCTATAGGGATAGGAATAGCAGAAATTGATAAATCCGCATTTTTCTCTTTATGGAAATCCAACATTTGTGAAACATCCATTTTATAAATATGATCGCCGCCAAATATACAAACGTAATCAGGGTCTTCATCCGTAATGTGGAAAATATTCTGATATATAGCATCAGCTGTTCCAAGATACCAGTCAGAACCGGTTCTCATCTGTGCCGGCGCCAAATCAACATATTGATTCAAAAAAGGCGACAATGCCCAGCCTCTGGTTATATGCTTATTTAAAGAATCTGATTTGTATTGAGTCAAAACTTTTATCTTGAAAAAACCTGAATTTATAAAATTATTTAATACAAAATCTATAATTCTGTATCTACCTCCAAACGGAACAGCAGGTTTTGCTCTGTCTTTGGTCAAAGGGTATAATCTTTTACCTTCTCCGCCTGCCAAAATCATAACTAATGCATCATCTATTGACATAATTTAACTCCTTCAACATCAACTTAATTATATAACATTGTGAAAAATATTGCACTATGTTAAGTATAATTATTATATTAACTTTTGTATCAATATAAATATTTTCAGACTTTTCACGAAAAAAAAGTGTTTATAGATATATAATAATAAAATAACATGGAGATTATATGGTAGAAAATATTAATGGCAATAAATTAGTTTACACAATTAAATATGGTGATAATTTAACTCATATAGCAAAAAAATATAATACAAATATTGAAACAATCCTAAAGTTAAATCCCGGTATAAGTGATAAAAATTTAATTTACACCGGCAACAAATTAGTGCTTGAAAACAACGAAATTTTTATACAAAAAGAAGACTACAGCCCGCAAAATATGAATATGGGAACAATAACCATCGGTGGCAAAGAAATTACACAGCTTAACGGCAAAAATATGAAATCAAATTTTTATGCAAATAATCTTGCTTTACTGAGTACAGAGTCTTTAAATGATGATGATTCCGCAACAAAAATAGTAATCGAAATGCAAGCCGGCAAATCTATGACAAGAAAAGATAATGACACGCCATACAGCATTTTAAATAAAGTAATTGGAGACCATTTAAATAATAACAGTAGAATAGTAGTAAATGAAAACGGAGAAATTATCCCTGAAAACCAATGGCTAGAAAATACGGATTTATATAAAGTATTTATAAGTGAGGATGTTAATGGCGATAACTTTACAGGGGAAAACAATAAACTTCTGCCACGTGGTGCATGCGCAAATAACGTGCAAATACCTTCTGTAGAAATAGATAAAAACGGAACTAAATATTTTACACTTCACGGCAATAATGAAATATTTTACTTTGATGAAACCGGCAAACAAGTCGAGTTCAACAACGGAATAATAGAAGATGCGTCCGAAATTCAAGCATCGGCACAGCCTGTAGTAACTGATACTGGAGCAGAAAGGATATTACCACCTTCAGCTCCTGATTTTGAACCTTATAATGATTATAAGGAAAATGCATTAAATATCGGAGAATTTTTTGTAAATGGAGAAATTCAAAACAATGAAGGTCTAAAGTCTAATTTTTATCAAAATAATATAAATAATTTTATGAAGCAGACTCTTAATGATCAATCTCCGGCTAGCAGACTTGATATTCAGTTAAATATCGGAAGCGGTATAAGCCAAAGAGATCTCTCAGCAGTTGATATACTAAAAAAATCACTTGGTAATAATTATAATAAAGCCTCTTTTGTTGAAAAAATTTCTAACGGACAATATACGGCAAAAAACACCCCATTGCAGGATACAGATCTATATAGGGCATTCGTAAGTCCTGAAGTTAACGGGAATAATTTTGAGAATAATACAATTATAAAAAATGAATCAGGTTCTAATATTGTACAATTCCCTGCATTGGAAGCCGACGCAAACGGGGTAAAATATTATACTCTGCAGGCTAATGACGGACAAATATTATATTTTAACGACAACGGACAGGAAATTAAAGTAAATTAATCTTTAACACATCCGCCGCAGCCTCCGCATTGATTTCCCTGAATTAAATCCGGAAAATCAAAGACCTGATTATTTAATATTTTTTCTATAACTATCGGATACAACAAATCTTCAAGAGCATGTATATCGCTTTCAAACTCGTCATAATGCGTTAAATTCCCAATTAATACAGGGTATTGAGCGATTATTTTTCCGTTATCAATATCTTCATTAATCAAATGTACAGTTACACCTGAAACTTTAACCCCTGAGAAAAAAGCTCTGTTGATAGCGTCAGGCCCCTTAAATGCTGGCAGCAAAGACGGATGTACACTTATAAATTTACCTAATTCCAACACATCTGTCTTTAATTGCCTTCTATAATCAGATAAAGCTATTAAATCGTAATCTTGCGACGAAAAATATTCAAAATTTTGTTCAAACGGAAGAAACTTCCATTCAATATCAGCTTCTTTTGCAAAAGCTAAAAACTCTGAATTTTCAATATCTGATACAGCCGTTACAGAGACGTCTTTTCCTTTAAAATAATCTATGATTGCCTTCAAATTTTGTCCTGAAGCAGAGCCTAAAACCGCTATTTTTTTCATAAACATATCTCCTATTACTTTAATATATTATATTAGGTCATGGTCTAAATAGCAAAATAAAATATTAATATAGCAGTATAACTAATAGAGAATATCACCTGCAGTTAAAATAATTTCGCCATTATCAGCTTTTAAAACCAGTTCACCGGAATCAGTAAATCTTTCAGCGATACCTTTAACCTGTTTGTTTAATAAATTTACGCAAATTCGTTCTGATAAAAAATTACATCTTTTTGAATATTCATCCTTGATACATAAAAAACCGCCGGATAAAAATCTGTCATAGCTGCTAAAAAATCCATATAAAAATTTATCTAAAAAAAGTTTTTTGTCCTCATACTCACGTAATAATTCAACATTCAGAGCCGTGATTTTTTTATCTGCAACAAGAGAAAGAGAATCCTTATCAGCGTTTAAGTTTATGCCGATGCCAATAATCAAACCTTGCAAAGAAGAACCCTTAATTACGCTTTCAGATAAAATACCTGCAATTTTTTTACCATCAATAAGAACATCGTTAGGCCATTTTATTTCCGGCTGAACTCCGTATTCCTCAAATATTCGGCACAATATCACAGCCGTAAATTGAGTTAGAGCTGCATAGTTTTTTTCAAAAACACAAGAAGGTTTTAAAACTAATGATATAAAAAGATTTCCCCTTCCCATATCAACCCATTTGCGATTGAACCTTCCTCTGCCGGCCGATTGAGAATCAGCACAAATTACAGTTCTGTCAAGAATCTTATTTAAATTTAATTTAGCATAATTATTTGTAGAATCAATCTGCTCAAAATTTATAATGTTATACATTTTTCCCTCTAAAAAAAATCAATTCAATTAATATTAAACCGCATAAAAAAAAATTTGCGATTTTTTTTTTACGAGTTACAATAAATTACATAAGGGAGAGAAATTTATGGAACATTGGGTTTACACATTTAAGATTGCGGGGCATGCTTTATCGGTCAACTTAGATACCATCTTTACAATGTGGTTCGCAATGGCTGTAGTAATCACTTTTGCAATTATTGCAACAAAACACCTAGCACTTGTTCCTGGGAAACTTCAGGCTGTATCCGAAAGTATAATGAAATTTTTCTACGGCACACTTGATACTATGGTTGCAAATGACAACAGACAACATGTTCCTCTTGTTGCATCATTATTTTTATTTATTGTTACTGCAAATCTGATGGGACAACTTCCTTTAAGAATTATTCATCTAAAGAATGGGGGAGAACTTGCCTCTCCTACAAATGATATTAACTTAACTGCCGCAATGGCAATTATAGTCTTAATATATTACGTATTTATGGGAATACGTGCAAAAGGGCCGAAATTCTTTTTACACGAATTGAGCTTTACCGGAATTGTAATGGCGCTTGTAGAACTGCTTGAAATGTTTACAAGACCTTTAAGCCTTGCAATCCGACTTTTTGCGAACATATTTGCCGGAGAAATTCTGGTATCAATAGCACTCGGCGGTCTGGCATATTTCTTGCCGCTTCCGATTATGCTTTTTGAAATACTTGTTGCATTTATTCAGGCAACAGTATTTATGATGCTGACAATCGCTTATATCGGTTCAGCAACAGGTGAAGAACATTAGTTACTTTTGAAAAAGTATTTAAATAAAGGAGAGAAAAAATGGTAGACACAGCTACAATTTCACAAATGGCACACTTAGGTGCAGGTATCGCAATCGGTTTTGGTGCAGTAGGCGCAGGACTTGGTATTGGTTTCGCTACAAAAGGTTTGATGGATGCAGTTTCAAGACAACCGGAAGTTGCTGGTAAAGCATTCGGTTTCTTCTTGCTCGGTGCCGCTTTATCAGAAGCTTGTGCATTGTATGCATTCGTTATCGCATTCTTACTGTTAGGAAAATAATCGGAGTCTAATGCAATGGAATTTAATGCAACATTTTTAGTATCAGCCGTAAGCTTTATTTTATTCACAATAATAATGAATAAAATATTTTATAAACCGCTTGAAAGAGTTATTGACGAAAGACAGAAATTTTTGGATGAAACCAAAAATGATGCCCAGTATTCAAGCAATAAAGCCGATGCAATTCTTAAAGACAGAGATGACAAACTCAACAAATCTGTTTCTGATGCAAAAAAACTTGTTGCGGATAGAGTAAATGAAGCAAATGAAAATTCCAGAGCAAGAACAGGAGAAGCAAAACAAAAATCAATGGAAGAAATAACTTCTGCCAAATCAAATCTTCAAAATGAAGCAAAACAAAATACGGAAGAATTGAAAACAAAAGTTAAAGATCTGGCAGAAGTAATATCTTCAAAAGTCCTTGGTATGGATGTAAAAATCGAAAATACCGACAATGAACTTATAAATAGGATATTAAATTAATATGAACGAATTGCTAAACTTTTGGATCCTTATAGTTGAATCAAATACATTTAATTTTGTTGTTCTTATACTTATTTTTGCAATACTGTTTAAGAAGATTAATATTTCCGACACTATTGAAAAAATAAGAATGGATATAGTCAACACAATTGATAATGTAAAAAAAGAACAGCAGGATGCGAAAAGTAAACTTGCTGATGCCCAAAAAGCAATTGAACATATTGATGAAGATATTAAAGACAGAATGAATGAGGCAGGGAAAAGAGCTGAAAGTATTTCTAAGCAAATTTCAGAAAATACGGATGCTCAGGTTAAACTAATAGAGAAAAATATTGAAAGAGTAATAAACGCAGAAGAAAAAACTCTTTCTGCAAAAATGGCTCAAAAAACAGTAAAATCATCCGTTGAACTTGCCAAAGAACATATAATTAATATGTTGGAAAGCAACCCTGAACTGCATAAAAAATATATTGATGAAAGTATCGAAAATTTAGATAAGGTATAATCCATGACTGATAATAAAAATCAAATATCAACTTCTGAAAAAATATACGCCAATTCGCTTATTCAGGTCGGCAAAGATGGTATACTGCCATTTGACAGCATATTGAAAGACTTAAATGAAATAAAAGAAATTACAAATCAATCGGCTGATTTTGTTGAGGTTATGGAAAATCCGGCAATTGATGATAACACAAAGTACGAAATTATCGATAATATTTTTTCAAACCGGATTAATGATAAGATTATAAACTTTTTAAAAATACTTATCACTAAAAAAAGATTTAATGAATTAAACAAAATTATTCAGGCCTATTCCGACGAACTTGATAAAATTAATAACATAAAAAGGGTTGAAGTTATTTCGGCAGTTGATATTTCTGAAGAACAAGAAAAACATCTGACAGAAAAACTTCAAAATAAACTTCAGAAAAATGTAATTCTTACACGCACAATAGACAAAAATATAATAGGCGGTCTGGTTATAAAAATCGATGATGATGTTATTGATAACAGCCTGAAAAACAAATTGGAAAGTTTAAGTAAAAATATAATATAAAGGGGAAATTATGGCACTTATTAAACCTGACGAAATCAGTTCTATAATTAAAAGCAAAATAGAGAACTATGATATTCAAACAGAAGTATCAAACACCGGGACCGTAATTGAAGTCGGCGACGGTATCGCAAGGATTTACGGACTTAGAAATGTAATGTCAAATGAGCTTGTAACATTTGAAGACGGAAAAGATACACTCGGTATTACAATGAACCTTGATGAAGATAATGTAGGGGTTGTAATTCTCGGTGATTATACTCAAATTAAAGAAGGCATGACTGTTAAAACTACAGGGAAAATCGCATCTGTTCCTGTAGGCGATGCGTTAATAGGCAGAATTATTGATCCAACAGGCAGGCCTATAGATGGTAAAGGAGAAATTGAAACAGATAAAATTCGTCCTATTGAAAGAGTTGCACCCGGTATTGTAGCAAGAAAATCAGTTCACCAGCCTTTACAGACAGGTTTAACATCTATTGACGCACTTACGCCAATAGGCAGAGGACAGCGTGAGTTAATTATCGGCGACAGACAGACCGGTAAAACAGCTATTGCAATAGATACAATTATTAACCAGAAAGGCCAAAACGTTATTTGTATTTACGTTGCAATTGGTCAAAAGACTTCTACTGTTGCACAAATTGCAAAAACATTGGAAGAGCATGGAGCAATGGAATACTCAATTATTGTTTCAGCTACAGCGAATGAACCAGCTCCGCTGCAATATATCGCACCATTTGCAGGAGTTGCAATAGGTGAAGAATTTATGGAACAGGGCAAAGATGTTTTAATTATATATGATGATCTTTCAAAACACGCTCAGGCATACCGTGCAATGAGTTTGCTTCTTAAAAGACCGCCGGGACGTGAAGCTTATCCGGGTGATGTATTCTATCTACACTCAAGACTTCTTGAACGTGCCGTAAAATTAAATGATGAACTGGGCGGCGGAAGTATTACTGCATTGCCGATTATTGAAACACAAGCAGGTGATGTTTCAGCATACATCCCGACAAACGTTATTTCAATTACAGACGGTCAGATTTTCTTAGAATCAAATCTGTTTAACTCTGGCGTAAGACCGGCTATTAACGCAGGTATTTCAGTATCACGTGTAGGCGGTGCAGCACAAACTAAAGGTATTAAACAGGTTGCAGGGCAGCTAAGACTTGACCTTGCTCAATACAACGAACTTGCAGCTTTTGCTCAATTTGCTTCAGATCTTGATCAGGCTACAAAAAATCAATTGTTAAGAGGTGAAAAGCTGACAGAAGTATTAAAACAACCTCAATACAATCCTTTAAGCGTTGCTGAACAGATTACAATTCTTTTTGCAGCTAACGAAGGCATATTGGATGATGTTCAAAACACTGACATTAATAAGTTCAAAAAAGAATGGTTTGCATATTTAAACACAAATCTTTCTGATCTTGCAACAAGACTTAATGACGGTGCAAAATTGGAAGACACTGATAAAGAACAGCTTAAAGAAGCATTAAAGAACTTTAAGAAAACATTCTAACAGACGCTATTCGTAAGCTGTTGTAAGCGAAGATAAAAGAAAGGGAAAGTTTATAAAGCTAAACAGGTGCAAAGTATAAAAAGTTTCTAAAACTTAACAAGTTAATGCAAGTTTAACTAAAGCGCCCTTTAAGCAGTCGTAAGCTATGGTAGAAAAATGACTAACTTAAAAGATATAAAAAACAGAATACAGAGTGTTCAAAGTACTCAAAAGATTACGAGAGCAATGAAAATGGTAGCCGCCGCAAAGGTAAAAAAGGCTGAAAATACCGTTAAATTGTCGCGTCCGTTTACCGGCGAATTAGTTTCAATGTTCAAAAAACTGCTTGATTCTGTCGTGAACTACAGTACTCAGGGGTTAAAAATTAAATCCGCAATTGATAACTATCCTGCACTTTTACAGGTTAGAGAAATAAAAACTGTAGGACTTCTTGTAATAACTTCAAACAAAGGTCTGGCAGGTGCCTACAATGCGAACATTATAAGACGGACAATTCAGACCATTAATGAGTACAAAAAACAGGGCATTAATACTGTATTATTTATAGTAGGACAAAAAGGCGTTTCTTCACTTAAGAAAAAATGTCAGGAGCTTGGTTGCGAAATAGCAAAAACTTATTTTGGAGTTGCAAATTCTCCGACAGCCGAAGGGGCAGCAATTGTAATTGAAGATATAGCTGAGTACTTCGTATCTCAAAAAATAGATAAAATTGAGGTAATAACTACACGTTTCAAAAACATGATGAGTTATTTTGTGGAAAATTGGGATATTTTACCGTTAAAAGGATTAAATGATGAGCAAGAAAAACTCCATGATAATGTTTTAGATCCTTTAATGGAATTTGTTCCCAACATGCACAGTATTCTGCAAAAAGTTGTACCTATGTATATGACGAATATTCTTTACCAGTCACTTTTAGAGGCTCAGGCAAGTGAACTCGCAAGCAGAATGACCGCTATGTCTGCGGCAACAACTAACGCAGAAAAAATGATTAATGAATTATCAGTTGTATACAATAAGACAAGACAATTTGCGATTACTCAAGAAATCATTGAGGTTGTTTCAGGCGCAAATGCCCAGTTAGGCTAAACAAAGTTATAATAATCAATAAAAAAATCCGGATATTAAATAACCCGGATTTTTTGCTTATATAATAACTATTACATATATTTACTCAAAAAAGCAAGATTGTCAGGTTTCATCATCGATTGGTACTGTTCGGCCGGTTCGTTTTGCTGAATTTGCGAAGCTTTTTCTGCAGCGAGTCTAGCTTTACGTCTGGCCTCCGACTTGTTTGTCATATAAATATTTAGTTTTGGAATACCAACTCCGAGTACCAGACCGGAATATAAGTAACCTGCAACCTGAGCAATACTAAGAATTCTCAATTTTCCTCTGGTTTCTTTGCGGATAGCCTCAGAAACTTCAGGAGATGCTAATTTTTTAAGCATTTGCTTAAATGATAAAGCTTTACCATTTTCAATAGAATCTATACCTGCATTTTTCAGTCCAGTATGCAGAACTTCATCCCGAGTTTTCATTGGAGCATTCAAAATCTTTTTAACAATACCTTTTCCATGCTCTTTTTCGCTATAATTTAAAAGCGATTTATCCATAGCATTTGCTGTAATTTTTGCAACGAAATTACCAAGAATTAACCAGTTAAAGAAGCCTAACACATCTTTTACTACAGATTCTCTTAGTTCATCTTTATCACGGGCGGCCATAAATCTTGACATAATAGTAACACCGTAAATAAATTTAAACTGATCAAGAGTTGGAACAAGACCTTTAAACTGAATTTTTTTCATCAAACCTTTAACGCCGTCTTTCAAGCCGATGGATGCAAGAATACCGCCGCCAAATATTGCTGAAGCAGCTGCCTTCATTCCCCAAAATCCCGCAGAATTATCTTTCTGACGACCTTCAACACCGACAAAACCGTCGCTTCCGGTTTTCTTCTTTGTTAAGTAAATATTTAAAGGTTGAATTGACATTCCAATTGCAGCTGCAATACCTAAACCTAACATAGAACGATGCAAGTTCATTTTCTTTAAAGAATTAATAAATTTGTTTGCATTAATATTTTTGCTCAGTTTAAACTCATTACCTACTTTTTCATTTACAAATGTTCTAGAAACATTATAAATACTGTCTAACATATTAGACAAAGTTACTGGATGCTGTTTATCCGCTAATTTGAAATTAGTTTCCGAACCGGTAGCGTGAGTAATAACAGATTGAGCATAAGATTTCAAATCTTTAGATATAGTTGCAGGAGCATCTTTAGCTGACAATTCCTTCGTAAATTTTTCAACAATATTATCAACTTTATCCTTAGGTATATTTACCCAATTATCGCCCAAACGAGTTTTTGCATTACCGAATACATCCTGCAGATAACTTTTTACAGGCGATGAATTTTTTGCTTTTACCTGTTTATCCCAAGCCCTGCCTAAGACTTCAAGAGTTTCGTCATCAACAAATATTTTATGTGCTTTTATTCCATATTTATTATTTAACGCTACAGCAAGGGCCAAACCTGCAACAGTACCATACACACCGACTAAGGAATGATTTATTGTTCCGGAAGCCTCTCTGCGGCCTGTTTCCATACCTGCTGCAGGGCCTCTGTTAACAAAGTCAATAGTGGTTCTCGGAATAACCATAGAACCAAGATCTACTGCATTTGCGCCCCACGCCTGATTTGTTTCTAAAAACCTTAATCCGAGTGTAAACGCATCAAATGCACCTGTAAATTTTATATTGTCTTTTTTGTTTTCAATATTATCTTGTTTTATCTGGGGTATAATCGGCTGTATTTTCATTTTATATTTCTCCTTACGAATTTACGAATGACTTAAACGCTGTACTATTTTTGATTACTGACCTTGAAAATTCTAATGACCCACCCGCAAGTTTGTTACCGGTATATGAAGGCGGATTTGAGGCGGATGACGAGGAGGAAGAATTTTCTGAAGCGTTTTCAGACGCAGAACTGCTATTTTTTTCTGCATTCATTCTCGCAAGTTCTTCTGCATGTTTTTTATTTGTTTTCGACCTTGTATATAATGGTATAAATACACCTAAAGCAAGAAGTGAGAATGCAATGTTGCCAATCTGGCATATTGTCCTCAATCGTTTGTCTTTAACTGTTACTAATTCATCTGATGATTTCAGGGATGTATGTTTTGCCCAGTACCAGAATTTTTTCATAATATTAGCATCTTTTTCAGGTGCTTTACCAATACGATTTATCAAATGAACACCTTTGTCCTTGTTCATTTTTTCCAAGAAGGTAGCTATACCTTTAGCGACATAATCACCTAAGAAATAAAAGCTTGCAAATGTTGCAATATCACGAACAGTTGCTTCTCTCAATTCGTTTACATCTTCAGCGGCTCCCATACGGCTGGCAAATGTTGCAGTTGAAATAATTCTTGCCTGATCCATGGTCGGGAATAACCCTTTGAATTGAAACATTTTCAATGAAGGCTTGTCCATAAACATAGAAAGACCCGCAACACCAATCATAGAACCTATTGAAATAAATTTCTGAGTTAAAAGCTCTGCTTTTTCTTTTGGAGTAAGTTCTCTGTGTTCTTTCTGTTTTCCAAAATCTTTATAAATAGGAGCACCCTTTTGACCTGACGTTTTATGAGTAATCCATCTGTTGATAGGCTGCATAGAAATTGCAAGCGGAATAATCAGACCTAAGCCGCCGACACTTTTCCAGTTAACAAGTTTCTTGGCTCTTGAAAAGTATTCCGAAAGTTTATTAGCATCAGTAATATTTTCTTTTACAACCCCTCTGAGAAGTTTTACAGTATCATCACAGACAGATTCTAGATTATTTGAAAAATAACCTTTATCTCCTTTGAATTTAATATTTTCAGCAATGTGAGTTTCTTCAATTATTGCACTATAAGCTTTTTTAACAGCCTTTTTATCAAGCTTTTCAGCCATAACAGCATCAGTTAAAGAATTTAAGGCATCGTTTATTTTTTTATTCCCGACTGTTACCTTACCAGTACTGTCAGTTGAAATTTTGAATATATCAGCAAATTCTTTTTTGTCATAGCCGTCAACTCCGGACAAACTTGAAAGTTGATCTCTGAACGTGTTATAGATGCGCTCTCTTTGAGTAGTACCCCTTGCATTATCATAAAACTTATGCACTTTATCTATAGAATCACTGTTAGCCCATGTATTAACAAGACTAGACTTCTTAAAATTACCCATGATAGGACGTTTAAGAAGCTCTGCAACACCCATTACAATAAAACTTGGTATTAAACAGTTTACAATCAAACCGGAAGCCTCACGCCTAAATGCCTCAAAACCTGCATGACCGTTTGATTCTTTAGTTTCAATGATAGTACGCGGAACAATTGCAGTGGATAAATCAAGAGCTGAAACATTGACCATCGGGTATTTTTCACATAATTGAACAGCACTAATCAAGCCATCACCTAACCCTCCAAAAGACGGTTTTTGAGGATTTGCACTATTATTCCCTTTTCTATTTTGAGGGGTATATTTATTATTTTCTGAACTACCTAATCTTAACTTATCAATCATAATAATGTCTGGTCTAAAACTACACACCTATTATAACAATGACACAAGAATATTAAAAGCCGGGCAAAAAAAAAATTGCGCAATTTACATAAATTGTAAAGGAGATATTAAGATTGATTTTTGAATTTTTATTTAAAAATAAAATATTTTAAATAAAAATTTTAAACAAAATATAAGATACCGGAAAAAAAATAGTAAAAATACAAAAACTTAATAAAAATTTTTATAACAAAAAATGTAAATAATTGTAACAAATACGTTTATTTTTAAGAAAAATATATCCTATTTATATACTTATTTAAAGGCTTTCACAAAATCTACGGCATGCTCTTTTGTCAAAACATCTCCAGAAATCTGCGCCTCATGCAAAGCTTCCATAATCTCACCCAACTTTGGAGAAGGTTTTATTCCTAATATTTCCATAACTTCATTTCCGCTCAATAGTTTTGGCAAAGGCTTCAGACTCTCTTGTGCTTCAAGATAAAATTTTAAAAGCATATTCAAAGAGCTGATATTACGTTCAACAATTTCATCGGTAATTTCCGGGCCGCGGGCCGAAAGCCTGTCAGCCTGCGCAAGAATAATTGCATCAATTGAATTGATATCCATCTTTCGCACATAACGCATCATTATTTTTTCGGTAATCTGCGGAGAGGTCATAACATGGGAAGGGTAAATATGATATTTAATCATTGAAGAAATATAATCAATTTGTCTGTTTGAAAAATGTAAATCTTTCAAATATTTTACCGAAAGTTTCGCCCCAACATCATCATGTTTTATAAAACGATGTTTCCCTTCTTCTATTGTCCAGGTAGAAAATTTTCCTATATCATGCATAAATCCGGCGAGTTTCAAATGAGCAAGCCTTGTGAAACCGCCAAAATCAACTTTTTCTAAATGTATTTTCACTTCATCAGATGCATTATCATATAAACATTGAATTTGCTTGACAGTTTCAATAGAATGCTGAAAAAGATCAAGGTGATGATGAGAGTTTGGCGGCACCTGTTTTAATTCTTTTACAAAAGGAAAAATTTCCTCTAAAA
Source organism: Candidatus Gastranaerophilales bacterium (assembly GCA_944323145.1). GTDB lineage: Bacteria > Cyanobacteriota > Vampirovibrionia > Gastranaerophilales > Gastranaerophilaceae > Stercorousia. The sequence goes on from CALURJ010000004.1 coordinate 17,850, forward strand.
TCCAGGTTTTATTCATATTTTCCAGAGCTTTGTCAGCAAACTTTCCGCCAAAGAGCTTTAATATTTCATAATTTATTCTTTCAACGGCAGGTTTATGAATTAAATTCGCATATTTACAAACGGCGCTAATTGTTTCATGGGCAAGCTCAAATCCGAATATTGCCTGAAATCTATAAACCCTGAGCAACCTTAATGGATCATCTTCAAAATTATGCTCATTTACATAGTTTATACATCTATTTCTAATATCCGTAATGCCGCCAGTAATATCAATAACTTCACCACTCCTTATATTTGCGGCAATTGCATTTATAGTTAAATCACGACGCATAAGGTCTTTTTCCAAAGAACCGCCGGCAGGATTTGTAACATCTATATAATTAATTTTATCAGGCAAAACAAGCCGATAAATTTTGTTTTCTTCATCCAAAGGTACAAATGTTGCCTCAAATAAATCAGCCAGCTTTAGCGCAAAATCACGGGCATCCTCATCCATTACTATAATATCTCTGTCAGTAATTTCCAAGTCCATTAAAAGATCACGAACTGCACCGCCTACAAGATAAATTTTATTATCTAATGTAGTTATAATTTTAGATAAAATAGTATCAGATTTTATTTTTTCCGTAATTTTCGAATTCATAAATTAAATTTCCTAAACCTGTTATTACAGCTGTTTCTGCTTTCAATATCAAATTCCCGAGTGTCAACATCGGAATATTATGTTTTTTGAAAAGTTCAAATTCTCTGTCTGAAAATCCGCCTTCCGGGCCAATAATAACAACTATTTTATCACCTTTATTAAGCGGATTTTTCATACAATATTCATGCAAAGTTTCTCTAGAAAGTCTTTCGCAAAAAGTAACAATTTTATATCCATTATCCTGCATACCAATTATATCTTCAAGAGATGAAAGCGGAAAGCACTTCGGGATATATGCCCTTTCGCACTGTTTAGAAGCTTCGTACATAATTCTCTGCCACTTATCAATTTTCTTTTCAATAACTGATTTATTAAGAGCACAATTATCAGTAAAAATAGGATATACCCCATCGGCTCCGAGTTCTGTTGCCTTTTCGATAATAATTGATTGAGCATTGCTTCTAAGCGGGCTCTGTCCAAGATATAATCTAAAATCAAGGCTGCGAGAAGATTTATAACTATTTTCAACATTAACTGTTATCTCCTTATTTGTTACACTCTCAACAACAGTTTCATATTGAATTTGATTTTCGTCAATTAAAAGAAGCCTTTCGCCTTTTTTTATTCTGAGGGATTTTGCAAGATGATTATAGTTTTCCTTATCAGAAATAACTATCTTTTTATCATTAACATCTTTTGAATTAATAAAAAAATGCGGCATTAAAAACTCCTTTAAATAAATTGTAACATAAATATAAGAAATGTTATCAGAAGTCGATAGGTCAATAAGACGTTAAGACGATATACTTTTGAGATTGCGCACCTGTTGCGCAATCTAGTATTTGTCATACTTATTGACTTAGTAACCTGCAATTACAATATTTTATGTAACATTTTGCATAAAATATTAGCAAAAAATTTAATTTTGAATTATTATAAGGGTAGCAAAGGGGATTTATAATCGTGGAAAATAACAAAAATAATGAAATGACAATAGGTATCCCGAGAGGAATGTCTTTTTATCACAATTATCCGTTTTATTACGGATTCTTTACAGATTTAGGGATTAAAATCGTCCTGTCAGATGTTACTACAAAAGAAACAATGACCCGCGGTTCGGCACTGGTTGTAACAGAAACCTGCTTACCGATAAAAGTTTATATAGGACATGTTCTTAACCTGATTGATAAAGGTGTGGACAAAATTCTTGTACCGTCCATTCAGTCAATTGCTCCTAAAATTTATAACTGCTCGAAAATAAGAGGGTTACCAGATCTTGTAAGAAACGTAGTAAAAAAAGATTTTACGATGATTGAGGCGACTCTTGATAAATCCGAAAAGAATCACGGTCTGTATGATTTTCTAAAAGAAATGGCTGAACCGTTCGGGATAACTGATATGGAAAGAATTAAAAAGGCTTCAAAAGCCGGCTGGAGAACATATAATAATTTCCATATTATGTCAAAATCAGGTATGAGCTATAAAAAAGCAATGAATTATGCGCTTCAGGGCAAAGTATTCATTGAAAGCCAAAATAAAGAATTTCCGATTTCAATTGCATTAATATCACACGGATATAATATTTTCGATGAAAGAACTTCTATGAAAATATTTGATAAGCTTGAAAAAATGGATGTAAGAGTATATTCATCACTTCAACTCTCAAATGAGCAGATGGATGACGGGATAAAAGCTTTAAGAGAAGATATGTACTGGGCTAATGAAAGAGAAATGACCGGTGCCGCAGGACATTATCTTAAAGACATGAAAATAGACGGAATTATCACTCTGACAGCATTTGGATGCGGTCCTGATTCCTTGATGATAGAAAGGATTACAAGACGTGCAAAACGTTTCAACAAACCTTTGCTTAACTTAACAATTGATGAACAGACAGGCGAAGCAGGATTTATCACACGTCTTGAAGCGTTTGTTGATATGCTTTTCCGTAAAAAACGAGCAAAAATCCTGAACAAAATTGAGATTAACGGCGAAAATTCATACATCCCGAATACAAATTATATCGAAACTAAGAAATAAATTTACACTTTTATAAACAAAAACAAAAGAAAGCTCAATTAAGAGCCTTCTTTTGTTTCTATAGTTTCCTGAGCATTGTTATTTTTAAATAGATTTTTAAGTCCTTGAACAGCATCTTTCATTTGTTGATTGGCTTCCTGCGCAGACTGCTTTTTCTGCTCGCGTACTGCATTAATATCATCAATTTTTTGTTGAACAGCTTCTTGTACAGCCTGTTTAGTCTGCTGAACCTGCTCCTTCACAGTCGGCTGTTCTATTGCCGAAGTGTCACATTTAGAAAGCCATTTAAATGATTTTACAGAACTTTTGCTTTCAACCCCGCCATTAAAGACAACTTTGAAATCTTTGTAATTTTTATTACCTGATGACAACTGAGGAATAGCCGCAATATTTTCATTTTTAGGGTCAGATGTTATTGCGTTAATAATGTTGCCTGTTAGTCTCCCGAATTTCGGAATATAGGAAGTAAGTTTTGATACGGACAAATCCCCTAAAGGACCAAGCAGGCTTACAACCTCTGCAGAAATTCGGCCGAGAACAACCACATTAGCTGTTGCATTTAAAAGGTTATATTGACCCGTTATATAATAAGCCATTGAAGGACCTGACGTTTTAATCGGATTTAGCTTAGCCCAGCCGTTATTAAATGTAAGATTGCCGGAAATTGTTTTAAATTCTGCAGTATTCTTTACAGTAGGTAAGGCTGAAACTGAACTTACAGCAGCCTTAATTATGCTATTCGATTGAAGGTTATCAGCAAAAAGGAAGTTTTCAAAACGACCTATATTTCCAAGACTTCCGTCAGATATTTCAAAATCTGCTTTACCCTTAAGATTTTTCATCATCTCAACATCGGTTGCTCCATGCAGAGTTACATTTGCATTAAACCCGAGTTTTCCTGAAAGTGCATTTTTAAGTCCTGCTGCCCCTGCAATTGCCTTTTCCGCATTCATGGCAGAACCTGAAAAATCTACTCCTATTAGTCCGTTTAGAATGTTGTAGGAAACATTACCGTTAATTTTACCGTCAAAAGCTTCTCCTGTAATATTTTTTAAGTAAAAAACATTATTTAAAAGGCTGAATTCTGCAGCAAGATTTTCCGCAACAATTCCTCCCGAAGTAAACTTCATCAAAGTGCCCTTACCCTTTAAGACAGGACCGTTTAAGGCTATAGACATATCATTCATAGAAAGAAGCATATCCGGAATTTCTATCACAGGAATTTCGACACTACCGCTAAGGTGAGGATTTAAGGCCGCACCTGTAATATTTATTTCCCCGAAAGCATCCAGTTTTGACTTTTTAAATCCGGGAATTTCCATAGAAATTTTGGAAGGAACCGATACATTTAAGTTTAATTTTTGAGTCTTATATAAGTCACTTACAGAACCTTTTAAATATAACATCCCTTCATTATTTGCAAAAATTCCGGTATCAGAAAACTTAAGAGTGTCACCTGAAAGTTTTACATCACCCTTAATATAAGTTGATTTTCCGCTTAACTGGCTTATATTCAACAATGAAACATAATTCGAAGGATTTGCATTTAGTGAAAAGCCTATATTTTGAGCACTTGCATCACCCGTAACTGTAACAGAAACAGGGACACTGCCGGCTGACTTAATATCCTTTCTAAAATCAGCAGGCAACATTGATTTAATATCAGATGAAAGCAGATTACCGTTTGCTTTAATATCGAATTTTAAATTTTTATTTAAATAGTCAGTAATTTTTCCGGTAACAGCAATTTTAGAATTATTAAGATAAACATCTGCTTTATCAATTACAATATCCTTGTCACCCAATGTAATTTTAGCCGCAGGCATTGAAATCTGCGCAAGAGGATTAACAACATTTGCATTTGCAGCATTAATAACTCCGCTCAACTTTTTACCGTCTGTTGTTAAATCTACGGTTGATGAAATAAGTTTAACGGTTGTATCTGAAGGAATATTTTTAATATTCATATTATCAAGGCTTAGTTTAACATTCGGCACAAGTTTATCCAAACGTCCTTTTATTAAAGCATTTACAGAAAGTGTACCGGATTTTACATCATTATCCTTTAATAACTTAACCTGTCCTAATGTTAAAAGAAGGCCTTTAATTTGTAATTTGTCAGCAATAACGCTTATATCAGCTTCTGCGGCCGGAGTCAAAGTACCGGTAATTTTCAAAGGATGTCCCAAGATTGAAAGTCCTGAATTTTTTATATCAATCATGTTATTTGACAAATCAATATTGGCTTTTACATCATCAACCAAAATATTGTAAAGCCTATAACTGAACGATGACGGATTAATATTTAAATACCCGGACGATTCAATTTTCTTTAAATCTGATTTTACGCTAAAATCTGCATCAATTCCGCCGGTTGCAGTCAATGTATTCAAATCTTTATATTCAAAAGATTCTGCAATACTGTCTATAATCCGCAAAATACTGTTGAATTGCATGTTTGATTTACAATTCAAATCTATTTTAGGAGATTTACCTGTTCTAAAGCTGCCTGTTAATTCTGTTATTTCATTTTGCGCGGAATAAAGTTTAGAATACAATTCAATCTTATTACCGTTAAATTTTATATCAACATTACTTGAAGGAAGTTTTTTGCCCTTTACCGCAAGCCCCATATCAGAGAGATTAGCAATCCCGTTTATATGAACATTATCAAAAGTTCCGTTTGTTTTGATATTAGCAACAAGATTTGCACTAAGTTGATTTTGATAAATATTTTTAAATATATCAATTATATTTATATCAACTGGCTGAACACCCTCCTGAGAATTGGTATTTTGCGCAAATACAAGTTCATTCAAATCCAAATCGGGCATGACTTTATTATATAAATTAACATCATAATTGAACTGAACCCTGTCATCCAACATAACCTGTCCGATTGTATAAATTTTTATTTTTTTATTCAGGATAAAATCCTTTATCGCAAAAGTATCCCCGCTAACTGAATAAGATTTGTCTGACGCAGCATCTATAAATGAAATATTATAATTGTTAATTTTTATATCAGGCAAGTGATTAGAGAGCTTTAAACCAAAAGGCAGTTCTGTCATAACCTGCTGTTCTGCAGGCTCCTTTTCATCAGCTTTTGGAATATAATCTTCAAGTAAAAATTTTCCGTCTTTTTTTACCTTTAAATTCAAATTTAAATTGTCTGCACCAATCATATCAACTTCAAATTTTTTCAATATTAAAGGCAACAAAGAAATTTTACCCTGAACATTATCAACCATCAGGAATTGTTCTCCATCGGGTAAAGCCCCTTCAATATGACCGGCGTAAACTCCAGCAGTTAATTTTGGAGTAGTTAGAATTTGAATATTTTCAATTTTCACCTTAAAACCGCATGACTCTTCTATAATTTTCGATATCTGAGCACTGTAAGAATTTGCAATTCCGGATAAAAATAAAGGTACAATCAAAAATAGTATATAAAGTATAACAACTGCCGACAAAACAGTTATCCCAAAATATTTAAGAAATTTTTTCATCACATAACCCTCTTTTTGAAAAAATTGTATCATATAAAAACAAATTTTTCATTCATTTACATAGCATAAAAAATGTTTATTTTTTCTTTCTGTCAGGATAGCAGTTCCATTTGATATTCACATTTTTTCTAAACCAGGTCAATTGGCGTTTAGCATAATTTCTTGTATTTTGCTTTAATTTATCAACTGCGTCCTTTAAAGACATATCACCGTCAAGGTATGATATCATTTCTCTGTATCCAATAGTATCAACAATGTTAGAAATTCTGCCATGCTTTTTAAGAAGATTTTTTGTTTCATTAACAAGACCCTGTTCAATCATAATATCAACACGCTTGTTAATTCTTTCATAAAGTTCCTCTCTGGGGAAATTCAAACCAATCCATTCAACATCATATTCTTGTTCTTTAAAACCGCGCGCTTCAGAAAGAGGGCAATTCGACTGTTTAATGACTTCAATAAATCTTATAGCACGACGCTTATCATTTTCATTAACAAGTTTAGCCGCCTCTGAATCCAATTGATACAAAATGTTGTATAAGTCAGTGAATTCAAGTTCTGTAAGTCTCTTCCTTAACTCGTAATCAGGCTTTGTTTCGGGAAGGCTGTAATTTTCCAAAAGAATTCTGAAATAAAGTCCGGTACCGCCCACAATAATCGGAACCTTTCCGCGTGAAAGAATATCATCAATACATCTTTTAGCTTCTTTTGCGTACAAACCGGCCGAATAATCAGCTTCAGGTTCAACAATATCAATCATATAGTGAGGAATACCGCATTGTTCTTCTTCTGTAGGCTTAGCAGTACCTATATTCAAACCTTTATATACAAGTCTTGAATCAGCAGATACAATTTCTCCGTCAACCCTATGCGCCAAATCAACAGCATAAGAAGTTTTCCCGCTTGCCGTAGGCCCGACAACAGCAATTACTCTGTTACTTTTTTTCGTCATGAGCTGATGTTTCCGTATCTATAAATTTTCTGTCATAATACAAGAATATCAATACAACAAAGTAAACAGAAAAATAGAAAAGTACTATACTCATAATTATATAAGCTAAGGGATTTATCACTGCAAAAGTGTTTATGAACAACAACCCGAATCCCATAAGCCATAAAGAAATATACAATCTGAATGACGTAAAAAAGTCTTTAAAAAGTTTTATAAGAGAACGCCACAGCGCAACTAAAGGATTTTGAGTTTTATATATAATTTCCGGAATCCATAACATCAAAAGATACATTATTATTGACGTTACAACCATAAATAAAAGACTCCATTTCCCGAAAAATATTATCTGCTCAGGAGTCAATTTATCTATAAAAGATGCCATACCTTGATTTGCTGAAACCGCCGGATCCATAACTGTTTTTTGAAGACTCATCATTGAAGCGTCATCCAAAGAACCTATAATATTTGCCCCTAAAATATACACAAGCGGCGTCGCAATCATCTGTATAAAAAAGAAAATCACATATACACCGACAAAAGACAAGAAAAATTTTCCAACCCCGTCAGGTAACGTCTTAAACAAATTCAATGTTGCCTTTGCCCTGTCTTCGTCAAGAACAAACACCTTTTTAGAAAGACTAATTGCACGTTCAACCATATAAAACCATGCCGAACAAAATACTCCGAACATAAAAAGTATTGTTATTGAGGCAAGAATAAATTTTGGGATAGAATCTACCGTATATTTTGAATACAAAGAATACAAATCTAAAACTTTTATAAAAATAATTAACGGTATAGTCAAAATTAAATTATAATTTGTTATTTTGAGAGCATCTTTAAATAATTTTTTCATATATTATAAAAACCTCAATTAATGAAATATTTAAATAACCTTTTTACTTAATCATTTCTTCCTGCTTTTCTTCCTCAGAAGTATTTGCCGAAAGTTTTCTTTTTCTGCGTCTCATCAAATCAACAAAAGCTTCCAGTCTTGTAAGATATCCGGCCTTTCCGGTCTGCTCATCCATTATTAAGGGCAAAATAGGAATATCACAGTTTTCTCTCATCGCAGGGAAAATATTTTGTGACATAATCTCAGGCATACAGGTAAACGGACTTATATGAATAATACCGTCAATTCCTCTTTCATCAGCATAAGCAACATCTGAAACACATTCAAGCGAATCACCGCCGATATCACGCATCAAATAAGGTTTTGCCATTCTAAATGCCCTTTGAAGGTGTGTTTCTCCTTTTCTGAAAACTTTTGGAATAATAGCATCTTTTAAGAAACTGCTGATTGTAAGGCTTCTGCGAGTTTGCACTCCCATTTTACCAAGTTCTCTTGTGATATTCTGGTTAGAAAATTCGTCACAGACAAGATAAATTTCACCTGTTAAATCAACATGTAAAACTTCTTTCTTAGGGTCTATTTTTGTCTTTTTCATTTCCTCAAAGGCAAGTTTTTTCGCTTTATTTAATTGACGCGTATTATCAGCATCTTTTATCATCTGCAATGCCTTATTATAATGTTTTTCAGCATCCCCGAAAGTTATTTCTCTTGCTCTGTAATAAGATAAAAGATTTTCCAAATCATCGAGCACAAAAACTTTTCTTATAGCAATATTAATTGCTCTTGCAAATAAAATAGGATCATTTTTCCCGCTTATAGCCTTTAAGAAATCATACATTCCTTTTAAGCCGTCATAAAGAGTTAATTCAATATATTTTGTGTGATAACCCAAATCTGTAAGAGCATTTTTTATACAATTTCCGTACTCGCCCAGACGGCAGCAGCCAGGCGAAGATATCATTGCAACATAATCTGTTCCGCCTTCAATCGCCTCAATAAAGTTGCCTAAAATCAGCTTATACGGAAGACAAATTGCCTCAGGGGAATGTTTTGTCCCGAGCGACAAAGTTTTTTTGCTTGTATAAGGCGGGATAAAAGGTTCAACACCAATCTTTTTCAACGCAGCCGACCAGGCTATAGATACTGTTCCCATATGGGGAAATGCAACTTTTAATTTTTTATTTTCTTTACTCATTTTTATTCTCTTTTTTTATTCTTGTACAAATTTTAAGTTAGGATGACGAGCAGCCAATGTTTCATCAATCCTTTTTACGGGAGTAGTATGCGGAGCCGACTTAACCTTTTCCGGATTTGTTTCAGCTTCATCCGCAATTTTTAACATAACTCTGACAAAATCATCCAGCACATCCTTAGTTTCTGACTCCGTAGGCTCAACCATGATAGCTTCATGCACAATCAGCGGGAAATACACAGTCGGCGGATGGGTATTTTCATCCATTAGTGCTTTTGCAATATGAAGTGTAGAAACCCCGTTTTGTTTCTGTTTATCACCTGACAATACAAATTCATGCATGCAAGGTTCGTCATAAGGCAGCAAATAAGCACCTTTAAGCTTTTCCTTCAAATAATTAGCATTCAAGACAGCATTTTCGCTTGCTTCTTTTAAATTCTGCCCCATCATAAGAATATACGCATAAGCTTTAACAAGAACAGAAAAATTACCGTAAAAAGCTTTTACACTGCCAATAGAATGTTTTATATTATAATTTTTAAAATACTTTTTACCGTCAAAATCAACAACAGGTGAGGGCAAAAAATCTTTTAAGCTATCAACAACACCTACAGGACCTGCTCCCGGCCCGCCGCCGCCATGGGGAGTCGAAAATGTTTTGTGTAAATTTAAATGAACAACGTCAAACCCCATTAACTTAGGATTTGTATAACCCATTATTGCGTTAAAATTAGCACCGTCATAATAGAGTAAAGAGCCGTTTTCATGCATAATTTTTGAAATTTCAAGTACATCTGCTTCAAAAATTCCAAGAGTATTTGGATTAGTCATCATTATAGCAGCTACATCACTGTCAACTAGTTCTTTTAGTGCTTCAATATCTACCTGCCCTTTATCATTCGACCTTACCGGAACAATATCAAATCCGCAAAGATGAGCGCTTGCAGGGTTTGTTCCGTGGGCGGAATCAGGGATTATAACTTTTGTTCTGTTTTCACCTTTTACTTCAAAATATTTTTTTATAATCATCATTCCGGTAAGCTCACCTTGTGCACCTGCCGCAGGCTGTAATGTAATTGCATCCATACCTGTAACTTCTTTTAAAGCTTCTTGAAGGTTATACATAAGCTCTAAAGCGCCCTGACAATCTGCATCATCATTCAGCGGGTGCAGATTTGCAAAACCTTCCAACGATGCAAGAAGTTCATTAACCTTGGGATTATATTTCATTGTACAGGAGCCCAAAGGATAAAAACCCTTTTCTATACAGAAATTTCTATCCGAAAGTTCTTTATAGTGTCTTAGTGCCTCCAATTCACTTACATTTGGCAAGTCTAAAGGCAATTTTCGTTTAAAACTGTCCGAAATAAAATCTAAATTTTCTTGTTCATCACAAAGGCATATACCTGATACGCCTTTATCCTTTTCAAAAATAGTTTTCACTAAATAATCCCCTGCCTTTTCAAGTCCCTTTTAATTTTATCTAACCCCGACTGAATAATACGAGAAATACGCGACTGAGAAATGTTAAACTCCTCCGCAATTTCCCGCAGTTTCATATCTTTAAAAAATTTGTATTCAATAAGTTCTCTTTCTCTCTGGGGAAGTTTTTTCATAGATTCAATAATCTCAGCTTTCAATTCTGTAAGTTCAATGCACTCCTCAGGGGTTTTATCCTCAGCTTTAATCTGCGTTGGAACCTCTGCATCCTGCATCTCGTCAATTGAAAGAATAGTTTTATAAACTTCTTCTCTTATATTACCGTCTTCTTCATCAAGATTTTGCTGCTTTTTATTTTTTAAAGAATACCATTTATACCTTCGTCTGACTTCGTTTCTTATAGCCCACTTAATTGCAGTGGAAAGGTATGTACTGTTAAAGCTGTCTGGAGAATTGTTTTTAAATAAAATATATAAAGTATGATTACCAATATTAATAAGTTCCGGAAGATCAATAAGATGTGATGTTGAAAACTTTTGATACTCTACTTTTGCAATTGTTTCTATTAAAGTTCTATAATCCCTTAAATTCACTTTCTGATTTACATTTTGTTGTGAAGACATAACTATAACACTTTTCCTATAAAAAACATTTCCCGTAAAAACATAATAACAGAAAAAAATATAGAATACCAGACAATGTAATTTTCCTTAACATAAATTATATTATTATGCGTATAAATTAATCGGGAGATAACAATAATGAAAATATTATTTTGTACAGACGGTTCAAAAATAAGTTTTAATGCACTGCATAATATATCAGCATGGATAAAAGAGGCTGAAATTGACACAATTTGTGTAATTGACTGGAGTTTTTTACCGGAAGAAGTTACGATTGATGAAAAAAATTTTACATATTCCTGCGCAAATGTCGCAGATACAATACTTGATTATGCAGAAGAAGAAATAAAAAATCTCGGGCTTAAAACCGGAAATAGAATGAAAAGCTGCGGTTCAGCAATTGACAGCATTATCGAGCAGTCAGAATTAGAAAATTATGATTTAATTCTAATGGGCTCGCACGGCAAAAAAGGGATTCAAAAATGGCTTGGTTCAGTGTCACAGGAAATTATTAACAACAGCAAAATATCAGATTATATAGCAAAAGAAGAGAACAAAAAGAAAAAACTTCTTTTGACGACAGACGGAACCAAATGCTCGCTTGAAATAATCAGTGAAATACTTCCGGAAATGAAACTTGAAGATAAAGAAATTTATATTTGTATGGTTAATGAAGATCCTAATTTGTTGTTTTTGGATGGAACACTTGACACAAACTGGCTTCTAGAAATTCAAAAGCAGCAGCAGATTTATGCGGCAAGTGCAATAAAAGATATACAGACGCTCCTTGAGAAACACGGCATAAATGTAAATGAAACAACAATTCTCACAGGCATTCCTGCACAAAAAATCATAGACTACGCACGCACAAACGAAATAGATCTGATTGTACTCGGTTCAAAAAACAAATCAAAATTAGACAGATTTTTAACAGGTTCGGTGAGCAAGCGTGTTCTTGAAAATGTAGTAAGCGACATCTGGCTTGTAAGATGTAAAAATTAAAATCTTGACCGGATATTGAAATAGTGTAATAATTAATCTATGTTTAAATATTACGGGAAATTAGCTCCTTATTTATTTCTGTTACCTGCTGCAATTGTGCTTGTAATATTCTTTTTTATTCCGTTTTTCCAGACATTTGCTTTAAGTTTTCTTGATTACTCAAAAGATATTTACAATCCAGCATTTATTGGCATAGATAATTACATAAAACTTTTTAACAATCCGGTATTTTATAAAGTCATGTGGAACACATTTATATATTTGTTTGTGGCGGTACCTGTGCTTGCGATATTACCGCTGTTTCTTGCTATTCTGATTAATCAAAAAATAAAAGGGGTAACTTTATATAAAATACTAATATATCTTCCCGTAATTGTATCAATTGTTGTTGCAGCTATTGCTTTTAAATGGCTGTATGCTGATCAGGGAATATTAAATTATATTGTAAATTCACTTGGTTTTGAATCTATAGGCTGGCTCACCGACCCCAAATATGCCCTATATTCGGTTATTATTGTAACAATATGGAAAGGTATCGGGTATTATATGATAATTTATCTGGCAGCTTTGATGAGTGTCCCCAAGGAATTATACGAAGCATGCGAAATTGATGGTGCAAATTTTTTGACAAAACATTTAACAGTCACAGTTCCTCATATAATGCCTACAATTGCACTTGTAACTACAATAAGCGCGATATCCGCAATGAAAGTTTTTGCGGAAATTTATGTTATGACAAAGGGCGGCCCTTTAAATTCCAGCAAAACAATAGTTTATTATATTTATGAAAGAGCATTTGAAAACCTTGATTTAGGTTTTGCATCTGCGATGGCAGTTGTACTGCTTGTAATTGTAATGGTATTTTCACTAATAAATATATTGTGTTTTGAAAGAAATAAATATCAAATTTAATTGAAAGGTTTGAAATTTGAAAGGAATAAAATTTAAAAATCTATATGCACATATTATATTAATTTCTATTTCGCTTTTATCAATTTTCCCATTTATATGGTTAATATCAACTTCATTAAAAGGGAACAGCGAAAATATTTTTGCATACCCGCCGCAGATAATACCATCAGATTTTACATGGGCAAACTATTCGGGAGTCTGGGATAAAGTTGATTTTATCGGATATTTTATAAACAGTATGATTGTTGCGGGCGGAACTGTCGTTTTAAACTTAATATTGTCGGCTATGGCAGGTTATCCTCTTGCAAGAATGGAGTTTAAGGGTAAAAAAATAACATTCTTTGCGGTGCTTGCAACAATTATGATACCTTTTCAGGCAATTATGCTTCCGGTTTATCTTATTACAATAAAATTGCATCTTATTGATACTGTAAGCAATTTTGCGGGATTTATGGGATTAATTATGCCGTTTGCAGTAAACGCATTCGGAATATTTTTAATGCGTCAGGCATTCCTTGGGATTCCGAGAGAAATGGAAGAAGCTGCAATCGTTGACGGCTGTAATGTATGGCAGGTATTCTGGAAAGTTCTTATGCCAATGGTAAAACCGTCGCTCGCAGTTCTTGCAATATTTACCTTTATCGGTTCATGGGGCGAATTTTTGTGGCCGAGTATCGTGCTTACCAAAGAAGCTATGTATACACTGCCTGTCGGAGTTAATAACCTTCAGGGAATGTTCAGCTCAAACTGGCGATTTATTGCGGCAGGTTCAATTCTTTCTACTATTCCGATTTTAATATTTTTCCTCGCAATGCAAAGATATTTTATCTCAGGAGAAAACGAAGGGGCAGTAAAAGGTTAATTATTCAACCCCGGGAACATTTACATTGTATCTTACATTATCAAATTCGCTATAATCTCCATCAATATCTTCCTGAAAAATTTCTTTAGAACCGCAAACTTTAAAGTTTTTTATAATTGCATTATCAAGTTCATCCGTCAAAACAATTTTACCATTAATATAAGTTACTGTCGGATGTTTTTCTTCTTTATCATCGCTTATTTTATCTATCAAATCACTGTTAGAATTAGCAAGAATTGTTCTTGTAACGTCATTCATAACATCAAAAATGTATCTCTGTCTGTTTGTATTTCCACCCGAATTTGTAATAAGTGTTGTTGCTTTTTCAAGTTCTTCAAGAGATTCTTTATAATATTTTAAATGTCTTAAAAGTATAGCCAGATTGTAATGCGCTTCATAATTCATAGGAGCAAACTCAATTGCTTTGCAGTAGGCAAGTCCAGCTTCCTGATAATCCCCTAGAAGATGATAAGTCAAAGCAAGATTGTATCTGGCATCATAATCTTTTTTCAAAATTTTACAGGCCTCTTTATAAGCATTTAAAGCTTTTAAAAGATACTGCCTGCGCATTTCATATTCATCATTCAGATAAACTGATTTTTGTTTATAAGCAACACCTTTATTGTAATATGCAAGCCCTTTATTAACCTTATAGCTTTTTCTGTTGCTGTAAACAAACGGGATAGAAAGAAGATGTCTTTTTGTTTTCAAAATTTCATCATACTGATTAATTGCCCCGTCAAAATCTCCCAGTTTTTCAGCAGAAACAATTCCGTAATTCATTCTTGCTATAATCATTTTTGGGTTGTATTCAAAAGCCTTTTCATAAGCATCAACCGCCGAGTAATAATCCTCATAAATTACATAAAGATTACCCAGATTATACCAGGCACCGTAATGCCCTGGGTATAATGCAACAGCTCTGTTATAATATTCGATGGCCCTTTGTAGTTTTTGTTTTTTTAAAGCCTTATCTCCTTTATGAACATAATACATCCCCTGAATTTTATCTATTTGTCTTTGGAAAAACTGCGGATGAAAATATACCGCAGCTCCAATTGCCGCAATTATCAATAAAGTAAATAATCCTGAAAAAAACTTTTTCAACCGCTATACCTCATTATATAAGCATGTTACAGGTTTCTAAAGAAAAAAGCAATACACTATTGTTACGAAATTGTAACATTTATCCCGTAAAAAAAGCAATTTCTTTAACTAAAAAGTTTTTATATAAGTAAGGTAGGTTAAAAATCAATTTGGAGGTTAGGTTATGTCAGGCTTTAACATGGCTGCAGCAGGTTTATACGGGTTATATCCAAACCTATATAATAATCAGGTAGCATTAAATGACTTAACAGGTTTAGATATATATCCGCCATACGGAATGGGAATAGATCCGATGCTGAGCATGAACGGAAGTATATTCGGAGCTTATCCAGGTATGGGAATGGGCGGTATGTATATGCCATTTATGCCGACATTTACCGGCGGTGGTTACAATTACGAAGACTATTACAAAAATTATCAAAAATATCAAGATTTCATGATTGATAACCAGATAAATTATCAACAGAAAATGAGAAATGCAAACCTGAGGATTAACGCTCCAGAAGAAGGCATAGTAAAACAGGCAACAATATTGCATGAAAAAATTATACAAAATGAACAACAACAAATACAACAAGCATACAAAACATTTAAAGAAAGTGTCAGGGCAATGTATGGCGATGCGGATGAAACCCAAATTGCAAACAGAGCTTCGACATTATACAAACAGGTAAACGGCTGCTCCGTAACTGATGACATCAGAAAACACGGCAGAGATTCATTTACTCAAGGTTTCTTGCAGACGCTGACATTCGGATTTGCTGATAAGAAAACCGCAGAAGAAAACATTGCAGAACTCACTGGTCAGCCGGTTGGAAGATCAGAGAACGCCAAAAAGATGGCAGGTAATGTAGTAGGCGGTGCAGTAGTAGGCGGCGGCATTCTAGCATCAGCCGGACTAATTTGGAAAGGTATAAAAACCGGTGCAAAAAGCAAAACCTTCTGGGGAATACTTGCAGGCGCAGCAGTAGGGACAATGGCAGCACTAGGTCTAATGAAAAATTAACCCCAAAATAAAAAATATAGTAGTGTGAAAGTGTAGCAGAGGTTGTGAAATCAACCTCTTTTTTTTATTTATCTACCATGGGTAATCATCTGCAATTTCCCAACCATCATACATAATTAGTGCGGTACAATATAAATTATAATTTGCAGGTAAAGAGTTGTCTTTTTGACAGGCTCTAATTAACTCATCTCGTGATCTGTTGTACGCATACGGAACTAGTTTATTAATATTTGGTCGAAATGAAAATAAAAATACATCTCTTCCTGCCATATTTGGGTTAGAAGTCCCATTTATATCAACATAAATTAATGGAACAGTAGCATTTCCGTTAATATAATCATAAGAGATAAATAGAATAACTCCATTACTTAGCTGGACAACATAGTAATTTGAAGACACATTTATCAAAGTACTGCCTGATTTTGAAGTTATACTATTATTATAACCTACATTTGAAAGATTTGTAATTTCAGCATTTTTCAACTTTTTTATATATGGTAATAAATACGTATCAGAAAAAATACGCCCAAGTTCTCTAGTCTGAGCCGGATCATCAACTTGGACATTACTTGCGACAGTCCAGGTTGACGGATCGCCATATTCTGCCTGAGCCATATTTAAAGCTTGATAAAGAATACTGTATGTCTGAGCCAACCGCTTTGCAGTAACCTTCTTCTGATAATTAGTAGCTAAAGAAGGTATTGTTATAGCAGCAACAACACCTATTATACCTAAAGTAATTAAAACTTCTGCTAAAGTGAACGCAGCAAGTTTTGAAAGAGAATAAATTAGTTTACGGGAATTAGATGAGAAATTGCTTGGCAGCCTGAGTCCCTGCCGTCTACTTAAACCTAGAGCCCCCCCCCCCGATGTTCTCAATCATAAATAAATTTTTCATCCCACAACTCCTTGTCTTATATAAATAAACTATAAACTAAATATAATATTATTATAATTTATTTTATAATTATTTGCAAGACCGGAATAAAAAGAATGTCCGCATCAAGGAGTCAAAATGCGGACATTAAATCAGTAAAAGAGACATCAATAACAATATGAACCATTTATAAAAAAAGTCAAATTTTTCTGGATATTTTTTTTAATTTATTCTATAATCCTCTTATGAGAAGATTTTTCTATACAATACTCATATTAATTTTGAGCACAAATTTCGCATTTGCAGCTATGCCGTGGGAGCCAAAAAAAGAAGTAAGTTCAATTATCCAATCTGAACAGTTTCAGACAATTACCAGCCAGGCAAATGTTTTGTATGCAGAAAATGACATAAAAAGTGCTTTCAATTTATTTTTAAGCATTCCCGAAGAAGAGAGAACCGCACAAAATTGGCTTCTTCTCGGAAACATCCTTCAGGATCAGGGTAAAATTGATGAAGCTATTTTTATGTATAATAAAGCAATTCAGGTTGATGAAACCTTCTACAAAGCTTATTACAATTTAGGTAATATATACATGCAGGACGGCCGTCCTAATATGGCAATTGAACAGTACAAAAAAGTAATAAAGCTTAAACCAGAATATCCATACGCTCATTACAACCTCGGATGCGCTTACATAAAACTCGGCAAATACGGGAAAGCAAAATATGAACTTTTGACTGCAATTGATTTAAAAAATACAGTTGCAGATTTTCACTACAATCTTGCTTACGTATACAAACAGCAAAATAAAGAGAAGCAGGCAAATATATATTTAGATTATTATAATAAGCTAATACAAAATCAGATATAGAGGCATAAATGTACAAAGGTATAATTTTTGATTTTAACGGAACTTTGTTCTTTGATTCGGAAAAACATCTTGAAGCATGGCGTGAATTTTCAAAACGTTTAAGATCTTACCCTTTTACGGATGAAGAAATGCGCGATTATATGTTCGGGAGAACAAATGAAGATATAATTGCATATTTAATAGGCAAACGTCCGTCGCCTGAAATGGTAGAAAAATTAGGGAAAGAAAAAGAAGCTGTTTACCGCGAAATGTGCAGACAAGATTACAAAAATACTGTGCTAGCGCCGGGTGCCGTTGATTTCCTAAATTATCTTAAAGAAAAAAATATTCCGCGTACAATTGCAACAATGTCAGAAAAAGATAACGTTGATTTTTATATTGAAGAATTTCAACTTGAACAATGGTTCGACATAGACAAAATTGTTTACGCAGACGGTACAATCCCAGGCAAACCCGCTCCGGATATTTATATCAAAGCAGCAAAAAAACTTGAATTAAATCCACAAGATTGTATAGTTGTCGAAGACGCCGTATCGGGGATAGAATCTGCTAAAGGAGCTCATGCAGGTAAAATTATTGCTATGGCCTCTATGGAAAGTACAGATTTGTATAAAAATATTCCTGCTGTCTCTCAGATAATAAAAAGTTTTGACGAAATAGACAGAAATATTTTTGAAATTCCTGCTAGTACCATTTCCCGGTAAAATCTTGATTTGCATCACATTTATCTTCTTTATTTTGAAGTATTGTTCTCGGTAAACATCCGCCCTTATCTACTATAGAAGCAGGCCCGTCAGAAAGAATTATTCTATTTGACAAATTGTTAGAGGTCAATGCCATAAAAAATACATCATACCCCCATTTATTAGGGCCCTTATACCCATTGGTATCAAGGCTCATATACATAACATTAGAGTCAAAGAAATAAATTGCTCCATCTTTAGTAAGATAAGCTTTTGAACGCCTTACACTATCTAAATACTTAACAGTTGCATTTATAGATTTTCCACCTCCTGAAATAACATCAGTATCTGCTTTATAAATATCCCCAAAATCATTTTCAACAGGAGTAAGATTTAATTTCTGCACTATTCCAGCATATAAAGCATCACAATCTTCATTTACTTTTCCATAATAACCGACACCTGTTTCTGTGTCTGCAGCATAGTAGATATAACATTTATTTAAATTTTCTTCAAGCGAAAGATAAGCAATAGTATCAGTCAGTACGGCATACTGCTTCTTAAAAGCCGTAGCGTTAGCTTTTGACTGATATTTAGACAGCAAAACAGGTAATGTCATAGCAGCAACAACACCTATAATGCCAAGTGTAATTAATACTTCAGCAATAGTAAAAGCACATTTTTTGGACGTTAAGACATTAAGACAATAAGTGCGTTTCTGAGAATAATTATTAACGTAACTGAATCCACGTCTTTGCCTATTTGCATCTTGGCCTCTTGCTAAGCCGGAAGTGCCCCCCACCCACCCGAAGATATCACTATAATTATTCATCATAAATCAGCTCCTTTCTTGTGTAAGAAATTATAACATTATTATTAGCAAATTGTCAAAATAAAAAATTTTTTGATAAAATAAATAAAAGAGGAGAGAGAGTATGGAATTTATTAATCTTATTTTATCGTATTTAATAAGCTTTATAGAGCACATAATAACAGTTATGGGTCCTTGGGGAATCAGCCTTTTAATGGCTATAGAATCATGCAATATTCCGCTGCCAAGTGAAGCTATCTTACCTTTTGCAGGCTACATTGTAAGTAAAGGAGAAATGAATTTTCATGTCGCGGCTTTTGCAGGAGCTTTCGGATGTGTTCTCGGCTCAATACCTTCATATTATCTAGGATACTTTGGCGGAAGAAAATTTGTTGAAAAATACGGAAAATATTTCCTTATTTCCCACAAAGATCTTGAAGAAGCCGACAAATGGGTTGAAAAATACGGTGACTGGGCATTTTTCTTATGCAGAATGCTTCCTGTTGTAAGAACATTTATTTCACTTCCTGCAGGAATTCTAAAAGCTAAAAAAAGAATATTCTTTACTCTGACATTTTTAGGCTCACTTGTATGGAGTTATGTTCTAGTATATGTCGGAGTAAAAATGGGGCAGAATATGGAAGCATTTAAACAGATCTGGCATAAATTTGATATTGCGATTGTTATTATTTTCGTTGTTTTGGGTTCTTTATATGTTTATAAACATGTAAAACATTTAAAGGAATCATAATGCATCAATATTCTTATCAAACAAATATCGGAAAAATTTTTATTGCCGAAGAAAACGGACAGATAACAAATGTTTCTTTTAAAGAACTGTTCTGCGATATAAAAGAAACTCCACTGATTAAACAAACGTACAAAGAGCTTAAAGAATATATTGATGGGAAACGTAAAACATTTGACATCCCACTTTTTCCTGCGGGAACTCCATTTCAAATAAAGGTATGGCAGGAACTTCAAAGAATTCCGTATGGAGAAACCCGTACTTATAAAGATATTGCAAAAGCAATAGGGAATGAAAAGGCAAGCAGGGCTGTCGGTAAGGCAAACAACAAAAATCCGATTGCAATAATTATTCCTTGCCACAGAGTAATAGGAACAAACGGGAATTTAACAGGATATGCCGGCGGATTAGGCATAAAAATGGAATTATTAAACATTGAAAAATCTATAGTCTGAAACTTTTTTTCTTCAAATCCTTTTTCAAATCCTTCGGTTTGATTTTTTCGGGTTTTTGCCCAAGATATTTTTCTAAATTGCTTCTCAATTTTCTAAACCACATTTTAGGGATTAAATCGATAAATTTATCCGAAGTTTCACCTGACATAATATATAGTATATTACTATTCTCATCTTTTTTTTTCGTTATTGTAATTATATCTTCAGAATAATCCATTAAATCCAATTTAAGACGATTTATTTCATGAGGAGCACCTTTTACTTTAATAAATCTTTGAAAATTAGGGTTATGCTTCTTTGAATTATAGTGTAAAACCTGCATATTTATCTCCATTTTAAGTAATTAAATATAATTAAACACCATAAAAAAAATTTTTGTCAATTTAAATAAATTAATATTACAATAAAAGAGCCGTTTAAGGCTCTTATGAATTTTGCTATTTTTAAAAATGGGGCGGCCAATGGTATAAGGTTAGAACCTTTTTACTATGATCTAGCTCACTATGCTTTGCATGAAATAGAAACTATGAATAACATAAAACGTTTTCATTATGCCTAATTTTACATACATTTTATTTATGGGAATATTATTACACGTTTAAGCGGACTATTTTTCATTGAGAATGGGCATACACCTTGATAAGTTTTTGATGCAGAATATACATAAGCAATAGGTTTCTGATTTAATATAGTTATTTCATTTTGTTCTCCACTAGACTTTAGCATATTTTCATAAGCAGTATTATGGGCATCAACAATTTCTTGTTTTGACAAATATCTTCCATTGATATTGTAATAATCATCTAATTCGTTCAATCTTTTATCAACAATTTGTTCCATTAATAATCCGTATTCTTCATTTGTCAACCCTAAGTTTTCTTTGACAATATTTTTAATGTCACGCTCTCCTTTACCATACATAATTTCAACAAAATCATTATATGATTTTCCAAACCCTGAATCTATATTATAATTACAAGTTTCTGCAACATTTCTGTTATCAAATTCTGAAATAATTCCTTCTGTACGGCCTGAAAAAGTCCTTGCGGCATTAGCTTTTAACAAAGAATTTGAGAAAAATACTTTATCATTTTTATTACTTAACAATTCATATAAATTATCAACCCCATGTAAAGTAAAATGTCCCATCAAATAAAAATCATCAGGCAATTTAGTTTTTCGAAGATCTATAACTTGACATTCGACACCATCAATAATTTGAGTTTCCCAATAAGGTTCAAGATCTTTTGCTGTTACTGAGTTGACAACCTGCATATTTTGGTAAACTTTTTTTTGAGCATCCTCAATTGGTTTTGTATCTACATTATTATTAGGATTTATTACATCTTCAATAAGTTTAGAAAGTTTTAATGTTCCAAATCTAGTATTTACAGCAACCTTATTTGCATTATTTTCCGGATTTAGATCTGGGTATGAATGTGCACCACAACTTTTTACATTTTCAGGATCATATTTCCTTGCGATATCAATATTAACGACACCACCATTAAATTCTTTACTCCAGCCAGAATATGCAACCAAGTCAGAAAGAGCATATTTTTGTGCTTCAGTAAGATTAAATCTTTCCAAAATTGCACTGGCAAAATCACCATTTTTATAACGTCTATGCATTATATCAATAGCGATACCATCATTATCAATTGTAAAAGATTTCTCAACAACATTAGGAGTTGAATCTACATCATTAAATGCTCTTAACATCAAAGCTAGTTTTGCCATTTTTTGTTCATCAGCAGATAAAGTTTTGTATTGAGAATTATTTACAAGTGATTGCATTTCTTTTAATACAGTAACATCAACTCTCTGACCATCTGAACCAATTTTTCCAACAAGCATTGCAAATTCAGGGAAATCCTTTGTTAATGAATTATATACCGCATTCAATGCAGGATCTGAATTCAAGACTTTATTATTTTGGAATTTTTCAATACACTGTTTAACTTTTTGTTCAATATTAGCTAAATTTTGTGGAGCATCCATTTGAGGTTTTGTAATTATACCTTCAATTTTACCATCATTTAAAGTCAAGCCAAAAGAATTTAGAACATCATTTGCTCTTGCTGGAGGTAAATCTTTTACAGCATCAATAATATCTTTTTCAAATTGATCTCTTGAATACTCAAGTTCAATTCCTCTGCTAACATCACCGTTAGACAAAGTATTATCTAAAGTTTCAATTGTTTTTTCAAATTGATTTTGAGCTTGTTGTGAAACTTCTGATTTCCGGCTTGATTGATTGTTTCTAGAACTAATTATGTAATCAATATTTATTCCATGTTTATCTAAAATTACTTTATCCTGAGGACTTAAATCATGTTCAATATACCATTTCACATCATCTTTAACTGTTTCTCCTTTAATATAAGGAAGTAACCAAGATTTATCCTTAATAAGCCCATATAAATCATCCGGTAAAGATGCGTAATAATACAAATCATTTAAATTAATACCTTTACCGTTTGTATCAGAAGTGTTTCCTAAAGCGAACATACCACCTTTTTTAGCAGCTTCAATAATTTGTTCGGCCTTCTCCGGATTTTCCTTTATTGTATTATACAAATTACTTACAGTACAACGGTTAAAAGCATTATCAACATCGAGATCAAAGTCTTTTACTATATCTTTTAGTTCAGACTCAACAATTTTAAGTTTATCAAAATCAATTTTGCCATCTACCATGTAATGTTTTGATATATCATAATTACAAGGTGGAGCATAGCGACTATAATAATCTTCTTTTCTAAGAGTCATAGATCTTGCAAGAGGAGAATTTTCCAATAATTCAAAAATTTCATTGTTTACAATGCCATTCTCATCATACAAAATATTTGGATCTTGATTTAATTTCTTTAATGTATTCAATACCCCTACATTATGATAATCTTTTTGCATGTTTTTGATTAAACGCAACATAGTCATATCAAGAATACCATCTTGATTTCTATAATTTTCAAGAATTTTAACAACTTCAGACTTATCAAGCTTTAAATCATTTATCATATAATCTACAGCAAAACAGTTTTGAACATCAAGTTTGCCATTAACTTTACATAAATTTCTTAAAGGCTCAGCATATTGATCATGATAAATATAAGTATCATATTTATAGGTTCTCAAATTATATTCTTTTACTTCTTTTTCTGATTGGAAAAATTCTTTTTCAACTTTTTTAATAATATAATTTTGAGTATCTTTATCAATAGTTTGTAAATCTATTTCTCCGGTATTCCTATCTTTTGTTAGATTATAATGTACATAATGTCCTGAAGAATCCGAATCCGGGAGTGTCATACCTATTTTAAATCCAATATCATCAAAATATTGAACATAATTTCCGTTCATATCTTTTTTATAATTAATACCATTTTTTGCGATTTCTGCAATCATTAATGAATAAGAATAATCATTATAATTTTTTCTACTTTCAATTTTTTCATCAAATAATTTATAAATAGAATTAAATGCATTCTTGTTAAATGTATATCCGTCTGTAGAATTACCTTCTGTGCAAGCTTCTATAATAGATGATGCAACTCCATTTCTAACATTTGGATGTGAAAATAATTGTTTTAAAGCATCTACTATTTGGCGTTGTACTTCCGGCTTAGCATAATTTAATTTCAAACATATAACTCGATTTATTACGCTATTTGAAGAAGTTACAAGATCACTATCTTTGCCTTTAGGGATACAGTCTACTAATTCTTTAGCATAACCAAGCATTTCATCACTTAATAAATTATTTTTATAATCTCTTGAGATCTTACTAAAATCTTCAAGCTTAAAATTATTGACGTCATAGCTATTATTTTCTAGTTCACTATTTCTTATTGATTCTAACAAAGCTTTAGCTGCAGGACTTACACTTCCATCAGCTCTTTGACATAACTCATTACCTTTAATATTAAATTCTGCATCAGACATTCCAGAAGAAATTCCAGCCGGTAGAGATTCCGAATTTAATCTTGTAATTGTACCATCAGAATTCAGTCTAAACTTTTCACCGTTAATTTCCTGAATGTCACCTTGCTCAACTTTCCAATATCCATCTCCAACAGAAGTCTGATCAAGGCCCTTTAGATTAGAGCCTAATTGATAAGATCCTAAATGATAAGCTCCACGTTCTGTTGCTTGGTTTACATAACCTTGCATATCTGTATCAGGACTAATAGTATTTGCAAATTCATCCTTATAAATTCTTGTTAAATATTCATTTAAAGATCCAACTTCTGAAGATTTCATATTATTATAATTTTCTAATAATTTTGCAGTAAATGGACTTTCAAGAATTTCCTGAATTGTAGCATCTTTGTTTTGAGTAGGGACAGATTTATCATTCATTATAAGTTCTCTAAGTCCTTGTTCACCATATTGAGCAATAATATCTCGATATTGCAACATATGAGTATATTCATGAGAAATTATTTCTACTAAATCTTTTGCATTATTTTTATACTTATTAATTTGAATTGTACCTTTAGGCCAATTTGCTAAGCCATCAGCACCTTGCGTTTCTATGAATTCAATTTTAGGTTCACAACCATTCATTCCAATTTCTTCAGATAATATTTTAACAACACCATCTACAAATTTTTGTTTATCTTTTCCAGAATCTTTAGCAAGATCACTAATTTCCTTACTATGTTTTTTTGCAATATCTTTAAAAACATTTCCTAATTCTTCATAACGCTGAGTAAGTTTTTCTTTTAATTTTCCAGTAAATATCAAAGAAGTTACTTCCCCATTAACATTTGGTGCAGAAGCGCTTAAATCTGCTTCATTATTAAGATTGAATAAATCAACAGATTTATTTTCAACACCTGTATTAATATCTGTTTGTTGCCATTCTTTTTTTAATTTTTCTGCAACAATTTCTGCCGGATTTTCTGTTTTTGCTTTTTGGAGTAAATTAATTTCTGGAGTTGTTAATCCTTGAGGTTTATTAACCAAATTAGAGTTATTTGGATCTTTTTGGGCTCCAACTTCATCAATATTTTCTTTGGTATTTACTTCATTAGCATTATTCGTTACTACATCTAGCTGCATAATTACATAGCACTTAGCAATTGCTTCATCAATAGAATTAGCAATCTCTCTTGTACCATCTGGGTATTTTATTTCAAATACTTCTCGACCATTAATTTCGGACTTTTTAATATTTAAATTGTTAATTGTATCACATTTTCTTAAATTTTCTTCCATCATCTGATTTCGGATATTCGCAGCACCTTTATGCATAAATATTAGTTTAGAAATTGCTTTTATTTCTCCAAGCATAGAAGCCTGACCTTTAAATTTTTCCCATAAGAAAGAAGTAAGTCCTTCCTCTGTTAATTCTTTTGGTAAATGTCTTTCTCCGTTTTCATCTTTTATCATTAATTCTTTTGCAACTTCATTAGCTGTTTCATATAGTGTAAAGCCTGATACTTCTGCAAGAACACCAGCTGATTTTGCTAAAAATCCAGGTTTTTGATTTGTTAAATATGTTTTCATCAAATCTGTACCTGATACTGTTGAATTCTTTTCAAATAATTTACTAACTTTTTGAGTAGCTTTAAGAACAGGTTTTTCAAAAGATTTCATTGTTAAATTAACAACTTTGCCAACCACAGTGGAGTTCAACAACCCTGCAGCTGCACCAAATTTAGCAGACTCAATATTACCTTCCTTATACATCTCCCATTCTTGTTCAGCTTGGTTCCCAGTATATTGAATGTCTTTTGTTTTTAAGTTGATATAATTTTTTGAAGATTCCCACAACGTAAAAGTAGCACTAGAAGTTGCCATTGCTCCAGTTATTTTAGCTATAGTGACTGGATTTGCCCCTATTTTTAGCACAGTAGTATTACCAACATTAGATAATGTTTTTGGGAAATATGGAGTTAATTTCGAACCAACTTTACCTCCGACTTGGGCAACACCTTTCCCAATAGCTTCTGTACCAAGAAGCATTAATACAATATCTCCTGCTCCATCAACGTAACTTTGAAAATTAACTTTTTTGGTAGCATTTTCAACAGCTTTATCTCCATAAGCTCTGTTATATGCCTCACTCCAATCGGCTCCTTCTTTTGAAGCTATATCAATAAAATTTTGTATATTTTTTTCGTTATATTCTATTCCTGTGATTTCTTTAAAAGTTTTCTTAAATTCAGCTTCATTTCCTGATTTTGACTTTAAATAACTGACAGCAAAATCTCGTTCTTGTTCTAAACGTTTTACCACATCGTCAAAACAAGTTGCAACATCCGTAGGGTTAATTTTTGATAGTAAACTGCCAAGCTTTTCTCTATAAAATCCTACATTCAACCAACCTTGATTTCCTTGATAGTTTTTAATTACTTCTATAGCCTTGTCGTAAGCCAATGCAACGTTTTCCGCAGCAGCTTGTCTAAAACTTTGTTGTTTATATTTTGGACTATTTTGTAATATTTTAAGTTCATTTTCAGTCCTTATATTTACAAGCCCAAATCTGTCGGCAATTTGACTAAAAGTTGGATTTTGCATACCAATAAAATCGTTCGCAGAAATTTTATCCAATTCAGATTGAGGTAATTGAACTAATCTGCTATATACCTGTTTTCCAACCCCACTGTTCAAATCCAATTTTAAAATATCTGTGATAAACATTTCAACAGGAATTTGTTTACTTTGCAGTTTTTGGAAAGGAGAACGTGTATCGAATTGTCCTTTAGCTGTTGTATTTATAATTTTCCCGGAATCGAACATATTGATTTCCGGATAAATTTGCATAATTGTTGCTTTTATTTTGTTAGGATCAGTAATATTTTTTGATTTGCAATATTTTACAACATTTAAAACATTATTTTTTTGATATTGATCTAATGAATTAAATTTTGCATAAAAAATTTGATTTTTTTTATTTGGCGGAAAACCGGCTTCAGAGAGAGTATGAATTGTTTTTTCATCTGCACGTCCTGATGTATATTTAAATTTAGATCCCTTTGTTAACTTTGCGCCTTTATTTAGAATAATAAGTTCATTAGCATAATCATTGATTTGCGCTTTTGTTAAATTGGTATTGCCTTGTTCTGCAAGTAAATCTTTGGCCAAATCATACATATTAGCATAATTTTTATTTAACTGTTTTTGAGAAATATTGGAAGCATAAATTCTTTTAATACTTTGTTTAACTGCAAAATTATTATAACTTTGAATAGCTCCTTCTTTGGTTTTTCTTGTCCTAATAGGATAAGAATCTGCATTAAATTCTCCTGGAATAAGGATATCTTCTCCAACTTGTAAAGTTTTCTTAACAAGTCTTGGATTAATTTCTTTTAATTTACCTAAGTTAATTCCAAATTTTTGAGCAATAATATTTAAAGATTCACCATTTTGAACAACTGTTTTAGTATTACCTTTCCCATCATATTTAACTTCATTAACTTTACCATTTTTAGATATTGTTTGCTGGAAAACTCTATGCGCAGAATTGTTATCATAAGCTTCAATTCCTGAACCTTTATATATAGTCAATACATTCTTGCCATCTGCTTTTTGTTTTTTCTCAACAATATAACCGTTTTCGGAGTAAACATTTATAATATTCCCAGCATTATCTGTTGTTGTTCTGTCAATTAATTTATCTGAAGCTACTTGCCCATTTGCATCAGCCTCAAGAGCAGTTGTTACTACAGTAGAACCATCAGAATTTTTAGTAACTAATTCTACATGCGCAAATATTTCATCAGTTTCTGCAATATAATTAAAGTCTGTTGTTGAAATTTCTTTATCATTTTCTTTTCGTACAAGTTTTATTGGTTTATTTTCAGAATTGTATGTTATAAAATCTTCCATTTTTGAACCATTATCGGAAAGATATTTCTTTACTTCTGTTTTTTGAGTAGTTGTGTTGGTAGAATTATTTATAGTAGCAGAAGTATCTTTAATTAATTTGTCACCCCCTATTTCTTCATTTATATTGTTTTGAGGGAATAGTTGAATTTCTTTACCATCTAAATTATTTCCTCCAGTTATATTTTTGTTTGTAGCAGACATTGCATTCCACAAGCTTTGTGCTTCTCCTGCCTGCAAAATTTTATCCTCACCTGCAAAGATATTGAAAAGTTTTTTTGTTTTTTCATCAGCATCTTTTAGGTCTTCTTCCTTTATTTCTTTGAAGTTAGAAAGCCTAAATTCTCCACCTTTATTAAATTTCAAAAAATCTTCGCCTGACATTACACTTCCTTGTATATAAATTAAAATAATTATTTACAATGATATACAAGTGTATTATCGTAGATTTCTGAAGAAAACTTTAATTTTTTTTACAATTATGTAAAAATCGTTACAATTTATAACCTAAATGCAAATATAATAACAAAAAATGGCACTTTAGAAGTGCCAAAATTAAATGGGGCGTCTGATGGTATAAGGTTAGAACCTTTTTACTCTGATCTGGCTCACTATGCTTTGCATGAAATAGAAACTATGAATAACATAAAACGCTTTCATTATGCTTAAAATCAGAATAATGACTCTGTTATTTGTACATATAATTTATCTTTAATTATAGGCATTACAAATATTATTTGCCTGTAAATCCGCATACACTTGTTTCATTCTCGTTAAGCGATCGGGTATATCATCTTTATCCGTAATAATTTCTCTGTCATCATATTGTGAAAAACAATATCTTCAGGGTTGAACGAACCAGCATGAGTTCTTTTATATTCGTCCATTGCCTCTGCATAAATATTATCGTAATTCCGATTGCCAATGTCGTTGCAGATAAGAGCACCGATATTTTTATCTAAAAAACTTACTGTTTGAGAACTTTGAATATTTATGAATTCCTCATTCATAGTAGAGCCAATATTTGAAGGGTTATTTATATCTGCGTATAATAAACCACCGTAAGTTTGATCTATTGTTAGACTCTTTTCTTTTTCTTCGGTTAACATTCTCATAATAAACTCCTATCTTTTTTAGCCCTTTTAATACACATATATATATATTTTTTTAGTTGCCTTTGCCCAACGAGGAGAATACAACACTCTATCTCTTAATGTTATAGCATTAGGAACTGCATTTTGGTTTATTTGAGGGAATACATTTGGAATTCTGCCACCTATTATTATAAGTTTATTGGTACCTTTTAAAGGGTACATTAGCCCTGTAGAACTTCGTAAATATTCATTTTTTTTAATAAGTTCTTTTGTATCTATATTATATTCATATAATGGGCAAAACCAAGATGAATTATCTTCTTTACTATTTGTCACTTCGGATACTCTTATTCCATAATCTACTTCTCTATTTGAAATTATCAAATATCGATTTTCAGTCAATTTATGTTGCCCAAAAAACAGAAAATTATCATTAAATTCCGGATATAACTGTATATAACTATTAACAAGATCTTGGTATTTAAATGTTGTTCTAGGATATTTTTCAGGAGGTGTAATATAATCTTTGTCCCCCTTTTTGATTGGTTTGGAAATTGTGTTGTTCTTTATATCAACTATTTCCATTTCTTCAGTTTTAATCATATTACAATAAGAAGCTATCTTACCATCTTTCAAATTTGTCATTATGTAAGGTATAATATTGGTATAGTAAGGATATATTTGATCTCCGTGTCTAGGATAACTTCTACACATTGAACTCCTGCCAAGTATTGAAAATGAATTATTTTCAGGATTATATATCTGATATAGTTCAGCATTTTTCTTTTTAGGGTATGTTTCTTGAGAAATAACTCCAGCATTAAATAATACCCTACCGTCATCCAATACTATTGCGTGTTGTGGATGGTTCGAAGGTGTCAATAAATTTAGATAATAAGGGAATTCTTTTATTGTTGTAAATTTTCCTGTTGATGGGTCGAATATTTCAAGGTGAGAATAGTTATAACCAACGTTTTGCTTGGAATTTCTTTCTATGATTAGAACTCGCCCATCTTTCAAGATAGTTGCAGGTCCCGGTAAATATTTAGTTTCACCCACATAATATAAACCCGGTTTCGGATTAGGATCTTTTGGATTGTACTTAGGCACACCTCCCGCAAATGAACAACCGGAAGCGGATATAATAATTCCAAAAATTAACAAAAATATTATAAAAAATTTTTTCACATTTTTCATCTCTTATTCATTAACCCAATTTTAAATAAAATATAATATTTCTTTATTCTTGACTAGAAGCTATAAGTTCACATGATAAAACCTAAAACAATAAACATTCCATTCTACTTCTTACCCATTACTCAAAAATACTTCAAACAAAATATATGTTATTTGCCATAGGTCTATATTTTTTTTTTGAAACATTTTCTCATTCACGATACTATATCCCGAAAACTATGTCAAGCTAGTATTGTACAGCTATAAAAAAAAATTAATCTGCTCTTTTAATAATTTTTTCATATTTTTCTTTTATTGTTTCTATCTGATTTAATCAGCCAAATAAATATTGGGAGAAATTCTAAGGTTAGAACCCTCGAAACGAGCATTATACCTAATAAAAAAGACCCCGAAGGGTCAATTTTAATAAATGGGGCGTCTGATGGGATTCGAACCCATGCATATCGGAACCACAATCCGAGGTCTTAACCACTTGACGACAGACGCCATCTGTTACTTTTCTATAATAACATAAACATTATTGAAATCAAGACAATATATAAAAAATCCTGCCTATTAAGCAGGATTTTTTATTACAAGAATAATTTAAACTAACTTATGCGCTGAAACATATACCCTATTCCACGAGCCGTAAGGATTAATTCCGGATTTGCAGGGTCAGTTTCAAGCTTAGAACGAAGTCTTGATATATGAACATCAACAACTCTTGTATCAATTCTGTGATCAGGCGGATATGCCCATACATGCTGTAATATTTCATTTCTTGAAAATGCCTGTCCCGAATTGTTAACAAGAAGCTCTAGTAAACTAAATTCCATACCTGTCAAACGAATTCTTTCATTTTTTCTGAATACCTGTCTGCGCGCAGTATCAATTTTTATATTACCTGTTGTGATAACATTTTTTGTTACCTTGCCAGCAGGAGTAACTGTTTCACGGTTATTTGTGCGTCTTAAAACAGCTTTTACACGAGCTTCCAGTTCTTTCGGGCTGAAAGGTTTTATAACATAATCATCAGCACCTAATTCTAAACCGGTAATTCTTTCTGAAACATCACCAAGCGCCGTAAGTATAATGATTGGCACATCAGAAGTTCTTCTGATTTCTCTGGTTACACCATAACCATCCATTTTAGGCATCATAACGTCAAGAACAACCAAATCAGGATTATACTTATTAAAAGCATTAACAGCTTCTTCTCCATCCTGAGCCGTATATACATCATAACCGGCCATTTTTAACCTTGTTTCCAATATCCTGCGGATACTGGCTTCATCATCAGCTAAAAGTATTCTCTGGCGATCTTCAGTTTCATTAGGCATTTCTGCATTTTCAGTCATAGTCTTTAATTTCCTTTGTTCAAATAATCTAACACCATTAACAAATAATATATCATAAACACAAAATATTACAAAATATTTATTTTTTTAAATTTTCTTTAATATTTGTATCTATATATTAATTTAATTTTCGAAAAATTGCAAGTACTTTTTTTAATTTTAATCAATTCGCATAATAAAAAATTAGCCGGCTAGGTGATGTATTTCTTCATAGCTTTAATTGTAAGATAAAGTTTTAATAAGAATATGGATAATAAAGAGAAAAAATATCACGAAATTATTTCATACAATATTAAAAAGCTAAGGACATCCGCTAAACTTTCTCAGGAATCTATGGCTGAAAAATTAAGCTGCTCAAGAGAATTCATCAGCAGGGTTGAAAACAGAAAAGAAAAAGTCAGCCTGAATATGCTGTTAAAAATTGCGGATTTATTTCACGTTAGTCCAAGCAAATTATTTATACAGTCTTAGTTATAATATTTTTAAACTGCTCAAGATCTTCAACAGTATCAATCCCTACAGGGATAAAATCAACTACTGATGTTTTAATTTTCATGCCGTTCTGCAAGGCTCTTAGCTGTTCCAAACTTTCTGCCTGCTCATAGGATGATTGAGAAAGTTCTGTCATTTTTATTAAAGCTTCACGCTTGTAACCGTAAATTCCGAGGTGGCCATAAAATACACTTTTCCCGACATTTCTCTCAAACGGGATTTTGGAACGAGAAAAATACATTGCAAATCCTAAGTTATCCACCACACATTTTACAAGATTTGGATTTTCCGCTTCTTCTGCAGTAATTTCTCGTATCAATGTCGAAATATCCGCACTTAAATCCTCTTTTACCTCTTTGATAACTTCATCTATACTTTCAGGTTTTATAAGAGGTTCATCTCCTTGCAGATTAACTATATAAGAAATTTCAGGATGACGCATTACAACTTCTTTTATTCTGTCAGAACCGCATTTATGGTTAACGGAAGTCATTTCAACATTGCCACCAAATGATTTTACAGCCTCAAAAATACGCTCATCATCAGTTGCAACTATAATCAGATCAGTAAGTTTTGACTGCTGAGCCTTTTCATAAACCCACTGAATAATAGGCTTTCCTTCGACTTTGATAAGAGGCTTGCCCTCTAACCTTGAAGAACCGTATCTCGCAGGAATTATAATTGCTGTATTTTCCATATTAATCAACCTTTCTAACAATCAAAGCCACCCATTGATTTTGATGAGCTTCTTCAATCAACTTCAAATTATGTTTATTTATTGCCTCAAGAACAACAGGTTTCTTTTCGTCAAGAATTCCCGACAAAACCATAATTGCACCTATATTCATAATATCTTTCAAATCACCCATAATTTCTGCAAGAACATTATGAAGGATATTTGCAAGCACAAAATCAAATTTTTCAGATATTTTGTCAGCTGTGTTTAATTCAAAAGTGCAAGCAGTACCATTCTTTAATGCATTTTCTTTTGCAACATCAATAACTGTTTCATCATTATCACAGCCGTAAACGTAAGATGCACCAAACTTTTTAGCACAAATAGCAAGAATTCCTGAACCAGTCCCAATATCAGCAACTTTTGCATTGTCCGGCATATATTTTTCTATTGCTTTCATACATAATTGAGTTGTCTGGTGAGTTCCTGTTCCAAAAGCACAGCCTGGCTCCAATCTTATTACAACCTCTTGAGGTTTAGGCGAATACTCAAGCCAGTCAGGGACAATAACTATTTTATCCGTAACATGTGTTATATCCCACTTTTCCTTCCATTTTCTAGACCAATCTTCATTTGGCTTGCATGATACGGCAAAGTCCCAACTACCTAATTCTTCATCAGAAAGTCCGCGGGATTTTAAAAGTTCACGCTCATTTTTTATAATTTGTTCAAGATTTTCAGGCATACTTGTGAGAAATACTTTCAAAGTACCTTCCGTTGAAGATATCATTTTCAAATCTTTATAAGCTTCTTCTGCAAGAACAACACCCTCACATGGCAAATTCTCGAAAAAAAACTCAGAAACAACATCCTCAATTGCCGGATTTATTTTAATTTGTAACTCAGTATAAACAGCTTGTCTTTCTGACATCCTGCCCTCTAGCCTTCCAAAAATGCACCCATTTTTCTAAACTTGTCATGTCTTTGTTTTTTCAAATCAGCAGGAGAAAGCTTTGAAAGTTCGTCAAGGCTGTCAAGGATAGTCTTTTTCATATTTGCAGATATTTCATCATAATTTGTGTGAGCACCGCCTGTCGGTTCTTTGATTTCTCCATCAATAATATCAAATTTCATCAAGTCCGGAGCAGTAATCTTCAAAGCGTCTGCAGCATCTGAAGATTTTGCGGCGTCTCTCCACAATATAGAAGCACATCCTTCAGGCGAAATGACAGTATAATAAGCATGTTCTAGCAAGAATACTTTATTTGCAACTGCAAGCCCTAAAGCTCCGCCGGAACAGCCTTCACCTGTAATAATAGCTATAACAGGAACTTCTAATTTTGCCATATCACGCAAATTAACCGCAATAGCACCCCCTTGATTAGTTTCTTCCGCACTAATCCCCGGATATGCTCCCGGAGTATCAATTAAAGTTACTATAGGAATATTAAATTTATTTGCATGCTTAAATAGTCTTAATGCCTTTCTGTAACCTTGAGGCTGCGGCATCCCGAAGTTATATTCAAGGTTTTCCTTTGTTGATTTACCCTTCATTGTACCGATAATCATAACAGGCTTTTCTTCAATCTTTCCAAGACCGCCGATTATAGCTCTGTCATCCATACCTTCTCTGTCGCCATGGAGTTCTATAAAATCTTCACAAATATGGTTTACATAATCAAGGAAATTAGGTCTTTCAGGATGTCTCGCAATCTGCAATTTTTGTGACGGTTTAAGATTTGAGTAAAGTTCTCTTCTGTAATCTTCCGCCTGCTGCTCGAAAGTTTCAATTTCCTTATCTAGATCCATGCCTGACTCCAAACTTATTTTTTTTAATTCTTCAATCTTTTCCTGAATTTCCAAAATCGGTTTTTCAAAATCCAAAACTGCTGTCATATTTATAAAATCCTCTTATCGCTCAACTTTATGCATTTCTAAAATTTTAGCCAGAGTATCACGCAAATTTTTACGTGAAGAAACAACATCAACCTGACCGTATTTAAGCAAATACTCCGCTGTCTGGAAATCAGAAGGAAGTTTCTGCCTGATTGTTTGTTCAATAACGCGGCGTCCCGCAAAGCCTATTCTTGCGCCCTGTTCTGCCACAATAATATCGCCAAGCATACCAAAACTTGCAGTAACACCGCCAAACGTCGGTTCCGTTAAAAGATTTATATATAAAAGCCCTTCGTCATCAAGTCTTGATACGGCACAAGAAGTTTTAGCCATCTGCATCAAGCTCAAAGCGCTTTCCTGCATTCTTGCACCGCCAGAAGATGTAATTGCCAGAACAGGTAAACGCATTTCAATTGCTTTTTCAATAATTCTTGTAACTTTTTCACCGACAACACTGCCCATTGAACCGCCCATGAAATCAAAATCCATAACGGCAGCCGCAACTTTGTTACCTTTTATATCTGCAATCCCGGTTATCACCGCATCGTCAAGACCGGTTTTATCATGAGCCTTTTTTAATCTGTCTTTATAACTTTCAGTATCAACAAATTCAAGCGGATCAGTGGGTTTTATATCAGCAAAAAATTCTTCAAAAGAATTTTCATCAAACAATTGCTTGATACGGGTTCTTGCATTTATTCTAAAATGATAATCGCATAAAGGACAAACCATATCATTTTTTTCTAAATCTTCTTTTAAAAGCTGAGCATCACAGTGAACACATTTAGTCCACAAATTAGGATCCATATCCAATTCAACTCTGCCTTCAAGCTCACGACGCTGAATTTGAGCCTGTTTACGTTTTTCAAACCAATCTTGTACTGTCATAATTTTATATATCCCTTGAAAAATCTTTTAAATTACAAACTTATTATACTCTAAAAAAATTTAATGGCAATTTTTTACATTTACAAGTTTTAAGAAATGCACAATGATAATTAACAATTTTTTATATAATAATACACAACCTCAATTTTCAGGGATAGTGTTCAGGAAACCTCATAGATTAAAACTGTTTAATGAATTATGCTGCAGCTCGCCATCTTCAAAATATACATTAAACAAAAATAATAAAGATTACTTTGTCCGAATAGAAGAAGGTTATACAGATAACAGTCTTCACATTAAAATTGACGATAACGATTTTAACGAAGTAGGATCAAGCACCCTGACCATACTTAACGATGGCAAAACCATTTATAACGATAATATAGATGTCATATCATCTCAGATGCGAAATTCCGGAGCCGGGAGCATAATGACTCTAGGGGAATTAATTACAATGTTAGAAAACAATATTGATAAAATTGAGCTGCACTCTCTTGGTCAAGCTGTTTTTTTTCATTCAAAATTTAAATTTAAACCGGCATTAAATAATATAGAAGATTTAAAGGATTACATAATAGGTGACATTCTAATACACTCACAAGATAATAGATTTTCAAAAGTATGTACTTTAGCAAAAAACTGGCTCTATAAAGAAGACTCAAGCGCTCAATACATTGAAGAAGGCAATAACATATTATATGAATATCTTCAAACAGTTAATAAAAACAAACTTAATAAAAATAAGGAATTTGAAATCTACCCAGGATTTGATATGGTTTTGACCAGAAAACATGTACTGGATAATAAAGATTATTTTAACAAACTTTTTAAAATGTTTGGATTTGATTATCAGATTAACGATTCTTTTTATTAAGAAAAAATTTTTTCATATCCTCAGAAATTTGAACATTTTGAAGCGCCATATGGTATTTTCTTAAATTCGCAATAGCTTCCTGCTCCTCTAGTAAATCTCTTTTAGGATGTTTTATAGAAGCTTTTACTTTTTCAAATTCTGTCGGAGATTTTTTGTTAATAAATTTAGCAATTATCTCATCTATATTACTTCCGCCAATACTGTATTTTGAAGCGACTTCGGAAGTTGTCGCTCCCTGCGGAAGCGTATAAAGCCAGTTTACCGTTAAAATATCACCCTTAGAAATAGAATTAACACCCTTCTGGTGAGGAGTAAACATTATATCCGCTGGATTATGACTGTGCCCGAGCCCTATTGCATGCCCTATTTCATGTAAAATTGTGTGGTAAACTTCGCTTTCATCCATATAATCAGCATGAACAAGCCCTTCTGTTAAACCTATTGCAACCTCGGCACTATACAATCTGTTTGAACCGTCATAATTAAAATAACAATGTCCTAGAGCTTTCCGCTCAACCCTTTTCCATTCCACATTTACATTTGATTCAAGAAGATTGTTAACAACTTTAAAAGCGACTCTGCCTTTTGTAGCTTTCTGCCACTCATCAAGTGCTCGCAAAACCATCTGTCTGTACTTATATTCCTGTCCCTGCTTTGAATAAAACTTCATAGGCGCAATAAAAACTTTTAACGGCATAAAAGTCCATCGCATAATTTTTCCGTTTTTTAAAGATTCAGCAACATAAGTGTACTTTTGCATATTTTTATTATATAATAAATGGTAAAGAATTGCTATATTTTTTAAGACTTAGGAGAGAAACTTATGAACATTATGCAAATGATGAAGCAGGCTCAAAGCTTGCAACAAAAATTGAAAGATACACAGGCAGAGCTTGCTAAAACTGAAATAACCGGGGAAGCAGCCGGCGGTGCAGTAAAAGTTGTGTGCGACGGTCAGGGAAAATTTAAGTCAATTTCGCTTTCTGCGGAAGCAATTAATCCTGATGCACCGGATTCCGTAGATCCTGAAATGATTGAAATGTTGGAAGACGTAATTTCTACGGCAATTTTTGATGCAAGCGATAAAGCTTCAAAAGAAATGGAAACAAAAATGAAAGCCGTA
The DNA here is from genome assembly GCA_944323145.1 of Candidatus Gastranaerophilales bacterium. Lineage (GTDB taxonomy): Bacteria > Cyanobacteriota > Vampirovibrionia > Gastranaerophilales > Gastranaerophilaceae > Stercorousia. Next base: position 55,856 of record CALURJ010000004.1, read on the forward strand.
ACAGGCGGAATTAATATTCCGGGGTTAAACTTCTAATGATTTATCCAAAATCAATAGCCGCCCTTATCGAACATTTTCAAAAATTTCCGTCGGTAGGCCCGAAATCAGCTCAAAGAATGGCATTCTATTTACTTAGAATGCCATTCTCAGAGGTAGAAAAATTTGCACAGAGCATGATTGATGCAAAACAAAATACCAAAACATGCGAAATTTGTTTTAATATGTCATCAACAAGCCCATGTGAAATATGCAGTTCTCCCCAGAGAGATAAATCTACAATTTGTGTGGTGGCAGAAACAAAAGACTTAATAGCTGTTGAAAAAACAAATGAATACAAAGGTCTTTACCATGTTCTGCAAGGCTTAATTTCGCCTATGGACGGGATAGGAGCTGACGATATAAGGATAAAAGAATTACTGAACCGTCTTACAGACGAAAAAGTTAAAGAGGTTATTCTGGCATTAAGCCCGTCTGTAGAAGGGGAAGCAACAAGCCTTTATTTGAGTAAACTTATTAAACCGTTCGGCATAAAAATTTCGCGTATCGCTTTCGGGCTTCCTGTCGGCGCAGATTTGGAATATGCCGATGAAATAACAATTGCAAAAGCTATTGAAGGCAGACGCGAGCTGTAATACTATTTAAGGTAAGCAGTCCCAGTAGGTTTTAGACGGGTCACTTTCACAAGTATTTGAAACAGCATACTGTGCGCATGTAAAACCTTGATATACAGCACCGTTATCAGGAACTTCACAGCCGCCTATCCTTGAATACGGGACGACCCTGTTATTTTTGTCAATCGAAAATGAAAAGAAATCATATCCGGCACGATTTGGACCTTTATCAGGCCCGTTGGTGTCTACATGATATCCTCTCTCACCCCAAGGTCCCATAAATATAAGTATACCGCTGTTTGTCATTATAGATTTAGTAGTTAAAGAATCCGGATCAATATGAATATTACCAGTATTTGGGAAATTCCGATATTGTTTGCCATTACCACCACCGAATTTTAAATAATGAGAAGTACACATTGTAGAATGCGGAATATATTTTATTAACCTGTCTAGATGTTCTGAAAATTTATCACTGACATTAGAATCGGAAGACATTATATCTTCATAAATAGAAGGATAATCTTCCCGCATCATAATATTTGCGTTTAATAGAACTGAATATGCTTTTTTAAATTGAGTTTCAAGAACTTTTTTCTGGTATTTTGTAACAAGAGAAGGAATTGTCATTGCAGCAACAACTCCGATAATACCGAGGGTGATTAAGACTTCTGCCAATGTAAATGCAAAACTTTTGCGATGCAATACATCACCATTATAACATTTTTTATTTTTTTTGCAAGCGTGAAATGCAGACGCTAAGCCAAAAGTGCCCCCCCCCCGAAGGTATTGCTTCTTCCAAAAATATTCATACTTCTTTCCTTTCAATATTAATAATTATTCATTTTAGTATATTTAATTAATAAATGCAATATTAAAATTGCATTATACATAAATTTCCTGTATAATTCAGGAATGGGAAGTTTACAGAAATATTACAAACAATCTGCCACTTATAAAATTTTCTCGGGAATGCTCGCCGAATTCGCAGAATTTCTTGATACACTGGGAAAAATTACTCTTAACGGTATCGAAGTTACAAAGTTTATTTTAAAGGGGCAGATAGAGAAAAATGAAGTAATTGCTCAATGTTACAGATTCGGAATAACTTCACTTCCGATTACTCTGTCAATTGTTGGAATGACATCAATTATCGTAGCTTCTCAAGTAGCACTTGAAATGGTCAAACAAGGGGGGGGAAACTTTGTAGGGCTTTTAATGACAATTCTTATTGTAAGGGAGTTGGGAGTTATCATGTCCGGCTTTGCAATAATTTCAATGATAGGTTCTTCAATTGCATCAGAAATAGCGACTATGAGGGTAACGGAACAAATAGACGCCATTGAAGTTTTAAAAGTTAATCCAATAAGATATTTGTTTGTTCCAAGGGTAATTGCCGGAATGCTTATGATGCCGCCTGTTGTTATAATAGCTTCCGCTGTAGGAGTAATTACAGGAGCAGTTACATCTAATCTGACATCAGGGTTGGGATACAAAGCCTTCTTTGATTCGGCATGGCTTGGTATTTATATGAAAGACCTTTGTGTATGCCTTTTAAAAGCCTTATGTTTCGGAGGAACAATTGCACTTATAAGCTGTTCATCAGGCTACTATGCAAAAGGCGGAGCAAAAGGAGTCGGCGAAGCAACTAACAAAGCTGTTGTATGGTCTTTTGTCGCCATTGTAATCTGGGATATGTTCTTTGCTATAGCATTTTTCTTTTAAAGGTGTAAAATAATTATATGAGCATAGAAGTTAAAAATTTAATAAAAACATTCGGTGAAAAAACAGTTATAAACGATGTTTCGTTCAAAGTTGAAAACGGAGAGACTCTTGCAATTGTAGGTTTTTCAGGTTCCGGGAAAAGTACCATTCTTAAACTCATCTGCGGACTAATCACACCTGATAGCGGAGAAATCATAACCTCAAAAGGTGATATTGCAATGGTATTTCAATATTCAGCACTGTTTGATTCTTTGAATGTTGCAGATAATATTGCATTTGCACTCAGAGAAAGAAAAGACTTGCGAAACAAATACACAGAAAAAGAGATTAAAAATATTGTTGCAGAAAAACTTGAACTTGTCGGGCTAAAGGGGATTGAAAGGAAATTTCCTTCGGAACTATCGGGCGGTATGCAAAAACGTGTAAGTTTTGCACGTGCAATTGTAACAGAGCCGAACTCAATACTTTATGATGAGCCGACCTCAGGGCTTGATCCTATATCTTCAACACTAATTGAAGATTATATTGTAAGGCTGAAAGAAGAAACAAATGCAGCATCAATTGTTGTTACACACCAGATGTCAACAATTACAAGAACTGCAAACCGTGTAATTATGCTGTATGACGGGGAAATTGTTTATGAAGGCACACCCGAAGATATGCTCAAGCAGGATAATGCTTACACAAAACAGTTTGTTACAGCGTCTTTAGAAGGTCCTATGCAGATGATGTCAGAAAATTAAAAAAGGGGGAAATATGAATATAGAAAAACTTTTTAACAAGGAAGTAATGTCGCTTGATACTTATATAATGTTCAAGTTAAAAGAAATTACAACAAGATTAACACCGGAATTAAAGGCTAAAAACAGGGCGCCGATTTCGCTTTCAATGGGGGCACCGACTGCAAATCCGCCAAAAGTTTTAATTGACAGGCTGAAAGAAATTTTGGACGAGGACGGCATTCATACATATTCAACCCCGAAAGGTGAAACCTATTTCAGAGAAGCAATCGCAAAACGCATGAAAAAACGCTTCGGGGTTGAACTTAACCCTGAAACAGAAATATTTTCACTTGTAGGTTCAAAAGAAGGTATTGCAAACCTTGTAAGATTTATTACAACCCCGAAAGAAAATGAACTTGACAAAGATGTAATAATGGTTCCTGACCCTTGTTATGCGTCTTATCTTCAATTTATTAAATGTTCAGGTGCAAAAGCATATTCAATGCCGTTAACAGCAGAAAATGATCATAAACCGGATGTTGAAGCCGTATATAAACAAATTTTAAAAGAGGGTTATAAACCGGAAAATATTAAAGCTGTATTTATAAATTATCCCAATAACCCGATGGGAGTAAGCACAACAAAAGAATACATAAAAACAATTATTGATTTCTGCAAAAAATATGATGTTTTGCTTGTATCTGATGCGGCTTACTGCGATTTATATTTTGCAGAGGATGAAAAGCCTTTCAGTATATTTGAAATAGACGGTGCAAAAGACGTTGGTATAGAATTTTACAGTTTTTCAAAACCTTATGCCGTGACAGGATGGCGTTTAGGCTGGGTTTGCGGAAACAAAGATGTTGTTCAGCGCTTTGGCAAAGGCAAATCCACAATCGATAACGGTATCTTCAAAGCACTTCAAAAAGCATGCGCTGAAATTTTAAACTCTGAAGAAGGTGACAAATACATTGAAGAAGGCAACAAAGGTTATAAGCGCAAACAGGAAATAATGGTAAAAGGTTTTAAAGAACTCGGCTGGCCTATTGATGAAAAATCGGTTCCGCATACAACTTTCTATCTTTGGCTTCCAATTCCCGAAAGATATACATCGGCCTTTGACTTTTGCGAAGATGTCCTGAAAAAATCTGGAGTTGTACTTGTTCCAGGGAATGCTTTCGGAGAATGCGGAGAAGGTTTCTTCAGACTTTCTTTTGTATGTTCTGATGAACAGCTTCAGGAAGTAATAGACAGATTTAAGGCTGACGGATTTACGTTTAAATAAAACAAAATAGCAATCCTTATTCAAGGATTGCTATCTGCCTTCAAGACCCTAATTTGTTAGTTGTGATACTAAGAGTAAATTAGAGGTTAGAAGAATTTAACAGGTTTGACACTCTTTAAGGTACATTTTGTTCCGCTGCCGCTGCCTTGAGTTGTCATATAACCATCACTTGAATTACCAGAGCTCCAACCAGAACTACTCCAGGAAGCATACACAGAACTATCGAATAACCCGCTTAATATACTAAACAAGCCTAACGGATGTTCTTTTAAAATTGTTGAAGGCAAAAGACTCAATTCTCCGGAACTTGCAACCTGAACAGTAAAACCTGATTTATTGCCGGCGAGTTCTTCTATCTTTTGAGGATTTGTATGAACATTATAAATCTTCATACCGTTACGTAATATAATATCTGCTTTGGCATTACTGAAATCTGTGGTTGTTGCACTTATTGTTGTGCCTTCACAGTAATCGATGCCTGCTTTTGTATTTACACGCTGTTCAAATTGTTCACAGAACTTTTGACCGTTACGAGGTAATGTACGTGCGATTGGAACACACTTACAATCCGGTAGGTCACGCCATTCCTGGGTGTCATTACAGGTCTTACTGAAGCCGGCGATTGATTCCCATTGACCGCCCACGCACTGCTGACCGCAGGCAGGCGGAGTGTCGCCAGGATTACAAACAGATGCCGGCTCGTCGGGTTCTGAGGGCTCGTCTGCTACACATTTACATGTGGATTTATCTGCATCAACCAAGTGCTGGGCACTCGGACATTCTGTGATTGGACAAGCCTCCGGCTCGGGGACAGACTCTGTGGGCATGTCACAAGAACAAGATTCACTTTTCCAGGTACCACCTTGAAATACACATTGTGTTTTTTTCAGCTGTTCATTTGGACAATATGGTTTATCATTATCAGAGGGTTTAGTGCATTCACAAGTGGTCCAATTGAAACTCCAACCTTTATTAGTACAAGAAGAAGCTGAAGTCAGGCTACAACCCACTTCCATGTCACTAGAATCTTTACACTCACAAGAAGCTAAGTCCCATGTACCACCTTGGCTTTCACAACGACTAACAACTATAGGTAAAGGATTACAAACAGAAGGGTTATCCTCGGGGCAGACCTCGGTGCCGTCAGGCAACAAATAACATTTTTCCGGTTTTATGAGACCTGTATTGCCGCCAGTTCCAGGATCTAATTGCCCAAAGTTGCCATCAAAAGCATGATCCAACTTTATACAATTTCCATTTTTATCTAATTCATAACCAGAAGGACATACAGTATTTGAAGCAATAGAAGGTTGAACCCACAAACTATTCAGCAAAGCTGTATAAGTAGTATGACCTGAGGCTTCTGCCAAAAACTCTACTGGAGTCTTACCTGCCTTGTATTTGTCACTATTTGGATTGAAATCCGCCAACAAACTGCGGGATACATCCTTTAAAGACTCATAAGCACTATAATAAGTATAAGATACTGTTGAATCTAGTTTCTTCTTCGTTACACCAATTGTTACTGCAACAACAACTGAGATTATCAGCATGACAATAACGATTTCTGCCAAGGTGTAAGCAGACTGAAATCCTTTAGAGGAGCCTAGAGTGCCCCCCCCCCGACGGGATTAAATTTCATAAAATTTTTCATACTCATCCATTGCTCCTATATAATATTACTATTATATTATAACATACTATATTTATAAACACAATACAAAAACCTGTCTTATATTAATAAGACAGGTTTACATATATATAAAATCTGGCAAATTTAAATATAATGCTTCTTGCCTGACAAGAATTTGATTTATGAAAGTGCCATTAAAGCTTTCACAGATCTTGCATTATCTCTGACTTCTTCATCTGAATGCATATTTACCGTATCTTCAAGAATTTTAATAGCTTCAGATTTATCGTTCAATGACAACAATTCATTAATTGTGCTCATTGCAACAACCGTTGACATATCGTTAATACCTTTACCTTTATTGGTAATAACGATTTTTAAAGAATCATGAACATTTTTCTTAACTAATGCTCGAGATGTCATTTCTCTGATTGCATCAACTTTAGAATTTGTTCCTACATCTTCAAGAATTGATATTGATTCAGGATTTTCATTCATACCCAGACCTTCTATAATATTGGTAACATTTTTTACTATTTTCTTATCAGTCATCTTATTAAAACCTCCCTAATTATATAGCTGCTTCCCATGCTGCAACATTATCAGTCAATAACTGTCTTGCAGCTGTCATATCTTCCATTTTTGCAACAGATTTGGAGGTGATACCTGATGAAATCAAATCAGTTACAGAAGTTCCTAATGCATCTTTTACAGAATTGTAAATAGAAACTGCTTTTTCTTTAGCCGGAGCAAAAGAGATTTCGATACCGTTAAGCTTGTTCCAACCGTTAACAACATTTTCTTTCATTCTGTTACCAAAAGAAACAACTGAGTTAATCATGTTCTGGAATTTTTCGCCGATACCAGAAATAGAACCGACTAAAGCGCTTGCTTTTAATTTTCCTGTGAAGTTAATCTGATCATTTTTCTTTGTTGAAGATTCAAATACGTCAGCTGTCAAAACATTTCCTTTGAAAGATGAAGCTGCAAACGGATTTGAAGAATTTCTTTGTGTCGCATTTTCGTGTTTGCTTGTGTTGAATAAACGTTCACGAATTGCGGGGATTGATAAATTTGCCATATTTGTATCCTTTCGTATAACTTTATCGACTTTATAAGGATATCATCATAATTTTTATATTGGCTCAACCTTTTGGTGTATTCTTATTTGAATTTCTTATACTTTAGTTGTAAAATTTACGCATAGAGGATAGAAAAATGGGATATGAAAACTTAGATAAATTGATAGAAACAGTGAGGATTTTGCGCTCTCCTCAAGGATGCGAATGGGACAGAGCACAAACTCATAAAACATTACGCCCGAACATGCTTGAAGAAGCTTATGAAGCGGTCGATGCCATGGATTCAGGCGATATGAAACATCTGAAAGAAGAACTCGGAGATGTGCTTTTACAGGTTCTTCTTCATTCTCAGATAGCCGATGATGAAGGCGAATTTAATCTTGATGACGTGGCTAAAGGACTTAATGAAAAGCTTATTCACCGCCATCCTCATGTTTTCGGGGATATAAAAGTAAATTCAACAGATGAAATTATAGATAACTGGGATAAATTAAAAAAAGAAGAAAAACCGCACAGAAAATCCGCAATGGACGGGATTTCAAAATCCCAATCAGCGCTGATGAGCGCCCAGAAAATCAGTAAACGCGCAGTAAAAAAAGGCTTTGAATGGCCTGATGAAAATACACTTTATGAATGTATTAAATCTGAATTTGACGAATTTAAAGAGGCTGTAAAAGAAAATACCCCTGAACATGCCGAAGAAGAAATGGGAGATATTTTATTTGCGGTGGTAAACCTTGCAAGATGGAACAAAATTGATGCTGAGCAGGCTCTTTTAAAAGCAAATAAAAAGTTTATGGCACGTTTTCGCAAAATGGAAGAATTAGCTGAAAAACCGTTAGAAGAATATAATTTCGGGGAATATGATATATTATGGAAGCGGGCTAAGGAAAATCTCTCTGATTAATTGTTAACAAATGTTAAATTAAATTACCCTAAAAAAGCAATTTCTTTATAAAAAAATCCTTTATATAAATATACAGGAAAGAGGATAAAGGTTTTATGAAAGAACAGGAATTGAATACTTTAATGTCTGTAGTATCAGACCCCATAAAAAATGTTTACAAGATTGAATCAAGAAAAGACTTGGAAGAAATTCAGCGTATTATAAGAATTTTCAATATTTCTGAAAGTCAGCACAACAAACATACAATGCTGTCTATTAAAAATCTTGCCACTTTCAGACTGGTTTTGAGCAACAATTAAAAAGATTTAACAAGCCCGAAAAAGCAAATCGCATAAATTGAAGTTCCGTTAAGTTTAATATTAACGGAACTTTTTGTATTACTGTATAATTGATTTTAATCCGAAACTAAGCTAAAATTCATTTATGGCAGAAAATTTGTTGAAAATTAACAATTTATATGTTGAATACCATGCCAATAAAGGAATTCTCGGCGGAAAGACAACTATCCATGCCGTAAACGGCGTTTCCATGGAAATTCATAAAGGTGAAATTCTTGCGATAGCGGGAGAATCCGGCTGCGGGAAATCAACGCTTGCAAAAGCTTTAATACAGCTTGAACCTGTTAAATCAGGAGAAATATTTTTTGAAAATAAAAATACACTTACGCTCCAAAAATATGATTTAAAAGAATTTCGTAAAAAAGCTCAAATGGTTTTCCAAAATCCTTATGCAAGCCTTAATCCGAAAATGAAAATTATAGACATTCTGAAAGAACCGCTTGAAATTAATACGGATTTTACCCCTGAAAAAATATTTGAAACGGTAAAAGAAAAAATTAAACTTGTAGGACTTGATGAGTCATGTCTTGAGCTTTATCCCCATGAGTTTTCCGGCGGTCAAAGGCAGAGAATAGCTATTGCAAGAGCTTTGATGCTTAATCCTGAATTTATTCTTGCAGATGAGCCTGTGAGTGCGCTTGACGTAAGCATTCAGGCTCAAATCATTAACCTTATAAAAGAATTAAATAAATCGCTAGGGCTTACTTTTTTATTAATCACGCATGATATAAGTGTGATTAAGTATCTTGCAGACAGGGTTGCGGTGATGTATCTCGGCGAAATTGTCGAAACAGGCAAAACAGAGGATATTTTTACTTCCCCGCTTCACCCTTATACAAAAGCCCTCTTAAGCTCAGTTCCGCAAATTAACAAAAGCGGAAAAAAGATTGTATTAAAAGGAGATTTGCCATCGCCTGCCGAGCTTCCGCAGGGGTGCAAATTCCATACGAGATGCCCTTATGTTATGGAAAAATGCAAAACCTGCATACCGGAAGAAAAAGGATTTACACATAAGGTAAAATGCTTCTTATACGAATAATCAATTATCTGCATATATTTTGCAGCTGTTCAACAATTTTTTCGGTTCCATCAAATTTTGCAAGGGAAAGAGCATTTTTTTGAAGTTCAAACAATTTATTTTTATCTTCAATTAAGGATTTCAGAGTTTCCAAAAGTTTGTTCGGGGTAAGTTCTTCATCCTCAATGTACAGTCCTGCATTTTTTTCAACCATAAATTTTGCATTTTTACGCTGATGATCTGCTGCAGCATAAGGATAAGGAACAAATATCGGAGCAATCCCCGAGGCACAAATTTCAGAGATGCTCAATGAACCTGCCCTTGACAGAGCAATGTCAGAAGCCTTTAAAACTGTAACCATATCATCAAAATAAGGCTTTATAATAATATTTTTATCAGCATCGTATTCAGGATAAACCTTAAGCAGCTGTTCTATCACATACCCTATATTCCTCTTACCAGTTTGGAATATAATCTGCAAATTATATTCCTTAGATAACTGTTTTAAAATACTAAAAGACGAATCGTTAATAGATCTTGCGCCCTGCGAACCTCCCATGATACATAATGTAAGTTTATTTTCTAACCCCAAACGCTTTCTTGCATCTTCTTTTGAAAGGGTTTTGAATTCAGATCTTATAGGATTACCGTTAATTTCACAATTTTTATTGTGAATATAATTTTTGGCGCATTCAAATGCGAGTGAAACACACGCAGCATAAGGAGCGATTTTTCTTGTAACAAGCCCGGGCTGTGCATCACAATCATGCATCATATAAGGAACTTTCATAATCTTTGCGGCTAAAAGTGCAGGTGCTGAAACATATCCGCCCGTTCCAAATACAGCATCAGGCTTGTATTTTATAATATAAAAACAACATTTTAATATTGCAAAACTTAACTGGAAAAACCATTTAATAAGCTCAAAACCAAAAGTCCTCGGCATTCCATGAACATTTACACCTAAAAATTTATAACCTTTTTTGTTTACAATATCAAATTCAAGATTTTCAGGGTTACCTACATAAAAAATTTCATCATCTCTTAATGCATCAGCCACAGCTATAGCAGGATAAATATGCCCTCCAGTACCGCCGCCTGTTATAAAAAATCTTTTCATCAATATCTGTTCCTTATCTTTTTAATACGCTTTTTAGAAATGTTCAAAAGTATCCCCACCATTATAAGCGAAACAATCAAAGATGAACCGCCGTAACTTATGAACGGAAGCGGAACACCTGTTGTCGGCAGGAATGAACTTGCAACACTCATATTCATAAACGCCTGAAACACAATTGAAAAAGTTATTCCGACAGCAAGGAGTTTTCCGTACATATCAGGACATCTTGCGGCAATTAAAAAACCGCGCTGCATAAATGTAAAAAATAAGCCAATTACAAGTACACACCCGACAAATCCCAATTCTTCCGCAATAATCGCAAATATAAAGTCAGTATGACATTCGGGAAGATATGAGAGTTTCTGAATTGAGCCGCCGTAGCCAACTCCGCTGAAACCGCCCGATGCAAATGCTATCAAGGATTGAATAATATTATAACCCGCACCAAGAGGGTCAAGGTCAGGATTTCTCCATGTTTTGATACGCTGGAGCTGATAAGGTTTAATTATTGTTGTCAAGCCGATAATAATTGTTGCAACCATAGCGCCAACACAGCTTAAAAATAATTTTAAAGATCCGCCCGCAGCCATATACATTACAACAGTTGTCATACCGAGTAAAATAACCATTGACAAATTCGGCTGAATAAAAATCAAACCTGCCATTGCAATTATTGGAAAAAACGCCCAAACCCACTTATTCTGGTCAAAAAGATTTGCATCTTTTCTAAATGCATTTGCAAGCAAAAGAACAACTGCAGGTTTTGCAAACTCTGACGGCTGCAATTGAAATCCTGCAATATTTATCCATCGTTTTGCACCGTTGACAGTAACACCTAACGGGGTAAAATCAACAAGAAATAATGCTATAAGAATAGAGGCCATTATTATGACATTCCAGTCTGCAAGCTTTTTATAATCATAATTCATAAAAAACTTTAAGCCGAAAAAACCGACAATAAAGCATATTACCTGTTTTATTAAAAACTGTGCAGGATTACCGCCTTCATCAAGACATTTTGGAGCCGTAGCCGAAAATATTGCAAGAAAGCCGATAATTACAAGAAAAGCGACAACAATTAAAAGAGTTTTATCAGGTGAAGATATGATAACACTCTGAATAGGCTGTTCATCTCTCCCTTCACGGGGATTTCTTCTAGTTGATCTTTGATAAGACATACTCTTTGAACACCCTTCCTCTTTCTTCATAACCGCTGAACATATCAAAACTTGCACATGCCGGTGACAGCAGCACCACATCTGAATTTAACTCTATTGAACGGTCTATCGCATCTTTCATGGAATTTTCTCTTATTATGTTGTTAAATCCGTTTTTACGCAAATTTTCATCAAACCTGTCAGCTGCTTCTCCGATTAAAACAACAGTTTTAATGTGTTTTTTTATAGCATCACAGAATTCCGTTAAGTCCGTATTTTTATCACGCCCGCCTGCAATAAGGACAACATCACAATCATTGAATGAATTAATTGCAACAAGACTTGCTTCAGGATTTGTGGCCTTTGAATCGTTATAAAAAACTGTTTTTTCTTTCTGCGCAAACTTTTCAAGCCTATGTTCGGGAACTTTAAACGACATAATGGAATTTTTTATATCTTCATTTGAAATCCCTTCAATTTTAGCGACAATAACAGCGCACATAACATTCTGGTAATTATGATTGCCTATTAAAGGGCATTCGGATAAATCAATAATCTTTTCTACCTTTCCGCCGCGTTTAAAATAAATTGCACCATCCTTAATATAAGAACAATTGTCACCGATGTCGCCATCAAAAAGAAATACAGTTCCCCCGCATTCTTTTGAAAAATCCAAAAGCCTGCTATCTTTTGCATTCAATACTGAAAATTGAGGCGCCTGAGGACCTTTGAATATTTTAGCTTTAGCTTTAAAATAATTCTCTAATCCGCCATGCCAGTCAATATGGTCAGGTGTAAAATTTGTAAAAACTGAAATTTGAGGAATCAATGAATTACTGTATTCCAACTGAAAAGAACTGCATTCGCATACCATAAAATCAATATCTTTTTCCAGTAAATCGCAAGGCGGAACCCCATAATTTCCGCAAGGTTCAGCTTTATACTCGCTTGATAAAATATGTGCGGTCAAAGCTGTTGTTGTTGTTTTGCCGTTAGTCCCCGTTATTGCAATAAAAGGAACACCCGTCTGAGAATATGCAAGCTCAACTTCAGATATAACAGTAATTTTTTCCTCATTTAATCGTCTGATAATTTCGCTGTGCGGGGGAATTCCCGGACTTGTAACCGCAATGTATGCATCCCTTATAAAATCTTCACTATGTCCGCCGGTTTCAACATTAATCCCGAGTGCTCTAAGTTCTTTAATTTTTTCAACATCCTCAGGTCTTTCTTCTCTGCTTTCAGTCAGGTATACATCAGCGCCTGCTTTGTTTAAATATTTAGCAGCAGAAATTCCGCTTTTAGATAATCCCAAAACCAAAACTTTTTTATCAAATAATTTTAAATTCGGACAAATTGATTTCATTATAAAATACCTCTATTTAAGAAAAAATATAAAATAATTGATACAGCTGAAAGAATTGCTGAAACTGTTGCAAACACACATACAACTTTTTTCTCGCTCCAGTTGCAAAGTTCAAAATGATGATGAATAGGAGCCATTTTAAAAACCCTTTTCCCTGTAGTTTTAAAACTTGTTACCTGAATAATGACAGAAAGAGTTTCCATTACAAAAACACCCGCTATGAGGACGAGCAAAATTTCAAATTTACCCATAACAGCAACTGTTCCGAGCAATCCGCCTATTGCAAGAGAACCCGTATCTCCCATAAAAACTTCTGCTTTGGGTCTGTTATATTTCAAAAATCCCGCTAATGCACCTGCAACACAAGCTGAAATAATCGCACCTTCAGGACAGCCTGAAAATAGTGAAATAATCGCGCAAGCAATAAAAGCAAATATACCCGTTGAAGCAGCAAGTCCATCAAGCCCGTCAGTTAAGTTATAAGCATTTGATGCCCCTGTAATAACAAATACTGCAAAAACAGGATAAAACCAGCCTAAATGCAAAACATACTGACCGAAATAAACATCCGATGCGTTTGTTTTTGTCATCATAAGATAAAGAATCGGGAGCAGCGCTATTGCGATTTGTCTTAACAATTTCCCGCGCGGGGTAAGTCCGTCATTTCCTTTTCCCTTTAATTTTATATAATCATCCTGAAAACCGGCAAAGGTATAAAAAAGAAGAGTCAGTAAAATTATAAATGCACCTGTGTTAAGTCTTTGCGCCATTGCAAGAGCTATTACAGAACCTAAAATTACGGCAATTATAATGAAAACACCGCCTGTTGTCGGAGTTCCCTGTTTTTTTGCATGAGCTTCGGGCGCACAATCTTTCACATATTGACCTATCATATGTTTGCGTAAAAAATCTATATATGGTACTCCGAAAAGCAAACATAATATCATTCCCAGTAAAAATGCAACTGCAAGCATTATCATTTTTTATACCCTTTCCGTAGATGTTCATCTGATTTTATTCATTACCGTCAGGCACTTTGTGCCCGCTTGTACCCTTCCGTAAATGTTTTAAATTCTCTATTATTTCCTCAAACTTCATAGACCTCGAGGCCTTTAAGAATATTGTAATATCCTCATGCAAATTATCAAGAATGTAACGAGATGTTTCAAAATTAGTTTGAAAATGTTTTACCTCAAAACCATACTTCAATAATTCATCGCCAATATATTTTGCAAGATTTCCTACCGTTATAAATAATCCGGATTTACCCTGAAATTTTTTACCGATAAATTTTCCGACCTCTTTATGAAATTCAATCTCATCTTCACCAAGTTCTCCCATATCACCAAGAATAACAACAGGATTTTTATACAATTCCAAAAAAGTTGAAACAGAAGCTTTCATAGACTCTGGATTTGCATTGTAACTGTCATTTATTATATCAAATCCGTTAACTTTTTGAATTTCCCATCGTTTTTCTATCGGATGATATTTACCAAGACCTTTGTATATTTCCTCGTAAGACATCCCGAGCTTATAACCAAGCTCTATAGCTGAAAGAGAATTTTCTATATTATAATCCCCTTCAACATTCAGCTCATACTCACGATTTTTATAAACAAATTTAGAATAACCTTCACGTTTTTCTAAAATTCTTACATCACTTATTGAATAAAAAATATTCTCCCCGTTAAAATTAGCAAATTTTTTAATTCTTTCATTATCATTTGCAATAAGCGTGTGCTTTAAATATTTTGTAATTTCACATTTTGCTTTTGCAATGTTATCAAGGCTTCCCAGACGCCCGATATGTGCAGAGCCTGCATTTGTAATAATTGCGTAATCAGGTTCTGCGTATTTGCATATAAGTTCTATTTCTCCAAAACCCCTCATTCCCATCTCAATAATCAAAACTTGCGTATCTTCAGGCATTGAAATAACGGTCTGGCAAAAACCTATTTCGTTATTGTGATTTGAATACGTTTTATGAGTCTTAAATTTTTCAGACAAAACCGAATAAACCATTTCTTTAGTAGTCGTTTTACCCGAGCTTCCCGTAATTGCAACAACCACAGGATTATATTTTTTTCTTGCAAAATTAGCTAACTGTAAATATGCAGTTAAAGTATCGCTGACTTTCAGAGAAAAATCGACAGGGCAGTTATCTTTAGTGCAAAAACATCCGCATGCACCTGCTTCAAGAGCTTTATCACAAAAATTTTCACCGTCAAAATTTGCACCCTTCAAAGGCAGATACAAATCATCTTTTTTTAAAGTCCTCGTATCAGTGGAAATTTCAAAGCTCCCGTCTTTACCATTCTTAATTTCGGCATCTGTAGCTTTTCTCAACTCATCAACTGTAAATTTCATCTCTAAATCTTAATCTCCCTCACAAAATAATTTTACCGCAAACAAACCGCCAGAAACGTAAAGTTAATAAATGTTAATAGAGCTTGACAAGCGGTTTTGAGCAGGCGATAATAAATAATGTATTAGTAGGCGGTCAATCGTTTATAAATATCTTTGCAAACACTAGCATTACCGCAAAGATTACGATACCAGAAAGGATGTATAATGTACGCAATTGTAGAAACAGGCGGAAAACAATATCAGGTTGAAGAAGGAAGATACCTTGATGTTGAATTACTAGACGGCGAAAAAGATTCAAAAGTTGTTTTTGATAAAGTCGTCATGATTGTAAACGGTAAAAAATCAAAAGTAGGACAACCTTACGTTGCAGGTGCTTCTGCTGAAGGTACTATCGTAAAACACGATAAAGACAAAAAAATCATCGTTTACAAACAAAGACCTAAAAAAGGTTACAGAAGAAAACAAGGACACAGACAAGGCTTCACAAGAGTAATGATTTCTAAAATCAGAACTTCTGCTCAGAAAAAAGCAGCCGAAGCTACTGAAGAAGCTTAGTTGTTAAACAAAATCCGGGAAGTCCGGAAAAGTTAATACAAAACAAATTACAAGGAGAATATAAAAATGGCACATAAGAAAGGTATGGGATCTACCCGTAACGGTCGCGATTCGGAAGCGAAGCGATTAGGCGTTAAAAAATTCGGCGGCGAAATCGTTAAAGCCGGAAATATTCTTGTTCGTCAAAGAGGAACTAAAGTTCACCCGGGCAACAATGTAGGTATCGGTTCTGATGATACATTATATGCATTGATTGACGGTCAGGTGAAATTTGAAGCACACAGACGCGACAGAAAACAGGTTAGCGTTTACGCAGTGTAATAAACTGTAAGACATAAAAAAATAACCCTTTACAAAAAAGGGTTATTTTTTTATGTCGTTCATACCTGAATATATTATTTTTGAACATCTGAATAATCTTCGAATATTTTCTCGCCATCACGATTGTATTGAATAATAGAACCATCTGTATTAGTTATTGTTACATATCCTTTAGTACCTCCACCGGCCTTGTTATCGTGATAAATTTCTGTACCGTCTTTCAATATATACATACGTGAACCGCCATCTCTATATGTACGAACTTCTTGTAACTGTCCTTTAAACAGAGCAGAAGTTGCACTTTCATATATCTGCATTCCTTCTGCATTTCCAACACTGCAATTTTGCCTCAATGTATTAAGAGCTTTAGTCAAATCACTAGGATTTGAAATATCATATTCAGATACCAGCTCATTCAAGTATGTAAGCTGTTGTGACATCTCTTTTTGTTTTTTTATCTCATCTGCCTGCATTTCAGCACGTGTCTTTGTATTTTGGTACACATTTTGAACTTCTTCCTCAGTTGCCTGATAAATACCATTTGAGGGTTTAACATCAATTTCTTCATTCATTAAAAACGCTTCGTCACCATTGTAGGGATAAGCATCAACTTTTTGTAAATCTGCATCAAGCAAAGTCAAAAGTGTTTTTAATTCCTTTTCACTTACATTTTTATTATCACCGTCAAGACTTAAAATTCGATTTAGTTTCTCCTGTCCTGTTTTATCCAACTGAGTAAATATTTTGCTAAATACAGGAGTTTTCTTTAAATCTGCGAGTGATATACTTGTTTTATCGCCAAGAATTGAAATTGTGCGTTCATTAAGATTTTTTTGATAGCCGGCATCTTTAACAGCATTTCCCATGCCGACAAGGGAACCATTAACATATAAACCCATAATAATATCCTTTCTTTTATTTATACTCTTCAAAACATTATATAATTAATTAAAGTTATAAATTATACAGAAATTGCGCTTGCATAAATATTATATTATGCTAAAAGTGTTTATTGCCTAAAGTTACAGACCTAAAAAATTTAAGTTTACATTTCTTAATAATCAAAGTCATTTTTGAATCTGTTTTATAGACAGAGCACTAACCGTCAAAATAAAATTGGCTCAATATGCATTATGTTACAAAATATTAAACTTAATTATAAAATTCTAAAGATTTACAGCTCTAAAGCCGATATAAAAAATGTAATTATAAGACAATGGAGATTAAACAATATGCTAAAAAAGATTGTAACACCTTCGTGTAATGTATGCGACAGTGTGGAATTTATATTAAGAGGAGCGAGAAAGCGCCGTCAATTGGCGTTAATGTCCGCAAACAAGATAAATGCGGGCGCTGGTATTCAAGCAGGACTGAAAGCAGTCAAGTAGTGCTTATTGTTTAGTAAGAATGAGAGTTTATATGAAAAAGACCGGTTATTTCCGGTCTTTTTTTTGATATTATCGTACAATAATTATTTTAATAAATAAATTGAATAAAAACTGTGATATAATAAAATTTATGGACAGAAAAATAGTTACAACTAACAGAAAAGCATTCCACGACTATAATATTATTGAAAAATATATAGCCGGAATTGTGCTGACGGGAACTGAAATTAAATCTATACGCAAAAATGCAATAAATCTAAAAGACAGTTTCTGTAAAATTGAAGATAATGAAATTTTTCTGTATAAATGCCACATTTCACCGTATGAACAGGGAAACAGGTTCAATCACGATGCAGAACGTGTCAGAAAACTCCTTTTGAACAAAAAAGAAATATTAAAAATGCAAACAAAAGTAAAACAGGACAGTTATACAATTGTTCCACTGGAAATATTTTTATCGCACGGCTTTGCAAAAGTTGAAATAGGGCTTGCCAAAGGTAAAAAATTACACGACAAACGTGATGATATCGCCAAAAAAGATCTTAAGCGCGAAATGGACAGAGCATCCAAAATAAGATATTAAAAAACTGAGGGGTAAATGAAAGTAGTAATTTTAGGCAAAGGTGAAATGCTATCAAATCTTATTGAAGGAACACTTGATGCAAAATGCCAGATTGCAGGTGTTCTGAGATATGAAAGAACTGTTATGCCAAAACTTTTACTCGCTCTAAGAGATTTTTTTAAAAGTTCACCTGACGTTACAATAATAAAACAGCATAAATTACATGAAATAAAATGTGATAGTGCTAATTCAGAAGAATTCAAAAAAGAAATTTTAAAACTGAATGCTGATGTTATTCTTGTAGGCACCTGGCATGAAAAACTTAAAAAAGATATAATTAATCTTCCTGTAATTGCCTGTGTAAATGTTCATCCGTCTTATCTGCCTAAATACAGAGGGCCAAACCCTTACCTGCAAACTATTTTACACAGAGAGAATTATTCAGGGCTTACCTTCCACCTGATGAACGAAGATTTTGACAAAGGGGCAATACTTGCCCAAAAACAAATTAAAATTTTCCCCGGCGATACAGGCAAAGAACTAAAAGAAAGAACGGTGTTTCAGGCAAGGATTTTATGCGCGGAATTAATGCAAAAGCTCGGTTCTGGACTTGTAATCCCTGTTGAACAGAATGAAAAAGAAGCTTCATATTATCCAAATATAAAGCCTGATGATATGATGTTAGATTTTGAAAAAGAATCTGCAGAACAAATTCACGCAAGAATACGTGCATTTCACCCGTGGCTTCCGTGTTACGTAACCTACGGAAAAAAATTTTTTATTCCAAATCCTTACAAGCTGAAAATTATTGATGAAACTCATACAAAATCATATATTAACAAGCACGAATTACACAATCCAAAACCCGGTGATATTATCCACACCAATTATAAATCAAGGGCAATAACTGTAATGTGTAAAGACGACAAATCTCTCAAAATGGTCGGAACTTATCTTTACGGATTTTTTAATAAACCGTTTACGATGATGTTTATAAAAAATATTCTTTAGAAATTATAATCTCTTCCGCCGGCTTCAATTTTTTGCAAATCTTCTGCGACTTTTGACTTCACACATTGCGGACATTCAAGAATTTTAACTTCTTTTTCAATTAACGCTTCTCCAACCTTCTTAGTTTCTTGTGATGCATAATCTTCAAGATATTCTTTTAAGGTTAAAATAGCATTTGGATGGCAGAAGTTATGGATTTGTTTTTCTTTGCAGATTTCCATAAATCTGTCACCTGTACGGCCGTTTCTGTAGCAGGCTGTGCAGAAGCTCGGCAGATAACCCAGTTCCATAAGCCATTTTATAACTTCATCGAGCGGACGTCTGTCCGAAACATCAAATTGCGCTGAATCGTCTTTTTCAGGCATAGGATTAAAATAACCTCCGACACTTGTTTTTGAACCGCCCGAAATTTGCGAAATACCAAGTTCCAGAACACGTTTTCTGCACTCGGCGCTTTCTCTTGTTGAAACTATCATGCCTGTATACGGAACTGCAATTCTTATGCAGGCAACGATTTTGGCAAATGTATCGTCATCAATTCCGTTATCAAAAGTTTCCGGGTCAATATCATCAGCTTTTCTTATTCTTGGAACACTGATAGTATGCGGACCAACACCGAATACGGCTTCGAGATGCTCTGCGTGCATCAAAATTCCAGCAAATTCATACCTATAAGATTCAAGCCCGAATAAAACACCTAAGCCAACATCATCAATACCACCTTGCATAGCTCTGTCCATAGCTTCCGTGTGGTATTTATAATTATGTTTAGGTCCTGTCGGATGGAGTTTTTCATAACTTTCTTTATGATAAGTTTCTTGGAACAAAATATAAGTTCCAATACCTGCATCATGTAATTTTTTATAATTTTCAACGGTTGTGGCTGCAATATTAACATTAACTCTACGGATAGAACCGTTTTTATGTTTAATCCCGTAAATTGTTTTTATTGATTCAAGAATATATTCAAGAGGGTTGTTAACTGGATCTTCACCTGCTTCTATGGCAAGTCTTTTATGTCCCATATCCTGAAGCGCTATAACTTCATTTTTAATCTCTTCCTGAGAAAGCTTGCGTCTTGGGATATGTTTGTTTTTAGCATGATAAGGGCAATATACGCATCCGTTTACACAGTAATTTGATAAATAGAGAGGTGCAAAAAGAACTATTCTGTTTCCGTAATAATCCAATTTTATTTTCTTTGCAAGCTCAAAAATTTCCTTATTTTTATCTTCAATATCACACGCAAGAAGAACAGATGCTTCACGGTGAGTTAAGCCTTTTCCGAGCTTAGCTTTTTCTAATATTTTATCAATAAGCTCAATATTATTTTTATTCTCATCAGCGTATGTTAAAGTATCAAGAATTTCTTCATGCGAAATAAATTCATCAGCATTGTGTGATTTCGGATTATACATAATTCCCCTCCCTAGGCAACCCCATGATACAGCCGTAAAAAATAAAAGTAAATAGCTGCTACCTTACAACAAATCCTCCGCCAATCAAGTGTTTGTCATCTATATCATATAGAACACCTGATTGGCCGTTTGTAATAGAATTAACAGGCTCATAGAATTCAATATCCGCAAAATCACTGAATAATCTTACATGAGCTTTTTTATGCTCCATGTTATAACGAATTTTAACCCAGGCATCAAATTCATGTTTTTCCGGTTTGTAAGTTAAATTTAAATCTGTAATTTTTAAATTTTTTCTGTAATTATCCTCTTCTCTGCCGATATAAACAATATTTTTTTCCGGGTCAATATCAATAACATACAAAGGATACGGAGCAGCAATGCCTATACCTTTTCTTTGCCCTATTGTATATTGATAACATCCCTGATGCTCACCCCATTTTTTACCAGTCAAAATATCAATAAAATCACCTTTTTTAGAGCCGAATTTATCCATAAGATATTTTTTTGCTGTATAAGGTTTCTGAATAAAACAAATATCCTGGCTTTCTTTGGAGTCCTTCGGCGGTAAATCATATTCATAAGCAATTTTCTTGACTTCTTCCTTGTCATAGTGATATAGCGGGAAAATAGTTTTTGATAACTGTTTTTGAGATAACCTGTATAAAAAATAAAGCTGATCTTTATGTTCATCTTTTGCCGGATAAAGTTTATAAAAACCGTTATCATATCTTATATCAGCATAATGTCCCGTTGCAAAAACATCTACCCCCAATTTATTAACAGCGTAATCAAAAAGCATACCCCACTTAATATACTGATTACACATTATACACGGGTTTGGAGTTTTTCCGTTCCTATATGAGTTTTCGAAATAACTTATAACTTTCTCTTTAAAAAGTTCAGTAACATCACATACATAATGTTCTATGCCCAATTTATCCGCAACACTTTTCGCATTAGATATAACAGACATGGCAGACTCGGAATTAATCATTTTTCCTGTCAGCCCGACGACTCTGTAACCTTCTTTTTGTAACAAAAGAGCAGCGACAGAACTGTCTACCCCGCCGCTCATAGCAACAACTGCTGTTTTCTTTTTATCCATAAAATAATTATAGTATAAACAAATTTTTTAATTAGTCATACTTAAAATAAGATCGCGCAACAAGTGCACGATACCATAGTCATTTAGTGTCAAACTGAACTTGTTTCAGCATCTCTAACCAGTCAAGATCCCGAAACAAGTTCGGGATGACAAGATGCTTACTTTTATTGTATAATAATACCAAAGGAGAGAAGTATGAACAAAGAAATTAAATCAGTAATTCTTGCAGCAGGCAAAGGCACAAGAATGAAATCAAATACATCAAAAGTATTGCACAAAATATTCGGGAAATCAGTCCTCGGCTATGTTTTAGACAGTTCTAAAAATATAGTTAGCGAATCTTTTGTAATTGTAGGACACCACGCAGAAGAAGTTACGGAATTTGTTGAAAAAAATTACCATAACGCAAAAACAGTATTGCAATCTCCCCAATTAGGAACAGGACATGCGGTTTCAATGGCTTGCCCGTATCTTGAAAACTTTGACGGACAGGTAATAATTCTTAACGGAGATTTGCCGTTAATGACTGAAGAAAGTATCAAAAAATTTATTGAGTATCACAATTCAAAAAATTCAGACCTGACAATTATGAGCACTATACTTGATGATCCTGCAAATTATGGAAGGATTATCAGAGAAAAAGACGATTCTTTAAAATGTATTGTTGAAGCAAAAGATGCATCTCCGGAAGAAATATCTATTAAAGAAATTAATGTTGGAGTTTATTTACTAAACTGGGGAAAAATCAAATCCGCATTTTCACAATTAACAACAAATAACGCACAGGGAGAATACTATCTTACAGACATAATTTCATGGGGTAAGAAAAATAATCTGAATGTCCACGCTTATATCTTAGAAAACAGCGACGAAAGCTACGGAATAAATTCACGTAAAGACCTTGCCTACGCAACAAAAATCATGAATGAACGGAAATTAAATTCGCTTATGGATAACGGAGTTACGATAGTTGACCCGTCATCTACATGGATTTCTGAAGATACGGAAATCGGCGAAGATACAATAATTTATCCGTCAACTTATATTGAAGGGAAAAATAAAATAGGCAAGAACTGCAAAATCGGCCCTTGTGCTCATTTACGCGGTGATGTAGAAATAGATGACGACTGTAAAATCGGTAACTTTGTGGAAGTAAAAAAAGCAAAAATAGGTTATAACACAAATGCAGGGCATTTAAGTTATATAGGCGACAGCGAACTCGGTTCACACATAAATATCGGGGCGGGCACAATTACCGCAAACTATGACCCTATTAGCAAAACCAAAAGTAAAACTATTTTAAAAGATAATGTAAAAATCGGTTCAAATACCGTCCTTGTAGCACCGGTTGAAATCGGAGAGGGTACAAATATCGGCGCCGGCAGCGTAATCACAAAAAACATCGGAGAATGGGCACTCGGTATAACACGTGCACCGTTAAGAATTATTGAAAACTGGGTAAAAAACCGATAAGGATATTTATGAAAAAAATAATTTTCTTCATCTTAATTTTCATAATTTTTATAATGAATAGAGTATTTGCATCTGATTATTATCCAAGTATATGTGTCTATCGCGAACAAGTAAATTTATACAGCAATTTGTCTGAATATTATGCAGGAATGAAATACACTATAAAAAATAATGAAAAATTTCCGCTGGAAATAGATGCCTGCTTTGATAATAAACCATCCTATAAAATAAATAATTTGAAAAAATGGAAACATGATGAACGTTTTCCACAAGTTTTAATTAAACCTTTCAGAGCTACTGGCAGAATTGCATTCTTTATTGTTTGTCCTTTCGGTTATGTTATATATGATTATATAAATAATGATGGAGAAAAACCTTTAAAATATTCTGTAACACCTTTATTTTTTTCAGAACTAGGCTACAGAAATTATGTTATGCCTGTAAAAAATACCATTATAGCTCCATATTATCTCTATAAGGATAAGAAAGACAATGAGGAAATAGACAAAGAAGGCAGAATGTTTTATTCATTTGACAAACCAATTATAATCAATCCGAATGAAACAATTGACTTTATTGCTCTTGAATGGAAAAAACATGGATTTTGTTTAAGAATAAAAAATTCTTTAACAGGAGAACATGACAATATGTGCTTCAGCAGAAACTCGAATCCTCCCGGCCAATGGCACTGCACGGGGAAAAGTTCTAAATAAAAAATATATTTGCTATTTATGATAAAATTTACTTATGACTACCAAAGAGATTAAGTGGACAATGTTCGTAATCACGGCAGTCGGCAATTTTATTGCCATGCTGGATTCTACGACGGTAAACCTTGCATTATACCCCATGTCTGTTGATTTGCATGTTTCAATGGGACAGATTCAATGGGTAATGATTGCATATATGCTTGTTCTAACAGTATTTTTACCATTTTTTGGAAAACTTGGTGATATTTTTCCCAAAAACAAGCTTTATACTGTGGGCTTTTCACTTTTTGCTCTCGGAGCTTTTTTGAATACAACAGCAGACAGTTTTGCTTTTTTAATTGCATATAGGTGCCTTGAAGCGCTCGGGGCTTCAATTATGCTTTCAAATGCGCAGGCTATTATTGCAACAATTTTTAAAAACGAACGAAGGGGAAAGGCTCTGGGATTAAATGGCTGTTTAGTCGCAATCGGCGGAATGAGCGGTCCTGCACTCGGCGGTATTTTATTAAACTACTTCGGCTGGCATTCTGTATTTATCCCATGTATTCCGGTTGCTCTTGCAGGGGCTTATTATGCCTATAAAGTGCTTCCGCATCACGCAAATACAGACAGAAAAAATTTCAAATTCGATTACAGAGGATTTTTCTATTTTACCGTAAGTTTATTTGCTCTTTTGCTTGCAATATCAGAAGGACACAGCTGGGGCTGGAATTCGCTGAAAATTATTATTCTCGGAATAATTACATTAGTTTTCGGAGTTCTTTTCTATATCAGAGATCACCACATAAATTATCCGCTTATTGACTTTTCTTTATTCAAAATAAGGACTTTCACATTCGGAAACCTCGGGGTAATGACTTCATACATGGCAATGTATACAAACAGTATACTGCTTCCATTCTTTTTACAGGAAATATTAAAATACAACCCGCTTGTAACAGGACTTTTAATTCTTCCTTATTCGGTGACACTTTCGTTTATTGCCCCGATTGCAGGGAGATTATCAGGCAAATACGGGAGCAGATA
Organism: Candidatus Gastranaerophilales bacterium; assembly: GCA_944323145.1. GTDB lineage: Bacteria > Cyanobacteriota > Vampirovibrionia > Gastranaerophilales > Gastranaerophilaceae > Stercorousia. The sequence continues at coordinate 80,762 of CALURJ010000004.1, forward strand.
TTTAACCCTTGCAGGCCCTGCCGTATACTGCATAGCACTTTTAATGTTTACGCTGTATGACAAAAATGCCGCAATGTGGCAAATTGTTCTGGCTTCAGGAATTATGGGAATAGGCAATGGTCTTTTTCAATCACCTTCAAACAATGCTATTATGACATGTGTTAACCACGGACATGTAGGACTAGCATCAGGTATACTTGCACTTTCCAGAAATATGGGGAATATATTAGGCGTAGCAGTTACAATAACCTTATTTGAAACATTCAGAAACATTTTTCTTGAATCAGGCAAAGTTTATGACATTGCATTTTTAACCGCATACAGGACAACAATGTGTTTCGGAATATTTTTCGGACTTTGCTGTTTGATATTTGCATATATAGCATATAAACCTCACAAAACTACACATTAAACTTGAAAAATTATTATCATCAGTATAAAATTAAAGTGTAACATTTACACTAAACAACTTATAAATGGCAGGGAATTATGACAAATCAAAATGATAAAATACGAAATATAGCAATTATTGCTCACGTTGACCACGGCAAAACAACACTTGTTGACTGCCTTTTGAGACAAGCAGGTGCATTCAGAGCAAATCAACACGTACAGGAAAGAGTTCTGGACAGCAACGATTTAGAAAGAGAACGCGGTATTACAATTCTTTCCAAAAACATTTCAATCAATTATAAAGATACAAAAATTAACGTTGTTGATACTCCGGGGCACGCAGATTTCGGCGGAGAAGTAGAACGTGTTTTAGGCATGGTTGACGGTGCTTTATTAATCGTTGATGCTGCAGAAGGCCCTATGCCTCAGACCAGATTTGTTTTATCAAAAGCCCTTGAATTAGGTTTAAAAATCATTGTTGTCATAAATAAAATCGACAAACCTGCCGCAGAACCATTAACAGCTTTAGATAAAGTATTTGATTTGTTTACAGAACTAACAGACAGAGAAGATTTAATAGATTTTCCTTTCATATTTGCAAGCAGTTTAAACGGCTTTGCAATCAAAGATTTGGATGATGAAAGAAAAGATATGATACCGCTTCTTGACTGCATATTAGAAAATATTAAACCGCCGAAAGGTGATGCATCAAAACCATTCCAGTTCAGGGCTACAACACTGGATTACAATGATTATGTAGGTAGAATTGTAATCGGAAGAATTGAAAATGGAAAAGTTAAATCTCAGGAACAGGTTTGTGTAATTCATGCTGACGGCAGTCAGGAAAAAGGGAAAATTACAAAGCTATTTGGCTTCCATGATTTAGGGCGTATTGAAATCGAAGAAGCATTTGCAGGCGACATCGTTGGGATTGCAGGATTCTCTGATGTACAAATAGGGGAAAGCATATGTTCACTCTCAAATCCGATTCCTCTGCCTTTAATTAAAGTTGATGAACCAACTTTGCAGATGAATTTTTCAGTCAATGACAGCCCGTTTGCCGGTACTGAAGGAAAATTTGTTACATCAAGACAGCTAAGAAAAAGACTTTACGATGAGCTTGAAAAAAATGTAAGTTTGCGAGTTGAAGATACAGACTCTACCGATGTTTTCAGAGTATCAGGAAGAGGCGAGCTTCATCTTGGAATCTTAATTGAAACAATGCGCCGTGAGGGCTATGAATTTCAGGTTTCAAAACCGGAAGTTATATATAAAACAATTGACGGTGTGCAATGTGAACCTTTTGAAAACCTAATAGTTGATGTTCCGGAGGGTTATGCCGGAAGCTGTATAGACAGACTGTCAGGCCGTAAAGCAGAAATGAAAGAAATGAATAATAACAAAGGCAGAACAACAATGGTATTTCATATCCCTGCACGCGGACTTATCGGATTTAGAAGTGAATTTATCAGAATGACACGCGGTGAAGGCATTATGTACCATACATATTTGGAATACAGACCTTATGCCGGCGATATTCCTCGTCAGAGAAACGGTTCAATAATTGCACACGAACAGGGTGAAGCAATTCCATACGCTCTGGCTCAATATGAGGACAGAGGAGTATTTTTTGTAACTCCAAAAACAAAAGTTTATCGCGGAATGATTATCGGCGAATGCAACAAACCGCAAGACATTGTAGTAAATATCTGTAAAACTAAAAAATTGACAAATATGAGAAGTGCAACTGCTGACGTTATGGTAACTCTACAGGCTCATAAAGAAATGTCTTTAGAAGAATGCATGGAATACATCGGAGATGATGAACTTGTTGAAATTACTCCGCAAAATGTAAGAATAAGAAAAGCAGATTTAAATAAAAAGATTTATAATTAATCTCTATTAAATTATAAGGAGACCAATTATGGCAGAAAAAATTATAATTTTTTCCGGAAAACAATACTCCGGCAAAGATACTGCAGGAAAAATTATGCTTGAAGTAATGCCTGATTACAGAAGATGTGCAATGGGCGACATTATCAAACTTACATACGGCAAAGAAAAAGGTTTAACTTACGAAGAAATTGAAAAAAATAAACCTCTCTACCGTCAGGACTTAATAAATCTCGGCAACTGGGGAAGAGCCCAGGATCCGGATTACTGGCTGAAAAAAATTATTGAACAGGACGGGAATATTATTGTGACAGATGTCAGGGTGCCACATGAATATGAAGTATTCAAAAATGCTGGTGCAGTCGCAATCAGGGTAGAAGCTTCAAGAGAAACACGAGCTTCAAGAGGAGAACTTATCGGAGAAAATGATATAACCGAAACGGGACTTGATGATATAAAAGACTGGGATTACATAATAGACAACAATTCGGATTATGACTCTTTCAAACAACAAGTTTTAGCAATAGCTGATAAAATAAAAGAGGATTAAAAATCCTCTTTTTAAGCAAATATATGGAGTTAAAAATTTTATTTAAACCATACCCTCTTTTACGGCTTTAACAGCCGCCTGAACACGGTCATTGACGCACATTTTTTGCAAAATTGAACAAACATGCGCTTTTGCAGTATGAACACTTACAATAAGTTCTTTTGCAATTTCCGTATTACTTTTACCAGAAACAAGATGTTTTAATACTTCAAATTCTCTTTCCGTTAAAGGTACACGGCCTTCCGCATTTGATTTATTAGGTAAAAAACCAATATTATCAACTTTTGGCAGAGCGTTTAAAGTCATCTGGGCAACCATCGGATCAATCCAACAAACACCGGTTGAAACATCTCTTACGACATCAGCAAGCTTTTGAGGATCAATATCTTTTAAACAATAAGCACTGGCACCTGAACTTAATGCTGCAATAACTTCTTCCGATCTGTCGTGAGAAGTCAAGGCAATAATTTTTGAATCAAACATCATTTCTTTACATTTTATCATAGCCTCAATGCCGTTCATGCCCGGAAGTCCCAAATCCATTAAAATAACGTCAGGTTTATGTTTTTCAATAAGTTTTAAACCTTCAACCGCATCTTCGGCTTCAGCGACAACATTAATATCATCATTTGCATTTAATGCGCACCTTAACCCCACACGGGTAAGCTTAAAATCTTCAACAATAATCACACTAATCGTTTTTGTCTTTGTTTCACTTGTCTTTTGTACCATATACTATAACCCCACTTTCAGTAAATGCATTACGCATTCTATCTAAGTAACCAAGAATTATTTAATAATATCTATAAGTATTAATCCATTACCCGATCGTCTAATTTATTGTAAAAAATACAATTATTTTTTTAATGCTATTATTTATTTTTATTATGCTATAATATCAATACGGAATTATTTTATAAGGGGAGTGTGAAGATGCTGAACTTTCTTTTCAAGAAAAAGAATAACTTAACAACCGTAAAATCAGAAAAACTTAATGAGATTTATACATGCCTGAAAAAGAAATTTCCAACTGAAAATATTTCTCAAGAAAGAAAAGAAGAACTGACCAAACTCATAAAAAAATACGGATATCTTCCATACCCTTATGTAAAAGCGCTAGAAGAACTTTCCTACGAAGAAATTCTTTTCGGGTTGGAAATCAAATGGAAAAACAACAAAGTATTTGACAATAACAAATTTTCCTTCACTGATGATAAAATAAGCGTTCTTGCGAGAAATAATGTAAAAAATTCATCATGGATACAAAAAGAAGGGCATGACATTAAACTTATAAATCTTGCAGGACTCGGTAACGGCAATAAAAGCAAAGAACCGGGCAAATTTATGGACTGGCTTAGACAGCTTTTAATACTGCCGACAGGAAACCTTGAAAACGGAATATTTAATACAACAATTTATTTAATTCCTTTCCACCCGAGGGAGTTTGGATGCGCATATTTACCGCGCAGTTCCGAAGTCAGTGAAAATCTTCTTGATAAAGATATTGAAAAAGAAACCGGTTTGAGTGCAAAAGCACAGGTCAAAACATTTATTATGCTATCACAGCTTGCTGGGCACCCTGTTATTTATGACATTCTTCCGCAAACGGGAAGGTTTTCAAAAGCAGTTCTTGCAAATCCGGAAATTGCCAGATGGTTTGATATAAATACACTAAATAAAGAACTTGAAGCAAATATCGACAGAATTGCCCAAAATATGCCCCAGTCATTTGACGATGAAGATGTAGAACTTGTAAAAAATATTTATAAAGATTCTCAAAGCGGCTCATGCGGAGATTTAACATCACATTACAAAAATATTTATGATACATTTGACAGCCTTATGACTGAGGCAAAGAAAAATCTATCAAACAACATGATGAAAAAAGCTTCCCAGGAAAATATTCAAAAACGCGCAAGGGATATTATAGCAAGAATTCATAACTTTAAAAATAATCAAAAATTAACAGAAGATGATATAACAAAACAAATTGATGCAATTCAAGAACTTATAAAAGAAGGTCTGTGGCCGGCGCCGGGCGGAGCATGGTGTTCTGCGAAAACTCCGGTTTACGACAAAATGAGTGAATGCGGGGGCTACCCTACATTCAAACACTATGATTACAAAGGTGAAGATGTAACAAGTTTTGCAAATCTCGACTGCCAGACTCCTTACTATTTCTGTTATTTGGAAAACGGAAGTTTTAACAAACCTGTTATTGATTACTTTGTGAACTATATGCTAGAGCTCCAAAACGAGTATAATTTTGACGGTTTTAGAGTTGACCATATTGACCATATAGTAGATAAAGTTTCGGAACACAACGGAAAACCAATAAGCTACAGGGCACCAAGGGCAGTTTTAGGGAAACTCAACAAAACAATGAAGTCCAAAATCCCCTACTTTGGAACACTTGCGGAATACATGCTCTGGGATGATTACCTGAAAGAGTATCATAAAGATATGGGGTTTGACCTGTTGTGGGGTAACGATATTGTATCTCAGAACGAAAAAACTCCTGAAAAAATTACGGAAGATAACCAGCATCTTGCCAATTACAATGTTAATTTCAAAAAAGGTGAAAAACTTTCTATATTAAAAACATACAATAATCAGGACGGAGAATTCAGATGCATAAACCAGTACCCGGGACAGCTTAGCGAAAACGGAGCGTTATACAAATGGTTTAAGTATAAATTTTTACCGGGTGGAAAATTTGCAGGGCGTCCCATGCTTTATGTAGACGGAGATGAAAGTTTTACAAAACGCGGGATTGAAGGAGCAATAGGCGAAGAAGTATCAATGCCCAGAGAAAATCACTATGAATTTTATAAAAAATTCAACGCCATTGATATTTTTGTAAAAAACAACCAGATTATTACGGAAGGTGAAGCTCAAATAATTATTCAGGATGATGACGGGTTTGCAGCATGGATTATTTCAAAAGCCCCGCTAAAAACTGCATATTTAGTTGTATCAAATTACAAGTACACAACAGAGCTTGTTACAATGTTTGACGAAAACAACAACAGTTATTCAGAAATAATGCAGGGTAATGCAGTATTTGATAAAACCATAAACCTTCCTTCGGATTACACTATCCAGAAAGAACATTATATTGACGGGGATGAGTTTGTTTCAACAGCATTTGATAAAGAAACTTCATCATTACATTTTGACAGGCTGGAGCCAAGCGAATTCAGAGTTTATGAACTGAAAAGAGCATAAAATTAAACTGTTGCCCAAAATTTAATATTGTTCTATTCTATAAATATGATAAAACAACTCAGAATAAAAGATTATATACTGATTGATGAACTGACTGCCAATTTTGACAAAGGCTTAAATGTCATAACAGGCGAAACCGGCGCAGGGAAAAGTATTCTTATAAACGCAATTGATATAGCTTTTGCCCCCAGAGTGTCAAAAGAAGTAATAAAGCATGACAAAGAAAAAGCTGTAATAGAACTTGTTATTGAAAATACAAAGCATGATCTGACGCAGTTGTTTGAAGAAAACGGAGTTGATAATTTCGGTTCAGAAATTGTTTTATCCAAAGAAATAACCCAAAATGCAGTACGTTCAAGGGTAAACGGAACTCTTGTCAATCAGGAGTTTATAAAACAACTGAAAAATTATTTTCTTGATATACATTCACAACACCAGACGTATGCTTTTATGCAGCCCAAATACCATATTAATCTTTTAGACAACTATGCAAAAGATTCTTACGGTCAAAAACTGGAAGCGTATAGAGAAAAATTTAAAGAATATCAACACCTACAATCAAAACTTGAAACACTAAAAAACGCCTCTGATATGACAGAAAACCAGATAGAGTTTCTTAAGTTTCAAATAGATGAAATAGACAGCGCAAATATTAAAAATCCGTCAGAAGATGAAGAATTAAATTCAGAACTTGAAGTCTTAGAAAATGCAGAAAAGTTAAAAGAGCTTACAGGTTCCGCTTACTGGGCAATTAACGGAGATGACGGTTCTATTATGGAAGCGCTGGGCAAAATTAAACAAAATGTCACAAAAGCCGCATCAATGGACAAAAATCTTGAAGAGCTTGAAAGTAATCTGCTTGATGCAATTGAAAGATTAAAAGATGCCGGAAGCGGATTAAGAGAATACAGCCAGAATCTCGATAATGATACGGAAAGACTTAACGAAATACAGGAAAGACTTTATCTTCTTGATAAACTTAAACACAAATACGGAGGAACACTCGAAGCTGTCCTTGAAACATTTGATAAATTATCACAAGAATTAAATTCAATAGAATTTTCAACACAAAATATTGAAGAACTGGAAGCTGAAATTGAAAGAACAAAGAAAGAATTAGAAAACACTGCATCAGAAATCAGCGAAAACAGAAAAAATTACGCACAGGTTCTATCTGTACTAATTCAGGAAAAGTTGGAAAAACTTGAGCTTCCGAAAGCAAGATTTGAAATCTCTGTACAGCCGAAAGAACTAAGTTCTGATGGAATTGATAACGTTGAATTTTTAATTTCTACAAATGTATCAGAAGGTTTAAAACCGCTTGCAAAAGTTGCCTCAGGCGGTGAAATCTCGCGTGTAATGCTCGCAATAAAATCAATTTTTGCACAGAGTGATGATATTAATACGGTAATTTTTGATGAAATTGATACAGGAATTTCCGGAAAAGCATCCCAAAGCGTTGCGGATGAAATTACAGAGCTTTCAAAATATCACCAGATTATTTTAATTACCCACCAACCGATTATTGCATCGCGTGCGGACAAACATTTTTACGTAAGAAAATCTCAAAGCGATGAGACAAAAGTAGAAGTCTATGTTCTGACCGGTGAGAACAGGATTAAGGCACTGGCAGAACTTGCAGGCGGGGAGATTAACGAACAGTCCATAGAATTTGCAAAATCATTAATCAGCGTATAAAAACATTATAGTCGAATGTAAATTCAATCTGTACAAATCCGTTTTTACTCAACTCTTTTGGGAGTTTTGGCAATGGTGAAGATTTTTTCAACGCAACTATTACGGAGTTATCTAATTCGGAATTTCCTGATGATTGTTTTATTTTAATATCTTTAACTGTACCATCAGCCTGAACAATAAATGATGTGATAATTTTAGAAGTTTTGTTATAAGCAGGCGCATTCCAGTTACTTTTAATTTCTGTTTGAATATCTTTTAAATAATTCTTTGATTCTATTTGATATGAAGAAACCGGAATTTTATCTAAATAATAGCCGCAAACCTGAGCAATAATTACTCCTAACAGTACAGAAAGCCAAACCCAACGTTTATAGGATGGATTTATATTGACGGTATGAACACTCTTCAATTGGGATAAAAACTCGTCACAATTGCTAATATCGGTTGCACGAAAAATCTTATTATCATAAGTTTTGATAACTATTCCGTTACTTACCGCTCTCAATTCCTTTATATCATCAAAATTAATATATTTAACACTATTTAAATCAGTAAATATTATCTTCTTATTAGTAATGTAAAAATTATTCAGGGATAAATATAACCACCATACTATTATCCCAAGAAAAAATAAAACAAAAGGCCACATTAAATAATTATAAACTATTAAATCTCCAAAAGTTTTAATATCCGGTCTGTGTATAGTCAATAATACAACACTTAACAATACGATAAGAGCCAGAACAATAATAAGTCCGATTAAAAACTTATTCTTTTTTGCTGTATACAATATTTGCTCATCTGCATCTATTAAAAATTTTTGCTTCATATAAAACTCCGTACTTATTATATATATATTTAATTCAGTAGTCAAATAAAAAGGATGCTTGCGCATCCTTCACATATAATCAATCCTCTATAAAATCTCGAAAATGCTGTAATTCCTTCCTCTCTCTGATTTTTGATAATGCTGAATCCTCAAGCTGTCTTATTCTCTCTTTTGAATACCCCATTATTTCGCCTAACTGTTCGAGAGTTTTCGGTTGTTCTCCATTAATTCCAAAACGGCAGCTTATAATTTTCTTTTCCCGCTCGGGCAGAGTTGATAGAAGATTTTCAATACTACCTTTCAGCGCATTATTTTTTGTCTGAACCTCAGGTGAGCGGTAAGACTTATCCTCAATATAATCCCCGATATTTAAATCATCGGTAACAGGAGTTTCCAAACTTATCGGCTCTTTTATTATCGACTTCTTCACGGTTATTAACTGCTTCAGTGTAATCCCGAGGCGTTCTGCAACTTCCAAATCAGTCGGCTCACGCCCCAGTTCAAAAGACAAAGTCGTATAGATTTTTTTATATTTTCTAATTTTGTCAGTCATGTGGACGGGAATACGGATTGTTCTTGAATTATTGGAAATAGCCCTTATTATTGTCTGTTTTATCCACCATGTTGCATAAGTTGAAAATTTGAAATTCCTTGAATAGTCAAATTTTTCCGCAGCTTTTATCAAACCCAGCGAACCTTCCTGAACAAGATCCATAAAAAGAACCCCCTGACCGATATATTTTTTAGCAATACTAACAACAAGACGCAAATTTGCCTGAACAAGCTTTCTTTTTGCAATTTCCGCCTGTGATTTTTTACCCTCTTTAATCTGTTTACCTAATGCTTTTTCCTCATTTGAGTTCAAGAGTTTAACTTTTCCAATATCTTTTAAATACATTTGAAGAATGTCATCATCATTTGATATTGAATTAAAAGTTCTCGGTTCTTCAATATCACTATCATCAAGTTCGATAAATTCAGCATCTTCCTGATATTCAGATTTTAAATCTTTGTATAAATCTTCCTCCAAATATTTTGTAACAGCCATTTAAATCCCTCATCTTCCACAAATTGTCACACTTTTAATACTTTTGACGCAAATATATCAATTTTGTTTCCGTTAAATTTTTTGTGTAAAATAAAAATATGGGTATTATATGTGAAAATGAATTTATTGAACGTGTAAAAAATCTGGACGAAATTTCTTTTAAACCGGGAGAAAGAAAAAATCCAGAAGTTTTAGATTCTCATGATTTCAGATATCTCGACTCTGGAGAGTTCAGAGCTAACTTACATATTCACACAGAATATTCTGACGGGACTATGTCTGTTAAAGAACTTTTGGACAATGCAAAAAAGATAACCGACACGAATAGAGATTTTTTATTTGCGATTACGGATCATGACACAATTGACGGAACCAAAGAGGCCTTTGAACTTTCCCAAAAAGAAAAATATAAAAATTTAAATATTTGTTTTGGCGTTGAAATTTCTACTGTCGGAATAAATTTTCCGCAGCAGACAAAGCCTGTACAAATTCACCTGATTGTTTACGGAATTAATCCTTTTGACACAAAACTTGATGAGTATTTAAAATCTAAAAGTAAACTTAAACTTGAACTTGCAAACGAAACCATAAAAAAACTGAATGGTGCCCTACCGGATTATAACTTTAATCTTGAAGAAGCCTCAAAATGCCACATAATGGTTAAAAAAGGACAGGATGAAGTTGCACACCCGCTGAAGAAATATACATCCGGGAAAATTTTATTAAACTACTATTTTCCTGATGCCGATTTTTCCTATGAGGAACCGATAAAAAAATTCAAATACCTGTTCAAAGGCAAAGAACCATATTACATAATCTACAAAAAAGCCCTTGAAATGTATATCGGACATGACTTGCCGGAAATACCTGATTACATAGAAAAACAAATCATGACCGCAAGAGAAATATACCTCCAAGCTCATCCATCAATCGGGAAAATGCTTGAACCTTTTTCATCCTTTGAAGATGCTGTTGAATTTGTGTCAACACTTAACAGCGGAGTTATGTCTATTGCACATCCTGCAAGAACAAAGGCATACTGTCCTGAATTTTATACATATCTTTTTGAACATTTCAAAAAATACGGGAAAGATAAAGCTTTATTTTACGAAGGCTGTTATCAGTCCTATGAAGGTGACTATTATCAAAAATGGCAGACAAAAATTGAAGAAGCTGCTTCAAAATTTAACTTAATAAAAACAGGCGGACTGGATTCGCACGGAACAAATATTGTAACAAGATGCCCTTATTCTTAAAAAAATAAAGAGGAAATGATGATTAAAAAATTTTTAATATTTATATTACTTTTAACTTCTCCTGCAGTATTCGCAGAAGAAGGCTACGTAAGTCCTGAAAGCTATGCGGTAAATGAAGCAGATTTAAACGACTACAGAGATATTGCTCCTTCCCCGAAATTAAAACTTGATGATTTAGATAAACCGCTTAAAACGAAATTAAAAAGCAAACCGAAAAAAGTTAAAACAGAAAATTATGACTCCCCGGAGCCGAAACCTGTAAAAAAAGGAATTGTATACCACATGGCCAAATGGTGGGTAGATCAAAGATATAAAAGAGAAGAAGCTCACCACGGCGAGAAGCATGAAATCAAGGTTAAAGCCCGTATGGAATACGAAAAACAGCAGGCAGAAAAAACAGAAGAAAATCAAAATGATGAAAACATATAAAAAAGTAGTTGACATTATAATATGTTTTAGTTAATATAAATTCTGCTGAGGGCGTTTAGCTCAGTTGGTAGAGCGCCTCCCTTACAAGGAGGATGTCAGAAGTTCGAGTCTTCTAACGCCCACCATATTTTTTCTTTTAAGTAAAGAAAAAAGTAGGCAAAAAAGAAAAGACCAAAAATGTATTTCTAAAAAGTACAAATTATTTTGTAAGTAAAAGATAGCAATTTTTAACACAGTAGAGCCAAAAGGGCTCTTTTTTAGTATTATGAACCTTAATGAAGAATTTGTTGTAAATATTGAAAAATTATCAAATCTCGGAACCGGAATTGCAAGAGTAGACGGTCAGGTTGTGTTTGTTGAAAATGCATGCCCTGAAGATGAACTTAAAATAAAAATAACTAAAGTTAATAAAAACTTTTCAAATGCAGAAGTAATTGAAATCATAAACCCGTCACCGCACAGAATAACACCATTCTGCCCTATGCACAAAATATGCGGTTCATGCCAGCTGCAGTTTATTGATTACGAATTTCAACTGTTATTAAAAAAACAAATGGTTGAAGATGCGATGAAAACAATAGGTCATATAGATACACCTGTTAACAATCCGATACCAAGCCCAGAAATAAAAGCGTTCAGACATAAAATTCAATGTCCCGTATCGCAGACCAAAGTTTCAAAAAAAATCCTTGCAGGTTACTACAAACCTCAGTCACACGAAATTATTAATATAAAATATTGTCCAATACAGCCTGAAATTTGTGACAAAATTATTGATTTTATACGTCAAAAAGCTCCGGAATATAACATATCAGGATATAACGAAAAAAAACACACAGGTGATTTACGCCACATTGTAATTAGATGTTCCTCACAAAACAAAAAATGCCTTGTTACACTTGTTGTTAATTCTTCAAAAATATTCGATAAATATAAAAAATTTGCACACTCTATATTTAACGAATTTGAAAATATTTCAGGGGTTTGTATAAACCTCAACAATAAAAAAACTAATGTTATTTTAGGTTCAGAAACAGAATGTATTTGCGGAAATGAATTTGTTGAAGAAAAAATACTTGATAAAATATTTAAAATAGGAGCAGATACTTTTTTTCAGGTTAATCCTAAAAGTGCTGAAAACATATTTAAATATGTCAAAAATGAGATTTCAAAGTATAAAAATCCTACAGTCCTTGATGCTTATGCAGGAATTGCAGCATTTGGAATTGCAGTTTCAGATATTTGCAAGCAGGTTGTAAGTGTAGAAGAAAACAAAAATTCTATAAAAAATGCACGTGAAGCACTGGAAACTAACAACATCACGAACGTAGAACTTTATGCACAAGACACTACAAAATATTTGAAATCAATAAAAAAGAAATTTGATATAACAATACTCGACCCGCCAAGAAAGGGCTGCACTATAGAAAGTCTTGACGAAACTCTTAAACATACAAGGGAAAAAATTATTTATGTAAGCTGCAATCCAGCAACGCTTGCAAGAGATTTGAAATATTTAATTGAAAAAGGCTGTACTGTTGAAAGTATACAGCCCTTTGATATGTTTTGCCACACATTCCATATTGAGAATGTTGCGATTATAAATGTCTAGTCTTTTGCACCATATTTTTCTATAGTTTCGTTTAATCTTTCCAAAACTTTTTTCAATATTTCTAAATCTTCACGTTTATTCAACTTTAACTCTTTTATAATTTCATCACGTTTTTCAATAATATCTTCAACATAAATTGTTTTATCCTTACGTTCTTTGAAAATTGGAGAAGATTTAATCAATTTTTCTAATGTTTTTTCGTAATCATCTGATGCAACTTGTCTTAATTTTGCGTTATAATACAATTTTGTTTTCTGTATCATACCTTCAACCAGTCCTCTTAATGCTATACAGGAGCCCGCGCTTAATTCAACTGGCAGATGTAATTCTTCATGATAGAGATCCAAGTTTTTTGCATTAGCATATAGCGGTTTTGAAATATTGTCGCTCAATTGTTGTTTAATTATGCCAATATTATTTTGAACTCTTTGTTCCGGAGAATTCAGGGCGGGATTTTCTATTTGTGCGATATGAAGTTCTTTTTTTAATGCTCTTACAATATCATATACATAATAAGATTCATCTCGTTTTGCATAGGCTGTATTTTTACCGGCAACAATAATAACTTCCAGAGGTGTTTTTTCTTTATCTGTAGATAAAGCATCAATCAGTCTGAACTGAATATCTGAATAACCTGAATCCTGTTCCCTGAAAGAGGCAACATCTCTTAAAGACTGAGGCAGGGCTCTTTTACTTTTTTCGGAAACATTATTAAGTCTTACATCAAAGTCAGGTTTATAAGAAAGAATACGTCTACCATTCACTTTATCAGGCACCATTGCTATTTGGTACCCTCGTTTTTGCAGCGCCGGCAAAATATAATCCGTAAATAAGGATAAATCATGCAAATCTTCAAGATACCAAGTTCCACGCACACGATCAGCCGGAGATTCTCCACTGCGTTTTAATTTTGATATAAAGGAGTCAGAACCTTTTACCATATGCTCTTCAGTGCAATATTCCTGATCAAAAATCAAACCTATATGTTTTAATTCTCTTGCAGTTGCATCTAACGTATCTCTTAATCTCGCTGCAAGAACCTGATAACTCGGAATTTTTGATTCATATCCGAGTCTAAAAGCATCAACGAATCTTGCAACTTCAGTAAGTTCAGGTTTTTGAGGCAATTTACCTGAAAAAGATACAGTATCTTGTTGCAATTCGCCAAGTTTCGGATATGATGCATTATTATAATTATTCTTTACTTTTTCTTGTGAAAACCGGTTGAATTTCGGGGTTAATAAATGTATTTGCATAATCGTCCTTTCTACACATAAAGTATAAAGTCAGTGAACCAAAAAAGTTTACATCATATCACCCAAAAAAGACAAAATTTTACATAAATTTACACTTTCATTTTTTTGTCAAACAATTTTGTTTGTATTAAAATATAGTGGTAAAGTATAGTTTAATAGCAATTGAATAAGGAGGTTTGCTAATTATGCCAGGAAAAACTATAACAGTTGACGGTAACTACGCCGCAGCGCATATTGCCTATGCCCTGAGCGAAGTTTCCGCGATTTATCCTATCACTCCTTCATCAACAATGGGTGAATGGATTGATGAATGGGCTTCCCAGCACAAAAAAAATATCTGGGGAGAAGAAGTAAGAGTAGCCGAAATGCAATCAGAAGCAGGTGCTGCAGGTGCAGTTCACGGTTCTTTGGCCGCAGGTTCTTTAACTTCTACATACACAGCATCACAAGGTCTATTATTGATGATCCCTGTAATGCACAAAATGGCAGGTGAAATGCTGCCGCACGTTATCCACGTTGCTGCACGTGCTATCGCTGCCCAATCTTTAGCTATTTTCGGCGATCATTCAGACGTTATGGGCTGCCGTAACACAGGTTATGCAATGTTGGCTGCGAATTCTGTTCAGGAAGAAATGGATTTAGCTCTTGTTGCACACCTTTCAACATACAAAGCTAAAGTTCCTTTCTTGCAGTTCTTTGACGGATTTAGAACATCTCATGAAGTTCACAAAATTGAAGAAATATCTTACGAAGATATCGCAAAATTAGTTGAACCTAAATATATTGAAGAATTCAGACAGAGAGCAATGAGACCTGAAGCCCCTATCTGTAAAGTAGGTGCACAAAACACTGATGTTTACTTCCAGGGCCGTGAAACTGTTAATAAATACTATGACGCAGTTCCTGATATCGTTCAGGAATATATGGATAAAGTTGCTGCTGTAACAGGCAGACAGTATCATCCGTTTGATTATGTCGGCGCTCCTGATGCTACTGACGTAATCGTTGCTATGGGTTCAGGCTGCGAAACTATCGAAGAAACTATCGAATACTTAAATGCTAAACGCGGTACTAAATACGGTTTGGTAAAAGTAAGATTATACAGACCGTTTGACGTAAAACGCTTCTTAGAAGCTGTTCCTTCAACTGCTAAACGCGTTACAGTTCTTGATAGAACAAAAGAACCAGGTTCAATCGGTGAACCATTATACTTAGACGTTGTTGCAGCTATGGAAGGAAAAGATGTTAGAATTATCGGCGGACGCTACGGTTTAGCATCTAAAGAATTTACACCTTCTATGGTTCTTGCAGTTTACAAACATGCAGAAAACAACGGCTTCCACGGATTTACAGTTGGTATCGAAGATGATGTAACTCACAAATCATTAAAAGTTGAAGAACACATCGTTACAGAACCTGAAGGTACTACAAACTGTATGTTCTGGGGACTTGGTTCTGACGGTACGGTTGGTGCTAATAAAAACTCAATTAAGATTATCGGTCAATATACGAACAAAGATGCTCAGGCATACTTTGCTTATGACTCTAAAAAATCTTTCGGTGTAACTGTTTCTCACTTGAGATTCGGCGACAAACCGATTAAATCAACTTATCTTATCACTGCTCCAGACTTTGTATCATGCTCAGCTCATGCATACGTAGGCAGATACGATTTGTTGAAAGGTATTAAAGAAGGCGGTACATTCTTACTTAACAGCCCTTATACAAAAGAAGAAGCATTCGCACACTTAACTCGCGATATGCAAAAAACTATTATCGATAAGAAAATCAAATTCTACAACGTTGATGCTGAAAAACTTATCGAACAACAGCCGGGCTTAAGAGGTAAAGGTGCAAACACCGTTATGATGGTTGCATACTTCAAAGTTTCAGGAATTATTCCGTTTGAACAGGCTCTTGAAGGTATGAGAGAAATGACTAAGAAAACCTTCAAGAAAAAAGGCGATGATGTTGTTAACATGAACTTGGCATTGATTGATGCTGCAGTTGATGCAACTGAAGAAGTGCCAATTCCTTCAAGCCTTGACGGTGTTGGATGTGTTGACGATGTAAAATTAATCCCTGATAACGCATCTGATTTCGCTAAGAAAATCATTGAACCTTCAATGAGACAAAAAGGCGATGATATTCCTGTTTCAGCTATGTCAATCGACGGTGTTATCCCGACAGGAACAGCTTGTCTTGAAAAACGTGGCATTGCACCGCGCGTTCCTCACTGGAATTCAGAATTCTGTATCCAATGCGGAATTTGTGCTTCAGCTTGTCCGCATGCTGCAATCAGAACTAAACTTATCGAAGCAGATGATTTGAGAAATGCTCCTGCATCTTTCAATACAGTTGATGCTAAACCTAACGATCACGGCGAAAAATTCAAAGTTCAGGTTTACTGCAAAGATTGTACAGGATGCGGCGTTTGTATAGATCAGTGCCCAATGGCTAAAAATCCTGAAAAAGCAGCTTTAACTTGGTCTTCTATTGAAAAAGAAGAAGCCGCTTGCGAAATGGAAAACGAAAAATTCTTTGATGAATTGCCTGATAATGTAATGGGTAAAAACAATACCAATACAATTAAAGGTGCAATGCTTAGAAAACCGTTATTCGAATTCTCAGGAGCATGCGCAGGTTGCGGTGAAACACCTTATGTTAAACTTGTTTCACAATTGTTCGGTGAAAATGTTATCGTTGCTAACGCAACAGGTTGTTCTTCAATCTACTCAGGCACATTCCCGACAATTCCTTACACAAAAACAAAAGAAGGAAGAGGACCGGCTTGGGCTAACTCATTATTTGAAGACAATGCTGAATTCGGTTTTGGTATGAGATTGGCAGTAGACCAGAACAGAGCGACTTTAAAATCTTATGTTGAAAAAGTAGTTTCTAACGAAAAAACACCTGCAGATTTGAAAGAAGCTCTTGAAGGTGCTATGGCTCACTTCGAAAATTCAAAAACAGAAGAAGCTATCAAAGCTCAGGATAAAGCTAAAGAAGTTATCGCAAAATATGCAGATTGCGGATGTCCTGATTTAGCTAAAGTTAGAGAGCTTCAAGACTACTTTACAGATAAATCTGTATGGATTATCGGAGGTGACGGCTGGGCAAACGATATCGGCTACGGCGGTATTGACCACGTACTAGCTCAAGATAAAGATGTTAATATTCTTGTTCTTGATACCGAAGTTTACTCAAATACTGGCGGTCAGGCTTCTAAGTCAACTCCAACCGGTGCTGTTGCAAAATTCGCTACAGGCGGTAAGAGAACTTACAAGAAAAACATGGGCTTGATGAGTATGTCTTACGGTTATGTATATGTAGCATCAGTTGCATTGGGTGCAGACAGAGCTCAAACTCTTAAAGCATTCAAAGAAGCTGAAGCTTACAAAGGACCTTCAATCATCTTTGCTTATGCTCCTTGTATCGCTCACGGTATCGATATGAGCAAAACTCAAACAGAACAAAAACGTGCAGTTGAAGCAGGATACTTCCCATTATACAGATACAATCCTGCAAATCCTGACGCACCGTTCACATGGGATGCTAAAGATCCGAAAGGAAGCTATCAGGAATTCATCAGATCAGAAGGACGTTATAAATCCCTGATGAAAACAAACCCTGAAGCAGCTGAGGCTCTTTATGCTCAGGCAGAAGAAGATGCTGCAAAACGTATGGCAGTTTACAAAGCTGTCGGCGAACTTATGAAATAATAATAAATTTCATAACAGAAAAAGCGGAGTTTTAAAAACTCCGCTTTTTTATTATTATTTGCCGCTGCAATTCTTTTTTCCATCCCAACTCAAATCATCACAATGAAGATAATCCATATTTTCGTTATAAAGAACCCATGCAGTACAACCGCGTCCCTCATGCGAAGATGCATCTCGACAATTTTTATCAAAACTATAACCGCTCGTATCTTCAGCACTACCTGCAGGAATAATACGATTTTTGGCAATATAAAAAGTAAAGACATCTCTCCCCATCTGATTAGGCTTTTTCTTTCCATTTACATCTATTCTGTAAAACCCGCAAACATCTTTTACTGAACCATAATCACCTGAACAAGTTGGAGAAAGTACATAAGTTAGAATTGTTTCACCATCTGCAAGAACAGCCTTTGAATAACGTTTTTGATACTCATGGCTCTGAAATAAAGTACCCTTTAAACTATATGTATCTGCCCAACAGCCTAACGCTTCCCCTCCGCAATATTTTGTTATTTTCAGATAATCTTTCATGTAATAGAGCAAATTATTGGAATCATCAACATCATCATTATCAGTTAACAAATCATCTTTTAATGTCCACTGATCAGGCGTTCCAAGTTCATTAACAGTCATAAGATATGCCTGTTGAATTGTTGAATAACTCTTTTTCAATTGAGAAACTATAACCTTTTCTCTATGACGCTGAATAAGTGAAGGCATTGTCATTGCAGCAACTACACCAATAATGCCTAATGTTATTAAAACTTCGGCAAGAGTAAAGGCACATTTTTTTAGACGATAAGACGTTAAGACGTTAGGACGGGAAGTCCGTTTCGTGGAATTATTCCCCCTCTCCTTAACAAGGAGAGGGCAGGGGTGAGGTTGAAGTTGTTTGAAACCAATCCTTACCATCTCTAATAAGGGAAGGTATTTATTTTTTTGTGAGCATTGCTCACTGTAATAGACTGCACGTCTTAGCCTCTCGGCATCTATGCATCTATTTAAGCCTAGAGTGCCCCCCCCCCGAAGTTCCTAAAATTAAACAATCTCTTCATAAATCAAGCTCCTTTAAATAACTCAAATCCTTATTTTAATTATAACAAAAGTTATTAAATTTTTCAATTAAAAGACGGTGCAAACTCTAAAAGGATGTTCCGTCTTAATTTTTTTTTATTTTAGAAACTTATTTTTTAATCATCTTCAACTTCATCATTTTCAGGAAGTTCGTTTATTTTTTCAATGACCTCATCAGGTAAATCTCTTAAAGGATCTTTTACCAGAGCCAAATCTTCTCTGTTTTGTTCTTCCTGTTTAAAGAAATCATTCTCTAACTGAAGTTCTCTTTGACGGGCTTTTGAAAGATTTAACTGTTTTTCTTTCAATTCAACATAATTATTGTTGAAATCTCTATTAACAGCAGAACTGTGTCCGAAAGAATGGAATAAACCGCCTAAAAGAAGAATTTGAGGAGCCCAATCCAACAATGTTGCACCCGCTTCTTTTAAAGCAGACGGCACTTTTGAGGCAAAATTATTAACGCTGTTTTTAACAGAAGCAATTGTTTTATTTGTATTTAAAAATCTTGCAGTTTTTACAGTTGCTTTTTGAAGAAATTTAGGAGCTTCTACACCTGCTAATTTTCCTGCAGCCTTACCGGTTAAAGCAATAGCACCAAAGCCTGCTGCCAGTAAAGTTAAAATAGAGAGTATAGGATGCTCTCTGTCAAATTTTCTTACCTCAGGAGATGCTTTTGATAATTCATTTTTAGCAGCTCCTACAAGACCGACAGCACCTAACGCAACTCCCCATAAAGCCCCGAGTTTTAATCCGTCAGCTAATCTTGCAGCCAAACCTGAAACGCTCTTAGAGAAAATTTTTGTCGGCTTACCTTTTGAAAATACTGCAGCACCTAGACCTGCTGCAATAGGGGCTGCTGCAATGAGGGTATTAGTTATCTTTTGATGCTTCTTATCGTTAGCTTTTTGAGCCGTTTTTAAATAAGCAATACGACGAATGGAGTCATCATCCATGTTAATTAATTCATCAACTCTGTCACGTCTGCCCTGAAAACTGGGGTTTACTGCCGAAATCTGCATACACACACCTACACTTTCACATGTTAATTATACTGTATTAAAACCCAAAAGTAAAATTTTTTGCTATGAATTAGGAATATTGTTAAGATTGTTTACAACTAATTTTATTTTTAATATTATAAATTATATGAAAAAATTTTACATTCACACTATGGGCTGTAAAGCTAACCAGTTTGAAAGCTCTGTTATTGCCGAAGATTTAGAAAAAAACGGATTAGAGAAAACAAAAAACATTGAAGAAGCGAATTATTATATTCTAAATTCCTGCACTGTTACACATAAAAGTGATAATGAAGCAATGTATCTTCTGCGCTCAGCCAAAAATAAAAATCCCGGGATTGTTAACATTTTAACAGGATGTATTGCGCAAACAGAAAAAGAAAAATTACTTAATAACTGTTTTATAGACTACATCATAGGCAACAATGAAAAATTAACGCTTTATGAAATACTAACAGCAAATAACAATGACAAATGTATTGTTGCTGATATTATGAAGCAAAAAGATTTCAATAAAGTAATACTTCATGATATGACTAAAACAAGAGCTGCCGTAAAAATTCAAGATGGATGCGACAACAGATGCTCTTACTGCATAATTCCTTTTGCCCGCGGGAAAAGCCGGAGCGCTGATACTGACTTCATAATAGAACAGATTAACAACCTTTCGCAGCATGGTTTTAAAGAAGTAGTTTTAACGGGAATTCATATAGGTTTATGGGGCAAAGAATTCGGGCTTGAGCTTTTAGACCTTTTGAAAGAAATTGAAGAAAAAACGACCGTTCAACGATACAGGCTGGGCTCTTTAAATCCGCATGAAATTACTGATGAATTATTGGATTTTCTTTCAAAATCAGAAAAATTCTGCCCTCATTTTCACCTTTCGCTTCAATCAGCCTGCAATAAAACATTACGTTCAATGAACAGATTTTATACGGTAGAAGAGTATCTTGAGCAAATTGACAAAATAAATTCAATGTTTGATCTGCCGTTTCTCGGCAGCGATATTATAACAGGCTATGCCGGAGAAAGTGAAGAAGATTTTAACATAACAACAGAAAATCTCAGAAAATCTGGCCTTTCAAAAATACATACTTTTCCATATTCTATCAGAGAAGGTACAATCGGAGCACAAGCTCCAAATCAGGTGGATGAAAAAACAAAACAGTGGCGCTCCGACATAATCAAAGCTCTTTCAGTATTCAAACATATAGAGTTCATAAACAAAAATATAGGTAAAGAAAGAGAAATACTAATTGAAAAACATCCTGATAAAAAAACAGGAATGCTTAAAGGGGTTACAAGAAACTATTTAACAATTTTACTAAACTCCAAAGACGAAAAACTTTTAAACACTTTGCAGAATGCAAAAATAACTGAATTTAAAAACGGAAAAATTTACGGAGAACTAATATAAAAAAAGGACTCATTATTGAGCCCTTTTTATTAATTTATTAATTTCTGCTGTTTAATTTCGCAAACAGTCTTAAAATTTCCATATAGAGCCATACCAGAGTAATCATCAATCCCATAGCTCCATACCACTCATAATCTTTGCTTAACATATTCTGAGAAGCTGTTTCAATAAAGAAAAAGTCCTGAATAAGACAAAAAGCCGCAATACCAACAACAATAAGACTGAAACCAATACCTACAGGCCCTGCTTCCCAAATTAAAGGAATACCTCTTCCAAAAAATGATGCAACAAATTGAATCAGGTATATAGCAAAAACAGAAAGCATTGCTGTTGTTAAAACTGCTTGAAACTTTGCTGTATATCTGATTATACGGGCTTTATAAAGTGCCAGCATAACAAACATAGTCACAAAAGTTGCAACAACTGCCTGCAAAACAATTCCCTGCCACTGCGCTTCAAAAGCCATAGATACAGCTCCTAAAAGAAGTCCTTCAAATAAGGCATAAGGTGCTGCAGTATACTTTGCAATTCTAATGTTAAAACAAGTTGCAAGAACAAGTATAAAAGATACAATTCCGCTTACTAAAAGCATAACCGGAACCATTGCAGGATTTGTGAATAAAGAATAAACACTAATAGCAGCACCAGCAATAAGACATACAAATAACATAAATATCTTATTTACAGTACCTGAAATTGTCATAGGTTCCCCATCGAGAATTCTTTCCCGGGCAGAAAATCTATCTTCATTTAATATAGGATTTGACATAACACACTCCTTCCTTTACCATGATTATATAACATATCATAAAAAAATTACCATATCTTAATAATTAAATAAGGTTTACAATGCGGTTTGAAAATTTTAATAAATTTTTAAAATATTACGGGAAAGGCAGATATTTACGCCTGTGCGGTTTTACAGGGCTTTCTTTCATTGCTGGCTGTCTGGAATTTATAGGTATTGCGCTAATATACCCTTTTATAATGCTTATAATACAGCCCGATGCCTTATCAAATACTTTTAAATTTATTAAAATAGACAATTCATTAAGAAGTGGCTTGTTAATAGGTTTATTAGTCCTGCTGATATTTATATTAAAAAATGCCTTTATAATATTCACACAATACATGCAGTCAAAATTTGTAGCCAACTGGAAACAGACAATTGTAAACAAATTTATGAATTACTACATTTATGCTCCCTACAAGGACACAATGAAAACAACCCAGGCCGACAAACTTTACATAATTGAAACACTTAGCTCACAGGTAATAGATAATTTTGTCTTAAGGGTGCTAAACCTTTTAACAAATACCGTAATTATTATAATGGTCGTATTACTTCTGCTGATTAAATTTTTAGTCCCTGCAATTATTACAATAATATTTGTATGTATATCACTCATTATTCAAAACAGATATTTTAAAGCCAAAACAACAGAAATCGCAGCAACATCAGCAAAAAGATACCACCAATATAAAACTGCACTTTTAGAAAATATAAATAATATAAAAGAATTAAAAATTCTTTCAGCAGAAAAAATATTTTATAACAATTTTGAAAAATTCGCGGCAAATTTAAAACAAATTCAAATAAAACAGGGGTTTTACGGAGCTATACCTCCTTATATCGTTGAAATACTTGTAGTATGCGCACTTTTAGTTATGGCATGCATTTTATCATTGCAAAATGCCGGTGATAATCCCGCACTTATCGCCTCATTTGCAATAGTTGTAGCAGCACTATTCAGAATTGCTCCGGCCCTAAACAGGATTCAAACATCAATAATTCATATTAATTCATCAAGAAATTTTGTAAAAAAATTCAACGAGGTTTATGAGCAATGTGACTTTGAACATTTTGAGAAATTTGATTGCCCCATAAATGAAAAAATAGATTTCCACAACAAAATTCAGCTAAAAAATATTAATTTTTCATACAACAGCTCTAAACAGGTTATAAAAAATGTTTCATTTGAAATTAACAAAGGGGACTTTATAGGCATAATAGGCCTGTCAGGAGCAGGGAAAAGTACTCTTGCAGACATAATTACAGGTCTTTTACCTGCAGATTCCGGAGAAATTATTGTGGACGATACTGTTTTAACAAATGAGAACTTCTCAAAATTCCGGCATATAATCGGGTATGTCCCGCAGCAAATAAATATATTAAATAAAAGTTTTAAAGAGAATGTGGCATGGGGATGTGAAACTATTAATGAAGAAGGTGTTATAAAAGCATTAAAAGCATCCCGGCTTTATGATATAGTATCAGATAATCCTGAAGGTATTGATGCAAAAGCCGTTTCAGGTACAAACGGGCTTTCACAGGGGCAGAAACAACGTTTAGCAATAGCAAGAGCACTATACAGAGATCCTGAAATTATCATTCTTGATGAAGCAACTTCAGCTCTCGATGTACAGGTTGAGCATGAAATTACAGAAACATTAAAACAAATCAGTTCGTCAAAAACAATAATAGCAATCGCACACAGATTATCAACCTTAAAAGCATGCAATAAATTAGTTTACATGAAAGACGGCGAAATAATAGATATAGGCTCATTTGAGGACTTGAGCGCGAAATACGAAGATTTTAACAACCTTGTAAAATTATCATCAATTAATTAAAAAAAGTACTTTACAATAAAAATTTTTTATTATATAATAGCTACATAAGCCCCAACTGATTTAAGTTGCGGATGAAATAATCCTCAGTAGCTCAATGGCGGAGCAACCGGCTGTTAACCGGTAGGTTGTTGGTTCGAGTCCAACCTGGGGAGCCATAAAGGAGATGTCAATTGACATCTCCTTTATATTTTATTTTTTGTTAATTTTTTTATCTTGAATTTTCCATATAAGAAATAATGAGATATAGAACATCCATTGGGTTTTAATGGGACATTTGAAAAAATATTTTTCTGCCGTCTTTCGGCTTTGTGTTTGACTTTAACCCCCTTCCAAGTGGTTGACTGAAACTACTCAGAAAGTCACTTTATTGTCCACAATTTTACCGTAAAATTCCTATATAAATCTGCCCAAATCGCGATAACCTAAATATATCGCCACATTTTCCGATGACACTTTCCGGACAAAAAGTCCGTTTTGAAATTCCACACCTTCAAACTCGGAAGCTAGTCGGAAGTTTAAATTATGTTTACATTTGAGCTTTTTGATAAAAATTATTTTATATATTTTTGTTGAAAGAAGTTATAAAAGCAAGAGTATACAGTCAAGTCTTGATGCAAATATGTTCGTACAAAAAGCTGAATTTTGTGTATAATATACATTATTAGGTGTAATATGCTTTGCATTTTTAATTGATATTTAATATTATTGTATGTGTGGAATCATGAAAAGAGTTTTGTTTAAAGATCAAGATATAAGAAGTGTCTTGAATCAAAAATTAGAAAAAAAATACAGAGATGCTGATACAATTATTATAAACGAGCTAGGCTTATTGCAAGGTCTATGCAGAGTTGATGTGGCAGTTATTAATGGTATTATCCATGGCTATGAAATAAAAAGCGAAGCTGATACTTTGGAACGATTACCTCTACAAGCAGAATATTATAGCAAAGTTATGGATAAACTTACTTTGGTCTGTTCAGAATCTCATTTTGATGATGCGATAAAAATAATTCCTGATTGGTGGGGTATAAAAGTTGCAAAAAGAACTAAACAAAACAATATTAAACTATATACTTACAGAACTGAACATAAAAATAAAAATGTTGATCCTGCGGCTCTGATTGAACTTCTGTGGAAAAATGAAGTTTCAGACTTATTAATTGAAAAAGGACTTCCAAATAACATAATTCACAAGAATAAGTCATTTTTGTATGAATTATGCGTAAATGAGTACTCATTAAAGGATTTAAAAGATAACGTACGTCTTAAATTGAAAACCCGTACAAATTGGCGAGATCATAAACCACTTTTGTTAAATGTTGGTTAACAGAAACTTTTACCCACGTTGATAAATTTCCTGTATTTTCAGTACCGTTTGCGCAATCGTATATATATTTGTCACCATTTGAAAATTCTTTGCCTCTGTAATATGAAGTTTCAATTAATTTTTGACACATACCTCTAAATTGACCAAACCCCCTTGAATCTCGACCTCTTACGGCTGTTCCTCTGTCAATATACCAATTTTCATTTAAAGTATATCTTAATTTGGCATAAGGTTTTACCAAACGCATGTCTAATTCAACGAACTCTTTTGAATTTATATTGTAATCACCAAATGCTGGTAACCTATAGCTGTCAACGAAAGAATTATAACATTTTTTATACAGTAGCCACTCTAAGCGCTTTGCATTATTTTGATCTGCATTTTTTGGGAATGAACCTCCACAAATAGCAAAGGAACGCCATAGATTGATTTCTTTTAAAGTTTTTAAATTCGAAATGAGAAAATCAAAAAATTGTTCAAATTGACCACTAAAGGGCAAATCTTCAAAATCTACAAGAAGATCAACTTTGGATTTATGTAACTCAATTTTTGAAAGAAATGATGCTATATTCTCGTTAATTCCGTCTGCTATGAAAGAAGATTTTAGACGCAAGCAAATCCCCCTTTTATCTAAATGAGCTATTTGTTTGATAGCTTCAATTGTCTCTTCTTTTGCATCAAGCGTTATGACAGGTGTAACTTCACAACTTTCCGACCGGTATAATTCAAATATTTTTGGTATATATGCAATGTGTTCTGAATCTTGAAGAATAAGAGGTGTAACATCAATCAGACACTGTGCGCTTCCCCATTTTTTCTTAAGTCTGCTTCCTAAATGTTGAATGTGCTCGTCTATGGTTTTTGACTGTTTACGATTTTCAAAATCAAATCCTATTGGTGGGATTTCAAAAAGAGGTACGATATTCTTTTTAATTTCAGGTGTTAACTCAGATAATGCTTGGTATTCTCCTTGTTTCCATTTAAGGATTGGAATGTATGTGCTATGATTAATCATATTTTCATCCTTTCTGTAGTGTTATAACATGCATGTTATAACACTATATGAAAAATTTTTCAATTCTTTAGAATATTTTTTAATATAATGTTACAATTTATGCGACTTGTTAAATAATATTTTATATATAAGTTGCATTTTATACGACTTGTTAAATAAAATCAGTCTTACATATCTAAATTTATACTAGATATTAGTTGTAAACAAATGCCATTATAAGATTTATCATATTTGAACATATGCTCCGCCACATGCTGTGCGAGGTTTTGTTTCATTTGTGAGTGATTTATTGATCTGCGGAGGCGAGAGTAAAGAACTTTTATCCGCAAAGATTCTTCTTTTGTGTGCGGAAGTTTATTGTGTCTTGTTTTTAGCGGTTTATCGACTACAAAAAGCTCGCTGTCATACAGATAAAAATAAACAGGTATATCGTAAAACCTTCGCATCTTGGCAATTTTCGGCTTTTGTTCAAAGTGTGTTTTAAGGGTGTTCAATTGCCGTTCATAAATCATCTGCCGAAAATGTTTATAAAAATTCTGCATCGTCGCATCCCCGATATCCAAAAGAAAACTCGCCTGTTTCGACTTCACCCCGACACAAAAACACTTCGTTATCATCTCAATTTTTTCCTGCGAATGAAACTTAAAGCAAAACGGCAGAGGTAATTTTTGCTCGGCTTTATATGAGTAGATTCCGCCAACCAAATTTAATTGCCCGTCCTTAACTAATTCCTGTAAACCATCTTCTATCCCATCTCCCATAATCGATTCAATATCTTCTAATCTGAATGTTTCGAGCCTTTTCGCGAGTTTCAAAATTTTATTTTTCATTCAAAATCCCCTCCATAACCGTCAGAGTAATCGTTTTCAAATTATTCATCTCAGCAATGTTTTCGACTTTATTTAAAAATTTCACAATCTGCCTGAACTGATTAAATTTCGCACTAACAAGCTCAAGTGCATCAGGCTCAAACTCGACTTCAGAAATCTCTGTCACAATTTTTGCCACATCTTCTTTATTAAAAGTTTCGAACTTTAATACTCCCAAAAGCCTGTCATAAATATGCTTATGCCGTTTGAGTTTTGCTTCCGCGAGGCTCATCCCGACAAGCACAACAGGAATCCCGATTTTGTCGTGCAAATCGCGGACTATCTCAATCGCAGACGAGTTATTCAAAAGAAAATCCACCTCATCCACCACCAAAACCTTTGGCCGCTCGCGCAGTTTATCCTCAATCTGCTTGAATAAAAGCGACGTCAGATATGTCGGTACATCATTAAGCTCCTCGACAATTTCGGTCAAAAGCCAACGCGCAGACATTTTGTGGTTGCACCGAACATAAATCGCATCGTTATTCGTAACCCACCACATAATCGTCTGCGACTTTCCGAGCCCGAAATCACCATAAACAAGTGCCATCTTGGGCAGATTCGCGGGTGCATTTTTGAGCGTATCCATCAAATCCACAAATCGTTTCACATTCTGCGTTACAACAAATTTACGTTTCATAAAGACCTCGATATTCCTCACTTTGCTTGTATTCCGTAAGCCATGCTCGATCGTCAGCATTCGTACAACCGTTTTGCATAAGCCATTCGAATTTTTCATACTTATTCAAAAACACAGGCGCGTTCATTTGAACTTCTCTTGGCGTTTGTTTTTTCGTTTTAACCGGTTTAGCTTCAATCACATCTTGAATATTTTCTTCAATATCGTATTCAATAAATTTCAAATCCACATTCGGCAAGAATTTCTGTAACTCTTTAATCGTCTTATTTTTAAGCCGTTTTTGTTTTTGAATTTTTTGTTTCAAATCCTCAACATCTTTGATATCGCCAAGATGATAAGCCATCGGATGAGCTTTTGTTACACGTTTTGCAGTACACAAAAACTGATTTTTGACTGTATAAACTTTAATTTCGGATAAATCAAAAAGTGAATATCGAATCATAACCTGAGTTTTGAGCCCATATAGTTTATCTGAATAATAAAACGTGCCGAGGAACCGAATCCCGTTTTGATAAATTGTTTTGATGTCAGCCGTCATCATTAAATCATCAAGCCGAGCCGTGTCAATTTTGATTTTTGCCCTGCTTTCAAAAACTTCGGCAATCGTGTGGTTTTTATCATTTGGGCAAGGTTGAGCGTTCTTAAATTTAAGCCATTTATCCACAAGCATTTTAACTTCATCAATCGTCAGGTAATAATTCGGCTTAAAATACTGCTTATGAAACTTCTCATTGCGCTTAAAATGCGCGGGTTTATTTTCAATATTTGAACCCGAATATGTCGGCAAAAGCTTTTCAAAACTTTCCTGAAACTCTTTAAAAAACCGTTCAATGACTTTTGCTCTTGCGTTATACGGTCGAGCAAAAACCGTCTTAATTCCAAGCCGAGCATAAATCCCCTCAAATCCTGTTTCCTTAAAATCTGTATTTATAAAATACTTCGCCTTAAACGCTCTCCCGTTATCCTGATACACGATTTTCGGGATATTTTGTAAATTGATTATTGCGTTACGCAGGGCAGATGCGATACTTTGAGTATTTTCTTCAAGCATAATCTCGTACCCGACAAGCGCAGTCGATTTCCAATCCAAAAAGCCGATCAAAGTAGCTCTTGTTGGTTTGCCGGTAAACGGATTTTGCACCAAAAACGAGAGTTTATGCCCGTCTGCCACAAGCACATCACCAACTTCTAACTTTGAAATATCACGTAAAATGTAAGGTTCAACGTTGTCCTTTAAGGCTTTTTCACCATCCCGAGCCAACGTCCAAATGTCATAATGGTTATCACGAAACCAATTAGCATAACGGCGAAATGTCACATCCTGAACATTTATAGGCCCTTCTTTTGACAAAATGTGCTTAGTTATCGAAATGGCTTTCCCGACACAAAATTTGTTCGGGTGCAGCAAAATTTTCAAAAACACCTGTTTTTCATAATCGGTCAAAGACGTGCGAAACTCTGTCGCATACTCATATTTTGGCAGCAATAAATGATAATCCGTCGTATTTCCAAGCTTGCGTTTCCAACGTTCAACCGAGCCGATTGAAGTTTTACCGAGCACCTTAAAAATATGCGGATACAACATGCCTGTATTGTAGCTTTCAATAAACTCAACCCCGGCACGGGTTTTACCCTCTGGGTGATGTTTTCTGTATTTTTGCCACTCGCGGAGCAAATCCAAACGCGCAAGTGCAATTTCATTAACCTTAGTCGGAAGATTTTTAACAGGCAAAATCGGTATCAATGCGGTCGAATCCGAAGTTATCTGAGTCTTTTGCCCAAAGTATTTTTCCTGTAATTCTATCTCAATACTTGATAACAGGATTTCAAAACTTTTTCCGCCTCTGACAATAATTTCACGGGTGACATATTTATCACGCGACATCCGAATCGCCCGAGTGCTCACGCCTTTAAGGTCTGCTAATTCCTGAATTGTAATGTATTTATCTTTATTGGTCATTTTGGCTCCTGTGGGTATTTCGCCTGTACTCGCCTAAGTCGGCTCATAGGCTCAATTATCCTACGTCGCTATCGTAGTGCTTTGCACCGGCTTACGCATATCACATCTATCGCTCTTCCGACCTTAAATTGGAACTGTTTCCGACTAATATTTACCCCTTTTGTATCATTTGGACACAAATCGAGCGAGCAGAGGGTGAAAGCCGTAGGCGGTACCTGTTTAATGCGAGCGAGTATAAATTAGGACTTGATGTTTCTTGGAAACAGAGTTATTGTGAGAAAGCCGTAAACGAGAAAAACTTGTTTTTACTCACTTACGGCGCCGAACAAAAGCCTGCGGGCACGCTTAGATGTGTTTCCCCAGAGTATTTCGGAGGTGTTATGAAGAAAAAAGAGCTACAAAGCATTGATTATATTAAACAACGTGCCGATGAAAATTTGGCAAAAACAAAAAGCGTGTTTTTATACAGGCGAGAACTAGCGATTCGGTTTGCATTGAGGCAAAAAGAATTTACACAAAAGAAACTTGCAAAAAAACTTAAAATGACAGAAAGTTATGTTTCAAAACTCATTACGGGCGAAAGATACAGCAAAGATTTTGAATTTTTCGTCAGGTACCACTTGGGGGTAGATTATTTCGGTATATAGGAGGAAGTATGAATATTGTTCAGCCGATAAGAGATAGAGAGAATATAGAGAAAATGAAAGCCGTGCTTAAACGTAAAAAGCGTGACCTGGTGCTTTTTATTTTCGGGATAAATTGTGGATTGAGAATTTCTGATATTTTGAGGCTAGATGTTCATGACGTTAAAGGGCGTGATTTTATTGAGATACGTGAAAAGAAAACCAATAAAAACAAACGCTTCCCGATTAATCCGGAGCTTAAGGTTGTGCTTGAGGATTTTGTCAAAGACCGTGACCCAGATGAACCGCTATTTATAACGCAGCAACATAATCGGCTTGATCGCAATCAGGCATATAGGACTATAAGCAGAGCCGCAAAACTTCTAAATATTCCTGATAAAATCGGAACGCACTCGCTGCGCAAAACGTTCGGTTATCACCACTACAAACAGTTTGATAATATCGAACTCCTGCAAAAGATTTTCAACCATTCATATTCAGCCATCACCCTCCGCTACATCGGCATAGAACAAGATATTATTGATGAAAGTTATATGAATTTTTATTTGTAAATAGTTTTTAATATAAGTATTAAGTTTTGTAAATACAAATTTTAAATAAATTTATTAGCAAACAATAATCTCGAAAACTACTTTGAATAAAGCATTTTGGTGCAATATGAAGCAAGCCCCCATATGCATATTTTTATTGCAAATATCAATGTATGACAAAAATATAAAGAATAAACTATTGACTTTTTAAATTTTTTATGCAAATATGTATGTAGAACAAAAATTCCTATGAACATTATAAAGGGTTTGTTCGATAGGAATTCTTTGCACTAACGTTTAAGTTAGCTTCGCAACTACATCTTAAACGATTTTAATAAAAAAATCAAGTGCAGAGTTTAGATTAGTAACCCTTAGGAGATTAAAATGTTACATAAATATTATGTTAACAACTCTGCACAACAAAATGGCGATCACGAAGTCCATGAAGAACATTGCGCTTATCTCAAGATGGCACATGACGTGAAATATCTTGGAATGTTTGAAAATGGGATTCAAGCTGTTGCATATGCAAGAAAATTTTATGCAAAGGCAGATGGTTGCTATTTTTGCTGCAAGGAAGCTCACACGAGCTAATTAAGATTTTAATGGAAAGGGGGAATGTTCCCTCTTTCCAAAATCAAAAGGAATAAAAATAATGAAAAAAGTAAAACTAAAAGATATAGTAAATATTCAAATGGGGCTTGTTTTATCAAGAGCCGGAGCAAAACAACTTGAATTAATCAAGCAAAACGTAATGGAAAAAATTTCAACAAATGAAACTTATCAATATAAAACTGTTACATTGCGCTCTATTGATGAACAAGGAAATTTAGATGAAGATCAATGTGATGATTTTATCAGTAAAGATAAGTTAACAGATAGATATTTAACCGTTAAAAATGATATACTTATTAGGTTGTTCTCACCATTAAAAACTTGTCTAATAAGTGATTCACAAGAAAACATTGTTGTTCCTTCTCAATTTGGCATAATAAGATTAAACGATAATGCTAAGAATAATATTTTGCCTGAGTATTTGCAATTAGTTATGCAAAATAAGGATTTTATAAATCAAGTTGAAAAACTTGAAGAAGGTTTCCAACTGAGATCAATAAAAACAAGCTCAATAGAAAATGTTGAAATTTGCATTCCTACATTACAAAAGCAAAATAAGCTAATTGAAATTGCAAAACTCATGAAACGGAAAGAGAATTTATTATCAAAATTATTAGAACAACAAAAAATTCAAAATGAAATAATACAAGAAAAATTAATTAAAGGAGAAATATAATGAAAACTACTAAATCTGATATTGAAGCAGCTTTATGGCGTGGGGCTAATACCTTCAGAGGCATAATTGATGCTGCAAATTATAAAGACTATGTTTTATCTATGTTGTTTGTTAAATATTTAAGCGACACATATACAGAAAATTTAAATGATTTAAAAGACAAATATAACGATGAAGCAAGATTGGAAAGAGCGAAATCTCGTTTACCTTTTGTGCTCCAAGAAGAACAAACTTTCGATTACCTATATGATAATAGATATGACTCTGAAATAGGACAAAAAATTAATGCCGCATTGCGTGCTATTGAAGATAATAATGCACAATTACAAGGTGTGTTTCGAAGCGTAGATTTTAATAGTGAAGCTAATTTAGGTAACTCAAAACAAAAAGCTACAACATTAAGAAATCTACTTGAAGACTTTAAACCACTTGATTTAAGACCTTCAATGATTGAAGTAAAAGAAAACCTGGTTGCTTCAGATGTTCTTGGCGATGCTTTTGAATATATGATTGGTGAATTTGCTAGTCAAGCCGGTAAAAAGGCGGGCTCATTCTTTACACCGATGATGGTATCAGAGTTGATGGCGCAAATTGCAAAACCCAAATCAGGAGATAGTATTTATGACCCGACATCAGGATCAAGCTCTTTATTGATTAGAGCAGCAAAATATGCCGGAGTAAAACAAGTTGCTATCTATGGGCAAGAAATGAACGGCTCTTCCTGGTCAATGGGTAAAATGAATATGTTTATTCACGACATTATGGATGCAAAACTTGCTTGGGGTGACACGTTAGCAAATCCTGCTCACCTTGATAATGACGGGAATTTGATGAAATTTAATGTAGTTGTTGCTAATATGCCATTTTCTCAGGATAAGTGGGCTGAAGGATTTAACCCCGGCGGTGAAAATGACGGCAACAACAAGAATAAAGATAAAAAGTTTAAAATGGAAGCCAAACTGGATCCATATAACAGATTTGACTGGGGCGTGCCTCCATCAAGTAAGGGTGATTGGGCATTTTTATTACACATGATAAATAGTTTGCAACCTGACGGAAGGATGGTTGCTGTAGTCCCTCATGGCGTATTGTTCAGAGGTGCATCAGAAGGCATTATTAGAAAAAGAGTTATTGAAGAAAACTTGTTAGATGCGGTTATCGGACTTCCTGAAAACTTATTCTTCGGTACATCTATTCCGGCATGTTTGTTGGTTATTAAGAAGAATAGAACAGATAAAAATGTGTTATTTATTGATGCATCAGGAGAAGGTAGGTACATAAAAGATAAGACCCAAAACAAACTGACTGATAAAAATATTCAAGATATTTTGGATGTTTATGATAACAGAAAAACAGTAGAAAAATTTTCTTATCTTGCTACGTTTGATGAAATCAAAGAAAATGAGTTCAACTTAAATATTCCTCGTTACGTTGACACATTTGAGGAAGAAGAAATTATTGATATTGATGAAGTTAGAAATAATATCAAAAATATCAAAACTGAACTCGCAGAAGTTGAAACTAAGCTAAATAAACATTTAGAAGAACTCGGACTTGGAGTGTAAATGAATATTTGAACTACCGAGAAAATCTCGGTAGTTCAGACAAAAGCAATGTGCAAAAATGCGTATTGCGAATTTATAAATAATTTTTAAGGAATAAATAATGACGAAAAATGAAAAATATATTAGCGTACCTCTTACTATTTCATTATTAACAGAAGAGTGCACAAAAGATAATCTGGAAATATTTATTGCTGACTACAATGAAGAAAATATTATATTAAAAGATTGTAATTACATACTGTACAAAAAAAACGGAAATAAGGATTATCCAAAATGGCTAAAGGATTTTCAAAAAAAAGTTTTAAAAGAACCAAATATTACAGGTTTTTATAGTAAAACAATCTCTGAAGGTTTGACACTTATAAAAGAGATTAGTTATAAGGGGCACAATTATACCTTTGCTATTAATTTCGGTCAAGGACGTCATAATATTGTTAAAGATAAAATTAATAATACGTTTGGAATTTTTGTAGCACAAAAAATCTTATTAAATAAACAAGCAAGAGTAAAAATTGCTCAATCAAGAAGTATAGAAGGCGATCCTGTCAATAAAAATAGAATGTTCGCAAATGAAATAGACCAAGAGGCTTTGTTTTCTCTTTTAGATACTGACGAAGTAATGAGGGAACTAAATTTATTAGCAGATAAAAATTCTACAGATTTTTCTTCTGTTATAGGTAAATATGGACCTCTAAATATAAAATTAAAGTTTAAACAGGATGAAATTCCCTGTATAAAGCATTTAGATAAAAGAATTATAGAACTTGTAGAATTATATAACAGTATTACAGACGATCAAGTAGCATTATTATTTAAAGGCTTGCAGCCAGTAAAAAAAGACAAATCAGAAGAATTATATGGTTCACTCTGCGAAAAATTGTTAGATAATAACAATAAAATGTATTTATTTGAGCCAGAGATGGATTATGATTTCATGCGTATTAGTGGAGTAAAATACAAAATTGATGGCAATCTTGATAAAGACGAAAAACCATATACAAAATTAGATTTAAATGATTATTTAAATATAAAAAATAATCCAACCTTGGAAGATTTAAAAAATGACTATGTAATTTTATTGGATGAGGATGATAATGTATGTAAATGTTGGAATATTTTAGAAACATTATATGGCGAATTTAAATATGAGGACGGAATTTATATTTTATCAAATGAAATATGGCATAAAGTTGAAGAAAATAAATATAACAGAATAAATAAGATAATTAAAGATATAACTGATAATAATTTTGTATTAAAAGATGTTGTTAAGATAAATACTGTTAAAGAAATAATAAATTATACAAAAACTGATGAATACAAAAACTCAACAGATAAAAGGATTCCAAGAGAAGGATTTTTTAATATTGAATTTGCTAAGTCATATGGATATACATTACTAGATAAAAAATTAATTAATATTGATGGTGATTCAATAGAAATTTGCGATTCATACAATCAAAATGGGAAAGAATTCATTCATGCAAAAATTGGAACATCTGCAGATAAGCTTACACATTTATTTGCCCAAGGGTATGCTTCAGCAAGAGCTTACAAGATGGACACAACAAATTATATAAATAAAGTTAAGACCGTTGCAGGAATAAATATCCCTGATACTCCGATTGGCGCAACTATAAATTATTTGATTATAAATTCAAAAAAAGTTAATGAATTGACTTTCTTGAGTAAAATGACCTTAATAGAAAAAATAGAAAATCTACAAGCTTTTGGATTTAATGTCAAATTAACTTGGGTAAATGATATAAATATTTATCCAAAAGGAATAGAGGTTAATGAAAATGAATAAAAAACAAGAAATTAAGAATAGAATAGATTTGATAAACAAAGGTGAAATCCCTGAGGGGTATAAAAAATATCATGGTTTTGTACACCCAATTGATTGGAAACATATATCTTTTAATCAAATTTTTAAAGAAAGATGCATAAAAGTAAGCGATACATCAAAGTATCCGCTATATAGCCTGACAATAGAAAACGGCGTTATTCCTAAAACAGAACAATATGAAAGAAGTTTTTTAATAACTAAAGACGAAGACAGTTATAAAGTTGTAAAACATAATGACTTTGTATATAATCCAATGAACTTAAGATTTGGAGCAATTGCAAGATATAAAGATCAAGAGGATTGCTCCGTATCTGGATATTATAATGTCTTTAGTATTATTAACGGTTACAATCCTTATTTCATGGAAAGTTTTGTAAAATCCCAA
Organism: Candidatus Gastranaerophilales bacterium; assembly: GCA_944323145.1. Classification (GTDB taxonomy): domain Bacteria; phylum Cyanobacteriota; class Vampirovibrionia; order Gastranaerophilales; family Gastranaerophilaceae; genus Stercorousia. Next base: position 116,898 of record CALURJ010000004.1, read on the forward strand.
GCGATGTTGAATTATTATAATACTCAAGCAACAGGGTCGTTAATAGAAAAACAACGGGTTCATTTTTCTCAGTTTATAGAATTTAATTTTGCATTGCCATCAGAAAAAGAGCAAGAAAAAATTGCTGAGATTTTAAGCTGTTGCGATAAGGTTATTGAACTGAAAGAAAAAATTATTGAAGAAAAATATAGAATAAAAAATTTAATCATTCAAAATGAATTGAAACATATAAGTTGTATTGATGATACTTCAGGAAAATATGTTAAATTAGGAACATGTGTAAAATTTTACAAAAGCAAAGAATTGCCAAAAGAAAAAATTGTAAATGATGGTATTTATCCTTGCATTCATTATGGACAATTGTTTAGAATCTATGGCAGTCAAATAAAAAATATAATAAGTTATACAAATGAAAATGATGGATATTTCATGTCGCAAAAAGGTGATGTACTGATGCCAACTTCAGATGTTACGCCAACTGGGATAGCAACAGCTAGTTGTATTAATCTTGATAATGTTGTTTTGGGTGGAGATATATTAATAATTCGACCAAACAAAAAAATATTAAATGGAAATTATTTAAGTTATGTTATATCAAGTGAAAGAAAACAGATTTTAAAACTGGTAACTGGCGTGACAGTGTATCATATTTATTCATCAGATATGAAAAATTTTAAATTTTGGCTTCCAAGCATAGAAAAACAAGAAAATATCGTCAACAAACTTTCTCAATGTGATAGAGAAATTGAATTACTAGAACAAGAATTAGAACACTATAAACAACTTAAAAAATCACTCTCTCAATTACTTTTAACCGGAATTGTAAGGGTTAATGAGGTGTAAAATGAAAACGGATGTTTATTTTGCTAAAAAGGATGGAATGCTCCTCATAGCATATCAAAATCACAAAAAACAAAATGTGTTTCTACAGGTTGTTTATGCTGATTCTGCTCCGCAAATAAGAGCTCAGTTAATATGCGATAGTAACTATAATATTGAAAAAGTTATTCAAAATGCCTATGAATATCCGATATTAAAAAAAGAGAATATGGAAATAGGTGTTAAGTATAAACACATTTGGAAACCTTTAATGCAAAATAGTATCGAAAAAGAACTCGATTTTACTGTCCCTGATGCATACAGAGCAAAAAGAGATTTAGGCATACTGGTTCAAAAATTACAAGAGCTATTGTTATTCGTTGAACCATCAAAAGAGGGGTTAAAGGCATATAGCCATAAAGCAAGAGAATTGTTATTTTTAGCGTGTTCAGACTTAGAATGTAGTTTAAAAAAATACAATTTTGGTAAAAATGACAGCATGAAAGATTATGTTAAATTAACAGAATATATTGATTTAACAAGATATAAATTATCGCTTGTCGGGTACACAAATCCATATAAATGCTGCCCTTTTGAAAATTGGAATTCTAAAGAACCATCGAAATCCATTGATTGGTATGATGCATACAATAAATTAAAACATAATAGAGATAAGAATTTTCATTTAGCAACTTTAGAAAATTGCATAAATGCAATCGCAGCAAACATAATATTATTCGCTGTCAGGTATTCTCCTCGGTATTTATATGAAAAAGATGATGTTTGCTCAAATTTAATAAAGAGTTCACTGGATTATAGAATAGAAAATAGTATGGATTTTTATATCCCAATTATTGAAGGTAAACGAAGTTACTCAGGAGCATTTTCAGTACCATGCAACTTCCATAACGGACAAATTGTTGAAAATACATACGATATCGCTGAAGTATTGCCATTTATTGAAAAAGAATTATAAAATATAAAGGAATAAAAATGACTGAATTAAATCACTATCAACATAACGAAAGACCAGAAAGCCAAGAACCGGCAATTAAATTGTTGGAAAAATTAGGTTGGATTTATATATCTCCAACTGAAGCAGAAAAACAGCGCGGCAGTTTATATAATGTTATCTTAAAAGATGACTTAATGAACTTTTTAAAAAGTCAAAGATATGACTATAAAGGAGAAAAATTTCAATTTTCTTCAAGTAATATTGCACGTGCCATTTCAGATATTGACATTCCTCTTCAATCAGGCTTAATGAAAACATCAAAAGAAATTTATGATCTTTTGACATATGGAAAAAGCTACGAAGAAGATTTGTATGATGGCGGCAAGTCTTCTTTTGATTTAAAATTTATAGATTGGAAACATCCTGAAAATAATATTTTAAGGGTTACAGAAGAATTTTCTGTTCAAAAGTTGGATCGTTCTAAAAAACGTCCTGATATTATTTTAACTGTTAATGGAATTCCACTGGTTGTAATAGAATGTAAAAAATCAGCAGTAAGTATAGAAGAGGGTATAAAACAAAATATTAAAAATTGGAAAGCTGATGAAATACCACATCTATTTAAGTTCGCACAACTTGTAATTGCAATGAACCCTCATAGTTTTAAATATGGTACCTGTGGTACAAAGTTTGAATATTTTGTTCCTTGGAAGGAAAAAAATACCGAATGGATAAACGAACAATTAGACAAATATATACAAGGCAGAGTCCCAAAAGAGCAGGATAAAAGTATTATTGCAATGCTAACACCTGAAAGATTATTTGAGATAATACAATATTTTACGCTTTATGATAACAATGTAAAAAAAGTTGCACGTTATCAACAATTTTTTGGAATTCAAAAAGCAATAGAACGTATTACTTTAAATGATGATAAAGGCACCAGAAATGGTGTAATTTGGCATACACAGGGTAGTGGCAAATCTTTAACAATGGTAATGCTTGTTAAAAAGATAATTGCAATATCTCAGGAAAAAAATTCAGGGATTAAAAATCCCCGGTTTGTTTTGGTCAACGACAGAATAAACTTGGATAAACAGTTAAGAGATAATTTTTCTAACACTCAAATGAGTCCGGCCAGAGCAAAAACCGGAAAAGGTTTAATAGATTTATTAAAAGATGAAGGTGAAACCCTTATAACAACTGTTATTCATAAATTCGAAAAGGCTGCAAAACAAAAAACAAAACTGAATGATAAAAATATATTTATTCTAATAGATGAATGCCATAGAACTCAAAGTGGTAATTTCCATAACTTTATGACAGATGTTTTACCGGATGCCGTTAAGATCGGGTTTACCGGTACACCTTTATTAAAAACAGAGAAACAAAATACATATAAACGTATTGGACCATTAATTGATAGTTATCCGATAAACAAAGCAGAAGAAGATAAAGTTATTGTACCACTTGTTTATGAAGGACGTAAAATCCCGCAAAAAACTACCAGTGATGCAATTGACCAATATTTAGAACAAAGTTTAATTGGTCTAACTGAAATGCAACAAGAAGATTTGAAAAGAAAGTATAGTCGATTTGCAAGTATTGCACCAACTATGCCAAGACTGACCTGTCTAGCATATGCAATTAAGCAACACTATGAACGATATATTAAGCCAAATGGTTTTAAAGCTATGATTGCTGAATCTTCAAGAGTAAGCGCAATAGAATTGCACAAGCTTTTAAAAAGTCTTGGTATGAAATCCGCAGTTGTTATATCTCCTGAAGCCAAAGCAGAAGGAGAAGAGGCTGACAATAATGACAAAGATAAAATTGCGAATTTCTTTAAAACTGAAATAGAACCATTATATGGTCAAAATTATGAAGCCTACGAAGACTGGGCAAAAAATAGTTTTACAGATGGCGAAGATATTGACATACTAATAGTTAAAGACAAACTACTTACCGGTTTTGATGCTCCAATTGCGCAAGTTTTATATATAGATAAATCAATGAAAACGCATAATTTATTACAAGCAATTGCTCGTGTAAATCGTGTATTTCCGGGCAAAAAGAATGGTAGAATAGTTGATTTTTATGGAATATTTGAAAATTTAACTTCTGCTATGGATTTATATACAGATAAAGAATCCGGCATGAATGAATATGATCAAGACGATATTCAAAAAACTATCTATGGACCTGAAGATATTAAGAAAGAATTATATTCTAATCATAGTGAAGTAATGAAATTCTTTGACGGTCATAATACAAATGATACGGAAGAAATTCAACTATTATTCAAAGATGAAGAAATAAGAAAAGATTTTTATGAAAAATTACTTAATTTTTCTAATTCATTAGATACCGCCATAAGTAATTATAATGTATATGAAGGAATTGGAATTGATGAAATTCAAAAATTGCAGAAAGATTATGTTTACTTACAAAAACTTAGAAGCGGAATAAAACTGAGATTTGGTGAAACTGTTGATTTTTCGGTATATGAATCATCTATAAAAAATCTATTAAATCAGTTTGTTTCTGCTGAAGCAGATGAAATAGTGATAAATCCATTGTATCTATCAGATAAAGAGACAATGGAAAAAGAACTCGATAAACTTCCATCAAAAAGAGCTAAAGCAGAAGCTATGGTGAATAATATCTCCACAAGCTTGTCAGAAAATAGAGAAAAAGACCCTATTTTATATATGACATTTAGACAAAGACTTGACCAAACCATTGCTGAATACAACAGATCAAGAAACGAAGAAGCATATTTAGCACAAATGCAAGATTTAGAAAAGGATTATGAAAAAGGATTTGTTGGGAATAAATATCCTACAATAATTTCAGATGATGATGAATCAAAGGGATTCTACGGTAATCTAAAATTAGAACTTGAACAAATAATAAAAATCAATGAAAATGATGAGATAGATAATCAACTTGGTAAATTAGCAATATCAATAAAAAATACTTTTAGAAATTCGCAAAAACCAGGTTGGCAATACAATACAGTTCTAATAAATAATATTAAACAAGAGATCGAGGATAATATATTTGATTTTCTTGATGATAATGGTATAAATTTGCCAATGGATAAATTGGACAAAATCGAAGAAGATATATTAATGACAGCAAAGAGTATATTCTAATGAAAAGTTATTATTTATTAAAAGAAAAGCAAGGATTTTTAATTAACGTAGAACGTAAAAAAGTAAAAAACTACAATATCAGAATCCTTCCGGATAAAAAAATTAATTGTTCTGTACCAATTGATTGTTCTGATGAGGATATTTCAAAATTCTTGAAAGAAAAAGAAAATTGGATATTTAAGCATAATATTAAACAAGTAAAATTGCAGTCGATTCAAAATAAGAATATTTTAAAACAAGGTGGCTGTGTAAAAATACTTGGTCATTCTTATATAGTAAATATTAAAAATGCAAAACAAAATAATATAGAATTAAACGATAAAGAAATAATTTTTTATATTAAAAACTCTAGTTGCAATCTTGAAAAGAAGTATAAAGAATTTTCAAGAATAGAAATGAAAAGTCTTTATCAAAATATATTGGATAAGTATTATCCAATAATAAGAAAACATGGAAAAATTAAACCAACTATAAATATAAGAAAAATGAAACAATGTTGGGGTACAAGCAATCCTGAAAATAATACCATAACTATAAATGAGTATTTATATATGGCTCCCATATATTGTATTGAATATGTAATTTTACACGAAATTACCCACTTCTTATATCCATTTCATAACAAATCTTTTTATAATTTTATTAGTGTCCATATGCCAGATTGGCAAGATAGGAAAAAGAAATTAAATATAGAGTTTAATGTATAACTTGATTTATTTCTAATTTCGAGTGATGAATACGGCACGTTAAAGGAGGTCGTATGGAAAAAGTCGGATTAAATATTACTCCTAAAGAGTTTAAGGAATTAAGTAAGTGGGCAGAGAATATTTATAACACAGCTGTAGTTATTGATTATTTCGTAGTGAATCAGCCGGAGATTGAAGAGTGTTATAATCTTGCGCCAGTTGTTAAACACCTGCGAAATGATGCAGATGTCTTAAATGCATTCTTTATAGATCACGAAAAAGATGTCGAAATTTAAATGCCGTTTAAAAGGTGTTTAAAAGCCGTTTAAATCGTGTTCAAAATTATTATGTCCAAATGATACGATTTTATACGTATACACTTGATGTTTCCCACAGAAAGAGTGATGAATGGTGTAGCTTGAAAGGAGCACACTATGATTGAAATTGGTAAAAAGTACAGATTGAAGAAACTCAAAGGCTGGTTTGAAAAAGATAGCGAAGAGTTTACGGTTTTATGTTTTGGTGAACCCAATATTGTCGGCTGCGTCGCACCGGATGGTGAAAGATATGTATTTGATAAAGATTTTTTGATTGATCCTGAAAAACCGGACGAAATTTACGCTGATATTACAATAACGAAAGGTTAAACTATGATTGAAAAAGATTACAAGCTATATGGGACAAAGATTTTAAACTTAAAAACACAAGAAATCGGTTTGCTAATTTGTTTATGGGAGAACAAGTTTGCCGATAAAACAGTAGATTTCGCGACCTGTGTTGATAAAACTGGCAAAAGATACAATATTGAACTTGATAATATAAGAGGGTTTGAAGATGATTTTGAAAAATAAATTAACCAAAGAGACATTAGAAATTCCGTATTCCGAATTCAGAAAAAAGTTTGCAAAAGAAATTCAGGATGCGTATGAAAGTTATCGCAAAACACAATTAAATAAGTATTCCTGGAACCTCAAAGATGACAACTCTTTGGAGTTTAATTTTTATTTTGAGCTACAATGGAATTTTAATCATTTTGGAAATAGTAACTGGTATATTGAAAACATTTAAATTTTCTGATTCTTGTTGTAGAATCCTTATATGAAACAAGATTTAACGAAACAATATGAAGAATTAAATTTTAACGAAAATGTTTTTATTTTTGGTGCAGGTTTTTCTAAAGCATTAAATCCTAAATATCCTACATTAAAAGAATTAAGTGAGCAAATAGAGAAAAATTATAAAATGATAGCTTTTGCGGAGCATGACGGATTTGATAAGCCAACATCAATGGTCGCAAAATATTATTTTACATTACCTCCAAAAATAAGAAATAATATAGAACATCTACTTACATATTTATATGCAGAGTTTCCATGGAAAACAAATACAGAGAGAAATATTGATAAAGCACTATATTACGATATTCTATATAGAATTTCATATTGTTTTACATACCAAACAAATGAAATCAAAGAAGAATATTTAAAACTAGGGGAATACATAAATAAAACAGGTTCAACATGCATAACCTTTAATTATGATTTATTATTGGAAAATTTATTACAAAAAACGCCTTCAGATTTTGTTGCTTTTAGCTCGGAAATGAATGTTAATCCCATAAATAAACAATATTATCAAATCCCTATGGAAACATTCGATGCTAAAGATTATCTAAAATTGGAAAGTAATAATTTCCCAAAAATTTTAAAACTCCATGGTTCTATAAATTGGATATACAAAGCAAACAGTGATACCAATCGTATATTATTTAATCCTTCCGCAAGTAATTATGCATTACCTTCTGGGTACTCTCCATTTATAATTCCACCTGTAACTGATAAAACATTGTTTTATAAAAATTCATATATTTCGCAAATTTGGCAGATCGCCAAAAATAGTCTTCAGAACGCAAATAATATTTATGTTATTGGATATTCTTTCCCTGAAACAGATTTATCAGCTAATTTTTTAATGAATTTTGGATTGCAAGAAGAAGACTTGAACAAAGTATTAAGTAAAAAAATATATAATATTAACTTGAAACCTAATAATCAATTAAGTAAATTTTGCAAATCTACAAATGTGGATATTGAAGAAATTAGCTGTAAAGAATGTAAAATATTCAAGCCTAACAAGAATCTTCCCTGTATAGAATGCGAGAATTGCAAAAATATGCCAATGGATAAATTTATTAAAAACATTATTACACCAAAACTAAAAAAATAGGTTGAAACTCGTTTGAACGGTTATAAAACGTGGTTTGAATTAATTTGTCGGTTTATCCACTCCATAATTATTGAAACGAGATATTTTTGTTCGGTTTGGGTGAGTTCTCTGTGTTGGGGAAATTTGTGCAATTTTTCGATACACCCGCGGCAGCAAGTTGCAGTTGCATGTTGGGCAATAAAAACCGGATGACCTCGCATCGGGGTTTGTTTACCGTCGTTTACAGGTTCTGCCGGAGCAACTCTATCCCTAATAAAATCGCAGGCATGAGAATGGATTGTATCAAGTCCTTTGTCCTTAATATATTCAAGCTCTTTTGCACGCAGTTTAAATCTGCTTCTGAATTTTGACTTTGCTAATCTGTCTAAAATATCCATAATATATTATAATATGCGAAATCTTATTAGTTTAAATGAAAATGTTAGTTAAGTTCTATATTTGCTGAATATAGAATAGGGGTTAATGTTATGTTATTATTTAATTTACCCAATATGTGAATTTTAGGTTTATGAGTTGATACTGCCGTTACTAAATAAATAGTATGCGTACTGTCATTATTATTTTTTTCCAACTCATTTTGAGTAATATAAAACTTATAGTTTTTACCATTACCTTTTGTTGATTTTACTTCAATATGAATTTCTTCACCAAATTCATTAAATGATTTTACATCATAGCCCAATGTATTATCCGAAGAAACAATTGAGACTAATTTTGCTTTATCATTCATGCCTAAATTTATGAGTTTTTTTCTTCAGCTTTTTTAACAATTTCTTCGCCTCTACTACCTGTTTCTTTTTTTAATTGATTTTGTTTATCAAATTCAATAGATTTTCTTAAAATTGAAAATTTTGATTTTTGGATATTGATGGCATCTTTATATTTACATGTTATATATTCAGCATCAGTATTTTTTAATTCTGCATAAATATCTGGGATATCATCATCATTTAAATTTTTTAATCCTTCAAGCTGTGATTCTATATTTTGTAATACTTTATCATCTGAATCTAGAGTTTTATATAAAAAAGCGTAAAACTCTCTCATCGAATAATATTTTAAATACTGATTTTTGTTTTTGAATTGTACTAAAAGCTCTCTTTTATCGACAGGATTTAGATTCTTAGAATTCTTAGTAGGGCAAAAATAATCAATAAATTTATCTAATTCATTACTGTCAAAAATAGCAAGATAATCCTCTGGATAATATGTTGAAAGTATCTTTCCTTTAAACATAGGACTAATTTTATTAGATTTTATAGCTTCTAAGTTATGTTGTTTTCCGTCACGAATTAAATTAATTATCTCATTTTTTACATTTAAAAAAGCTTCTTTATAGTTTTCTCCGAATTTAGAAAGGTGTATGTATGTCCTTTTATCTTTATTATAATAAACTCCGTATTTTTTACTAGCAAATGAACCAGCAATACTACCTAGGCTTTTTAATTCTTCTTCTAATCTATAACAAAAAGAATTAGGTTTTCCTGACACATATTCATCAATGTGCATATTTTCAATTTTATTAATAGAATATTTTTTTACAAAGTTTGCTCTATAAATTTCGTCTTTTTTAATTTCTTTGTCTATTTCTGGCTTTAACAATTCAAAATATTTTATTTGTTCTATCAAATTCATAATGAAGCTCCAATTTTGTGCAATATATTAAAATCATACTAGTACAAAATATTTACAGTAACAATTTGTATTTTTTTAAATGGTGTATTTTCTTTATGTCATTTTCCTTCTTCTACAACATTGTAAATCAGAGTTGCGTCAAATCCGGACATAGGGGAAGACATACAAAATTTTTCTTCGAAATTTTGTCAAAAGTTGAAAAAATTTACCCCTAAAAATACATCATAATAAAACTTTGATGTTGTTTTATGATTAGATAATATATTATCTATATATTGACATTTTTGATAATTTCAGTTAATATATTATCTATGAACAATCAATTTTTAAATCAAAAAACTCCTAATGAAATTGCAAAAAATTTAGCGGAGAAGATAAAAAAACGTAGAAAAAGGTTAAAGATTTCGCAAGAGGTTTTAGCGCAAAAATCCGGAGTTAGTCTTGGCAGCATAAAAAGGTTTGAAACAAAGTATGAAATATCTCTGCAATCGTTTATAAAAATTGTCATTGCACTTGATTTAGATAACGACCTTGAAAATTTGTTTACACAAAAAACTTACACTTCAATTGATGAAATCATAAAAGGGTAAAAAAATGGATAATTATAAATACCTTAAAGTTTTTTATAACGATAAATTAGTCGGGACTTTAGCAAAAACTCCGGATAGGCTTGTTGCTTTTGAATATGATAGCAAATGGCTTGCCACAGGTTTTAGTATTTCACCATTCTCACTACCTCTTCAAAAAAAAGTTTTTTTACCAAAATATGAGCCTTTTAACGGTTTATTTGGAGTATTTAACGACAGTTTACCTGACGGTTGGGGTAGACTACTTGTTGATAGGCTATTTTTGAAAAACAAAATTAACCCAAGCGAAATTGATAGTCTAAATCGTCTTGCTGTAGTTCAAGAAAGCGGAATGGGTGCATTAACTTATCAACCTGAGCATAAGTTTGAAACACCTAACCAAGAGTCTGATTATGATAAACTTGCACAAGAATGTTCGAAAATATTAGAATCGCAAAATTCTGATAACTTGGATGAACTTTTTAAACTCGGCGGTTCATCAGGCGGTGCAAGACCAAAAATTTTGACAAAAATAAATGGAGAAGATTGGATAATTAAATTCCCATCCTCGCAGGATCCGAAAAATATAGGCGAACAGGAATATAAATATTCACTTGTCGCAAAAGACTGCGGAATAAAGATGAGCGAAACTCGGCTTTTTGAATCCAAAAATTGCTCAGGATATTTTGGAATTAAACGATTCGATAGGGAAAACGGTAAAAAAGTACACATGGTTTCTGTTAGCGGATTATTAGAAACAAGTCATCGTCTGCCGAATCTTGATTATAATATTTTGATGAAATTGACTCTTGAGCTCACAAAGAATTATAAAGATATTGAGCAATTATACAGATTGATGTGCTTTAATGTTTTTGCGCATAATAGAGATGACCATTCAAAAAATTTCTCGTTTTTGTATGATGAAAACAAAAAAGAATGGCATTTGTCTCCTGCGTATGATTTAACTTATAGTTCATCTTTTAACGGAGAACACGCAACAACAATTAATGGCGAGGGTAAAAATCCAAGTTTAGAGGATATTTTAGCAGTAGCTAAAAATATCGGAATCAAAGAAAAACACGCGCTTGATATTGCACTTGATATCAAAGATAAATGTTCGTCATTAGTTGATTAAAATTTGTCAGAATTGAAAATTATTAAAAATTATTTTGGGTAATCGGCATTTGGCGTGGATTTGAGGGGTAGGAAGCAAGCAAACCATTTGACCCAGCAACCGGTCAAATGACTCTTTTGCTGGTCAGGGCAGATGGTGTGATTATTTTGGGCAAATACTTTCAAGACAAGGCTTTTAAGCTATTTTTGTACTAGTTCAAATGGTATGATTATTTTGGGCAAAAATAATTTTTAAATTAAACATATGAAATTATGGTTGAACAGACATTGCAGGAATTTGATTTTTTTGAACTAATAGGGGTGTGTTTCAAATATATCTTGATTTTTTTAGTCGGAAATCGCTAAAAATGAAATTCCTGCAATGTCTCTCAAAGCATAAGTTTTGCACCGCGAACGTGTTATGCGTAAGCATAATGATAGTGAGCGAAAGATTGCGGGTTTATCCGCAACAGCCCTTCAATTCCACGCCCGTAAAGGCGTAGGAAATAATTGCGTATTTTTCCTTGCGGGCTGGCACCCATCCAAACCTTGCCTTGTATTTGCTCCACGCTCACAGAGCTTCACTTTTAAGCCTTACGGCTTAGTCGATTCAGTCTGTTTGCTATCAGGACTTTCATATTTACCCCCATCTGTCCGCAAATCCGCTCCCTCATAAGGGAAGTGGGGTTGTACTCTTGACGTACGCAAGGTTTCCTCCCTTATGAGGGAGGGTTGGGGTGGGTGCCGGTTGTAGTTTTGAGGGTTGAGAAGTTTATAAGTTGAGGACAATTTAATCTTTTAGTTAGCTCGAAGAGTCTATGATACGCACTGTTAGACTAAAGTCTACCTTTTTCTTACTTTTGAGGGCACGATTATAATCGGAATGTTGTATTTATTTGATAGTTTTATTAAATCATCAGGAATTTCTTCTGGAAGCATCTGTTTATGAATAATAATTTGTTCAACTTTAGGATTTAGTGCAAAGATTTCATTTATGGGTGTGCTTGTTGCTTCTTCATTTGCTTTATACCATATTTCAGTTAATTCTTCTTTAGTAAATAACCTGCCATTAATCATTTGCTCTCTTATTTGAGACGGATAATTCAGTGTTGCAAAATAGCTATCAATATCATAATAAAATGTATCGCGATCAAAACCTGTTTTACTAAGTTTTGCAAAATGCGCAGGTCCTGGTATAAAAAACTCATTAAATCCTTTTTGGTATTGTCCGTCTATTTTCGAATAAAAATCTCCACCTCCCCTGTTCATTCTTGTTGTTGAAAGAATAACACCATAAGTACCATATACGTTATCTGATGAAATTAATTTTCTCAAACTGGTTGATAATGTCATATCTTTGTTAGGATCAATATAATTCTCAAGAATATTTGCTATATTACTCGCATTTGTGACATTATGCACCTGAACAGTTATATCTTTTAACTTTGTACCTTTAGGATAACCATATTGAAACATATCGGTATCAGGCGAAAGTTTTGAGCAATCTAATACAGGGACTTCATAAGCCTTTCCATTAATTGTCCGTATCACTTTAGGATATTTTTTTGCTGCCAGAGGGTTTTTGTGCACTAACATCGGATTATTCTCAAAATTTTGGCGATATTTATTTACTGGCAATTCATTACCAAATCTTGCTTTATAATCCGATTGGGCTAATATTTTTGCAACGGTCGCATCACCTGAGGTTCTAAAATACTTTCCAAAATTTTCAGAATTATTTTCTGCACTATAATGATGATGACGTATCATATTAACAATTCGCTCTTTGGTTTCTTGACTTAAAGAAAATCCGTCAAGAATTGAATTCGCATAAATCGCACTCTCTACAGAATGAGCTCCCCCGGAATCACCCACCCCTTCACGCTTACCAATATCATGCAGCAATATGGAGAATTTCAAAACAGTTTTATCTGCATTTGAAAGTTTGGTATATTCAGGATTTTTCATTGCATTATTCAATACTGTCAAAATATGAATATCTAAAGCATTATCGTGTGCTGCATCTTGTTTACCAATAATAGAAACAAATTCAGGAAAACCTTGTATTAAATCATCAAGCAAAGCTTTTATCTCAGGATTATCACATTTTATTTCGTTTTGATGAACAAACTTATTTGCAATTTTTTGTGCTTTTGCGACAGCTATTTGTACATCAGGCTTAAATTCATCGAGTTTTAGGCCTTCCGGCTTTACAAAACCGGAGAAGGTGTTTTGGTTTATATTAATATTTAATTGCTTTAAAACCCTCTGCTTATCAGTTGCTTCGAGTTCTACCAGAACCTTATTCAAGTCTGTAACAAAATTCTGTCTGGAATATCCTAACGGCAGCCCTGACGATGAGTATTGTTTAAGAAAATCTGCGAAATCTTCACTTGCCAAAATATTAGCTGCCTGTACGTTATTATTGGATATCACAGATTTTAAGAAGCGATTTCTTGAAGCTTTATCCGTCTTTACATCATAACCTTTTAATGAAGTTGATAAAATTAAATCTGCTTCTAAATTACGTATATGAAAACCCTGCTTTTCAAATTCATTTTTAATTTCATCAGGTATAGTTTGGATTATTTTTAACATAGACTTCTTGCTGCTAACAGTCACATCTCTCAGTGCTTCCGGGGAATTTTCATATTTTACAATATTCCGTATATTTGCCAATTGGGTCGTATCCAATTTTTTAAGAATCGGCATTAATTCAGTTAGTTTACTCATACAATTAAAATTAAGCTTGTCCCAAGCTTCATAGTTGCCACCTTGCAGCAATAATGCCTTAATTTGAGCAGAAGACAAATTATTCTCAACAATTGAATTTAATAAATTTGAAAGTTCTTCATAATCAATACCAGAATCATTCGTTATACCAGAATCATTCGTTTTAGGCTCCATCTGACCAATCAGCCACTTCAAAGCTCTCATTGTTTTTTCATCTTCGTTACATTTAATGATAATTTCACTTATTGCATCCAAACAATTCTTTGTATATTCTGACTCGATCCATCTCAATTGATTAAATAGATCATATATATAATATTCTTTCAAATTGATATTTGGAGCTTTATCTAAAACCTTTTTTAATACACTTTCAAGTCTAGCTGCTTCCTCCGTACTTATACCATGTTTTTTTATAAAAGACTTAACCCTCAGAGTGTTTTTTATGTCTTTTATTAATTTATCTAGTGGCAAAGGAATTCCGGCATAAAGATAACCGGAATTGTTACCATAAGAATTATCAACAATTTGTCTGCCTTTTAGTTTTCCAAATTTTTCAGTAATATCTTTATCTGTAACATTTTCGGCAACATCTAACAGCTTCCCGTCTTGACCATATTTCAACACATTATACTTAAAATCAACTCCACTGACAGGGGATTGTCTATCTGCGGATGATACTATTTTGATAATTTTATTGCCATTATTGTCAGTATATGTCTCATATGAAACTTTGCTTGCATTTAAATTAGAAATAAAGTCAGCAAAATTCTCAAGTACTGCAGCCTGATTTGGAGCTATAGTTGCTTGTTCAGATTTCGATACTATCACTTCAGCCGCTTGAGAAACACTTGGCAGATTTGCAATTTCAGGCGAGGTTTCAGCATCGTGTTTGGCTTTAGAGATAATTACTCCCAGTGCCATAGAAGGCGAGACCTTTTCATCCAGTACCTTTCCGTCTGCCGTCAGTTTGTAACTTCCGTCATCATTTTTCGTAATCTTTATATTCTGCAAATTTTGTTCGATTTTTTTATTCAATTTTCTTAATTGACTTTTCTCGACTCTTTTAGCAACTTGACCGCCTAACAGCATCATAGCAAAATTCATACCGCCATTTTGCATAAAAGAGTCTTTCAGGCTCAAATCTGTTGTCATACGGTCAAATACTACATCTGCGCTCGTTTCAATTCCGGTACCTATACAATTAGCAGCAAGACTGTTTATCCCCTTTGTACCTGCAAATTTTGTTATTGCATTTCCCAGAGGGCCTGACACAAATGTACCAAATGTGCCATATTTCATTCCGGATTTAAATTCCTCAAGAGCCTCTGCGTGTGTAGCCGATGTTATACTCCTCCCACTGGTTGCATAATCAACATAGGTTAATGCTGATGGAACTGCTGCATTCAAAGCTGTTGCAAGGGTTTTGGCTACCAGATTACCGACTTTTGCGCCCAGACGGGATACACACGCACGGCCAATAGACGCCACCGCTCCTGTGCCCATGGTCGCTAAACTTACTGCAACAGTTATGCCGGTTTCCAAATATGCTTCTGTCTGCATATATGTTTCTACGAGGGCAGAGGCGTCTTCCGCGCAAGTTTTTTCGAAAGCAAATGCTTCCTGATAAGCAGAAGCAGTTTGCTGCTGCAAAAATTCTATGCCTTTTCCGCGTGTTAGGGTTGTATATTCTTTCGACAATGATGATTTTATTTCCTTTAAGGCAGATGTTATACGTGTTTTTACTTCATCTTCATCACTGAACAATGAATACATAGAGAATAGATATTCCTGTGCATTTTCTTTCCCCATTATTGTAGATAGTGCTTGATAAGCTCTGTTAACAAACTCACGGTCTTTTGCTTTTGCAATAAATTCTTTTTCCGGGAGTTTAGGAATAGAATCAAGTGTACTTTTTGCCTTGTTATAAAAGGGTGAGTTTTTATCCAAAAAGCTTACAGTTTCTTCTTCCGGCAAAACTAATTCCAGTGCGGAATCTATTGCGGCCATTGATTTTAAAGTATTAGAAGCCAATATTAAATTTTCATTGCTTCTGTTTAATGTATATGCTGCAGAATAATTAAACTCTTTTCCGAATAAGCGTTTAAATTCCGCTTCAAACTTCTCTTGCGAAAGGTTTTCAAGGCTTTCGAGTTTAGACAATAATTCTTCATAATATTGTATCTTTGCTTCAGAGGTTGCTTCATCTTTCATAAACAATTGTGCAGTTGAATCTAAGATACCTTTTCCGGCTTCATAATCTTTTAGTATTGCTAAAGCATTACTTACATCTTCTTTTACTTTAGCGAGATAAGTAGATGTTATACTTTCTTTGTCTTTTAGGGTCAAATTTTCTGTCTTATGCTGAGGAGAGAATGTCATTACCCGTCCGTCCGGGTATTCTCTTGTTTGAAGGTCAATACGTCCTGCCGCATCAAGGTATGTATATACCTTATAGACAACATTCCCTTCTTTATCATATACGGCACCTTCTACGTTCCTGTTCAGTACTCGTTTCAGCCCTTCCTGTCGGTTAATCGTTATTTCTACGGGTCCGTCGTCAGTCATTTCTGTGCGTGTTTTCTCAACTTCATTTCCGTCTTTATCATAGATAACGGAATTGCCATGTTTATCTAAAATTTCGGTAGTTCCGTCCGGATAGTAGTGTGTTTCTTCAACGTATTCATCAGTGTCAGCATCTTTTGCCTGTTGTTCAAATCTGCAGTCATAGCTTCCGTCAAGACGGTATATTTCTCCGCCGTTTTCATCATTGTAAAATCTTACTGAATTACGGTCTATTATCCCTATTAATTTATCGCCGTCATAGATACATTGGTACTGATAACCGTATCTATCTTCTTTTTTTTCGCGGGTATATCGGGGGTTGGTATTCAAATCTGAGTAGCGCGCATTAAAATCTTGAGAGCGGCTTGTGTTTTCTTTATTGCGCACTTCATTGCTTTCTGCGAGAGCTTGAATCAGAAGTGATTTGTCCTCAGCGTTTAAATCCGGATTTCCTTGCAAATATTTAGAAATCTCCAAAGATTCTTTAGATGAAATCTTTGCACCTTCATCACTTTCGGGCTTCCTGAAGAAATTTATGAGTGCTTTAGCGCTATAACCGTGAATTTCAGCCATTTCTTCCGTTTTCCCTTCCTTATTTTCTCTATTAACGGCATTTTCTGAAGAAAACTTTAATCTTTTGCGGCAATTTGTTACAAAAGTTTACATTTATTTTATGGTGGATTCAAGAAGCAATCGCAACACTATAACGTTGAAAAACCGGGGACATATAATTAAGAATTTTCTATCCAGAATCTATCTTTATGATAGATATTGATTCTTGAGAAGATGAGTTTGTAGATTTTACCAAACCTATGCTATGCAGCTCATATATGTGTTGAATACTATTATAAACGTAGTATTGCCGGACTATAACATCCGGCAATACACTAAGACTTTTCTTTAAAGATTTATACTATAAGTTACTTAGTTTTTGTTGCATTTAAATTAACAAACGGAACAGTATTTTCCATCATATACTGAGGTAATCTACCATCCCATTTTTGAACTAGAACCAGATTATGCTATAAATTATCATAACAGAGGTACTATAAAATTCTTGTTAGGCAAATCTGAAGAAGCGATAGAAGATTATAATAAGGGTATTGAACTGAAGCCAGATTCTGAATATTATCATAAAAGAGGTACTAAAAAAAGTCGTTTAGACTTATACAAGGAAGCTGTTGAAGACTACAATAAAGCTATTGAACTCAAACCTGATAATGCTGCATCTTATGTAATGAGAGGGTTAGTAAAATTTGAATTAGGTTTACATCAAGAGGCTATAAAAGACACAACCAAAGCGATAGAGCTAGAGCTTGATTTTGCTGGGGCGTATTATGTCAGAGGATTGGTAAAATATGACTTAGATTTATATCAAGAAGCTATAAAGGATCTCTCTATTGCGATTGAACTAGAGCCCAGTTTTGATGTGGCATATTATATCAGAGGATTGATAAAATATGACTTGGGGTTATATAAAGAAGCAATTAAAGATTACACTAGGGCAATTGAGCTTAAATTCGATGGACCTGTCTATCCTAAACTTGATGAGGCTGAAGCTTATTATAACAGAGGAAAAGCAAAAGAGTCGCTCGATTTAAGAAAAGAAGCACAAGAGGATTATGCAATAGCAGAACATTTTGGAAAGAATCTCAATAATGACAAGTAGAAATTCACACAGGGTGCAATTTTTTGCACCTTACATCACTTAAAGTTAATCCAAAATAATCAAACCATGTGAAAAATGAAATCAAACAATATATTCTTTTACAGTGTTGATTTTCTACTACTTATATTAGTTTTTAATTCTATTGCTACTTTGCTTAATGTAAAATTTGGAAAAGATTTTTCAAAAGTGTTAAATAATACATACAAAAGAATAATTTTTATAAGTATGCTTAAAAATATTAAACAAATTGGAATAAAACTATTTTCTGCAATACTAAAAATTATAAAAAAGATAAGTAGAGTTAAATATGTAGATAAACAAAGTAATATATTTAAAACATTTAAACATAAATAAAAATTATCTTTTTTCATATATAATTATTTCCAGATTTTTATATCCATATTACATTTTATTTTTTCTAATTTCTTTATACAACATCAGGTAAAAGAGAAAAATGCCACCTGCATATAATATTGTATACCAAGTCATTATATAAATAAGAGCCTCTACAAATGAATAGTTAAGATATTGAGAAATAACATAAATTAAAACAGGTAAATCATAACAAAATGCAAATAAAAGAATTTTCTTTTTAATATTAGGCTTATTAGCAAGATAATTTACAAATTGACTAATTATCGATTTATCATATTTTTTTGCCCATTTTATAAATATTTTTGGAAGCATTAGCTTCAATGTAATATAGGTAATAAATATAACAGCGCCATAAAGAAATCTAATATCGGATCCTGGAGAACCCTGTATATCAAAGGTTAAAACCGCACTAACATACACACAGAATATTATGAAACTAATTAACAAAATATTAAAAATATTAAAAAATATATAAAACCTTAAACTATTCATTTTTACCTTTTATATCTTATACTTGCATTTTACTATCGTATAATATGGCTTTAATAAACCTGCTTTTTGTGCGGAATATCCAATTTCAACCAGAGGATTTTTTCATTTGGATTAAAATCATATGTGTCTAATAATATAAACTCAATATATTTTCCTTGCAACTTTGCTGATAATACATCCACCTT